>JANYGZ010000080.1 GCA_025362235.1 Ferruginibacter sp. | reverse complement strand
TGCAAAAGCTTCTACAGCAGTTCGAATCTGCTCGGGACCTCTATCAATAGGATTACTTTATAAGTAATCCTATTGTGTTTTATACTGTTATTGCCAGAGTATTGTTAATGATGACACGAATATATATTACGGATATTAGGGCTTTAAAACAGTTGTATTTTTAAATTTTCAACTATGGCGTTTTCTAAAATACTGCATCGTATAGGTTTGTTGGCCTGTATAATGTTGATGGTATCCTGCTTTTTGCCGTGGATGTATTATGCAGACCCACATATTGCCACAGAAGCGCAAAGGACATTTACGGGGTTTTCAACGTATCAAAATCAATACGGCAAGCCGGGGAAATTATTGTCAACGATTGCCATAATTATATTTGTGTTTATGTTATTGCCAAAAATATGGGCCAAAAGGGCTAACCTGTTTATTGCAGCATTGGGGGTTGGGTATACTATTAAAACATATGTGTTGTTTACAAGTTGCTACAATGCGTATTGCCCGGAAAAAAAAGTGGGCATATTTATTATGATGATATCGATGATCATCTTATTGGTAGCTGCTGTATTTCCAGATTTAGAGTTGGAACAGGAAGAGAAAGTTGTACGCGAATTATAAGGTACGTTCCGATAGCTATCTGAATACACGGATTAATACATAATACATGAGAATTCTTTTTTTGATATTGATAATTGCTTTTATTTTTTCTTTTTCTAATATCTTCTCTTTGGTAGGTTTAAATACCTTTTTATTTTTTTTTATTAGTTTGCTTGCTTGCCTTATATCTGGTCTTTATATAAAATATATGTGTGCTAATTCTTCAGCTATAATTAAAAATTTGGATGGGGACTTCTATATGGCTCTTTAGCTATAATTATTTTTGCAATTATCGCAATTATATATGTAGGGTCACTTTACAAATAAAAAAATCATCTTCTCAACACTATCTTTTTTTTACTTCTTTTAACCAGGCATCTTTTAAAGTAACTGTTCTGTTAAATACAAGTTTATCACTCATAGATTCTTTGTCTAAACAGAAATAACCCTTTCTTAAAAACTGGTACCGGGTAGCTGTAGTTGCTTTTTCCAAGGATTTTTCTACCCAGGCATTTGTTATTATTTTTAAAGAGTCTTCATTTATATATTCTTTAAAATCACCTTCTTCGCTGGCAGGGTTCTCAACTTTAAACAGGCGCTCGTACAGCCTTATTTCGGCTGGTATTGCATGTGCAATACTTACCCAATGTATTGTTCCTTTTACACTAATGCCGCTCGTATCGTTACCACTTTTTGATTCAGGAATATAAGAGCAATGGATTGCTGTTAGTTTTCCATCAACATGTTTTGTAAAGCCATCGCATTTTACAATGTATGCGCTTTTCAGGCGAACCATTGCTCCAGGTGCAAGCCTGAACCATTTTTTTGCTGCCTCTTCCATAAAGTCTTCACGTTCTACCCACAGTTCTTTGCTAAAAGATACTGTCCTTGTTCCATAGGCTTCATCAGGCCCATTCTCACTCACCAATTCTTCTGTTTGTGCATCGGGATAATTGGTAATAATTAATTTTACCGGATCTAAAATGCCCATCACCCTTAGAGCAGATTTGTTCAGGTCTTCCCTTAAACAAAATTCCAGTAAACTAAAATCAATCATATTCTCTCTTCGGGCAACGCCAATTTTTTCGCAAAAATTCCTGATGCTTTCTGCAGTAAAACCCCTGCGGCGCATACCGCTGATGGTTGGCATGCGGGGATCGTCCCAGCTTTGCACATGCCCCTCTGTAACTAATTGTAACAATTTGCGTTTACTCATAACAGTATAGGTCATATTAAGCCTTGCAAATTCAAATTGTTGTGATGGAAAAATTCCCAGCTTTTCAATAAGCCAATCGTATAACTCACGGTGTGGTATAAACTCTAATGTACAAATGCTATGGGTTATATTTTCAATACTGTCACTTTGGCCATGTGCAAAATCATACATAGGGTAAATGCACCAGGCATCGCCGGTGCGGTGATGATGTGCATGTTTTATGCGGTAAAGCAAAGGGTCCCGCATGTGCATATTTGGTGATGCCATATCAATTTTTGCCCTTAATACTTTTTCACCATCTTTATATTTTCCTGCTTTCATTTCGGCAAACAGCAAAAGGCTTTCTTCTATGAGCCTGTTACGGTTTGGACTGTCTTTTCCGGGTTCGGTTGGTGTACCTTTTAAAGTAGCAATTTCTTCGGCATCTAAATCATCAACATATGCCAAACCTTTTTTGATTAAATCAATAGCTAGCAGGTATAACTGTTCAAAATAGTCGGAAGCATATAATTCTTTTTCCCAGTTAAACCCTAACCAATGAACATCTTGTTTAATGCTGTCTACATATTCAATATCTTCTTTAACAGGGTTGGTGTCATCAAATCGAAGATTGGTTTTACCGCCATATTTTAACCCCAAACCAAAATTTAAACAAATACTTTTAGCATGGCCAATATGCAGGTAGCCATTAGGCTCCGGCGGAAAACGGGTAAGGATAGTTTTATATTTTCCATTGGCTAAATCCGTTTCTATAATTTCTTCAATAAAATTCAGGCTCTTTTCTTCAGACATCTTTTATACTTTGTTGCGCAAATTTAAGGGATGATGTGGTATAATGTTGGTTTGATACTATTTATATGAAAGCAGCAACTGCTTATTAACTAAAAATTATAACCAAATATACTTTTGGAATGGTTGCGAATTTCTTGTATGTGTTATTATAATCAAAATATGTAGTTAAGAGAACATGCTTATTTTATGTTAAGCAACGTATTATTTTTCAAGGTGTTTTATTTTTTATTTCTTCCAGCAAGGCAATTATTTTATCTAATTTTTGTGTTTCAATTTGTGTAAGATGAATTTGTAATGCTTCTATTTACAGTTTAGCATCAATATTGGTTTGGTAATCATCCTGAGCCTGAATTCTGTCACGTTGCGTTTGCCTGTTTTGCGACATCATTATAATCGGCGCTGCATAAGCTGCCTGTGTTGAAAAAATAAGGTTTAACAGAATGAATGGATAAACATCCCAGTGATGAATAAACCCAATAATATTAAGTGCCATCCATATTACTACAAAGGCAGATTGAATAATAATAAAACGCCAGGAACCCATGCCATTGGCGACTGAATCTGCAAGACGGTGCCCAACAGTTAAAGATTTTTCATGTTTATCGTGCCAGGTTACTTTTTCCATTTCTGTTTGTTTTAAGTATGTACAAATAAAGATAAATAAAAAGCCTTTGTATCTTAAAAATACAAAGGCTTTTTACAACTTTTTAAATTTATTAGTCTGGCCTACCCATTTTGCGTAAGTAAGAAGTATGCGATGCAATAGCATGCCTCATTTTTGGATACTCCGAATATTTTATACCAAAATCTATGCAGGTTTGTTTAATTATTTTGCTGATGGCAGGGTAGTGGATATGTGAAATTTTTGGAAAAAGATGATGCTCTATCTGGAAGTTCAAACCACCAACCAGCCAGGAAATTAATTTGTTTTTTGTTGCAAAATTAGCGGTTGTCTGTACCTGGTGTATTGCCCATTCATTTTCAATTCTGTTGGTGTCTGCAACAGGTAAAGGAAAGGTGGTTTCTTCAACGGTATGTGCTAACTGAAATACAATGCTTATAATAAAACCAGTTACCATACTGGTGATTAAAAAGCCAACTACCCATGGAACAAAGCCTACCATATAAATTGGTAAAACCATAAAAAAAATGGCATAACCAATTTTTGCTCCCCAAAAAGCAAAATGTTCCTTAACACTTAATTTATTAATTGGCACAGAACCAATTCTTTTCTTAAAATACTTTTGATAGTCAGTTAAAAATATCCAGATAATGTGTAATAAAGTATATAAAAACCAAACGTAATAATGTTGAAAGCGATGCACTTTATACAATTTCTGAGTAGCACACATTCTGAGGTATGGCTTAATTTCAATATCATCGTCAACACCATCAATATTAGTGTATGTATGATGAATGATATTGTGTTTCTGGTTCCACATAATACTGCTTGCACCCAAAAAATTTACAGAAATAGCTGCAAGGCGATTTACATTTTTATTTTTGCTAAAGCTTCCATGTCCGCCATCATGCATAACATTAAAACCAATAGCTGCGGTAAAACCACCCAATAAAACACATTCAATAATGGCTACCCATGCAACCGGGGTAAAATAAACAAGGTGAACATACAAAGCAATATAAGCAACAAGAAAAAAAATGGCCTTTAAAAATAATTTGATATTACCCGTAGAAGGTTTTTTTACATCGGCAAAATACTTATTCACCCGCTGTTTTAATTCCTGGTGAAAATTGGTTGAGTTGTTGATGAATTTTGGAGTTGCCATATAGCTGCATATTATAATTTGCAAAACTACAATTATAACAGTTCTAAATGTTATTTGTTTTTACCCAAAATCAGGTAATTGTCTTAATAAAACTATCAAAACTGTTAAATCCTATCATTTTTTTGCTGATAAAGCCTTCTGCGTATTTTACGCCTATCATTTTTCCATACATTTTCGACCGGTAAATGATACTCTCTAAAAAATCGGGTGTTGAAATATACGTTTGGGGTTCGCTTAAATCGGGGCTGTCAAATTGGGTTGTATAAGCACGGATAGCAGCTAATTTTTGTTCCATTACGGCAGAAATATCTATAACAAAATTGGGATGCAGGTACCTGTCCTGCACATAATTAAAAACGTAGGTTGGCCGCCAAACTTCCTGCGGCAAGCCATTATCATAAGTTTCAATTTTACGCAGTCCCGACAAAAAAACGGCGTCTTCAATTAACTGTGCGGCTTTACCATGATCGGGGTGGCGATCTTCCGGGGCATTGCACAAAATAATTGAGGGCTGGTATTTTCTTATTACTGTAATTATTTGGCGTTGATGCGTTTCATCATTTTTAAAAAAGCCGTCTGCCAGTTCAAGATTTTTCCTGACATCCAATTGCAAAATTTTTGCCGCAGCAGTAGCTTCCTGCTTCCTTATTTCAGCGCTGCCCCTTGTTCCCAGCTCTCCCTGTGTAAGGTCAATAACACCAGTTTTTTTGCCATTGGCTTTTTCTGTCAGCAATGTGCCTGCACAGTTAAGTTCTATATCATCGGGGTGTGCCCCAAAGGCAAGTATATCTAATTTCATATTTAGTAAAGGGGAAATTAAAAGTAAAAAACAAAAACTAAAAATTCATAATCTCTAAAACATAATTAACTCCTTAATCCATACATCCTCTCAACATCCTGCACAATTTTTTCAATCTCTTTATCATTACCATTTTTATCGTAAGGCTGTTTTAAACTACTGCCAACAAAGAAAGCCAATGTTTGATAAAAACCTGCTGTAAAACCACCCTTATATTCTTTTATCAATTCGTAACAATTGTTACCCGTTTCCCGATTGATTAATTTCATTAAAACCTTTCCCTGGTAAACAGATAAATTTGTAAGCGGTTCAGTAAATTGCTTTTTTAATTGCTTCTCCTGCGACTTAATTATTTTCGCTCTGGCATCCTTGTCGGCTATATTGGCAAGTTGTGCATTTAAAGCATTTATAACCTGGCCGGCACGCCTTGCATAAGGGTAAGTAACATACACAGCATTTCGCAATCTTGTCCATTTTGCCTTTGCACTCATTTGGGCTTCATTATACCAGGAGCGTATCAATAGATCTTGCAAAGTTTTTGCTTCAATGGTATCTCCCTCATAAATAACAGCGACAGACACTATAGTGTCGTTTGTAACTTGCTGTGCAAATGCATGCTCATTTTTTGCTGAGAAAAAAGCTGTAATAAAAAGCAGTGCTACTATTTTATATATAACCTTGAGTCTCATTCGTAAAGTAAATTTACAATATAACGCTGGATGTACAATTAATTGTGGCCGAAGATAAGGAGGAGCTAAAAAAGAGATGTGCAACAAGCTTAAAAAACCTGTTGGTATTAAAATAAATTAATTGTTCCTTAACAATTGCATTGCCTAATTAGCCAATAAAAACATATAAAATAACCCTACTGCGACAAGTATCAGAACTATGGCGCCAGTTTTTGAAGATAGGTTTGCCCTTCGGATCATGCTCATGATAAGGCCAATTGCCATTACAACAAGCCCTATCCAAACTAAATTGATATAAGGAAAAATATAAGCTTTGATAGTTACAAAATCTATCATTTTATCTGATTCCTTTACTGCTATTTTTAGCTTTTTTTGATCGGTAGTGATGCCAGCAAATTTTATGTATAAATTTTGTGCATATATAGTATCATCTATCTGATTAATGCCCATGCTGTCTATCATTATCATGGGGGCAGCATTATATTTAGTACTGTCTTTAGCTGTAATGGTAATATTCGCTACAACAGCCGGGCCGGTTAAAGCAATTTTAAATTTATTTGTTTCCGGATTTTTAGTGACATTATTTAACACCATAAATCCATTTGAATAAAAAATAGTGTCGCCCTCGGCAACTTCGCTTATTTTATATTGCCCCGTATCCTTATCTCTATCCGGGTTTAGTGCATAAGATATATAAGTAAATACATCGTGTGATAAATAGTTTTTTGTATCCGGGTTACTGCTCATGTTATTATTTTTCATGAGGTACACATCAGGGTTAAGTACAAAAGATTCTTTTACCTGTTTGGTATTGGCATCTTTTCTTTGAAATAATAAATGATAATATCTTTTACCCGTTTCAAGCCCGGCGCTATCGTATAAATAAGTCACATCGTAAGGGCCCATTTTTTTTGAAACCTGGCGAATGAGGTTCATATTTTCAGAAGCATTATCCTGTTGTTTTGTTAGCGGATCGATCCCCATCGGGATATCAAAATCCTTAAATTTTTCTGTACTGATTACTTCTCTATTACCGGCAGATATCAGCATTCCTGCAATCATTAATGTAAAACCAAGATGCGCAATAGAACCGCCGGCAGCTTTTAATTTGCCATTTAATCCGCTCCATATATAACCGGCGTTTGCAGCTACAGAATAAATAGAAGCAAACAAGGCAAAATATAATGCACCTAAAAAACCAGGCCCTTGTTTATGGTAGGTAATGGGATAAAAAATGGCGAGTAAACTTGTAGTTACCAAGGCTATTAAAGTTGGTACCGCTAATTTTTTAACGGTGTTTTTAATAGGAGTGTCTTTGTATTTTAAATATTGTGTAATGGCACTTAACAGCCCGATAATTACCGCAACCAGCACCATTACTTTATTATAAGAAAATTCAACATCTTCCGGCGGTGCCAGTTTGGAGCCAAATACAGAATTAATAACCGGTATAGATGTTTTGGCACTAATAAAAAGGGCCGATAAAAAGAAAACCAACGAAGCAATAAACATCCAGAATTCCCTTGAGCTGGTAGTTTCTTCTTTATGTACTGCCGGAATTTTTTTGATATTGATAAAAAATAGTACGAGCGAGGTAATACCAAATATGACTAAAAATAATAATATCAAAACATTCATTGCTTTACCAGCTTCCGTAAAAGCATGCACGGATGTATCGCCTAAAATACCTGTACGGGTTAAAAAAGTAGAATAAAGTATAAAAACAAAAGTAAGTATAGCAAATAAATAACTTGCCCTCAGTGAGTGACCCGTAGCTTTATAAACCACCATAGTATGTAGGCCTGCAACTAAAATTAACCAGGGAACCAATGAGGCATTTTCAACCGGATCCCATGCCCAGTAACCACCAAAGGATAAAGACTCATAAGCCCATTTGCCACCCATCATAATACCAACACCCAATACCGCCGCACTAAATAGAGCATACGGTATGGCAGGTTTTACCCAGTCGCCAAACCTTTTGGTTTGAATACCGGCATAAGCAAATGCAAAGGGAATAATGGTAGAAGCAAAGCCTAAAAATAATACCGGAGGATGAATTACCATCCAGTAGTTACGCAACAAAACATTTAAACCAACGCCATCTTTTATTAAACTTAAATAATCTGTTCTTCCAAAAATGGGCCCGTTGATTTCATTTCTTGTTAATACAAAGGGGCTGTTGCCTATTTTAATACCAAAAATATAAACACCCATTATCATCATTGCTAAAAATACCTGTGCAAAGCTTACCACCGTCATTACAGGGGCTTCCCATTCCTTTGCTTTTTTAATAAGAACAATACCTAACACACAGTGCCAAATGGTCCATAATAAAAAGCTGCCACTCTGGTCTTCCCAAATGCAGGCGAGCAGGTATTTAAATTCCAGTTCTTTTGAAGTGTGTTTGTAAGCGTACAGGTATTCTAAATAATGATGGGAGCAGATGTAAAAGATGCATCCAAAAACAGATAATACAGCAGCAACCTCTACAAAAAAACAAACTCTTGCATATTTTATCCAGGAATATTTTTCGGCTGCATCCTGTTTTTGTGAAGCAATAAAATAGGCAATCGTGGATAGAAGCGAGGCCGTAAAAGCAATCAATATAAAACTATGTCCTAAAGTTCCTATCCACAGGTGTTCTCCTTCAAATTGCATCGTACTTTGTTTATATAAATAATCACTAAAAGAAGGGAAATATTTTTTCCCATTTCGAGGTTGGTGGGGCGCAACCTCGGCAGACCGCCGTGGCTGCGCCCCACCGGCCACTTTTTAAAATCTTAAATCTCACCATTCACCACTCACAACTTGCTCTCCCCAACAGTTTTCTCCAATACCTTTTTATCGTCTTTATATTTACTGGGGCATTTTAATAAGATATCGCTGCATTCAAAAACATCACCCTGCATTTTTCCTTTTAAAACAATCCTTTCGCTTTGTTCCAGTTCGGCAGGTTTTGTATTATGGTATACCACTTTTGTTGAAGCACCTAAACTGTCTGTTGCAACAAAAGAAAGATAATTGGGGTTGGTAGCGGGATCGTAATCCATGGGAATGGTTTTATCCAGCCTGGCAATAAGGTGAACAAATTTCCCCTGCTTTTTTCTGGCAGATGAAATAGTGTCGTAAGTAGAAAAATCGACCGAAAGCATAATTAAAGCTCCTATGGCAATAGCGATGGCTACTAAAATAACAATATGTGATCTCTTCATAACCGAAAATTTTACGCCGCAAAGGTAATACTAACAAGGTGTATTTTTTATAATAAAATGAGATGTTGCTGCGTTTAAACTGTGTATAGTTTATTAACAAAATCAGTTTAATTATTATTTTGTATGTGCTTATCTTTGCAGTCTTTTTTGATATTGTGCAGTAAGGGTATAGTTTTAATTAATATTTGTAATGACAGACCTCTCTCAATTTGACCCCAATTCGGTTGGCAACCCTAACAATAATATTTTTGGTTTACCTTTTTCGGAAGAAGATGCCCGCCTGGTTATATTGCCTATTCCATGGGAAGTTACTGTAAGCTACAATGCAGGCACAGCAAGGGCCCCAGAGCATGTATTTAAGGCCAGCCTTCAGGTAGATCTTTTTGATCCGGAATTTAAAGATGCCTGGAAGCAGGGTTTTTTTATGCGTCATTGCGATAAGAAAATATTGATGAAAAGCGATTATCTCCGCAAAGAAGCTGAATTATACATCAATTTTATTTCAGAAGGGGAGGAGATTTCAGATAATAAATTTATGTGCAAAGCCCTTAAGGAAGTGAATGCAGGCAGCCTTTTCCTGAATGAGTGGGTATATGAACAAACAAAAGACCTGCTTGATAGCGGTAAGCTGGTTGGTTTACTGGGTGGAGACCATAGTACCCCACTTGGTTTTTTTAGAGCGATAGCAGAAAAGCATAGCGATTTTGGTATTTTGCAAATTGATGCCCATTGTGATCTTAGAAAAGCATATGAAAATTTCAATTATTCTCACGCTTCCATAATGTACAATGCCCTGGAAGAAATACCCCAATTGACAAAGCTGGTGCAGGTGGGTATAAGGGATTATTGTGAAGAGGAATGGGATTATATAGCTAATTCAAATTACCGGGTAGTTACTTATTTTGATAAGGAAATAAAAGAGCGTCAATTTGAGGGGCAAACCTGGCAAATAATAGCAAAGGAAATGGTTGAACATTTACCACAAGCTGTTTATATAAGTTTTGATATTGATGGGCTGGATCCTAAATTATGCCCACACACAGGTACACCTGTACAAGGTGGCTTTGAAACAGAACAATTATTTTATCTTTTTAAACTGGTATTGCAGAGTGGCCGTAAAATTATTGGCTTCGATTTAAATGAAGTAGGCGTGAGCCATGATGAATGGGATGAAAATGTTGGAGCCAGGTGCCTTTTTAAATTGTGCAGTATGCTGGTTTCCTCAAACCCTGTTTAAACTATTTTAGCGGGCTATCTTTTATTATTATTTTCTATAACCATACTGCATTTTTGTTCCCATAGATAAACCTGTTTAATTTTATCAAACAGGAATGACAGCGTACACGCCGCAATAAAAATGTACACATTTAAAATAAAAGATAATAGTCCTGACATAAATGTATTAATAGCAAGATCATTGCTGGCATTATGTGGTATACTATCATTGCTGTATCACAGCAATCATAACTATTATATCAATATAACTGCATCCATTGTTCTGTTTATTATGGCGGTTTGGGTTAATAAACTATTTGGTCAATTCCGTTTAAATGTTTCCTTACTGTTGTGTATAGCCGCAGTTATATTATTTATAGCCACAGGTTCCCTGGCTTTTGCTGCAGTATTGGTAGTATATAGTTTAATGGCCAAAAAATTACATGTAAAACCAATAATAAATATAAGTACAGAAGGAGTAAATATTATAAAACTGTTTGGCAAACCAATACATTCCTGGATTGAATTCAATAATATAATTTTAAAGGACAACCTGCTTACACTTGATTTTAAAAATAATAAATTATTACAGCTCAACATTGATGAAAATGATACTTTAGTAAATGAAAATAAATTCAATACTTTTTGCAGCGGATTTATCAATGTTTAATTACGCGAAAGACTAGATATAATTCAATCGGAACACTCAATCCCCGTAAATTTAAAAATTGAAGAACTGCAACAAATTGACGAATTTTGCAACTGACAGCATAAGTAGAACTGGATATATTGAATGCTATTGCACTGAAAAATTATCCATTAACTAATTATCATTTATCAATTAATTATGACTCCTTACATTTTATACTCGGATGGATCTGGAAATATATTTGAAGACACTTCTTTATATGTAACCGGCCGTAGTGGCTGGGATGCATTGCCGATAGAATCGGAAGACTGGATTGAATTACCTCATGGCGGCAATTTATATGAATTGCCTGGACGCAAAGGAATTGGTATTGATGTTGTAACAGGCGAGATGCGTTTATGCGAAAAGGGATGGGCAGTAGCAGCATTTATACCTCCAGCGCATACGGGCCTGTATATGGCAGCTTACGAAACCCAACCGGATGCCCCCACACTTCCATTATTTTGTTACACAGCGACAGGGTGGTTTGACAATAAATTTTATGTACCTGCAGTTCGCATAGAAAATGATATACGCCAGGAAACTGAAGGGTATGACGAAGAACAAATTGTAAACGGAACAGACTATCTCATAAAAACATACCCTCACAATCGCCTGGTTAAACATTTAATGGAAAACTGCTGCATGACGTACAATTGTCCGGCTGCAAGAAACCTGGCAATGGGCCGGTGGGAGTGCCCGGTACCTGCATCTCCTGCCTGCAACGCTAACTGTATTGGCTGTATTAGTTTTCAACCTGTAGAAGAAACAATTGTAAGCACACAGGACAGGCTAACGTTTAGGCCTACCCCGGAAGAGATTGTTGAGTTTACAGTGCCGCATTTAGAAACAGCGCCGTTTCCCATAATAAGTTTTGGGCAGGGTTGTGAGGGTGAACCTTTACTAATGTGGGAAACCATCAGGGACAGCATCACTGAAATACGCAAACATACCCAAAAAGGAAGCATCAATATCAACACCAATGGCAGTAAGCCCGATGCGGTAAAAGCCTTGTGCGAAGCAGGTTTAAACAGTATGCGTGTAAGTACCAATAGTGCCAGGGAATCAATTTATACGCCTTACTACAGACCCAATAATTATATATTTGCAGATTTATTAGAGAGCCTTAAAGTAATGCGTAGTTACGGCGGCTGGACGAGCATCAACTATTTTGTTTTTCCCGGCATGACGGATAGCATTGAGGAATATGAAGCCCTGCGCAAACTGATAAAAGAAACCGATTTATGCATGATACAATGGCGCAATTTTAATATTGATCCTGACTGGTACCTCGGTAAAATTGGTGTTACAGAAACCGGTGAATGCATGGGTGTAAAGCAACTGATGGAATTGATAAGGGAAGAATTCCCCAACCTTAAATTCGGCTATTTTAATCCTTCTATTGAAAGGATAAAAGGAAATTTTGAGATTGATTTTGCTCATTGATACAATGATGAAGCGATAAAAATTATTTCTATTCAATATATCATTATGCGCCATATTTTAAAACCGGTTACAACTACTCTTTTTTCTATAGCCAGTTTTTACATTTCATTTGCCCAAAAAACAGAACTTGTAAAAGTTGTACAATCACCTAATGAAAAAAAGGTAGATATTTTTATTGGGGAAAAATTATTCACCAGTTTTTTATATCCTGACACATTGGAAAAGCCGGTGTTGTTTCCAGTACATGCAGCCAATGGAACTATTGTAACAAGGGGTTTCCCCTTAAAACCCCAGCCCAATGAAGCAAACGATCATCCTCATCATATAGGCATTTGGTTTACTTTTGAAAATGTAAATGGCCTCGATTTCTGGAATAATTCTTATGCCATCCCAAAAGAAAAAAAACATTCCTATGGATGGATAAAAACAGATAGTATCCTTGAAATATCAAATGGTAAAAAAGGCACCGTATCCTATCATGCCAACTGGGTAAATCAAACTAATGAAACATTACTGGAAGAAACTACCCGCTTTGAATTTAGTGGAAATGCCCATCAAAGAATTATTGACAGGCTGACAACTTTAAGGGCTGATACCGATTTGCTTTTTAAGGATGCTAAAGATGGGTTAATGGCTATCAGGCTGGCACATGCACTACAAATACCCACCGATAAAGACCAGCAATTTACAGATGATAAAGGCAATATAACTATTGTAAAAGGTGGAACAGATATCATAGCCAACGGAAATTATATTTCCAGCGAAGGAAGGTTGGGGGATAGCGTATGGAGTACAAGAGGGCGATGGTGTAAAGTATATGGCAAAATGGGAAATGATTCAATAAGCCTGGTGATTATTGATCATCCGTTAAATCCCAATTACCCAACCTTTTGGCATGCCCGTGGTTATGGCCTGTTTTCTGCAAATCCCCTTGCTGAAAAAATATTTACCAATGGAAAATCCGCTTATGATCTTTCCCTTAAAAAAGGAGCAACTGTTAGCTTTCGTTACCGCATAATTATTGACAATGCGAAGAATACCCTTGATCTAAAACAGGTAAATAAATTGGCTGATGAATTTGCTGGTTTAAAATAAGATACGTTTGCGCAATACCACTTTGGCAGTAGGTTTTTTTTCTGGTGCTCATTTTACGATTATGTTTTCAAGTCAAATTAATAGTCGAACTCAATTAAGTATTTCGTTTAATGGCAAATGGTCTATTACGCTATTGCCATAATGGGCTATTTCAATAATTTCCGATTTGCTTATTAAAAAGTCAGCAGGTATTCGGTTGAATGCTCCTTCAACTTTCCCCCCTGGTTTAAAGCCCAATTTATTTGCGTCAATTACCTTTTTAATCGCTTTAAAACTCATTGTTCTGAAAAAATTTGTCCAGGATGGTTTTACTTGAAATAAATTGTACAATTCTCTATCGGGGTCAGCAATGATAGTAAACTTAAATTGATGCCTGTTTGCAACACTTTTTTGTAAACTGTCAACTGGCGATTCAAATACCGCTATGAAATGTATGCCTTGTTCCTGCATTTGGGTTTGATAACGCATTACTTCTGAAATGCGTAAGTTACACAAGGCACATTCTGCATACCGAAAAAATGTAAGTAACACTTTTTGGCTATTCAATTCGCTTAAATTAATTTCATTACCCCAAATGTCTTCCTTGATAAATTTGGGTACTTTTTGTCCTATTTTTAATTTCATTTCCTTCGTTTTTATGCAAAACAACGCTGAAAAAAAATAGAAAATATTGATTGAAATCAAGAAAGTTTAGACCTTACTCTACTAAGAGTTTCGGGTGACATCATCAAATATGATGCAATATGTTTCAATGGAATGCTATTAATTAAATGTCCGCTTCGTTTAATGAATACTTCATATTTTTCTTGTGGGCTTAGTGTAAGCAATTCTGTTTGCCGCTGGATATGCCCTGAAAGTGTAATTTCCAACAGCGATTGATACCATTCAGAAATTTCTTTGTTTTCGTTGATTAGAAGTTTCAAATCTTGTTTATGTATAGCTAATATTACACTTTCTGATATAGCTTCAATGCTTAGTAAAGATGGTTTTTCTTGAATAAAGGATTGAAAACTTGTAATGAATGTGTTCTCAAAACCGAAACCAATATTTACTTCGTTGTGTTGATTGTCCACTACAAATAACCTCAGACAGCCACTCGAAACAAAATACAAATAGGAATCTTGCTGATTAAAATTCAAAAGAATTTCTCTTGCTTTTAATTTTTTAGATTTATGCCAAAGTTCTAACAATGATACGATAGAATCTTCACTTAATTTGCCTGATTTTGAAAGTATTTTATTTAGTGGGTCAATTGGCAATGTTGTCATTTTTTCAATTTTATGCATTTAATAATGTCAATTTGAGTGCCGACTTCTAATTTTTTTGTTCGTATTCACGGGCTTCTGTATTTAATTTCAACACTATTTTGTCCGCCATTGATTTATAGCTTTGCTGGTTTTACTTATTTCGTCTAATTGTGTCTTGCTATAAGTTGGTGCAGATAAAAGTAATTTAACCAGATCTGAGTTATTTTCAGGAGAAGCTACTTTTTTCAACCTCTTTGTTGACCCTGGTTCATTTGGTTGCAGGGAGCTTCAATTGTAGGAAACTTTATTCAATCTAAATGATCTAAAAACACTGGAAGACCCGCTAACTAAATATACCACCACCCATCCTTTGGCAATAAATCATCTAATAGACTTCCTGAATTTACAAAAGGGTTTGCCAGTAAAATTGGTTTTTCCAGTTTTTTGAATCCTCGGTCTCCTCCTCGTTACTGTTCCAATCTTTCATTTTTTCATCAAGGATAACTTTTAATTCCTTAGTTGTCAGGTATTTTTTTGCAGATGCAGGTTTGATGTTGCTTTTATTTACATCTGTTACCGAAAGTTTGGTAGCAATCATCGATACATAAAGACGGGGAATGGTAAGCCCCAAAATCATACCGGGTAAGCCATTAACGGTACAAGGGCCGCCGCTAATGGTTATTTCATCTGTATAAAAAGCAAAAACATATACACTGTCTAAAATTTTACCAACTGCTTTACGGCAATTAAAACCGGCAATCAAGCGGCTCTCATTGGTTAGTTTCCATTGTATCTGGGCAATGCTGTCTTTTATATATAAAAGGCTCCCCCATTTATTTTTTTGTATCGTTGTTTGCCTGGCAGTAAAATCATAGTACCATTCATTTTCGTCTTCCCCACCTGTTAAAAATTCAGGTACTTTCGCTTTTTTTTCATCATAGTGGTCAAACTTGTAAATACTTTTATTATCGGCAAAAGTAAAATTGTAATACGCAATTTTAAAAGCAGGCATTTGGTCTTTTAACTCGTCTAAATAAGCTTGATTTCCCATGGTCTTTTTCACATTGGTAGTTACTTCAAATTCAATGGTACCCTTGCTGATAAATTGTTGGGCATTTACCTCTAAACTTATAAAGGCAATAACAATAAAGCAATATAATTTGTGTTTCATATTCGTTATTTTTTTGGTTGTTCTGCAGCATCAGCCTTATCTGCTTTGTTTTTAAAGTTCCAGGCAAAACCCAATAGCCAGTATTGGCGCAAACGGTAATTGGTTACCTCGGTTAATGTATTGCTATAAAAATTTCTTTCTATTGAAGTGTTTTGGTTTAAGATATCTTTTATGATAAAGGAAGCTGTAAACTCATCTTTTTTAAAAGTGCGTTGCAGTTTTGCGTTCCATAACTGGTTACTTAAATTGTTTTGGAACTGTGGTGTTTTTTGCCGGGTGTAATAATTAAAATCGGTGTTAAGTGACCATACTTTTTTCAGGTAAAAAGTAGCATCAACACCCAGTTGGTTGGCGGCATAATTTATTTTAGTATTGTATTGTTGTGTGATATTGCTGTTGTATGAAAAATTATCCGAGATAGAAATATCATATACTTTATCCTTTGATTTTGATAAATAAACGTTTAAACCTGCATTTAAATTTTTTGATATGTTGCTTAACCCATTTATTATTTCACTGCTGTGGTTATAATTTAAATTGGGGCCTATGTTAATTCTCGTATCAATTTTTTTAATTTTTTTTCCAAAGTTACTATTGAAATTAAAGCTATAATTACCATTGGTATTTACAGGTTGTACAATGGTTTGCCCGGTAGAGCCATTGATTATACTGCTTGTGGTAATGGAATTGCTGGTTTCAGTAAAATTGATGGATTGATACATAAATGCATCGTTTATAAAATTGTAGCTTTCATGTGAAAGCCGGAAATCGTTTCTAAAAGATGGGCTTAAGTTAGGGTTCCCCGTAGTTTGGTGAAAATAATCATTATTATTTCTTAATCGTTGCAATTGATCTATACGTGGCTGGATGGTTGAGCCATTATAATAAAAATACAGGTTGTGCCCACTTTTGTAAGCATACTCAAGGCTTGCGGAGGGGAAGAAATTATTGTATTTGCGTAAATAATTGGTATCACGGGTATGGTCTATTAAATCAAATCTTGTTATGCCAATACCCGACCCAAAATTGTATTTTAATTTCTTAAAATTATAGTTTATTTTAAATCCAGGTTGGTTTACGGTAATTTTTTGATCAAATAAATTAGTTAAAGAATCTACTACATGATCGTATTTATCGGTTGTGGGTGAATAGGCATAAGTAGTTTGGTTATTGTTGCCATTGTTAATGGTTGACTGGTAATATACCTGTAAGGAATATTTTTTACTAAGCGGTTCGGTGTACGTTAAATTGGTTAATAATTGCCCTGTACTTTTATTATACTGTTTTTGTTGATTTACTATTTGGCTTAAAGAAACAACGCCACCGGTATAAATTTCATTATCCGATTTTAGCAAATTGGTGCCATCTGTATTTAAAGAGTTCCAGGTTGAATTTAAAGAAAATGTCCTTCTTGCCTTTTTAAATTTATGTTTAAATAACACAGACCCGTTAAAGGTCTGTTTGTCTGAATTAGTGGTCATATCTCTCAGGCTGGTATTGTTGAGGGTGCCTTTTTCACTGGTGCCTGCAGATGCTCTGTAAGATTCACTTTCAGTATTGATAATATTTGTACTACCAGTAAATTTTAATGAATTTAAAGAATCAATCTTTATACTGTATGTGGCGTTCAATTTAAAAGCCTGTTTATTTACGTGTACATTTTCAACGGCATTATCATTAAAAAATGAATCAGCTATCTGTGTTTGTGTGTAGGTTTTTATAGTGTTTATATAATCCTGGTAATTATACTTGGGCGAAAGGGAAAGGGATTGCTTGTCGTTCCATTTATTAGAATATTGAAAGCCGACATTATTATTTTTAAAAAGGCCGTTCTGGGTGTCAACATAAGGTTCGTCATCATTATCCCCACCCAGCCAGCTAAAATTTACACTGCCATCGTCATCAGCACTTACAGAAAAATCATTATCTCCGCCAAACTTATCCCTGTCACGCCAGCTTAATTGATCCTGCCCCGTATTACCATTCAAAAAGTAGCCTGATATTTTTCTTTTACCTTTAAATGAACTAAAAAGTAAATTGTTATTGTAAAGTGGATCAGCATCTTTTCGCAAACCACCAGACAAATCTATCTTACCAAAATAACCGTGTTTTTTATCATCCTTTAATTTAAGGTTAATAGTTTTTTTTGTTTTACCATCATCAATACCTGTAAATTCTGCCTGGTCGCTTTTTTTATCATATACCTGTACTTCTTTAACCGCATCGGCCCTTAAATTTTTTATGGCCATCCCCGGGTCATCCCCAAAAAATTCTTCGCCATCAACCAATACTTTAGCTACCGTTTCCCCCATGGCGGTTATTTTACCGCTTTTATCCACCTGTATGCCGGGCAATTTTTTTAGCAGCTCTTCTACGTTGGCGTTAGCGCTTACTTTAAAACTATCTGCAGTAAAAATAGTGGTGTCGCCTTTTATCCGCATTGGGCTGCCGCTTTTTATAATCAGCTCCTGTAATAATTTACTTTTGGGAATAATGGAAACGTCTTTTAATTGCAATCCGTCTGCACCAAGGGTAATATCGTCCAGTAAATCTGCGTAAGAGGGGTGCGTAACTATCAATATATATTTTCCTGAAGGAATATTTTTTATTTCAAATGCTCCATCTTTATCTGTTCTTACAAATTTGTAAATTATAGAATCAACCGGTGTTAGAACAGCCACCACCGCATTGGCGATTGCTTTTTTATTGGTGGTATCTGTAAGGTTACCTGAAATGGTTTGTGCGGAAATTCCTAAACCCAATAATAGAAAAAAGAGGCTTAGTAAAAGAACATGGATGTTTTTTATCATAAAGGGTTTGGTGTTGGTAAAATGCAAATAGTTGTTAAGGATTATTAAATATATTCATATTACTTAAACACTATGCTTAAATTTACGTTAAGTAAAACTTAAATTTTTTTACAATACAAACTTATTCCATCAGTGGTGTTACAACAGCACAAAGGGTAAAAAACATTTCTATGATGCAACAGGATACATCTTTCCATAAAAAAAAATACGAAGAAGAACATTTTGTTGATAGTACCAAACCGGTGTGGAATTATTCTTTATTTACGGATACGGATATACGCAATTATCAAAATGGAAATTTATATAATGGATACCAGCTATTTGGCAACCACCAAATAGAAGTGTTAAATACCGGGGGTTATTATTTTGCAGTTTGGGCACCCAATGCCACTGAAGTTTCTGTAGTGGGCCATTTTAATAACTGGCAAAAAGGCCAGCACCCATTGTATGTAAGGCTCGACAGTTCGGGTATTTGGGAAGGCTTTATCCCCAACTTTAAAAAAGGCGAAGCATATAAATATCATATAAAGGGATACAAAGGTGCAGCCATTGACAAAGGAGACCCTTATGCAAATTTTTGGGAAATGCGGCCGGAGACTGCTTCTGTTAGCTGGAATATGCAGTACAGCTGGGCAGACAATGCATGGATGAAAAACAGGAAAAAGAGCAATGCCCTGGATGCAGCCTGGAGCGTATACGAAGTACATTTGGCAAGCTGGATGCGCCCTGATAAAAATGATGAAGAAACCTACAACAGCTATCAGCAGATTACAGAGCGTTTAGTGCCATACGTTAGTGAGATGGGTTTTACGCATGTAGAATTTATGCCGGTAATGGAGCATCCTTTTGATGGTAGCTGGGGTTACCAGGGTACAGGTTTTTTTGCACCTACTTCCCGCTTTGGTGAACCGGAAGATTTTATGGCGATGGTAGATGCTTTTCACCAGGTCGGGGTTGGTGTTATTTTAGATTGGGTGCCATCACATTTTCCGTATGACGCCCATGGATTGTTTATGTTTGATGGTACACATACGTATGAGTATGCCGATATGCGCAAGGGATTTCACCCAGACTGGAACAGTTATATTTTTAATTATAAACGCGGTGAGGTAAAATCTTTTTTAATAAGCAGTGCCAGGTTTTGGTTCGATTTATTTCACATTGATGGCATAAGGGTGGATGCAGTAAGCTCGATTTTACAACTCGATTATTCCCGCAAGGAAGGGGAGTGGGAGCCCAATGAATTTGGTGGTAATGGAAATATTGAGGCCATCGCTTTTATAAAAGAATTGAATGAAACTATCTATCGTGATTTTCCGGATGTGCAAATGATTGCAGAAGAAGCCACTGACTGGCCAAAAGTAAGCCGGCCCACATTTCAGGATGGGCTTGGTTTTGGTATGAAATGGATGATGGGATGGATGCATGATACGCTGGATTATTTTAAGATGGATCCTTATTTCAGGCAGTTTCACCAGGATAAATTTACATTCAGCATGATGTATTTTTATGATGAAAATTTTATGCTGCCGCTTAGTCATGATGAAATTGTACATGGCAAAAGCCCCATGATAAATAAAATGCCCGGTGATGAATGGCAAAAATTTGCCAACCTTCGCCTGATGTACACGTATATGTTTATGCATCCCGGTGCCAAATTATTATTTATGGGCGACGAGTTTGGCCAAACTACCGAGTGGAACTATAAAAGCGAATTAAACTGGAGCCTGTTGCAATTCGACAGCCACAAAAAATTGCAAGAATGCGTTAAATCATTAAATCATTTGTATAGCGGACAACCGGCATTGCATCAGTTGCAGTTTAAAACGGAAGGTTTTGAATGGATAAACCTTAATCAGCGCCAGGAAGGTATTATTGTATTTAAAAGAAAAGGTAAAAATAAAGAGGACGATTTATTAGTTGTATTGAATATGGCCCCGGTTGTGCGAAGGGACTGGAAATTGAAAGTTGGGGGAAAACAACAATGGAAAGAAATTTTTAACAGCGACAGCCTTGACTTTTGGGGTACAGGTGATGTTTATAATCCCGATATAAAAGGGCATTTGTTAGAAAAAGAAGGAGACTTATATGAAATAAACATTCATCTTCCGGCGTTAGCTGGTATAGTATTCCGCTAATGTGGTATATTTTAAGATAAATATTTAGCATGAAAATTTTTTCTTTATTAACAGCTATTTTTGGATTAATAAATGCTGCATTTTCTCAGAATGCTGACAGCGCAAAAGTTTATTATCAAAAGGCCATTATTGAAAAAGACGCAAAGCGTTATTTGGTAGCCTCTGCCTTATTTGAAAAAGCCATTAATTTTGATTCGAAGTATTCAGCCGCTTACATCCAGGTTGGATATGTTAACCTGGCTATGCATAAAAACGATAATGCACTAGGTTTTTTTGCCAAGCTCTACGAATTGGATTCTACTAATATTGAAGCTATAAGGGAGTTAACGCTATTGTATTTTGATTATCACCAATATCAAAAAGCTATAGAGTTTGCCAATAAATGTACTGGTTGTACCAATGCCGAAAGAATAATTGCCATGAGCAGCTACGAGCTTGAAGACTATGCAACAGCTGTTAACGGTTTACTAAAAGTAACCACAAAAGATAGTACAGATGCGGAAGCCTTTTATACCATAGGCCGGGCATATATCGACATGGAAGAATATGCCAAAGCAGTTCCTTATTATGCCAAAGCTACTATATTAGATACTACAAAAAATGTGTGGTTATACCAGTTTGGGATGTTGTATTATACGCTGAATGATTTTAAGCATGCAAAGACTTTCTTTTGTAAAGCTGCACAAAATGGCTACCCTGCAAGCAATGATTTTAATGAAAACCTTGGCTACGCTTATATTTATACCGGCGAATTTGAAAACGGAGAAAAATTATTATTGGCTATTGCTGCAAAAAAACCGGGTAACAAAGATATTTTCAGGGACATTGCCGAAGCCTATTATCAACAAAAAAATTATGACAGGTCATTAAATTTTTGCCAGAAATTATTAGAGATGGATGCCAATGATGGTAAGGCCTTATACCAGGCCGGTTTGTGTTTTCTAAAAAAAGGGCAAAAAGATAAGGGCCAGGCGATGTGTGATGAAGCAATTAAAATGGATCCTTCTTTGGCAAGCCTTCGTCAAAAGCAAGATGGGGGATTCGGCTTGTAGTGAGGATTGGAAAAATATCATAATTCTGCCAGCAATATAATTTCATTTATAAAAGCGTACAGCGCAATGCCAACTGAATTTTTAGCCCCAATCCTTTCCATTATTTTCCCGCGGTAATCTACTACGGTACGGCTGCTTAATTGAAGGTGACAGGCAATTTGTTTTGTGCTCATTTGTTGGCAAAGCAATTTCATCACTTTTATTTCCTGTAACGAAAATTCAATGCAGGATACTTTTGGTGAGCCTGATCCACTCCCAGTGGGTACTTGTCTATTTTCCACTGCTATCGCTTTGTTAAAATAAGTAAATCCATCATTTACAGTTTCAATTGCCCATATAACTTCTTCCACCTCGGCATATTTTGTGAGGTAGCCACTAGCTCCGGCTTCTGCCATTTCAAGCATAAAACGTGGATCATCATATTGCGAAAGCGCAATCACCCTCGTAGCAGGGCAATCTTTTCTTATAATGCGGCAGGCTTCTAAACCATCCATCACCGGCATTTTTATATCCGTAATTACTATATTGGGTTGGTGTAATTTTGTTTTTTCAACAAGTTCCAGGCCATTGCAGGCCTCTTCAATAAATTCAACTTTTGTATCTTTCAGATTTTCTATAATACTTTTAAATCCATTCCTGAAAATCGCATGGTCATCTGCAATAATAATTGAAATAGCTTCAGTAGGGTGCATAGTAAAGTTATTTTAAGATGCGTAAAGATATGGTTAACAGTTCATTAATAATAGCTGTAAAACTACGGTTGCCAAGACCGTATTAACCACGTTGTTTGTTAGATAAAACAGGTGCATCTTTATTGCCTGATATTTTTTAACGTCTGCATTAATAAAAACGCCAGCCTGAATTATGCTACGCCAATACGAATCAACTATTAATGCCATCATTTCTTTTGCAGGATTATTAAGGGTTAAGGTAAATACCGCTACAATAAATGAAACCCTGCAAAACCATCCAGACTGGCCAGGCCTGCTTTGTATAAGCGACTCTTTAACCAAATGGAATATACCCAATGCCGCAGGTAAAATTGAGCCGGATAAAATTGATGAGTTGCCCACGCCCTTTTTGGCTTATACAAATAACAGGGAGCATCCACTAGTCATTGTTACAGAAATTACTGCTAATAACGTGCAATGCTATTCAAAAAATTATAAGCAACCAACCAATATTAATAGGGGAGATTTTTTAAAAAGCTGGACGGGTATTTATTTAATTGCAGAACCAACAGCGCATTCAGGCGAAAAGGAATATGAATTAAATAAGCGAAAGGAATTCATTAAATCTCTGGTTCCGGTATCTGTCTTTATTTTATTGTTAACCCTTTCTTTTCTTTTTATTTATCGGGCAATCGATGAAAACCTTGCCAGTATTGCATTTAATACAACAGCCATTTACCTTCAATATTTTATATTATTGGCCGGGGTTATTGTAACATCCCTTTTACTTTGGTACGAAGTTGACAAAAGTAACCCCCTTTTGCAAAAGGTTTGCACGGGCATTGCAAAAGGCGATTGCAATGCCATCCTTACCGGCAAACAATCAAAACTATTTAACTGGCTTAGCTGGAGCGAAGTAGGATTCTTTTACTTTACCGGAGGCTTGGCGGAGTTGCTGTTTGCAGGTACTGGCTTAATAAACACTATTACCTTGTTAGCGTGGTTAAATATACTCGCCTTGCCTTACACTATATTTTCTGTTTATTACCAATGGAAAGTAGCAAAGCAATGGTGCGTACTTTGCCTTGCAGTGCAGGCTTTACTGGTGTTCGGTGGCATTAATATTTTTGCAAACAATCTATTAGCATCCCCACTAGAATTTTCATTTTCTTTTTTTATAAAATTTGCACTGCTTTATCTTTTACCTATTCTATCCTGGTATGCTTCAAAGCCACTTATCCTTCGTTTGCAGCTAGCAAAAAATACAAAGCGGGAATATCTGCGCATAAAATTTAATACAGAAATTTTTGAAACACTTTTAAAAAAGCAAAAAGAAATTACTGTTGCTGCCGATGGACTTGGTATCAGCTTAGGAAACCCTGTTGCAACCAATACAATCATTAAAGTGTGCAATCCTTACTGTGGGCCTTGTGCTAAGGCGCATCCTAAAATTGAAAAATTGCTGGAAGAAAACGCCAACCTGAAAGCCCAGATAATTTTTTCAGTACCAAACGAACCGCAGCACCATTCTTATAAACCTGTAAACCATTTATTGGCTATACAGGAAAAAGATAAAAATGAAGAAATAATTAAACATGCTTTGGACGAGTGGTATTTGAGCGAGAAAAAGGATTATGAAGTATTTGCTGCAAAGTACCCTATGAATGGGGAGTTGGCTAAGCAAGGTAATAAAATGGAAGCGATGGATAAATGGTGTAAAGAAATAGATATACAGTTTACACCAACTATTTTTATAAATGGATACCAACTCCCCGATGCATACAACATTGAGGATATACAATATTTTTTGTTGGAATAGTTCCCCAATAGAAAAGCCCTGCGGAACTATCCCGATCTGCAGATCGGGAGCGGGGCAGCCAAAGCCTTTGATGCTAAAAGAAAAAGGCATTAACAACTTTTGTCAATTTAAAATTTAAAAAAATGAAGACAACAAAAATGAGTCTTGCTAATATACAAGGCAAATTAAACAGGACTGAAATGAAAAGTATTATGGCGGGCAGTGGTAGCTATAATTGTTATGCAATTGCAAGTCCAGGATATCATGTACAATCACCCGGATCTTGTTCGGGTAGTCAGAGTGGATGTCAATCGGCTTGTAATTCCTGGTGCAACTATGCTAATCATTGTACAAGTTGTACATGTTATTAGTTATAAAATAAATAATTAGTCAACTGGCCTGTATTAACTATATAGGCCAGTTTTAAACTTAATAAACTTATGTACAAAAGCTTTTTTTTTATTGTAATAGTTCTTACATTTAGAATTATATCCTATGCACAACATTCAAAAACGCCATTATTTTTTATTAGGGGTAACATTAACTCCAAAGAACTGACAAATATTGAATTTGAAAAATTGGGAATGAACGAATATATGTCCAAGAATATTCATTTTCAATTTCCAGTTTCTTCTAACAAACATTTTTCAGGAAGCTATCCGCTTAGTGAAAAAGGAATGTACAGGATAAATGACGGGTTTTTTGGACATCGCATTTTTATAACACCTGGAGATTCTGTTGAAATAGAATTTAAAAAAATTAAACGTGAGATAGATAAAAAGGGAGTTGTTGTATTTATACCAACTTTCCATAAAATAATTATCAAAGGAAAGTACCCTGGTAATTATACTTACTTTGATGATATTGAAATTTTTTTTGGATATACAGTTAAAGCTTATAAAACTAATATACAACCAGCATTATTTAAAAGGAAATGCGATTCAGCGTATAATGCAGCGTTTTTGCTTTTATCAAAATATTCAAAAAAGAAATTAGTTTCAGATACGTTTGTACGTTATGCACAGGCTGAACTAGAGGCGAACTATATAATGTGGTTATGTACACCACTTGCTTTGATTGAAAAAAGCAAGCTTCCTGAAAATTATTTTGAAAAAATCAGAAATGTACATTTTGATAACAACGATTTTTTAACCCGGACGGCCTATTATGTAACAGGAGCGTCGGTTTACAATACTTATGTATTGAATAATTTTAATCCTGAAAAATGGTATTCGAATCTCGATAATGAATTTTATTCAGCCTCTACTTATTATAAGGGCATGCTAAAAGAACGTTTGATGGGGTGGCTCTTAACGGATTATAAAGATAAAGGCTTTAAAAGCTACGATTCACTTTATCAATATTTTCTTAACGACTGTAAAACAGTAAGAATAAAAAATGAAGTTATTAAAAATATCGAAGCATATAAGTTGCTGGAAAAGAGCAAGCCTCCTTTTCTCTCACTTTTGAAAAATACAATTTTAACGAAGGCCGATAAAACGACTATTAGTTTTGATCAAATAAATACAACAAAAAAATGGATACTTATTGATTGCTGGGCCACTTGGTGCATGCCATGCAGAAAACAACTTCCATATCTCCAAATTTTTGAAAAAAAATATAAGGAGGAAATTGAATTTGTATTTTTTTCTTTTGATGAACAGAAAAAAGACTGGAAAGAATTAATTACCAAAAATGCTTTCAATATGAAAAATCAATATATAGTTACAGATGCTTTTAAAAGTGAATTTGCTAAATATTTTGATATAATAACTATTCCAAGATATATATTACTCAACAACGAAAATAATATAATTACAATTAGTAACAAAGATATGCCCTTGCCTATACAAGCGAAGAGTTTTGAAAGTGCAATTGTCGCAGCTATAAGAAAATAAATAATGAAATATTTAAAAAGTAAGAGAATAAAAACATTGCAATAATAATATCATTAATTTAAGCCGCACAGGCATAAGCATTTGGGCACATATCACAGCGATACAAAAGATTTAAACGGATATAATAAAGAGCTACAATACGATTTTACCAATTTTAAATAACAGACCGAAATGCCTTCGCATAAAAAAATTGCAATGCTCACTTGTTGGTGCGGTCCTTATCCATGGTATTTACATTATTTTATTCAGTCTTGTTTATACAACCTTACTATAGATTTTATAATTATAACTGACAATAAGGAAGCTATACCTAACAAGCCCAAAAATGTAATTATCGTAAACAAAACAATCAATGAAATTGGTGCCGTAGCGTCTGAAAAATTAGGCTTCACTGTAAACATAGATTTTCCATATAAACTTTGTGATTTCAAGCCGGCCTATGGATTTATCTTTTCAGAAATATTTGCGAATTATGATTTTTGGGGACATGGAGACCTTGATGTGATTTATGGAAATATTCGAAATTTTATTACTGATGAAATGTTGCGAGATTTTGACATCATAAGCCCACGGCCCGATTGGGTGCCAGGTTGTTTTTTGCTTTTTAAAAACACTGAAAAGGTGAATACCCTTTTTATGCAAAGCAAAGACTACCGGAAAGTTTTTGAAAGTAGTTAACATTTTTGTTTTGACGAAACAAATTTCAGCCATGATTTATTTACAGAAGGATATAAATATTTTGAAATACCTACAGAGATTGAAAGTATGATGCATGTAATAAAGCGATTGGAAGAAGCAAATGAAATAAAGCCCTATTTTGATTTGCATATCGTAGAGGGAAGGCCTGGAAGATTAAAGTGGCATAAAGGCACGCTAACCTACCGCAATCAATTTGACGCTCTACTTTATCATTTGATAAAATTGAAAAATGTTTACGAACCAAAAACAATCCCTAAAAAAATACCGGAAACTTTTTCTATCAGTCCAACAAGAATTTATTGAAGACTTAAATCCAAAACTTTACCATGCCTGATACAGTTTTTGTGCCGCTGCCGCTTAATTTTTCGCCAGAAGAGTCAGATTTATATTTGCCTTATCAAACCTATACAGTTCCTGTTCAAAAAACCAAGCATTTTAAAAACACTTTTGTTGCCTTTACCGGCTTCTGCATAAATAAGGGAGGGTTGATAAAAGAATGTCACCATAATAATCCAATTCAGCACCAGAACTATGTAAGCGAAGTAACCAATTATTACTTTGATGCCGTAGATCATCCTGAAAATTTAATTATTTTAGACAATGATACAAACTATTTAGTAATTCATCATCCCTGGTTCAACTACTACCATTGGATATGCGAATCGATCTTCAGGCTTTGGATGGTGCGTAATAAGTTACCAGGGCTTATTTTAATTTTGCCGGAGTTTTATAAAGATGCCGATTTTATAACAGGTTCACTTGAGCCTTTTAATATAAAGAGCATCTTTTATATCCCCAATGGTAAAAGCATGATGATTAAAAATCTCTGCATACCCCAGATAAAACCGGTTTGCAATTCTTATAAAGCGAAACAGGTTCGCCAGGTAAGCAATTTTTATAGGGAATATGTTACCAATAAGAGAAATTTTGACGTGGCTGTAATAGAAAAATTATACATAAGTAGGAAAATGGTCCGCAGGAGAAAAGTAGTGAACGAGGATGAAATTATTGCAATTCTTGCCAGGTTTGGCTTTACAATATTTTACCCTGAACAGCACTGTTTTTTTGGACCAGGTGGCGATTTTTTCCAAGGTAAAATACCTTGTTTGTGAACACGGGTCAGGAACAACGAACATGCTTTTTATGGGTAAAAATACTTCCGTACTGGAACTGCACAAAAACAAAACAAATGAACTAACCCACCCCAGTTTTCTTTTTTGGTATATGGCCGAAGCCCTGGGAATAAACTATTACCATCAAAGTTTTGTACCAATTGGCAAAGAAAATTTTTTTGAAGAAAACTGTTTTATTGACCCAAAGCTTTTGGAAAAAAATATAAACCTGATGATAGGTAAAAATAAATCGGAAAGAGTTAATTGAATTGGATGATGCCCATTGATTTTATTTTCGGAATTTAAAAGTGGTACTAATTTTTGCCATTTAAAAACAGAACTTAATTTTAAAAATTTGAAAACATTATTGCTTGCCACTTTTGTTGATTTCTGGCGCAAAGGATCTGGTCACCGGGCCAGGATAAATACTTTGGTTAGTTACCTGATGGATAAAACACAGATTACTGTTTTTTTTGCCGGGGCGGCTAATGAAGAGGATAGAAAAATTCTTGCACTCAATTTCCCAATGGTAAAGTATGAATTTGCTTCGCATGATGCAACGATCACATTTAAAGCGTACAAAGAAAAATTTAAAGGATTTATCCAGGAAAAAAATTTCGATATTGCCTTAATTGAATATATTGAACTATCCAATATTTTGGAGTTGTTGCCATTAAGTACCATCACGATGTTGGACACACATGATTTAGTTTTTGAAAGAATTAAGAGTTTTAAAAAATACGGTATTGACTACGACGGGATTATTTTAAGTAAAAGGGATGAACTGGAAATTTTTCAATGTTATGATTATGTGCTGCTGATACAAAAGAAGGACTTCGAAAAAGTTGCGAATAAAATGGATAGCGATAGATTGTTATTGGTGCCGTATCCTCCTTTTTTGGGAATGACTCCTGTTCGTGACACCTGTGAGCAAGTGGGATATGTTGCTAGCCCATACCAGCCGAATATTGACGCACTAAGATGTTTTATAGATAATATTTGGCCAGCAATTCTTAAAAAGCATAACCTAACCCTCAATGTTTATGGAAATGTAGGAGCCGGCTTCTTCCAGTCAACAAAGAAAATAGAAAAAATATTATTTCATGGATTTACTGAAAACCTGGAAGAGGCGTATAAAGGAATGGACATAGCAGTCAATCCAATCAGGTGCGGAGCTGGCTTAAAAATAAAAAATGTAGAAGCGCTTGGCTTCGGCATTCCTTTAATTACCACTTCGCATGGTGCTTCGGGGATGGAAGAAGGTGTATCAAAAGCATTCTTGGTCGCTGATACACCGAAAGAATTTGAAGGGGCATTTGACATGATTGTAAAAGATATTGGTTTTAGAACTCAACTTAGTAAAGCAGGTTTCGAATATGCAAATATGAACTTCTCTACAGAAAAAAGTTACGGAAATCTTCTTAAAGCAATTAATGGCTGTTAACCGGAGGTAGAATTACAGAAAGCATTTTTATTGAAATTAAATTTTACACATCATCAATATAAATTTAGATTATTAAAATATTTCCACTTTATCGGCAATTAGACTCAATGGATTGTGGTCCAACCTGTCTTCGCATGGTGGCTAAATATTACGGCCGGGCTATATCATTAGATTACCTGCGTAACAAATCCCAATACGGTAAAGAAGGTGTGTCGTTGTTGGGCCTTGCAGATGCAGCAGAAAGTATTGGGTTAAAATCAGTAGGTGCCAAACTTACGGTCGATCAACTCATCAATGACGCTCCATTGCCTGCCATTATTCATTGGGATCAATATCATTTTGTAGTACTAACACCGGGGTCTTCAAAAAATAAACTACTAATAGCCGATCCGGCAAAAGGTCTGATAAAACTTAGTAAGGAGGAATTTATTAAACATTGGGTTTCCAGTCCTCCCCTACAGGGGGAGTTAGAGGGGCTGCAAAGGGTATAGTACTTGTATTGGAGAGTACACCGCAGTTCAAGGACATGGAGTTTTCTGAGGATGGACAAATTGAAAAAAGAAAAGTAGGTTGGGGATTTTTATTCAGCTATGTAAAAGAAAATAAAGGCTACTTTTTTCAAATCCTGTTGGGGCTTTTAATCGGCAGTATTCTGCAACTTATTTTCCCTTATCTCACTCAAAGTATTGTTGATACGGGCATCAATACACAGAATATCAGTTTTATACAAATTGTGTTGGCTGCGCAGTTAATGCTGCTATTTTCGCAAACGATAGTAGAGTTTATCCGCAGCAGGATTTTATTGCATATCAGTACAAGAATAAATATTTCACTGCTCTCGGGGTTTTGGAGTAAACTCTTAAAACTGCCCATGCAGTTTTTTGATAGTAAACATCCCGGTGATATTATTCAGCGTATTGGCGATCACCACCGCATTGAAAATTTCCTCACAGGCACAGCACTCAATACTTTTTTCTCCATCTTCAACATTATTCTTTTTTCTTTTGTACTGCTTGGCTATAACGTTGGCATCTTTGTAATTTTTGCCGTTGGCAGTATATTGTACCTGGGTTGGATACAATTTTTTTTACGCTACCACAGGCAACTGGATTATAAACAATTTAGTATAGCATCCAAAGAAAACAATGCAACCATGCAGTTGGTATATGGCATGCAGGAAATAAAACTGAACAATGCTGAAAATACCTATCGATGGGCATGGGAGGGGTTACAGGCGGGTCTATTTAAAATAAAATTTAAAAGTTTATCGCTAAACCAGTACCAGCAAATAGGTGCATTTTTTATAAACCAGGGAAAAAATATATTAATAACTTTTTTAGTTGCCAAATTGGTTATTGAGGGCAGGCTTACCCTTGGTATGATGCTGGCGATACAGTATATCATTGGCCAGCTCAACAGCCCAATTGAACAATTGATAGGATTTACGCAGCAGGCACAGGATGCGAAAATATCGCTGGAACGGTTAAATGATATTCACTCATTGGAAGATGAGGAACCGGCTCATAAACATTTTAATCATTACCTGCCACACGAACATAGTATTCAAATTAAAAATCTTTCTTTCACTTATCCGGGTGCTGGTAATGAGCCTGTACTAAAAGAAATTAACCTGGCAATACCAGCAGGAAAAGTAACAGCCATTGTAGGTATGAGCGGTAGTGGAAAAAGCACGCTTATTAAATTGTTGTTGCGTTTTTATGAAAATTACAAAGGAGATATTTACTTGGGCAATGCAAATATTAAAACAATCAGCCCAAAATTTTGGCGAAGCGTAAGCGGTGCCGTAATGCAGGATAGCTTTATTTTTAACGATAATATCCGCAAAAATATTACAGTAAATGATAACGGTATTGATGAACAACGACTGGTAGAAGCTTGCAGAACGGCAAACATACTTTCTTTTATTGAGTCGTTGCCATTGGGTTTTTACACTAAGTTAGGGGCAGAAGGCAATGGCATAAGTGGTGGCCAAAAACAAAGATTGTCCATTGCACGAGCGGTGTATAAAAACCCTGAATTTATTTTTTTTGATGAAGCCACTAATTCACTGGACGCCAATAATGAAAAAGTGATACTGGAAAATATGCAGCAGTTTTTTAAAAATAAAACTGTTATCGTGGTGGCGCACCGGCTCAGCACTGTAAAAAATGCAGATAAAATTGTAGTGATGGAAAATGGAATAATTGCAGAAGAAGGTACCCATGCAGAGCTTACGTTAAAAAGGGGAAAATACTACGATTTGGTAAAAAATCAATTAGAGTTGGGAAACTAAAAACTATAAAAACTTTTTAGCTAAAATGGATAATATAAATTGTAAAACACCAGTACCTACAATCCAAACAATGGTCTCAAGTTTCGATTTATTAATTCTGTCAACAATATCAATTTTATCGTCTTTGGTTAAAAGTATATTAGTTTTGTTATCTACCTCATTTTTTACCTCAGCTTTAATAAATTCAACTAACTGTGAAGTTTCCTCTTCGCCAAATTTTTTACGAAGTACATTGTATAACGTAATTTCTGTAATACTCATCATACAAATGTAATCTAAATGCCACAAAATAGCAATATGCCCATCAACACAAGCAAAGCTGCACCTTTTATAAAAAATACTTTTGCAGATCATGGAAATGAAATAGAAGAAATTATTTCGAAGAAACCACCAATGATTGTACGTTGGGGAACTACGCTTTTATTTTTATTTTTGCTTTTTGTTGGTATTATCAGCTGGTTTATCAAATATCCGGATATTATAGCGGCTCCTGCAAAACTAACATCCATCAATGCATCAAAACCTGTTATAACTTTAATAAATGGCAAACTGATAAAACTAAGCATTGCAGAAAATCAATCAGTCAATCAAAATCAAATTATTGGCTTTATTGAATCTACTGCTGATCATTTGGAAGTTATTAAGCTTTCTGTAAATATTGATTCCATTCAACAATTGCTTGATAGTAATAAAACAGAATTATTACACCAGTATTTTGAAATCCCTTTTACACAGTTGGGTGAACTGCAAAGCAGCTACCAAATATTTGCACAATCTTTTTTTACTTTTAAAAACTATCTGTCCGACGGTTTTTATCTTCGTAAAAAAAGTATGCTTGCCGCAGATGTTGCCAATATTAGGCGTTTACAAAATAATTTATTTGCTCAAAAAAATTTAACTGAACAAGACCTGACCCTGGCTCAAAATACGTTTGCTGCCAAGTCAATCTTTAAAAGACGACAGCGTAATATCGGCTTTAGAATACCGTAATGGAAAGAGCAAATTCATCAATAAGCAATCAACTATACCACAAATAAATGCTTCCATCATCAGTAACGAAAGCCAGCAAAATGAAAAACAAAAAGAAATAATTGAATTGGAGAATACCATTGCACAACAGAAATCAATTTTTCAGCAGGCTTTAAATACATTCAAAAGCCAGGTGGGTGACTGGAAAAGAAAATATTTACTAATAGCTCCCATCAGTGGTAAAGTTGACTTTGCCGCCTTTATGCAGGAGAACCAGCAGTTGCAGGCAAATCAAACTATCTGTTTTATTAACCCTGGTAATACCGAATACTATGCGCAAATATTTATACCACAATTTAATTTTGGTAAAGTAGCAGTAGGGCAGGGTGTATTGTTAAAATTTCAATCCTACCCCTTTCAGGAGTATGGAGCCGTGAAAGGAAAAATTACTTTCATTTCTCATATTCCAACAGATAGCGGTTATATGGCAAAAGTAATTTTAACAGATGGCCTCATCACTAACTATAAAAAACAAATTCAATACAGGGATGGCTTAACGGCCCAAGGCGAAATTATCACAAAAGACCTAAGGCTGCTACAAAGATTTTATTATGGTATTGTGAAGGAGATAAGATAAATTCTGGAATTTGAAAGCTGCAAAATCTTACGTCTGTTCCCCGTTATTATTGATAAAAATGGCAAAATTCCAGATCAGAAAACTGCATCTCCCAGAGATAGTTTGTTGGTAGATGAAATTGCAAAACTGCTTGCAGAATAAACTACCTCAATATTGATATTTTATCTTTTGAAAGATATACCGAAGAAATACCTTGGATAGCTTATCGCCAATTCTGCTAATGTTCTATGACACCCCTTTTATTACATTAATATTGCCATGCAGATGCAGGAATTTTTTTTACTGTATATCCTAATGGGATACCCCTTGAAGTTTTAATTTCAATGTTGCCAAAGCGGGCAAAATGGAATTTGCCTACTTACCTGCATATTTATTTACTAGCGGCCATTAAAATAAATAAAAGAAAAGACAATGTAAAAGCAAGCAAGATTTTTCTAATCAAAAGATAGTTTTATTGCTGAATGGGCTCATTAGTTTTGTTGATTATACTGTAGCTGGTTTCGAAGAAGTCTTTCCAAAAAACAAAAAACCAAGGCTGAATAAAAAAGCTAAAAATCTGAATGCTTGTCTAAATCCGATAGCTCGGATTCATTTCTTAATCCCGATAAAAATCGGGACTAGCTGCCAAACATTCAAATTTTCTTAACCTGCCTGTCCGGCAGGCACTTTTTTTATGAGGCCGTAAAGAGTATGCGGTTATTCTTTATCATCCTTGTACTAAAGGATAGTATTCCTTAATCTACCGCTGTTATTTCTTTATTTCACTAATGGTGAGCTTTCCCAAAATTCATTTCGCCTGCATTAATGCCAATAGGTAGCAAATTCTCTTTTGGTGGTATAGGGCAATGATATTCTGTTGAGTAAGCGCAGTAAGGATTATACGATTTATTAAAATCAATGAGTAATGTGTCGTTATCTATTTGCGGAATGGTAAAATCAAGGTAACGCCCGCTTCCATAAGTTTTATTACCGGTAGTTAAATCAGTAAATGGTACAAATAAATAATCAGCGTAGTCTTTTGATTTCATCAAATCTTTTGATTGATAAACAAATAAATGCAGCATTGCACCTTTAATGATGAAAGAAATTTTTCCATATTTAAAGTAATGATTTGTACTGTTGCCCGATGTTTTCATCGTAAAGCCAATGGTATCTGTTATCTTTTCAAAAACAGCATTTACCCGGTAGTTGCTATCAATAGCAAAAAAACTAAAATATTTTTTATCTTTTTCTTTTACTACTTCGTGAGTGTTAACATAATTTGTTTGATAGGCATTAATTTCAGCAGTATAATTTTTTTGGCCGTAAGAATATTGTAAACAAAAAGCCAATGCAAAGAAGAAGATGTGTTTCATAAAATGAAGATAATATTATTTGTACTTCCACCCAATTCTATGCTGATTGTAGCACCATGTAAACATCAACTGTAAAATTATTTAAGGCAATAAAGAACTTACAAGTGAATTAAGTGTTGTAATTTGTAAACAAAACAAATAAGATGAACAATCAAAATGAGTTGATGATAAAGATGGTAGTGGATGCCTGGAACGGACAGTTAGCAAGGACTACAAAATTATTCAATGAACTGACAGATAAGCAAATTGAAAATGAAACAGCACCTGGCAGAAATACAGGCACTTATCTTTTGGGGCATCTTATAGCAGTACATGATGCTTTATTTACATTATTGGGTACAGGGCAAAAAATGTATCCCAGCCTTGAAGAAGTGTTTATAAAAAATCCTGATAAATCAGGCTTGGAAAAACCTTCAATAAAAGAATTAAGAAATTACTGGAATGAAGTGAATGATGAAATGCAGAAACAATTTGGCCAGTTTACTGTTGACGAATGGTTGCAAAAACACACAGCTGTTTCTGAAGAAGACTTTTTAAAAGAACCACACCGGAACAGGCTAAATGTTTTAATCAGCAGAACAAATCACATGGCATATCATTTGGGGCAACTGGCTTACTTAAAAAAATAATATGCAAGGCTTAAAATGTTTTATAAAAAAATCCCGTTCAATAATTATTGAACGGGATTTTTTTATGTTAAAATATGATTAAGCCCCTTTTGCAACCACCACTTTGTCAGTGCTGATAACAGCAGGTTCAGTTAACGCTTTACTTTTGCCAAGATCAACCAATACCGGAGCAGCTACAAAAATAGATGAGTAGGTGCCCGTAATTACACCTATCAACATTGCAAATGCAAAACCTCTTGTTACTTCACCACCAAAGATGAATAATATCAGGATGGTTAAAAACACTGTTAATGAAGTCATGATGGTGCGGCTCAATGTATCGTTGATAGCACGGTTGATAATAGAACCTTTTGTGTCACCTTTTTTAGCAGTGCGGCTGTATTCCCTGATACGGTCAAAAACAATTACTGTATCATTCATACTAAAACCAATTACAGTTAAAACTGCCGCAATAAAATGCTGGTCAATTTCTAAAGGAAAGGGTACAATATTTTTTAAGAAAGAGAAAACAGCCAGCGTTACAAATACATCATGCAGCAATGCAAGGATTGTCCCGACAGAATATCTCCAGTCCCGGAAGCGCATAAAAATATACAGAAAGATAATGATCATTGCAAACAGCGTAGCCTTGATAGCACCTTTTTTAAGTTCTTCAGAAATGGTGGGTTGTACTGTTTGGGAACTTAAGATATTGTTCTTAGCAAAATCAGCATAAGTTACACCTGGCAATACTTTTTGTAATCCCTGGTATAATTTTGTTTGAACAAGGCTATCAGCATTATCAACGCCCTTTTTGTAAGAAGTAGTGATATTTAAATGTTTGCTGTCGCCAACTGTTTTAATAACCGGAAAATCGCCGTCAAATGCATTTTTCAAATCGTTCCTTACGTCATCATTTTTTACAGCTTGCGGAAAAGCTACCGTATAGCTGCGGCCACCTTTAAATTCAACACCTTCGTGAAAGCCGTTAAAAAAAGAACCAACACCCAGCAGTAAAACAACTATTGAAATACCATAAGCCACCTTTCTGTATTCAATAAATTTAAATTTAGCATGTTGAAAAACCCTTTTTGAAATAGGCGTAAAATAATTAAAGTGACGGTTTTTATTTGTCCAGAAATCAGTAATTAACCTTGATACTAAAATTCCACAGAACAGGGAAAGTACGATACCCAGCATTTGCGTTGTTGCAAAACCTAATACCGGGCCTAAACCAAATACAAACAAAATAGCAGCAGTTAAAAATGTAGTAACGTGCGCATCAATAACAGGCGCCAGCGAACGCTGGTAACCATCGTTTACGGCCTGCGGATACGATTTCCCTTTGGTAAGTTCCTCTTTAATTCTTTCAAAAATAATTACGTTGGTATCAACAGCTAAACCTACAGTTAATACCAAACCTGCAATACCTGCAGCAGTTAACGTAAAGCCCATGGCGCTTAACACACCAATGGTAAACAATAAGTTCAATATTAAAGAAATATTAGCTACCCATCCACCCGTGTTATAGTAAATAATCATTAATGAAAAAATCACTAAAAAAGCAATACCAAATGCCATCATACCACCATTAACGGAAGCTTCACCTAAAGTAGGACCCACCACTTGTTCTGCTACAATTTTCGCAGGTGCATTAGTTCTACCAGATTTTAATATATTGGCAAGGTCCTGCGCTTCTTCAGGCGAGAACCTTCCGGAAATTTCTGTTTGGCCACCTTCAATAGGCCCCATAACATTTGGGGCTGTATAAACAATATCATCTAAAGCGATAGCAACCGGCCTGTTTACATTATTTTTTGTAAGGTCGGCCCATTTTTTTGCTCCCGTTGAGGTCATATTCATTTTAATAGAAGGGGCGCCTTTTTCATCGTAACCCTGAAATGCTTCTTCTACACTTTCACCATCCATTGGCGCTTTTTCGCCACCAGGCAATGTTTTAACAACATATACCGGAATATATTTAAAACCTTTTTCCGGGGTTTCTTCGGCGCCTAATAATATTTTTGAATCAGTGGGGAAACCATTTCTAACTATATCCAGCGTAAGGTAATAATTGAGTGACGCAGTATCTTTTGCATGTGTAATAAAATTATACTGCCTGTTATATGGAATTTTTTCTGCCCTTATATCAAGCGGGGTCATTACTTCGTACAGGGCGCTCGCATATTTGGCTTTTTTTGAAGAGTCAGCAACACCGGAACTATCTGTAGTGCCACTTAAAAAAGATGATAATGAAGCGGCAGCGGTTTCGTAACCCTTACCAATTTCATCAAGGTTATACACGGCCCAAAATTGCAGGTTGGCACTTGCCTGCAAATATTTTCTTACCCTTTCTTTATCAGTTACACCAGCTAATTCAACTTGTATAATACCTTTATTTTCATCAAGATTAATATTAGGTTGTGCCACACCAAACTTATCGATACGTTTTAATAATATTTTATAGGTTTCGTTGATGGCGCCTTTTGCAGAGGTACGGATATCGCCAATTACTTTATCATCACTATCATCAGGTTTTATTTGTTTGCCTGCACCTGCAAATTTCGAAGCTAATAGAATACCTGGATTCTGTTGTTTAAAAGCATTGCCGAATAATGTGATATAATCTGAACTGCTGCCTACTTTTTGTGCAGTGGCAGTTTGTATTGCTTTAACCAATGCAGGATCTTTAGGATTGTTACTTAAAGATTTAAGCAAACCTTCAAGGCTAACTTCCATGGTAACACTCATACCACCCTGTAAATCCAAACCAAGATTTAATTCGTTTTCTTTACATTTTTGGTAACTGGTGCCTACAATAGGATAAATACTTTTTTCCTTATTGCTGTCCAGCAGATGCCTCATTTTTATTTTTACAAGCGCATTTTTATCTTCGCCTTTAGCATCAGGGTATTGAGATTTTATAATCTTTTCTGCCTGTGTTTTTATCTTTGCCTCGTAACTGCGTACAACCCAGGTGTACGACAATTCCCAGATAGAGATCAATGTTAATGCAATGGCGAAAAACCAAACTAAGCCTTTCAATTTCATAATTGGTTACTTTTAATAGCTACTTTGTTAATTTTTTAGAAGTTTGCAAAGATAGGGGAAAAACTGTTTGAAGAATGTTAGCGTTTTATTTTAGATTTTTCACCATTTTACACTGTAAACAATGTTTATGATTTTTAAATCTTTTCGATTTTTAATTGCATTCTCTGCAACCTGTTTATTATGTTGTAATTATGCAGATGCACAAAAATTAAAAAAGGCAAAAAAAAACAAAGTTGATACTATTATGGCTTCTTTACCCATGCCGATAACTGACAAAAGTAAAACAGATAGTTTTATGGTAAAACTGCTGCAACAATATCCACAATATTTTGATAGCGTATTAAAAAACCACCAGCAATGGAATGTGCAAATAATTTACACACAAGTAGACAGGGGCGCTAACGGCATTGCGGCTTTAAAGGATTATTATTTTTATGTTGATAAGGATAAATATTTTTACCCGGCATCCACCGTAAAACTGCCTATATGTCTATTGGCTTTGCAACGGTTAAATGAGTTAAAGCTGAAAGGCATTGACAGAAACACTGCTATGGTAACAGAACTGGCCCAGCAAGGCCAAACCGCTGTGTATAATGACCCCACAACGCCTGATGGTAAACCAACGATTGCGCATTATATAAAAAAAATATTGATGGTGAGTGATAATGATGCTTTTAATCGCTTGTATGAATTTTTAGGCAGGCAATACATCAATGATCAGTTACATAAAAAGGGATATGGCGATGTGGAGATATTGCACAGAGTAAGCATTCCTTTATCTCCCGAAAAAAACCGGACTACAAACCCCATTAATTTTTTGGATAATAACGGCAAGGTAATATATGGCCAGCCAATGCAATATGATAGTGCTACTTATTCCAAACGGCATGATTCTATTGGTAATGGTTATTACAGTGGCGATTCATTGATAAACGGGTCAATGGATTTTTCAAATAAAAACAGGATCAGCCTGCAGGACTTACATAGTATTTTGTTAAGCTTACTATATCCTGAAAAAGTGACTGCTTCGCAAAGATTTAATATTACGGCCGATGACAGGAATTTTATACTTAAATATATGAGCCAGTTGCCAACCGAAAGTGTTTACCCGCCTTATTCAGCCGACACTGCTGCTTATTGGCCGGCATACTGTAAATTTTTATTATATGGTTCAGCAAAAGGCGAACTGCCAAAAAATATCCGCATTTTTAATAAGGTAGGCGATGCCTATGGACAGTTGATTGATGTGGCGTACATTGTTGATTTTGATAAAAAAATAGAATTCTTTTTAGCAGCAGCTATTTACTGTAACAGCGACGGAATTTTAAATGATGATAAATATGACTATGACACTATTGGTTTTCCTTTTATGAAAAACCTGGGCGAAGTGTTTTATCAATATGAGCAAAATCGAAAAAGAAAAGTTCAACCAAATCTATCCTCCCTGATTTTTGAGTATGATAAACCCCAATAAGTTTTAAACAGCTTCAAAAAATTCAATTGAAATTATAAAAAGGTTTCACCAAAAATCATTTTTTCAACTTAGCGGTTAATAAATGTTTGGTTTCTTGTAAATTTGCATTTCTAAAATTAAAATACATGCATTTTTCTTCTTTATTAGATCGTTTTGCAGAACCTGAAACACTTAAAATGGCCAAATTGGGTCGTGAATTGAGGGCAAAAGGAGTAGACGTAATTGACCTGAGTTTGGGCGAACCAGACTTTGATACACCACAACATATTAAGGATGCAGCCATAAAAGCCATCAATGATAACTGGAGCCATTATACACCTGTGGCGGGCTTTGCAGATTTAAGAGAAGCTGTTTGCACCAAATTAAAAAGAGATAATAACCTTGATTATAAACCTGAAAATATTGTTACTTCAACCGGTGCAAAACAAAGCCTTGCAAATGCTATTTTAGCGGTTGTAGATGATGGCGATGAAGTCGTGATACCAACTCCATATTGGGTTACTTACTCTGAACTGGTGAAGATAGCCCGTGGCAAAGTAGTACAGGTAAGCACGTCGCTGGAAAGTGGTTTTAAAGTTACGCCTGGGCAACTGGAAGCAGCCATTACTGAAAAAACAACTTTGTTCATGTTTTCTTCACCCTGCAACCCATCGGGCGCAGTGTATAGTAAAGATGAGTTAGAAGGACTGGCAAACGTGTTAAGAAAATTTCCCAATGTATATATTATTGCCGACGAGATTTATGAATACATCAATTTTGTAGGTAAGCATGAAAGTATTGCACAATTCAGTGACCTTAAAGAAAGGATCATTTTAATAAATGGTTTAAGCAAAGGTTTTGCAATGACGGGCTGGCGTCTTGGCTACATTGCTGCTAATGTTGATGTAGCAAAAGCCTGTGAAAAATTGCAGGGGCAGTTTACAAGTGCTACTTGCTCCATCACTCAAAAAGCCGCAGTAGTAGCTTTAACAACCGATCTTAAACCGTCTATGGAAATGGCGGAAGAGTTTACAAGAAGAAGGGCCAAAGTAATGGAAATAATTAAAAATGTACCCGGTATAAAATGCAGCGAACCGGAGGGGGCTTTTTATATTTTTCCGGATGTGTCTTCATACTATGGTAAATCAGATGGTGAAAATGTTATTACCAATTCTGCTGATTTTTCTATGTACCTGTTGAACATTGCACATGTGTCATCTGTAATGGGAGAGGCTTTTGGCGAACCTAAATGTGTACGTTTTTCTTTTGCCAATAGTATGGTTAATATTGAAAGGGCATGGGTAAGGATAATTGATGCATTGGCTAAATTAAAATAATTTAGGGGCTGAGGCCTTAAAGCAGAAGGCTAAAGGCAAAGCTTTTTGAAGTGTTGTGTTTTCATCTTTCAGCTTTCTTAATCAAATCTTCATGAATTTTCAAAACCTGCGGTATCAGTAATTCCTGTTCATCATTGGTAATAACGTAATCGCATAAACGCATTTTTTCGGCCTCGTCCATCTGCTTACTCATTCTTGCTTTTACAGCATCTTCGCTAATATTGTCTCTTTGCATTATACGTTGTATGCGCAATTCAATATGTGTAAATACACCAATCACTTTATCAAGTTGTGTTGAAGCACCGCTTTCGAATATCAGTGCTGCTTCTTTAAGCACATAAGGAGTGGTTTGTTGTTGCATCCATTTGTCTGCATCTGCAATAGTAACAGGGTGTACAATACTGTTCAGCAGTGATAATTTTTCAGGATTATTAAATACCAGTGTAGAAAGCTTTGCTCGGTTTAATATTCCATTGTCATAAATATCTTTTCCAAAAGCCTGTTCAATTTTTTCTTTTAATACAACATCTTCTATCATCAGTCTTTTAGCAGCATCATCCGCATAATAAACAGGAATGCCCAGCACTTCAAATATTTTAGCTACAGTAGTTTTACCGCTGCCAATGCCTCCTGTTATACCAACCTTTATCATTATTTTTTATTTTAATTATACTGATTATTGCTAATTACACGAATTGAAAATAGTAATTCGTGTAATTTGTTTTTATAATTCGTGTAATAGATTAAATAAAAAAACCGGTTGCTGCAAAACAACCGGTCAAATGTAATTTAATTAAAATTATTTATGCCTTAGTTTCTGTGATTGCTTTATTAACTGCTGCAGACATTTCTAAACTAATAGTGCTTTTTTCAATTTTAAGATAGCTGCCCGGGCTAACTTCCAAACTTAAAGTACCATCTTCATTTACTTTGTTAATAGTGCCATGTATGCCTGCAATGGTTACTACTTTATCACCTTTTTTTAAATCGCTGATAAATGTTTTTTGTTGCTTTGCTTTTTTAGCCTGCGGACGGATCATGAACATCCAGAAAACTAAAATCATCAGCCCCATAAAAATTAAGGAAAAACTGCTGCTGCCTTTTCCCCCGGGATCCATCATTAAAAAAATACTTAATAGTTGCATGTGTGTTTAATTGAGTTATTAAAAATTGATATTTATTTATTTTACTGCTGTTACTTCTCCTTTTAAATATAGCGGCGGAAAGGCCGGGTTTGCATTGGAATTAACGGTAATTGTTTTTACATTGGGCCCCATCTTTCCTTTACTGTTAAACACCACTTTTATAAAAGCAGTTTCGCCGGGCATAACTGGTTTCTCGGGTTTTTCAGGTACCGTACACCCACAACTGGCGTGGGCATCTGTAACAATCAATGGCTTTTTACCGCTATTTAAAAACCTGAAATTATAGGTTACCTTTTCTCCTTCTGCTATTTTGCCGAAATCATAAACGCTGTCAATAATTTGTACAGAAGTTGTATCAGTTGATGCCATTTCTGCCATGGTAGCTGTACCATCTGAAACCTTATCTTTTCTGCGAACATCACAGCAAACAAAGGCCATTACTGTAATTAAAAACAAAACAATTTTTTTCATCCGCTGTTTTTTGCAAAGTTATATTTTAAAAGCTAAAGGCAAAAAGTAAAAGCTTTTAATAAATATTGATTTTCTACTGGCAATAGCAAATGCATTCATTATCCATTATCAATTAAAAAATTATCCATTAAAGCGTACTGTTCTTAAAAGTCTTTTTATTTATTTTTCCTTCTGCAGTAAGTTCTTTATGGATATTATCTAAAATACCATTGATAAACTGGCCGCTTTGTGGTGTACTATAATCTTTTGCAAGATCGATATATTCATTGATGGTAACCCTTGTAGGGATAGTTTCAAAAAACAGGAATTCTGAAATGCCCATTTCAATAATAATCAGGTCCAGCGAGGCTATACGGTCTGCGTCCCAGTTTTTTAATTTGGGTTTTAGCAATTCCATACTTATCTCTTTCTTTTCAATGGTAGTTTCCAATAGCCCCTTTGCAAAATCCCATTTTTCTTTACTTACAAATTCATTAAAATTAAAACTGCCAGGTTTTTGTAAAAAATTCAGCATAAGCACATTCATCATTTCCGCATCATCGTCCCAGTTTATAAAATGCTCTTCAACATGGCTGATGAAGTTTTCATTTGGCAGCATCAGGTTGGTAAAAATAAATTCAAGTATATCTTTTTCACCCTTTTTATCCCTGTTTTGAAGCGTAATATAGTCTATGTATTCTTCGGACTGGGCCAAGGCCTGATAAGTTTTTTTTAAAAGTTCTTCATCAACCAGTAATTGAGGCTTTGTTTCCATGCAGGCAGTAACATATCCCGGTTCTTCCACTATTTTCCATAGTAACTCATTACCGGTAATTTTGGTATTTATGTTCAGGTCTTGCTTGGTAGGTAAATGCTTGGATGCTTTTTTTAGTGCATCTTTTTCAGCGTACCGGGCAACTTCGGTTAAAAAGAAAACGAGGTAAACAAATAACCGGCGGCTTTGGTCAATCTGATTTCTTAAAAGGCCTACAGCCTCGGCTGGTTTTACATCGTTGCCCATACTATCTAAAGTATATAGGCTTTGCATTACTTTAACCCGGATATTTCTTCTGCTGATCATTCTAAAAGAACTTTTATGGATGGCAAATTTAGGGGATTAAAATTTGGCAGGGCCTGTTCTGTTATTTAACGGCAATAAAATATTTCTATTAGCGAATCGAATAAGGATGGCCTTGTTGCCCCATGGCTTAATTACAAGCTGTGGTAAAAATGAAAAAATGACTGCCATAATTTGACTTTTACTGACAGGTATCTCATTAAAACTGACAAGTATGCCAGTATTGCCATTTGGTATAAAATTGGTGTACCACTTTTGCCTATTATTAAAGGCATTTAATTTAATCAAATCAAAATCAATACAATTATGGCGAAGAAGTTAAACATTACCCCCCTACACGACAGGGTGATTGTGCAACCAGCAGCTGCGGAAGAAAAATCTGCAGGAGGCATTATTATTCCGGATACGGCAAAAGAAAAACCACAGCGTGGTGTAGTACTGGCAGCAGGCCCGGGTAAAAAAGACGAACCTGTTACCGTTAAAGCAGGGGACGCTGTTTTATATGGCAAATATGCAGGCACCGAAATCACTTTCGAAGGTATTGAATACCTGATAATGAGAGAGAGCGATATATTGGCAATTGTGTAATTAGCTAATAAGATATGTGCTAAACTAGTAGTTTTTTAAACTTTATAGTTTTTAATATCAGCAAATTCACAAATCAGCAGTTTCTCCAAATTTTTAAACATTTCAAATTATAATACAATGGCAAAAATGATATTCTTCGATATAGAAGCCCGTAACAAAATGAAAAAGGGCGTAGATACTTTAGCTAATGCAGTTAAAGTGACTCTTGGACCAAAAGGTCGTAATGTGGTTATTGAAAAAAAGTTTGGTGCACCACAGGTAACTAAAGATGGTGTTACAGTGGCAAAAGAAATTGAACTGGAAGACCCTATTGAAAATATGGGTGCACAAATGGTTAAAGAAGTAGCTTCTAAAACTGCAGATCTTGCGGGTGATGGTACTACTACTGCGACTGTTTTGGCGCAAAGTATTATCAGCGAAGGTTTAAAGATGGTTGCTGCAGGTGCAAACCCAATGGATTTGAAACGTGGTATCGACAAAGCAGTAAGATCAGTTGTAGAAAGCTTGGTAGCTCAGAAAAAAGATGTTGGTAACAACAGCAAAATGATTGAGCAGGTAGCTACTATTTCTGCCAACAATGATAATGAAATCGGTAAGCTGATTGCACTGGCAATGGCTAAAGTAGGTAAAGAAGGTGTTATTACTGTTGAAGAAGCAAAAGGCACTGATACTACAGTTGACGTAGTAGAAGGTATGCAATTTGACAGAGGATATATTTCTCCATACTTTGTTACCAACAGTGAAAAGATGCAGGCTGAATTGCAGGCACCTTATATCCTGATTTATGATAAAAAGATATCTGCTATGAAAGATATCCTTAGCATCCTGGAAAAAGTAGCACAAAGCGGCCGTCCGTTAATGATTATTGCAGAAGACCTGGATGGTGAAGCGCTGGCTACACTGGTGGTAAACAAATTACGTGGTACCATTAAGGTAGCAGCAGTAAAAGCACCGGGCTTTGGCGACAGAAGAAAAGAAATGTTGACTGACCTAGCTGTTTTAACTGGTGGTACTGTTATTAGTGAAGAATTAGGAAACAAACTGGAAGGTGTAGAATTAACTTCACTTGGCCAGGCTGCTTCTATTACAATTGATAAAGATAATACCGTTATCGTTGGTGGTAAAGGCAAAAAATCAGAAATTGTTGGCCGTGTAAATCAAATCAAAGCACAGGTAGAAAATACAACTTCTGACTACGATAAAGAAAAACTGCAGGAACGTTTAGCTAAATTAGCTGGCGGTGTTGCGGTATTGTACGTAGGTGCTGCTACCGAACTAGAAATGAAAGAAAAGAAAGACCGTGTTGATGATGCATTACATGCAACAAGGGCTGCGGTTGAAGAAGGCATTGTACCAGGTGGTGGAGTTGCCTATATTCGTGCTATTGCAGGTTTGGAAAAATTAAAAGGCGCATTAAATGCTGATGAAACAACAGGTATTGCAATTGTTAAGCGTGCCATTGAAGAACCATTGCGCCAGATAGTTGCCAACTCCGGAATAGAAGGTTCAATTGTAGTACAAACAATTAAAGAAGGCGAGGCCGATTATGGTTTCAATGCCCGTACTGAAGTGTATGAAAACTTATTCAAAGCTGGTGTAATTGATCCAACAAAAGTTGCCCGTATAGCATTAGAAAATGCAGCCTCTATTGCAGGTATGCTGTTAACAACAGAATGTGTTATAGCCGACAGGCCTAAAGAAGAAGCAGGCCATAGCCATGGCGCTCCTGACATGGGTGGAATGGGAGGTTACTAATATGATCGCATTTCAAAATAATAAGGTCCCCTTCATTTTTGGAGGGGATTTTTTGTTGTATCAACTAACGAACAACAAGTATCATTTTTTTGCAGCTAAATAGTAATTTATAAATTAAATAAAAAAATAAAATTGTTACTTTTAGGGATGCCAATTTTGCATCATTAAATAAAACGGAATGAAAAAAATAGCCACCACCTTAGTATTTATTTGTTTTATAAGTATTGGTATTGCACAAAAAAACTTGCCAACTGATTATCTTTCAAAAGAATTTCACCAGGGCAGAAGGGAAGCATTCCGTGATTCGATGCCGCCCAATTCGGTAGCTGTTATATTTGCCTACCCCGAAAGAGTTTTTTCCAATGATGTCGATTATGTTTTTCATCCCAGCCCCGATTTGTATTATCTCTCCGGTTACAAAGAGCCCAATGCCGTACTGATATTATTTAAAGATTGGCAGGGAAAGGGAGACACTGCATACAATGAAATTTTCTTTGTTCAGGAGCGCAATGAACAACGGGAACAATGGCAGGGAAGAAGGTTAGGCAAAGAAGGTGTTATAAAACAACTGGGTTTTAAAAAAGTATCCGATGGCAACAATTTCAAAAACTTTGTTATTGATCATAAAAAATTCAGCGTAGTAATTCACGATGAGTTGCCAACTGATATAAAAGGAGATGATAGTGGGTACGATTTGTTTGGCCTTTTGCAAACCTTTAAAGTGGGCCTGGTATCAGAACAAGGCGATATAGAATTACATAAAGAGCATCTGCTGATAAAAAAATATTTACGCCCGGGCAATTTAAAATATTTTGTAACAAATTATCAAAAGCAGGTAACAACAAATGATGCTTTTAAAAACGATGCTGTTATTAACCAGGTATTAAATAATCCTGATTCTGCAGCTATCGAAAAAATAAAGGCAAATTTAAAAGAACCTATGTGGGGTACAGATTATTACCTGGAAATAACAAATTCCCTTAGGGAAATTAAAACTCCAGAAGAATTAGTACCGCTGCGCAAGAGCATTAAACTTTCCAGCATTGCCCATGCAGAAGTAATGAAAGCTGTAAGCCCGGATATGAGTGAAAATGAAATAGAGGGCATACACAGGTATATACATAGACGATATGGCGCAGAGGATGAAGGTTATCCGCCAATAGTAGGCGCTGGTGCCAATGGTTGCATTTTACATTATGAAACTAATAACAGTACCAAAATAGAAAATCAATTATTGCTGATGGATGTAGGGGCAGGGTACCACGGTTATTCTGCTGATGTTACCAGGACTATTCCTGCAACTGGAAAATTTACTGCAGAACAAAAAGCAATTTATAATTTAGTGTATGAAGCACAGGAAGAAATTTTTAAACTTTGTAAAGAAGGGACTCCTTTTAGCAGCTTAAACAAGAAGGCGAACGAAATATTGGCAAAGGGTTTGGTTAAACTTGGGGTCATAAAAGATGAAAGTGAAGTAAATAAATATTATCCACATGGATGCTCCCATTATCTTGGATTAGATGTACATGACAAAGGAAATTATGGGCCATTAAAAGCCAACATGGTGATTACGGTAGAACCCGGTATATATATTACTGAAAACAGTCCCTGTGATAAAAAGTGGTGGAACATAGGTGTACGTATTGAAGATGATGTTTTGATAAAAAAAGACAGTTACGAAATTTTATCAATTGATGCCCCTCGTAAATGGGATGATATAGAAAAAATGGCCGCTCAAAAAAGTAAGTTTAAAGAAATGTCATTTCCGGCATTGTAATATTTTTAATAAATTAATTTAAATATGCAGGTTACTACTTCAACATACGATGCCGTAAAATACAAAACACCAACAGGTAATAGACTAACCTGCAAGGGCTGGATACAGGAAGCAGCTTTAAGAATGCTCCTCAATAATCTTGATCCTGAAGTGGCCGAAAGGCCGGGGGAATTGATTGTGTATGGTGGGCGAGGAAAGGCTGCAAGAAATTTTGAGAGCCTCGATCTTATCATAAAGGCATTGAAAGATTTGAATGATGATGAAACACTGCTTATTCAAAGTGGCAAACCGGTTGCCATGCTTAAAACGCATAAAGATGCACCGAGGGTTTTAATTTCCAATAGTCAATTGGTACCTAAATGGGCTACATGGGAGCATTTTGATGAATTAGAGAAAAAGGGATTAATCATGTACGGGCAAATGACAGCAGGCTCGTGGATTTATATTGGCTCGCAGGGCATCGTACAAGGCACTTACGAAACCTATGCTGCTGCAGCTAATAAAGATTTTGGCGGTACATTAAGAGGCACACTGAATGTAACTGCTGGTCTTGGTGGAATGGGAGGAGCACAACCACTGGCCATTACAATGAATAACGGCATTGCATTGATTGCTGAAGTAGAAGAATGGAGAATAGACAAACGTATTGAAACAAAATACCTTGATGTAAAAATTATTAATATTGATGAAGCCATTGATAAAGCCCTTGATGCAAAACAAAAAGGCCTTGCATTATCAATTGGTGTGTTATGTAATGCAGTTGATTTATTACAACGCCTTGTGGAAAGAAAAATTATTCCTGATACGCTTACTGATCAAACCTCTGCCCATGACCCCTTGATTGGTTACATACCAAATACGCTTACCAATGAACAGGCTAATATATTGAGGCAGCAAAATCCACAGCAATATATAGAGAGAAGTTATGAAAGTATGAAACTGCATGTAGAGTTAATGTTGCAGTTGCAAAAAATGGGTGCCATTACTTTTGATTATGGAAATAATTTACGGGCCAGGGCACAGGAAGCCGGACTAAAAAATGCTTTTGATTTCCCGGGGTTTGTACCAGCTTATATCAGGCCCTTATTTTGCGAAGGTAAAGGGCCATTCCGCTGGGCTGCATTAAGTGGTGACCCGGAAGATATCCGTGTAACCGATGATGTTATGATGCAATTATTTCCAGAAAATGAAAGTATGCAGCGATGGATAAAAATGGCACAGGAACGCATCGCCTTCCAGGGATTGCCGGCACGTATTTGCTGGATAGGGCAGGGAGACAGGGAAAAGGCGGGCCTTGCCTTTAATGAGTTGGTTCGTACCGGCAAGGTCAAGGCTCCCATTGTAATTGGCAGGGATCATTTAGATACAGGTTCTGTTGCAAGCCCAAACCGGGAAACGGAAGCGATGCTTGATGGCAGCGATGCCATTGCCGATTGGCCGATATTAAATGCATTGCTGAATACAGCGGGCGGGGCAAGCTGGGTAAGCCTTCATCATGGTGGCGGTGTGGGTATGGGCTACAGTATACATGCCGGAATGGTGATAGTGGCCGACGGAACACCAGAAGCAGCGGCAAGGTTAAGCCGTGTTTTACGTAACGATCCGGGTATAGGCGTTATACGACATGCAGATGCCGGTTACGATATTGCTAAAGATACCAGCCGGAAATTTAGATTGGGTATTAAAGAAAGGTTGGAATAATTTTTTGATTGCCAATATATAAATACATTCCTTGTACTAATGCTAGGGATAAATACCAATCGTTCCTACTGAACGAAAATACTTATGTGTTGGCTAATTGCTACCAACCAAATGTCCCTATGGAACAAATGATACGATAATAGTAATTGTAGAGTATCATAGTCCTTCAAAATGTATTTTATCCCATTTTACAAAAAGTAGAAAGTAGACCAATTAATAATATCGCACGCCAGTTTCTGCACTTTGCACAAAAAAAATATTTTGCCCATTATAAATAAATATTTTTCAAGTATTGCTTATTATTGTTTTTTTATATATTTTACCATCGTTTTATTTACCTATCCTATATAAAAGCAAAAGACATCTTCCTTGCCGGGAGATGCTACTTCTTTTACCACACCTGATTGTCTGGTTCTGTCAATAAAATAAATTATTTTTTTCGATAAGCATTTGCAGGTAACAACCTTTTAAATCTTACTTTAATGAAAAAAAATTATGCGGTTCTTTCAATTTCATTTTTATTATTGCCAATAATTTGTTTTACTCAACCAAGCTTAAATACAGATTACTTTAAATCTGTAGCAACCGGCGATTGGTCAGCATTAGCAAGTTGGCAATCTTCTCATGATGATATTAGTTATTTTGCTGCAACCCTTGTACCTACGTCAACAGCAACAAGTATCCGTATTCAAAACCTGCACACCGTTACAGTAAGTACAGGAGGGGTATCTTTAAAAAATACAACTATTCAAAGCGGTGGAACCCTGCAATTAACTTTAACGGCTGCTTATACAATTGGTGGTGTTGGCGATAATTTCGTGGTGGAAAATGGAGGTATTTTATTATTGAATTTTACCACACTATCTGCTCCGATAGGTTCAGGTACTGCATTAATTAAAACAGGCGGAAAAGTTATTGCAAATGCAGCTGGTAGTGTAGCGGCGGCTAATGCCATTGGAGATAATTACTTAAACATAAATTCTAAATTTATTTACCAGGATAAATCTGTATTTGAGTGGAATATAGTCAATTATATTTTTAATAAAACAGGTGCGCAGGATTATTTCAAAACTCCTTTAATAACCGACATCCCTATTTTAAGAATAAGCGCTGCACCAATTGCAGCTTTTGGAACATCTTTCAACAATATCCTTAATTGTATCCTTGAAGTAAATGCTCCGTTCAACATTGCCGGTAGTGGTATAAAAATTTTTCGTGGCGGATTAACAGGAGCAAGTGTAATAAACCAAACAGATGGATTTATAACATTGCCAAATTCAACATCTGTGTTAGATGGGTCTTTAACCATTAATACCATAAGTAGTGGTTTGCGTTTTACCAACGGAGCTATCGTACCCGTAGGGGCAAATGTAAAAATTACAGTTCCCGCTGAAAATCAAAACATCAATAAACAGGCAGGTAACTTGCAGGTAAATGGCACACTTGATATTACTAATTGCAGGATAAATAATAACGGAGCCTCGGCAAGTGTTACCATAGCTGGCGGCGGAATTTTAAAAACAAGTAATAGCGGTGGCTTTAGCGGAGTGGGAGCTGCAATAGTTGCAGAACCAATAATACTGGAAACCAACGGTACCATTGAATTTAACAAGGCGGGCAATCAAAATTTTAATGCCCGTGCAGACTTTAAAAACCTGGTATTTTCTGAAAGCGGAATTAAAAACCCTGGCAATGGTTTTGCCCCGGTTGGAACAGTGAAAATTACTGGTACGGCAGTATTGGATTGTACCGGCCATAATGTAGGTGATGGAAGTACAAATGCTAATTTAACAATGGATGGAGGAAGATTGATAGTGTCAACTGGGGGTGTACAGCCAATGATGGGCGGAGTATATAATTTAACAGGAGGTGTTGTTGAATTTGCAGGAAGCAGTTCCAAAAGTATCCGGTCAAAAACATACCAGGATATAGAAGTAACAGGATCGGATGTAAATAATTCGAGCAGCAATATTGTGCTAAATAATCTTGGAACGTTTACAATAAAAAACGGTGGAGTTTTTACTATAAATGATAATGGTATTAGTGGCCCTGCAGGTACACAAACTGTAATTGTGGAAAGTGGAGGAACTTTTAACAGTGGTAATAATGAAGGGTTTCATGGGTTCACGGCTACCTTCAGTAACAATTCTTCTATACATTCAAATATTGAAAATATTGTGCTCCAGCCCGGCAGCACCATCAATTATTCAAGAGATAATAACCAACCAATTACTAATGCTAATGGCCTTAGTTATCAGCATTTTGTTATTTCCGGTATTGCCGGTATCAAAACAGCACCATCAGGTATATTGACTATTTTGGGCAATTTTACCAAATCAGGAACCAGCGATTTTGCACACAACAATGGCACAGTTGTTTTTGCTAATGCCCTTAATGGGCAGAATTATATTTGTACAATTACGGTACCAGTTAATTTTTATAATCTCAATATTAATAATACCAGCACTGGCATAAACATAGTAAATAATATGGGCATAGTTAATACACTAACGCTATTGGATAACAGCAAATTAAATTGCACGTTTGGCGATATCACGCTGCTATCAACAGCTACAAATACAGCAAGAGTAGCTGAAATTCCTGTCACTGCAAGTATAAATTATGGTGTTGGTAGATTTTATGTAGAAAGATTTTTTCCAAATAATAACCCTGTTTCGCATCGGGCATGGCGCTTAGTTACAACTCCCTTAAATGAAACAGGTGATATTTATGATACCTGGCAGTTGGGTGGAGCAGTTTATGGACCGGGCAATTATCACCGCGGTACTTTAATTACGGGACCTCAAATAGCAGGTAACGGTTTAGATATTACGCCCACTAATAATTATTCTTTAAAAAAATATGATGGCACAAATTTTATTAATGTAGATAATACACATACGCCATTATCCCCTTCTAAAGGAACCGGTTACTTTTTATTTGTAAGGGGAGACAGAAACCCCATTTTAACCAATATTGCCAATAGCGATTATACTACTTTAAGTTGTAGCGGCAAGTTACAAACAGGGCCTGTAAATATTAGTTTACCATACACCTATGGCCTTGTCGGCAACCCCTATCCCTCACCAATAGATTTTAATTTGATTGATAAATCTGATAACATTTATACGCATCGCTTTTATGTATTTGATCCAAACATTAACCAGGTTGGCGCCTACGTTACTATGGAAGATTTAGCCACTCCTGGTATTTTTATACCTACTGCTCCGTATGGCGGTTCTTCGCAGAATAATTATATTCAAAGCAGCCAGGCATTTTTTGTTGAAAGAATATTGCCTGCTTCTGCTTCCATCACTTTTCAGGAAAGCAATAAAGCCCCCTTTAATAATCCATTTATTTTTCGCCCTGTTGCTGAGCTTGGTAACAGAGGTGAATTTATACGAACTAATCTCCACCTGCTGCATAACGATAGTGCCACCAGCATTGCAGATGGTAACACGGTGGAATTTGGCGATACATACAGCAATGATATTGATATAAATGATGCCCTGAAATTTGGTAATGTAAATGAAACATTTTCTTTAACAAGGAGCAATCAAAAACTGGCTGTTGAAAGGAGGCCTTTTATTACAGAAAGTGATACCATCTTTTATTTTTTAACTCATGCAACTCAACGGAATTACCAATTTCAATTTGCCACCAATATTTTTGCAAATGGGTTGGAAGGATATTTAGAAGACAGTTATACCAAATTATCCACGCTGATAAATTTGACGGGTAATACGAATATTAACTTTTCTGTGAATGGAGATGCCGAAAGTGCATTGGCTAACCGCTTTAGATTGGTCTTTAAAAATCGTGAACAACCATTACCTGTAACTTTCAGCACAATTAAAGTCACCAGGCAAAACAATGCTATTGCGGTAGAATGGGAAGTAGAAAATGAGTTGAACATTAATAAATATGAAATAGAAAAATCTGTTGATGGGGAATATTTCACCAGGGTAAATTCTACCCTTGCAATAGGAACCACCCGTTCTGCTAAATATCAATGGCTGGATGTGAACCCATTTTTGGGTTATAATTTTTACCGTATTAAAAGTATTGGCTTATCAGGTGATAGAACTTTTAGCCGCATTGTAAAAATCGCATTTATCAACGGAGCTGCAACCATTAATATTTATCCAAACCCTGTAACAGATGGTAACATCAATCTTCAATTAATCAATCAACCGGCAGGTAAGTACCAAACAAGGTTACTTAATAATATAGGGCAGGTATTGCATACACAAACTATCAATCACGGCGGAGGCAACCTTATAGCCACAATAAAGCCTATGATAGAAACACCTTCTAATGAATCATACCTGTTAGAAGTGATCTTTCCTGATAAAACCAAAAGAGCTATAAAGATATTGGTACAGGTAAAATAGGAAACGATTTATTTCTGCGATTGTTATCCACAAGTTTTCGGAATTCATTTACTTTTTTTACCAAATAATTAAAATGTATTAAGCCTCCTTTACGTAATTTCGGTATAAAAAATTCGTTATTGTTTTGAACGATAAATTATAAAATAATAACAATCGTAATATTGAAAAAATATTATAAAAAACAAACCTTAATTTTATAGTTCAAATTAAATATTAAACACCTGTAAAATTTATATATAGATGACTAAATATGGCAAATGTCTATTGATGTGGAGTACACTTTTTATTTTTTTAATTGTTTTACCTGGAAGTCTCAGGGCTCAACCTACTGATGATGGTGCAGTTGATCCCGATGCTCCTATTGATGGTGGTATAAGTTTATTACTCGCAGCCGGTATCGGCTATGGTATTAAAAAAGCAAGGGATAATAAAAAAAAAAGAACAACTCATTTACTATAACTTGCTATCATGATTTGTTATATGAAACTACTTCTTTTTTAAAATGATTACTCAAAGCCTGTTTGTTGGCGCTGTCAGTTTTTTATACGAAATTTGACTGAATACCAATGTAAAAAGGATAAATAGTTTGGTATACTGTACTATTATGGTATTCTCTTTTAATTATTATTACCTTTTTTTAAAGAACTTATTATGGTGATACCCTATACTTATCTGCCTTTAAGGGGATACTTTTTGTTTGTTATACAATTTTCGGTTATTATTTTCTTATCTGCCGCTCTTTTTACTTCCTGTGCTATATCAAAACCTACCTATCCTTTTAAAGATATTACCAGGGATACTGTTATAAAGAGTAATACAAATATTGACACAGAATTAAAAATTCAAAAAAATGACCTGTTAAGCCTGGCCATCTCCAGCTTGAATCCTGTTGAAGACCAGTTTTTTAATTCTGCAATGGGAAAAGAGCTTACTACAACTAGTGGTGGAGTAGAAGGTGGTTATCTAGTTAGTGTAGACGGAAACATCTATTTACACAAATTGGGTAAAGTATATGTTCAAGGTATGACGAGGGCCGAGTTAAAAATAAAACTTGAAAAGGATTTACTCCCTTATTTAAAAGACCCTATTGTAACAGTTAGTTTTGCCAATCATTTTGTTACTGTAATGGGCGATGTCGGCAAATCACAGGTGTTAAATATGCCCAACGAAAAAATTTCACTGATAGATGTTATTGCGTTAAGCAGTAATGTAACTGAAAAAGGTACTTATAAAAACATGCTGGTTATTAGGGAAATGCCTGGCTCCAGGGAGTTTAAACATATTAACCTCGAAGATCAGTCCATTTTTTCATCGCCCTTTTATTATTTGCAGCCCAAAGATATCCTTGTTATAAACCCCTATGTTGAAAAAATGTATACTGAACAAAGCGAAAAAAGGAATCAGCAGGTACTTTCCAATGTATTATCTGTAGCATCTATTATAGTTATTATTTTGAGTTTGATTAGGCTTAGATAAATTTTTTTGGATTCTTAATTTATGAACGAACAACCTTTATATCAGGAAAAGCCGGAGACAAATATTTTTGTACAATTATTACAAAAATACCTTCCCTTTTGGCCACTGTTTGCACTTACCATTCCTATTGCACTATGTGTATCATTTATCTATTTAAGATCACAGGTACCCATTTATGTTGCAGGTGCCAAAGTGCTATTAAAAGACCCCAATAAAGGAACCGGCGACTCCAAAGTATTGGATGCTCTAAATATTTTTAGTGAAAAAAAGATTGTTGATAATGAAATATTGGTTCTTAAATCATCCAGTATAGTACAAGAGGTAGTAAAAGATCTTAATTTATATGCAACAGTATATAACCAGGGAAAAGTAAGAGAGGAAGAATTGTACGGACAAAACTCCCCTCTACGTTTTGTAGCAATAAATGAAGATAGTGTTATTGGTTATAATAAATACTATTTTACAATTAACTGGAATAGCAGAATCGTAGGCATTAATAACGAATCTATACCTTTTGACTCTTCAGTTGTATTGGGTAATACCGCTTATCGCCTTTTTATAAATAATAACTACAATCAAAATGTTGTGGGTAAAAATTATTATGTTATAATAAGCCCGGTAGCAGCAGTATCTGCAGCAATATCAGCAAGCATAAGAGCCGCACCGTTATCGAATGTTTCTACTGTGCTGGATGTAAATTTGCAAACGCCGGAACCCTTAAAAGGGGAAGCTATATTAACTAAATTATTTGAAGTTTACAATTCGGAAGGCATTGAAGATAAAAACCTGATAGCTTCTAAAACACTTAAATTTATTGAAAACAGGCTTAGTTTGGTAATTTACCAGCTTGACAGTGTTGAAAGAAATATAGTATTATACAAATCAAAGGAATCATTGTATGGAGTAGGGGTAGGGGCAGAAGCTGATCTTTTTCTTGACAAAGTAAAAGATCTTGACAAGCGTAAAGGCGACATTGACCTTCAGTTAGATGTGCTGAATGAAGTAAAAAAATATATACAGGAAAAAGGGAAAAAAAACGGTACCGTTCCATCGCTAAATCTAATTACAGACCCCATTTTAAGTGATTTATTAAAAGAATTATATTCGGCTGAATTTGAACTGGATAAAGCAATCAGCATTTCCGGAGAGCAAAGTGAACCTGTATTATTGGCCAATGAAAAAGTAAGGCGATTAAAAATTGATATCGATGAAAATCTAAATAATATAAGGGCCGGTCTTCTGACTATTAAAAACGATATAATCAACAAAACCACTTCAAATAATAACCTGCTTAGCCATATACCCCAAAAAGAAAGAGGTTTATTGGAGATCAGCCGTCAACAGGCTGTTAAAAATAGCATCTATTCCTATTTGCTGCAAAAAAAAGAAGAGACTGCACTTTCATCTGCATCTACTTCTTCTGATCTCAGGGTTATTGAAAAACCAAATTCTTACGGCCCGGTTAGCCCGGTTCCCAAAAATTATTATTTAGCGGGGTTTATTGTTGGGTTGCTTTCTGCTGTTTTTTTGGTTTTAATGAAGGAGCAGTTTAAGAGTAAAGTACTATTTAGGGATGAAATTGAGGGAAAAACTTCTGTGCCATTTGTGGGCGAAATTGTACAGGCTGCTACTAAAAGTCCTATTGTAATTCTTGAAGGTAAAAGAACAGTTATAGCAGAACAATTCAGGGCCTTAAGAACCAACCTTGGCTACATAGGTTTTAATGAAGAAAATAAAACCCTGCTGGTAACCTCCAGTATTTCCAGTGAGGGCAAAAGTTTTATAGCCATTAACTTTGCGATTAGCCTTACTTTAACCGGAAAAAAAGTTGCTCTTTTGGAAATGGATCTTCGCAAGCCAAAACTGAGTAAGCTGATGGAAGTGGCAAGGGACCCGGGCATCTCTAACTATATTGTAGGTAAAGCCAAATTTGAAGACATATTAAGGGAAACATCCATACCAAATTTGTATATTATTCCTGCGGGTATAATTCCACCAAATCCCACGGAACTGATTGGTAAGCCTGGTTTTAAGGCCCTTATACAAAAAGTTAAACAAGACTTTGATTATGTAATCATTGATACAGCCCCCATTGGCCCTGTAACGGATGCCCTGTTGTTAAATGTTTATTGTGATGTAACACTATATGTTATCAGGCACGACCGAACCCCCAAAGTATTTTTGAGGATGATCAATGAACTAAATGAAACGAAGAAATTCAATAATATGTGTATTGTTTTTAATGGATTAAAAAAGAGGGGCATTTCTATTGGTAATTTTAATAATAGCTACGGTTATGGATATGGTTACGGATATGGTTACGGATATGGCTATGGATATGGGTATGCAATAGATGACAATAAGTCGAAATTTTTTGGGATAAAACAATGGTGGCGGAAGGTTAAGCGGATTATTTCGAGCCGGTAAGTTTGGTACTTATAAAAAATGCTGATCAGGGTGAGAAATTGTACAATGAAATTAGCGCAGCTGAATCAGTATTTTTACATCCATATAAATCTGTACCATTTTAACCGCCTCTTTTATTGCTTAAGCCATCAATGCGAATTATCGGGTAACTTTTTTGTAAATTCATTGTAAAAACCTGTTGTTTTTATAATGGGTATTTGCTTTGGGAAGGTATATTGAAGAAGAAATTATTTATTAAAAGCCCAGTTAAAAATATTGTAACTGAGGATAAGCGAAGCTATGCAATGACAGAAAATAATGCACAATGGTATGCCCTGTATACCAAACCAAGGTGGGAAAAAAAAGTAGCCCAGTTACTCGATCAGTGGGGCTTTGAAAATTACTGTCCCATTAATAAGGTTACCAGGCAATGGAGCGATCGTAAGAAAGTGGTGCTGGAACCTGTTTTTAAAGGGTATGTTTTTGTAAAGGTTAGTGCTGAGGAAAAATGGGAAGTGAAAAAAATTAACGGCGTATTGAATTATGTGCATTGGCTTGGTAAACCGGCACCTATACGGGAAGAAGAAATATTGACAATTCGTAAATTTTTAAACGAGTTTACAGATGTTGAGGTTAGTGACTTGTCATTGCGTGTAAACAGCACCGTTAAAATAAAAACAGGGGTATTGATGAATTACCATGGCATATTGGTTGAGTTGATTGGCAATAAAGCAAGGGTAAGAATTGAGAGTATGGGTTTACAACTGAGTGCACAATTTGATAAAAAAAATTTAGAACTTTTAGGTAATTAATAATTCCCCGGTTTGAAATTACCTACTCACAACCCATCATTCACTACTTAAAACTTACAACTCAAATTGTGTAGAATTGCCGGGCTTATTAATCGTTCAATGCCGCTGGATGCAATACATGCTACTGTTGTTGAAATGTGCAATATATTGAGACATGGGGGGCCTGATGATGAAGGGATATATACCAGCGCTAATCATCACTTGGTATTAGGCCACCGAAGGCTTTCTTTAATAGATCTTTCAATGGCTGGCCATCAGCCAATGGTATACCATAATGGGGCATATGTAATTAGTTATAATGGCGAATTATATAATTATTTGGAGTTAAAAGAGATACTCAAAAAAAAAGGTTGTTGTTTTTCCTCCGCCAGTGATACGGAAGTAATTCTTGCGGCATTTGCAACCTGGGGCGTTGAAGCTTTTGAAAAATTTAATGGTATGTTTGCTTTTGCACTTTTGGATAATAATACCGGTAATATTTACCTTGTAAGAGACGGTGCCGGTATAAAACCTTTGTATTTTGCACATACCGTAGAAGGGTTGGCATTTGCATCAGAAGTAAGGGCATTTAAAAATATCCCCTACCTGCAAACGGAGCATCCTAATTGGCAGGTCTACCTGATGGCTTACGGACATTTGCCGGAGCCTATTACTACTTTAAAAGAGGTGCAGCCACTAAAAAAAGGATACTGGATTCAATACAATATTGAAAGTGGCGCAGTTAAGCAACAAGCGTTTACGCATTATAGTTATATTGAGCTAATAAATAATAGAAAAGAAGCGATTGACCTTGTACAGGCAACCTTGAAAAAATCAGTTAAACGTCACTTGTTGTCTGATGCGCCTATTGGCGTATTTTTAAGTGGAGGACTTGATTCGAGCATCATTGCACTGCTTGCTGAACAACAACAACCCGGCATAAATACCATCTCGCTTTTTTTTGATGATGATCATTATTCTGAAAAAAAATACCAGGATCTTGTACAAAGGGGTTTACAAGGCAACCAATATCAGCAATTATTAACAGAAGAAATTTTTCATGCCCACTTTGAGGACATTATTAAAGCAATGGACCTGCCAAGCTGTGATGGTATCAATACCTGGTTTATAAGCAGGTATGCAAAAGAGCATGGTTTAAAAGCGGTTCTATCTGGGGTTGGAGGTGACGAACTCTATGGCGGTTACCCTTCTTTTAAAAGAATACACCCGGCATTATTGTTGCAAAAAATGTCCCCCTCTATATTGAGGTATGCCAGCCACAGCAGTTCAAGAAAATTACGTCGTCTTTGTTACTTAAGTATTCCTGGTGCTGCGGGCATATATCTTTTTTTACGTGGCCAGTTTATACCTAATGAGATAGCCAAATATTTAGATGCAAGTGAAACGGAAGTATGGAATCTTTTGGAGAAACACCCTCAGCTGCCGGATATAAATAATTTAACTGCAAAAAACCAGGTCAGCTGGATAGAGTCAAATTTATTTATGCAGAACCAGTTATTAAGAGATGCAGATACAATGAGCATGGCACATGGGGTTGAAATAAGGGTACCTTTTTTGGACAAGGAATTTCTAAAACTTTCCCTTCAAATATGCAGTACAGTAAAATATTCAGGAACGGTTAATAAGCAATTGCTGGTAGATAGTTTTAAACAATCAATACCTGAGCAGGTATGGAACAGGCCAAAAATGGGCTTTTCATTTCCATTTAAAGACTGGCTGATAAACGATCAATATGCCCGTCGCCATGCAGGAATAAAAAATGCTGATTATCATAAACAATTTGTTAATGGAAAGCTGCATTGGGCGCAATTTTTAACTGTGTTGCTAATGGAAAATCATGAAGCCGCCTAAAACCGATACTTTATTTTTAACGCTAAGGTTGTTTTCTGAAACAGGCGGAATTGAAAAAGTATGCATGGCGGCCGGTAAGGCTTTATACGAATTGTCGGGGGAGCAAGTGAATAAAAAAGTAAAAATTTTTTCTTTGTATGATGAAACTGATGAAGTAAATCCAATCTATTTTCCGGCACAGGTTTTTTTAGGTTTTGGTAAGCAACGGCTTAAGTTTTTGCTTGCCGCTATTAAACAAGGCAGTAATAGCAGGATGGTAATTTTGAGCCACGTTAATTTGTTAACAGTAGGCTTCGCCATCAAATTATTTTCTCCAAAAACAAAATTATTTTTAATTGCTCATGGTATTGAGGTATGGCGCAATTTCCCCAGGTGGAAGAAAATGATGCTGGCCAAATGCGACCAGATTTTACCGGTAAGCGATTTTACAAAAAAGAAGATGATGCAATTGTACAATCTTCCGGAAGAAAAATTTACTATACTCAACAATTGTCTTGACCCTTTTTTGCCTCCGGCGCAACAACAACCAAAGGATGAAAATTTACTTATGCGTTATGGTATTGATGCCAATGATAAAGTTTTATTTACGCTTACCCGCCTGGCCAGCAACGAAGGGTATAAGGGGTACGACAAAGTAATTCAAGCCGTACATTCTCTAAGAGCGAAATACACGGATATCAGATACCTGGTAGCAGGCAAATATGACGCAATAGAAAAAAAAAGGGTGGATGATATTATTAGCCGCCTTGGTTTACAGGATCATATTATTTTAACCGGGTTTATTGCTGATGAAGAGCTGGCAGCACATTATGCTCTTGCCGATCTGTACATTATGCCAAGTAAAAAAGAAGGTTTTGGCATTGTATTTATTGAAGCCATGTTTTATGGAAAACCAGTAATAGCGGGAAATGTAGATGGCTCTGCAGATGCATTAGATAATGGTAATTTAGGTATACTCATCAACCCCGATGATACAGAACAAATTAATAATGCGATTATTACGGTTCTTGAAAATAAACCGGCCTTTATCCCTAACCTGCAACACGTAATGAATAAATTCAGTTACCCTGTGTATAAACAAAATTTGCGAAAGATAATTGGATAGAGGGAAATTTTACATAACGTATTTAAAAAAGCCGCATCACAACTAAAAAAAATATTTTGGCAGAGGAAGCGTGGGATTTGATTATAGAAGAGCATGCCGGCATCTTTGATTTAAAGCTAAGGGAAGTATGGCATTACAGGGATCTGTTATTGCTGTTGGTTCGCCGTGATTTTGTATCCTTTTACAAACAAACTATTTTGGGTCCTCTGTGGTTTTTTATTCAGCCCTTATTTACAACCATCATTTACACTTTTGTTTTTGGCAATTTGGCTGGTATCTCTACCGAAGGTTTGCCTGCCCCTTTGTTTTATATGGCTGGTATCACAGCATGGAATTATTTTGCCGAATGCCTTACAAAAACCTCTACTGTTTTTAAAGACAATGCAAATCTATTTGGGAAAGTATATTTCCCACGGCTTATTATGCCCATGAGTATTGTGATCAGTAGCCTAGTGAGGTTTGGTGTTCAGGTGCTGTTATTTTTTTTAATGATAGCTTATTATGTTATCAAGGGCGTTCCATTACACATCAATGCCTTTGTATTTTTATTCCCTTTGCTGGTAGCATTGATGGCTTTGCTGGGTCTTGGTTCGGGAATGATCATTTCTGCCTTAACTACCAGGTATCGTGACCTTATTTTTTTGGTAAGTTTTGGCATACAATTGCTAATGTATGCAACCACTGTTATTTATCCATTGTCTGAGGCGCTTAAAAAATACCCACAATACAGCTGGTTATTTTCACTTAACCCGATGACGCCAATTATTGAAACATTTCGCTATGGATTTTTAGGGCGGGGTACTTTTAGCTGGGCCTCACTGGGTATTTGTACCCTTGTAACACTGTGCATTGCTCTTATCGGGATTTTTATTTTTAATAAAGTAGAAAGGAATTTTATTGATACGGTTTAATTTTTTAAGATAATATACTAAATGCCAACAGCAATAAAAATTGAAAACCTTTCAAAAGCCTACCAGCTGGGCCAGATAGGCACGGGTACATTATCCCGTGATCTTGAAAGGTGGTGGGCAGGTGTGCGTCAAAAGGAGGATCCATTTTTAAAAATAGGAGAAGAAAATAATCAAGCCACTATAAGTCAAACTAATATTGTATGGAGCCTAAAGGATATCAGTTTTGAAATACAGCAAGGCGATACGGTGGGTATTATTGGCCGCAATGGTGCAGGTAAAAGTACACTCTTAAAAATTTTAAGCAGGGTTACAGCGCCAACAAAAGGTAGTATTAAAGCAAAGGGTCGTATTGCAAGTTTATTGGAAGTTGGTACAGGATTTCATCCTGAACTTTCGGGAAGGGAAAATATTTACCTGAACGGCGCCATACTGGGTATGCGAAAAAAAGAAATTGACCGGAAGCTGGCCGAGATTATTGATTTTAGCGGCGTGGAAAAATATATTGACACACCTGTAAAGCGGTATAGCAGCGGTATGTATGTAAGGCTGGCTTTTGCAGTAGCAGCACACTTGGATTCAGAAATTTTAATTGTAGATGAAGTATTGGCCGTGGGGGATGCTGAGTTTCAAAAAAAATGTTTGGGTAAGATGAAAGCGGTAAGTAATAATGAAGGAAGAACAGTTTTGTTTGTTAGCCATAATATGGCAGCAGTAAAGAGTTTATGCAGCAGTGGGATTTTGCTGAAAAATGGAATCATACAATTAATTGGTAATGCAACAGATATTGTGAGTGCTTATTTAAAAGGCGATTCTGAAAGTGAGAATCGAAAAATGTTTGATGGGGGCTATAATAATGAAGATTTTAATTTAAAAGAAATAAGCTTTAACCCGAAAGGTGAAACTTTTAATGCAATATTGGATGAATACCAGGAGATAGAAATAAATATAAAAATTGATATTAAGCAAATGGCAGAAAGACGCAAAATTACATTTGTATTAAATAACGAAGAAGGCGAACCTATTTTTACCTTTTCGCATTCATCATCCGGTATATCATTGAAAAATGGGTTTAACCATCTTATATGTTTTTTACCAAAAGGATTTTTAAATGTAGGAACTTATTATCTCTCATTTTATTTAATACAGGATTCAAAGGAATCAATTTTTATTGAAAAGGATATTATTTCTTTTGGTATCCAGGTGGGAGAAAGAGGTATTGGATCATGGATGGGAAATGAGCCTGGATTTATAAAACCTATTTTTAACTGGCAAAGTATAAATTGACTTGAAAAGTTTTTTAAAAAAGATATTGCAGAAAGCTTTTGATCCCATAGCTTTTAGATTGGGCTACAAAAAAGAGGTATTTAAAGACACTGTTAACACGAAGGGTTTTCATAAAGAAGCTTTGCTAACTATATTTTTCAACAATTTAAAAGCTACTGGTTTTAATCCAAAGCATATTGTAGATGTTGGCGCTAATCATGGCACCTGGACTAGGGAGGCTTTAGTTGCATTTCCTATGGCCCAATATACCTTGGTTGAACCACAATTCTGGATGAAAGATTCAATAAGCGATTTGTTGGAAACTAATTCCAATATTTCTTTTAATGCCGTGGGAGCTGGAAAACTTTCTGGTACATCCAAATTCACAATTGTGGATAGAGATGATAGTTGCAGTTTTTCCTATTCGGAAAAGGAGGCTAAAGAAAAGGGATATAAACAAATCGAGGTCCCTGTAATAACACTAAATCAACTTATTAAAGACCAGCATTTACCTGTGCCCGATATCATTAAAATTGATGCAGAGGGTTTGGATATAGAAGTGCTGGAAGGTGCCAATGATTTTTTCGGAAAAACGGAAGTTTTTATGGTGGAGGCAGGAGTAGCAAATACCTTAATTTCAAATAGTTTTTTGGCGTTAATAAATTTGATGGATAAAAATGGGTACCGGTTATTTGAAATTACGGATATGAACAGGCCATTTGTTCCTGAGGTGTTATGGTTGGTGGAATTAGTGTTTGTTAAAAAGGGTGGTGTAATAGATTTGCATAAATGGATTTAGCATGATCAATGTAACCAAAACATATCTCCCTCCTTTTGAAGAATACGCGGCTATATTGAAACGGGCCTGGGACAAGGGCTGGGTTACCAATCATGGTGAATTAGTGCAGGAGCTGGAACAAAAGCTCCAGGAGTACCTTAGCGTCAGGAACCTGTTATTTTGCAATAATGGTACGGTGGTTTTGCAAATGGCACTAAAAGCATTTCATATCACTAAAGAAGTAATAACAACACCGTTCTCCTATGTTGCTACAACAAATGCTATTTTGTGGGAAGGCTGCACACCTGTTTTTGCAGATATTGACCCTGCAACTTTATGTATTGATGCTGATAAAATTGAAGACCTAATTACAGAAAATACGCAGGCAATCCTCGCAACACATGTTTACGGGCTTCCCTGCAATATTGATAAAATTGCGGATGTCGCTGCAAGGCATAATCTTAAAATTATCTATGATGCTGCGCATGCTTTTGGATGTAAATACAAGGGGCAATCATTACTTAATTATGGTGATGTAGCGACCTGTAGTTTTCATGCGACAAAATTATTTCATACAGTAGAAGGAGGCTGCATCATTTCTAATGATGATGAGCTGAGAAAAAAATTGCTTCTTTACAGGAGTTTTGGACACATTGGTGACGATTATTATTCTGTAGGGATAAATGGTAAAAATTCAGAGTTGCATGCAGCAATGGGGTTAGCAGTTTTACCACAAATACCTGCAATAATAGCGGAAAGAAAAATTGTATTTGAAAGTTACAACGCCTTGCTGCCGGACTGTATCAGCAGGCCTTCTTATAATATAGAGCAGTTTGAATATAATTATTCATACTACCCTGTAATTTTTGAAAATGAAAAATTAATGCACGCCGCAAAAGAAGGGCTGGAGAAAAATAGCGTTTTTACAAGAAGATATTTTTATCCGTCATTGAATTTGCTCCCACACATTAGTGGCATTAAAGCAAGCTGCCCTATATCGGAAGATATTAGTAGCAGGATACTTTGTTTACCGCTGTATCCTGGGTTGCAGGAAAGCGAAATAGCCATGATTGTTTCGGTGATAATAAATTCTATAAAATGACATTGGCCATCATGCAGCCTTATATTTTTCCTTACCTGGGTTATTACCAATTGGTAAGTGCTGTAGATGAATTTGTATTTTTTGATGATGTTAATTACATTAATAAAGGTTGGATAAACCGCAACCAGCTGCTTCAACAAAATCGTCCATTAAAGTTTTCTGTTCCATTGGTAGAGGCAAGCCAGAACAAAATGATAAATGAAATAGCATTGTATGATTATATTGGCTGGCGAAAGAGTTTTCTTAAAACTGTTGAAATGAACTATAAGAAAGCGCCATATTTTCAGTTTGTGTTTAAATGGCTCAATGATTTTCTTTTTCTTAAAGATTATTTATTGATTAATGATCTTGCTGCTGAAAGTATTATGTCTGTTGCCGGTTTATTGGAATTACCCACTCAATTTAAATATTCAAGTTCACTTGATTATAAAAGCGATGCAAATAACGGTGAGCAGAAAGTAATAAAAATCTGTAAGCTTTTGGGTGGCGAAAGATATATCAACCCAACAAATGGAAGGGATCTATATAACAAGGAGCATTTTAATGCCAGTAATATTCAGCTGAAATTTATGAATATGCAGGAGATAAATTATCTACAGTTTAAGGCTCATCAATTTGTACCTCATTTATCTATTATAGATGTGTTGATGTTTAATGGCCAGGATCAAACAACCCAATTGCTGAATAAATTTTCATTTAATTAATAATCATAATGAAATTGTATACTGTATTAAAGGATTCATTTAATGTGAATGAACCTGAAATGAATGACGATTCAAAGCTTATGGAGTATGGTGAATGGGATTCAATGACACATATGTTTTTTATAACCAGGCTGGAAGAAGTTTTTGAAATAGAGCTTACAGGTGATGAGATAGCCGATATGCAAACCGTGGGGGATGTAAAAAAAATTATTATTTCTAAAGGAAAAGAATTGTAAATGGAAATATCCCAGTCAAGAGTCTTAGTTACAGGTGGCGGAAAGGGCATAGGTAATTTTATAGCAAACGGGTTGTTGCAAAAGGCAGCCAGGGTGATTATTGTCGACCAGGATGAACAATTGATCAATGATTTAGCAGAACATGAAAACCTTGTTAAATATCACTGCGATGTTACTGATTTTTCAGCTGTTGAAAGATTGGTTGAGCAAATATTTGAAAAGGACGGGGGTGTTAATGTTTGTATCAACAACGCTGGTATTATTCATAGTGAGCCGTTGGTGAATCTTTTATCAAGGCAAGAAAAAAAGCATAGCATTACAAACTGGCAGAGAGTAATTGATGTAAATTTAAATGCGGTTTTTTATGTAACATCCAATGTTGCAGAAAAGATGATTTTGAAAAAGCAAAAAGGACTGGTTATAAATATTAGTTCTATTGCAGCGCAGGGTAATGCAGGTCAATCTGCTTATGCCGCTTCTAAAGCAGCTGTGGAGGCATTAACCAAAACCTGGAGTAAGGAATTAGGTATGTTTAAAATCAGGTGTGCATGCATTGCTCCGGGTTTTTTTGATACTCCTTCTACGCAACAAAGTCTTTCAGAAAATATGCTTTCAAAATGGCAAAAATTAGTTCCTGTTGCAAGGTTAGGTAAAATGGAAGAACTTTTATCAGCCGTTGAATTTATTATAGAGAACGAATATTTTAATGGGAAAGTGCTTGCCCTGGACGGGGGATTAAGCATTTAGTCAATAATGGAATATCAATATAATTTAGGAATAAAATTTTATGAAGTTGCAGCCAGGCACCAGGCAAGGATAGCGTTGCAATATCCGTCAGGAGATGCTTATTCGTATGCCGAGATTAATAAACTGTCAAATAAAATAGCAGGCTTTTTATTGAGCAAGGGAATTCAGAAAGGAAATGTTGTAGCAATATTTAATGATAAATCTCACTTTGCATTTTCTTTGATGATAGCCTGTTTGAAGGTTGGCGCTATCTACACCAATCTTGATATTACCAGCCCATGGCCAAGACTGCAAAAAATAATTGATACCTGTGTTCCCCGTATATTTTTTTTTGATCTTATCGATCCTGCTATAAAAGAAAATATCGGTCAATGTTTTTCAATGATTGAGTGTATCGGGTTACAGGATGAAACATTTAAAATAACATTAGAAAACTTCAGTGACCAAAATGTGACAGTTACCACTGGCATTGATGGCAATAACCCCGCATATATTATGTTTACATCAGGTTCCACTGGCTTTCCGAAAGGTGCAGTGATGAGCCATAGCAACGTATTGAATTTTATACAATGGGGAAAGGAAACATTTAATGTTACAGAAGAAGATATCTTAACAAATGCCAACCCTGTATATTTTGATAATTCAGTGTTTGATTTTTACATATCAATTTACAATGGGGCAACACTTGTTCCGCTCGCACATGAGCTGGTCAAAAATGCCCAACAGCTGGTAAAGGCAATCAATCAATCCCAGTGTACACTCTGGTTTTCCGTACCCTCGTTACTGGTATACCTGCTTACTACAAAAGCACTTTCAAAAGATGATTTTTATTCCATTCGCAGGATATCATTCGGCGGAGAAGGATTTCCTAAAAATAAACTGAAACAATTATTTGACCTGTTTGGCCACAGGGTTACTTTATACAATGTATATGGCCCTACAGAATGCACCTGCATTTGTTCTTCTTACATTGTCACGGCACTGGACTTTGACAACATGAATGAATTGGCCCCATTGGGATATATAGCGGCTAACTTCAGTTACGAGATACTGCCTTTAACGGATGATAATATCGACTTTGGAGAATTGACACTCATTGGGCCCTGTGTAGGATTAGGTTATTATAATGATGTGGAAAGAACAGCTAAATCATTTGTTCAAAATAAAAAGAGCCTGTCTATGCAACTGATGTATAAAACCGGTGATATAGTCGAAAAAGGAGCAGATGGGCGTTTGCATTTTAAAGGCAGAACAGATAACCAGGTAAAGCATATGGGTTACCGTATTGAACTGGAGGAGGTAGAAGTTGCATTCAGCACATTGCCTTATATACATGAGGCAGCTGTTATTTATGAAAAGATTACCCCTGAACTTGGCCAGATAAAAGCATTTGTAAGTGTTGCCGGCACTATAACAGATACCAGGGCGATCCTTGATGAAATAAAAAATTTACTACCCTCTTACATGGTACCCAAAGCAGTGGTTATATTATCTTCACTGCCAAAAAACAGCAATGGTAAAATTGACCGTAAACAATTAGTTCAACAAGTATGAAAAAAGATATTGTAATATTTGGTATTGGTAAAATAGCAGAAGTTGTTTTCTATTATGCAGTCAATGAATGTGGTTTTAATGTTGTTGGTTTTTGCGTGGATGAACAATATAAAACAGCAACACATTTCCAGGGATTGCCTGTAGTATCATTTGATCAGGCAGGTCAAAAGTTTCCGCCCGAATCTCACGATATGTTTATTGCGGTGGGTTACCATGATCTTAACAGGCTAAGGGAAGCCAGGTGCAGGGAGGCGATTGCCAAAGGATATAGGCTGGTATCCATCATCAGCCCGTTGGCAAATGTACCTGCCAATGTGAGTGTAGGATGGAATTGTTTCATTATGCCACCAGCAATCATCCATCCCTGCGTCAGCATACAAAATAATGTGTTTGTTTGGAGTGGCACAATGGTGGGGCACCATTCTGTAATTGAAGACAATTGCTGGCTAACATCCTGTTGTAATATTTCTGGTAATGTACATTTGGGCGCAAACACTTTTATGGCTGTAAATGCAACGCTTGGGCATAGCATAACGATTGGGAAGAATTGTTTTATAGGAGCTAATGCCCTGGTTACAAAAAACCTCGAAGATGAAAAAGTAGTTATTGTTGAATCAACAAAACCAATGAGGTTAAATAGTAAACAGTTTTTAAAGATTTCCAATTTTTCATCACTTTAGAGTGCAACTGCAACTATTAAAAGAAAATGAATCGCCACGAGAAGCATTTACACCTTTTCCGTTAATTAATGCTGTGCTTAACGGTAAACAGGAAGGTGAATTATATGATGATGGTGATGGTTTGTTTATAATTCACAAGTCGGCATTTTCGTGGTTAATGCCTGACAGGAGTTTTAATGGTTCAGAAAATATTGTGGAACACTTGTTAAGCATAAACAATATCCCTTCTTACTTTCACATATATGATGCACCTAAACACTTGATAAATAAATGTGAAAAGAGTAAACTTATAAATACGAAATTAAGGAAGCGGGTACAAATGAAATTTGTCAGTAAAGAATTGAGTCTGCTGGATCTGACCTTACCGTCAGGTTATAATATAGAAAAGATTACAGAGAAAAATTTTGCATCGCTTGCTGTATTTGATTTAAACATAGATTCAAAATACTGGAAATCGAAAATTGATTTTTTGAATAATGGATTTGGATTTTCTGTGTACAATGATAATCATGAACCAGTATCTATTTGCTATACTGCCTGCGTTGCGAACAATGAGGCAGAGATTGATATAGCTACATTAAAAGCCTATCAAAAAAAAGGGTTTGGCAAAGTAGCAGCAGTAAAGTTTGTTGAATATTGCCTCGCAAATAATATTACTGCTAACTGGGATTGTTTTGAAGATAATCTTAGCTCTTTAAATACAGCCCAAGGAGTTGGATTTTGTAGCGTCTATCAGTACGATTTATTATCAATATTTATAAAATAGTTCAATGAAACTTTCAGATATAAATATATACAAATGCCCAGTATGTCATTCAGATTTTTTACGAGTAAAGACTTCCCAAAATGATATTGTAAAAACTGGGGAACTTACTTGTATCAATAAACATACTTTCTCAATTTCTAAAGGAATTCCCGACTTTACCTGGCCTAAGGAATTAGCTAGCGTTGATAAAGAAACGAAAAGATTATATGATAAACTTGCTAAGGAATATGAAAAATTTGCCAATATTCCCTTTCAAACATTTTTTGCTAATGAAGAGGATGTTAGAGAAAAAATGACTGCTAAATTAAATCTTCAAAGCAACAGTAAAGTGCTGGAAATTGGCGGAGGTGACGGACGTGGCGCACAACACATAGTTAAGAGATTAAATAGTGAAGGGCATCTTTTTTTTCAAGAATTATCACCGGCTTTTTTGAATAGGGCAATTGATAGACTAAAGGAGTATAAAAATTTTATTAGCTACTCAATAGCAAATGCAAGTTATTTATCATTCAACGATAATTATTTTGATTCAGCAATCCATTTCGGGGGAATAAATACTTTTTCTGAAGTAAAACGTTGTCTTAAAGAATTAGCAAGGGTTGTTAAGCCTGGCGGCAAAATTTTGATAGGAGACGAAGGTATCGGCCCCTGGCTACGAAATACAGAATTTGGGAAAATAATGATAAACTCCAATCCTCTAATTGGGTATAATGTACCTTTTGAATTATTACCCCTAGAAGCACGAGATGTTAAAGTTGAATGGATAATGATGGGGGCCTTTTTTTTAATAGAATTTACGGTGGGAGAAGGCGAACCCAAAGCTAATTATCATATACCAATTCCGAGTGAAAGGGGGGGGACACATTGGAGCCGCTATCACGGGCAGTTGGAAGGGATTACTGATGAAACAAAAAAACTTGCTCATAAAGCAAGAAAAAAATTGGGCAAAGGAATGTCTGAGTGGTTAGATGATGTGATAAAAAGGGCAGCACAAAATCAATTAAAGTGAATCAATTTTAGATTATGTTAAAATGGAAAAAATTAGGCCAAATTTTTAATCCCGTTGAGCATAGAACTAGTTGGATGTATCACTATGGCCAAAACCCAAATGTTCTTGAATTAGAAGACAGGTTGCGTATTTATTTTACATGTCGGCCTGAAAGTGATCATAACGGTAATAGTGTAAGTATAACTGCCTATGCTGACTTCGAAAAGGAAGAACCTTTTAAACTAATTCAAATAGCTGGCAGACCAATTTTACAACTTGGAGGTCCAGGTGATTTTGATCAATTTGGAATTATGCCGGGTTCCATTCTTAATGTGAAGGAGAAAAATGAGATTTGGTTATACTATGTTGGTTGGACAAGAATGGATGCAGTTCCTTACAAATGGTCAAATGGGTTAGCAATTAGCTGTGATAATGGTAAGACATTTGAACGGTATACAAAAGGACCGATAATGGGTTCAATTTTTAATGATCCTTATTTGCAGGCATGTCCACGGGTAATGAAAGTAGGAGATGACGAATTCATTATGTGGTATAATTCCGGCATTGAATGGAATTTAATAGATGGGCATTACGAATCTGTATATATAACCCGCTTTGCTAATTCTAAGGATGGCATTCACTGGTCTGATAACAACCGGCAGGTAATACCTACAAAAGTTGAGAAGGAATGTCAAACAAGCACCAGTTTTATTTCCTTTAATGGACAAAATCATGTATTCTTTTCATACAGGTACGGATTAAACTTTCGTAACAAAGAAAAAGGTTACCGCATTGGTTACGCATATGGTAGTGATTATCAAAATTGGACAAGAGCAGACGAAATGAGCGATTTGGATATTTCTGATAGTGGCTGGGATTCTGAAATGGTTTGTTATCCTCATGTTATCAAATTGAATGAGAAAATTTATATGTTTTATTGCGGCAACAACTTTGGACAAAGCGGATTCGGCGTTGCTGTTCTAGAAAATTTTTAAAATGGAAAATGTACAGAAAACATATACGGATTTTCATGAAAGAAAGCACTCTAAACATGTCTATCCTACTGAATGGGTAATTCGCACTATTTTGGGCAAATACCCTAATCTTCATTTGAATACGGGTAGCTATAAAAATTCCAAAATTCTGGATTTAGGCTTTGGGGATTGTAGAAACATGCCTCTATTGAATAATTGCGATTTTGATATTTATGGCGTGGATATCTCGGATGAGATCGTAACATTAGGAAAGAAGACCCTTACTGAATTAGGGATATCAGCCACTTTAAAAAGAGGCGTAAATGCTAATATTCCCTTTGACGAAAATTATTTCGATTTTCTGCTTGCATGTCATTCATGTTATTATGTAGATAAGGATACAACATTTAATGATAACCTGAAAGAGATTTTTCGTGTTCAAAAATCTGGAGCATTTTTTATTGCCTCTTTACCTGCACCGAATAATTTTATTCTAAAAGATTGTAAAAGATTAGACAAGGGACACGTGATAATCACGAATGATATTTATGGATTAAGAAATGGATATATATTCAAAACTTTCGAAGATGAAGAAGAGATAATAAAAACATTTTCCCCTTACTTCAAAAACATAACTATTTGTAAATGCGAAGATAACTTTTGGGGTGTACAGATTAATTTTTTCATTGTTGTTGCTAATAAAATATGAGAGACGATCAATATACAGTGGATATACCAATGTGCACATTTAATCATGAAAAGTTTATTGGGCAGGCTATTGAAGGTGTATTAAAGCAGAAAACGGATTTTAAATACAGATTAATTATAGGTGATGATTGTTCCACAGATGGCACTAGATCAATAGTAGAAAAATATCAATACAAATACCCTGAGAGGATAAAGACGATTTCTCAAGATAGAAATATTGGCGCTCACGAGAATAGTAAAGTATTATTTGCTGCTTGTACTGCGAGGTATATATCTCTATGCGACGGGGATGACTATTGGACAGATCCTTATAAACTTCAAAAACAAGTAGATTTTTTAGAAAGAAATAGGGATTTTGTTTGTCATTGTCACAATGCTGAAGTATGGCAAGATGGGGCATTGGTTTCTATTTATAACTCCCTATCGGAACCAAAAGAATTAACAAGACGGGATGTTATTTCAAATTTTGGGATACCGACAGCTTCAGTCACTTTCAGAAATGTTTTGGATAAAATGCGAGATTATTATCTTTTGAAGTTCAGTATTGATATCATTCTTTATTTTTCATTAGCGAAATTTGGAAATTTTTATATGTCTGATGAATTCATGTCGGTTTATAGGTTACATCATGGAGGTATGTGGTCGGGGCAAGGTCCCCAAATGAAAGATCAAAAACTAATCGATCTGCAAAATCATATTCTTAAAAATTTGCCACTTACTGAAAATGAACAGAATGATATTTACGGAATTATTATGAGTGTAAAACAAAGAAGAATAAAAGAATACTCTAAAAAATTTCATTTTGGGTTTACTTATTTTAGCGATGTGTTTTATATTATTGGGGCTAAATTAAAAGGCAGAAATGTTAATCTTAACTATCTGCTATACCTTATGTGCCCTGAACCTATTACTTCAATTTTTATAAATGCAAAGAAAAAAATAATTAATTGAAAGGTATCTCAGTTATTATATGTTGTTATAATAGCGGCAACAAATTAATTGCAACTTTAAACCATTTGGCAAAGCAACAAATAGTGCCCGGCATTGCTTACGAGGTGGTTATTGTTGATAATAATTGTACTGACAATACAAATGATACGGCAAAAGAAACATGGCAAAGTTTGGGTGATCCATTCCCTTTCGTTATTGTGCAACAACCAGTGGCTGGGTTAAGTAATGCAAGGGAAAAGGGTATACAAACTGCACTTTACGATTACATCATTTTGTGCGATGATGATAACTGGCTTTGTGAAGATTATTTAGCAAAAGTGTACCAGCTATTTGACAACACGCCAGCAGTAGCCTTAATAGGTGGAGTAGGAGAAGCTGTTTTTGAAACCCCTGCTCCAAAATGGTTTAACGAACTGAATGGTTTTGGATATGCTGTTGGAGCTGAAAGTAGAAAAACCGGTTATGTTGATTCGGTATATGGAGCTGGTATGGCTTTACGGAAAACTGTATTTACCTCAATTATAAATAACGAATTTTCTTTTATACTTTCAGACAGATCGGGTGCAAAACTTTCATCGGGTGGCGATACCGAAATATGCCTACTCTTTAAATACAAAGGGTATAAAATATATTTTGACAGCTCACTAAAATTTAAACATTATATAAGCAGTAACCGCCTTGAATGGAAATATTATTTAAAGTTGCGTCGATCTTTTGGTAATGCTATGAGTTACCTGCAATTGTATGGTGAGGTAAACCTTACAGGAAAATACCCGCAGGAAAGCAATAAACTAAAACAAATTTTATCATGCATAAAATTTGCCATTTGGCATTTTAAATATATCCTCTTTTCCTCTTTTTTTAAAAATGCCCGTTGCGCAGACTTTACCCAACAGTTAAGTATGCGGTTAACATCAATTATCAACAATAGTAAAATGGAAGAGATAGCAGAACGGCTTAAGGCAAATTTAAAAAAGGAAAAGCAGCCTTTACAATATGCCGATAAAGTATAAGAATGCGCATTGCTTATATTTCGTATGAATATCCAATTGATAACGGCAGAGGAGGGATAGGCACTTATGTGCAACAAATAGCCGCCGCGGTAGCATCTAAGGGTTTTGATGTACATGTATTTGCAGGAAGCAGCACCAGGAATTTTACTGAATATACAAGTGGGTACTGGGTGCATTTGATAAAATGCGATAACGTTAATGATTTTAGAAATGAAGTGGTGCCTGTGTATGAAATATACCAGGGTGAGGCAAAATTTGATTTGATAGAAAGTGCCGAGATAAATAGGGATGCATGGGGAATAAAAAGGAGATACCCTCAAGTGCCCCTGGTAATCCGGCTACATGCTCCCAATTATTTAGTAGAAAATTTAAAGAAAAGGTATACTCCTTTCTTTGTTAAACTTCGTTTTTTTCTGGGCGGGTTGCGTAGGCTTAAATGGGACTTGGGTTATTGGGGTAGTTACAAAAAGGAGAGCGACTTTGAATACCAGTTCGCACAATTGGCAGATGGCGTAACAGCACCTTCTGAAGCAATGAAAAGTTGGGCTGTAAAACATTGGAACTTTCCGGAAAAAAAGATTAAAGTTATTCCAAATATTTTTTTTCCGCCGCCGGAGTTTTTACAAATTCCGGTTTTAAAAGAAATTTCTCATAAAAGGATTGTTTTTTTTGGCCGCTTAAATGTGCTTAAAGGATTAGTGAATGCTACAAAAGCAATGAAAAAAATATTGAAAGAATACCCCGATTGGCAATTTAGGGTTATTGGAGATGATGGTGGCGGCCCTTACCCTGGAACCAGTATGAAGCGATGGATAAAAAAAACATTATACCCTGTTATTAAAAGGGTAGAATTTTTAGATGGAATGAATTATGAAAAAATCCCCGCTTCAATAAAAAATTCGGAGATAATTCTTCTGCCGAGTTTGTTTGAAAGTTTTTCTTATACCTGTATTGAAGCAATGGCTGCTGGTAAAGCTGTTGTTGGCAGCAAGGTGGGTGGCATGAAAGACATTTTGCAAAATAACAAAAGCGGCCTGCTTATAGACCCAGAAAATTATTCGGAAATATATACGGCACTGAAAAAATTAATTGAGGATAATAAATTGAGATATCTGCTTTCAATGAATGCCCGTGAACGTGTTTTGACAAAATACGACGCAGCATTTGCAGTAGATAAATTTGTTAATTATTACAGCCAACTAATAGCTGAACAAAAGTGAATAAGATACAAGTATATCATTTTCACAATGGAAAGGTAGGTGGGGTACTTTCAGTTATCAGGAACCTGCTGCAATATTCTGCTAATCCATTAATTGAAAACCATATAATTTATACGATTAATAAAGAACAGGCTCCTTTTTTTTCTATACAACACTTTGAAGGAGCAACAACAGAAAAAGTTTTTTATTATTCACCCCAATGGAATTTTTATTATACCTGTACTCAATTATCTGTATTCATTCCAAATGAGCAGGCTATTATTGTTGCTCACGATTGGCTCGAATTGGGGATGGTGAGTCAACTGGGATTACAGAACAGGGTCATCAATTTTGTACATGGAGATTACAGTTATTATTATCAATTGGCAAAATTGCACGAGCCATCAATTAATAGCTTTATTGCAATAACAAACAGCATTGCTATAAAATTAAATGTGGTATTACCTGAACGAAAAGCAGATATCTATTATTTGCGTTTTCCTGTTCCTTCTTTCACTTACCCTAAAAAGGAAGTGTACAATAACAATATTGTTTTTAATGGAAGGCTTAGTGAAGATAAGGGGTATCATTTGTTACCCGTGGTAGATAGTTTACTGAGGAAAAAAAATATACAGCTTAACTGGCATATTGTTGGAGATAATAAAAGCAATAACAATTGTAAGGTTGATTGGCCCGACGCCAGTTCGGTAAAATTTTATGGACAAATAGACAATGAGGCTGTTTTATCACTTCTTCAAAATATGGATTATTTTATTCTTCCATCATCAGCAGAAGGTATGCCGGTTTCACTAATTGAAGCAATGAAGGCGGGTGTGGTTCCCATTGTTAATGATATGGAAGGAGGTATTCAGGAGTTGGTTAATGATGGTATTACAGGGTTTAAAATTCGTAACAATGTCCCTGCTTTTTATGCTGATTGCATTGAAGGATTAATTCAAAATAATAGTTTGTGCTCCAATATCAGGAACAATTCCATTGCTATATCAAGTGAGCTATTTGATCCCTATAAAAATACCAAATTGATTGAAGCAGAAATTTATACAACTTTTTTAAAACCTTTAGAAAGTAAAAAAGCAAAAAGGGTATATGGTTCCCTGCTTGATCAAAAATGGTTGCTCAATATATTGACTAAATCTATCAGAAATTTTAAGTAGCATGCCTGAAAGTCCGCTTGTAAGTGTATTGATGACATCCTATAACAGGGAAAAATATATTGCCGAAGCTATTGAAAGTGTGTTGGCATCTACCCATGCGGATTTTGAATTAATCATATCAGATGATGCATCAACAGATACTACTGTTCAAATTGCCCGACGTTATGCAGATAAAGATAACAGGATAAAAGTATTTGTAAATCCGGTAAATTCAGGGGATTACCCAAATAGAAATACCGCTGCATCTTACTCAAAAGGAAAGTACATAAAATATGTTGATTCAGATGATACCATTAGCCAGGGTGGATTATATAAAATGGTATCAGCAATGGAAGCACATCCCGAAGCTGCTCTCGGCATATCGCAATTTGACTTTGAAGAGAATACAGTATACCCGCAATTGGTTAGTTCTGAACAGGCATATATGGATCATTATTTTGGTCTAAGAATTTTAAGTTACGGCCCAATTGGGGCTATTATTAGAAGGGACACTTTTGTGGCCCTGAATGGATTTGCAAATGAACGTTACATAAGTGATACGGAAATGTGGTTGAAGCTCTCAGCTATTTACCCAGTTGTGAAGATTGAACCCGGTGTTGTAGTATGGCGACGCCATACTCAACAGGAATATCATTACGGGCATAATGATTACTCCTATTTACGTTTATCTTATCCTGTTTTTATGGCATCCTTAAGTAACAAAAATTGCCCTTTGAAACCTGAAGATATTACTATTATAAAAAACCGGCTTCAATGGAAACATGCAAGAGATATTTTAATGCTGGCGCTAAAAAAGGGCCATTTGAAAACAGCATATACTATTTTCAAAGAATCTGACTTTAATTTATTGCAATTAACAAAAGGATTTTTACCATACAGGATGGTTAAGAAAAATTTTTACCATTCAGTTTAATTATTGTGAATTTGTATAAATCAATTTCCCCTTTGGTTAGTTTATCAGCAATTGGAATAGGTATATCAGCAGCAAAATCACGAAGCAAAAAAGAACTATGATGAAGTTTGTAATTATTGGCTGTGGAAGAGTAGCGGAAAGGCATGCAGAACATATATTCAATAAAGGGAAATTACTGGCCGTATGCGATGTGGTGAAAGAAAAGGCAGATGTCCTGGCTGAAAAATATGCTGCGAATGCATATTACACACTGGAAGATTTGTTGCAACACGAAAGGGATACTGATGTTATTGCTGTTTGTTCACCAAACGGGTTGCATGCAGAGCACTCTATCAAGAGCCTCCAGGCCGGGTTTCATGTGTTGTGCGAAAAACCAATGGCTATTAGTGTAAAAGACTGTGGTGAAATGATACAAGCCGCAGAAAAATCTAACCGGCGTTTATTTTCCATTAAGCAGAACCGGTTTAATCCACCTGTGGCGGCTTTGAAAAAAATAGTGGGCGAGGGAAGATTGGGGAAAATAAATAGTTTTCAATTAAATTGCTTCTGGAGCAGGAAAACTGAATATTACAAGGATTCGTGGCGGGGAACGATGGAACTTGACGGGGGTACACTTTTTACACAGTTTAGTCATTTTATAGATCTGCTTTACTGGATACTTGGTGATATTGAAGAAGTGCAGGCATTTACCGGCAATTACTTGCATGAGGATGTTATAGCATTTGAAGATACCGGTGTGGTAATAATAAAATTAGTCAATGGCGCAATCGGTACTATCAATTATACAGTTAATAGTTTTCAAAAAAACATGGAAGGATCCCTGACAGTTTTTGGTGATAAAGGAACAGTAAAAATTGGCGGGCAATATTTAAATGAACTGGAATATCAAAATATAGATGGTTATAAAATTGAGCATTTGCCAGCGGGTAGTACACCTAACAATTATGGAAATTATGTTGGGTCAATGAGCAACCATGATAAAGTGTATGATAATGTAATTGATGTGTTAAATAACAATGCATCAATTACAACAAGTGCTTTCGAAGGATTAAAAACTGTTGAAATAATCAGTAAGATATATAAGGCAGCAAATAAATGAATTGACTGGTCACAACACGTTAGTTTCAAGCTATGGACTTTAGTCCAAGGCTTTAGCTTCTACAAACTTCTAACAATCGCTTTGATAACACAATAAGAAGAATGGCGAAGCCTCCATATGGACTTTCAGTCCTTCTTCAACCTATAGGTTTTTAACCCATAGTATTTGAGTTTAACTACAGATTGCTCAAATATTTAATGTTGCATCTGCCATAAAAGCTATCCGGATAATATTTAGTTTATATGTACATACCTGTTTCATTTGCCGGTAAATTTTTTAAATGGTATTTATTATGTCCGCAACATCCAGCCAAAATCAGGATAGAAAATTACCTGGGCAGGTTATTTTTTCGGGATGGTATTAGCATAAAAAACAGCGAAGGCGTAGTATTTAAATTGGATGCCAATGACTGGATAACAAGAATAATGATTGAAGACGGAAACTATGAACAGGGATCAATTGAACTGGGGAAACGTCTTTTAAAAAATGGCGGAATTTTTATAGATGTTGGTGCAAATTTTGGATTGTATAGTTGCCAGATAAAATACTCGAATGAAAAAGTAAAGGTTTTTGCTGTAGAACCCAACTACAAAGTTGTGTCAAGGTTAATGAATAATCTTGCTATCAATAAACTGACAGGCAATGTTACAGTAATTAATGCAGCCATCGGCGAAATTTTCAGCCAGGTTTTTTTACAGTTACCTGTTCAGAATAATTTGGGTACCACTTTTGTGTCAAATGCAAATACCGGGAGTATTGCTGTTATATGCTGTCCTCTTGATTTTTTACTTCAATCAAACAATATCTGCCAGGTAGATTTGCTTAAAATTGATATTGAAGGAAATGAATTTGCTGTGCTGAAAAATTTCCCTTTTGATAAAATAAACATTAAGAATATTATACTTGAATTCAACTTTCTTTCAGAAGTATGTTTTGCACAATTGCAACTTTTTTTTGACCAAAAAGGGTTTGATTTTTTTACTGTTGCCGGCAATAAACTTATAAATGATAAGAACGAAATTCCCGAAAATAACATCTGGATAGTAAACCGGCAATACAAGTAATACTGAGTTGAGATTTATAAATGAAACTGAGCACTTGAATACTTTTGAGCCTTTAGTGAGCGTATTAATGACATCCTATAACAGGGAAAAATATATTGCTGAGGCAATTGAAAGTGTATTGGCATCTACTTATAAAAATTTTGAATTGATAATTGTAGATGATTGCTCAAGGGATGCTACATTTTCGATTGCAAAAAGATACGAGGTAAATGATGCGAGAATAAAAGTTTATCAGAACAAAGAGAACCTGGGCGATTACGCAAACAGAAATAAAGCAGCTTCTTATGCTAAAGGCAAGTACCTGAAATATGTTGATTCTGATGATGCTTTGTATGATTTTGGGCTTGCGTACTGTGTTGAAGCTATGGAAAGATTTAGTGAAGCAGACCTCGGAATGTATTATCTCTATGGAAGTGATGGATTAGGTAAAAATGAATGGGCATGTTGGCTAGGTGAAAAAATTATACACGAGCATTTTTTTGTACGGCAACATCTTTCCATTGGTCCAAGTGGTACTATAATCAGGCGGGAAAAATTTGTAAATGCGGGAGGGTTTGATACAAGATTTGGAGTAGCATCGGATATGTATTTCAATATTTGTTTTGCTTCGGCTTCTCCTATTGTTCTCTTACCAAAATTGTTTGTTCACTACCGTATCCACGATCAGCAGGAAAATAAAAACCAGGAAGGATATTTAAAATATGGGTATTTATATTTTAAGGAATTACTTGAAAAAGTTGAGTTGCCACTATCTGCAAAAGAAAAAAAATATTTGTTTCGGAAAATGCAGAAAAGGCATTCAGTAAACTTAACTAAATATTGGGGGCGCACTAAAAATAGTAAAACTGTAAAACGTGTAATGAAAGAAACGGGTTTTTCCTTTTATAATTATCTATTTGGGTTTTTTAAATAACCAGCGGTAAAAAACAGCGTAGATGAATATACTAATGCCCACATACAGTTTTTATCCTTACAATTTTGGAGGTACAGAAGTGTATATTGCCGGCCTTGCAAATTTTTTGCAATTGCAGGGTCATTGCGTTACTGTAATTGCAGGCATGCCTACACAGGCTTTTACTGACCACCCCATTTTTTATGAAGATGGAGAAATACAAACTGTTAAGTATACAATTGATAATATAGCTGTAATAGGAGTAATTAATAAAAATGTAAGTACTGAAGAAATTTATACAAAATACAGGCATCAATGGATACAATCGTGGATAAATCTAATAGATAAACTACCTCAACAATCATGGGATATAATGCATTTTCATGCATTTACTTCGGCTATTGGCTTTGGCATATTAAAAGCTGTTCTGCAAAAGTGTGCAGGGGTTAAAGTAGTTGCTTCTTATCATTTGCCTTTATCCTGTATAAAAAATACGCTGTTGTATGGCGACACTTTTACAGATTGTATCAAAGAACCAACTGCAGAGGAATGTACAGCCTGTTTTATAAATAGCTCCTGGAAAGTTTCGTTATTCTTATCAAAAGCTTATGCCAGTTATATTCCTTTGGTTGCAGCACAATCTGCCCCAATGGCTTTGCGGCTTAAATATTTAGTAGGCCAATCCATTGCTGCGTTTAAAAAGTTTGATAATTCTATTCAGCAGTGGCATGTATTTTCAAATCAGGTACAACAAATACTTCTATTGAATAATGTTTTGCCAAATAAAATTATTGTTCTAAAGCATGGAGTAAACGATTTTTTTCTTAATAATAAATCAATGATTGCTACTGAGGATAAGAGACTTGATAGCCTGGTAACTGGTTTTTTATTTGTTGGCCGGTTTGAAAAGGAGAAAGGCTTCTATACTTTGTTGAAGACTTGGATTAAACTAGTTGAATCACCTATAAGGCGTTTGGAAATAATTGGTGATATGCTGGTTGCGGATGATGCCTTGGCCAGCTTAATAAAAGCTGCACTTAAAAGAACAGATATTATATGGCATGGCAGAAAAAATCAAAATGAAATTGCTTCCATAATGCAGCAGGCACATTGCACTATTATTCCATCTGAATGGGTGGAGATTGGCCCGCTGGTTTTTCATGAGGCAATAAGTTGCGGCTGTAATGTAATAGCGTCAGATATTGGAGGCTGTAAGGAATTGGCTGATGTTTATCCCAGGAAATCTTCATTATTCAGGGCAGGTAATACCCAAAGCCTTACTAAAGCCATCCTGAATTTTAAATTTTCAAATGTTGCTTATAATGCAATTTCACAAAATGAAAATTATAATAAAGTAATGCTGCTGTACAACAGTTTACTCACAGCAAAAACCATGGTTTTATAGTTCACATTTTGAAACTCTATGGTAAACAATGTTAATAAAGCAATAAGCATTTTACATGCAATTTCCTGCCTTAAGGGAGGTAATGGTAGTAGCTAGTCTTGAACATTAAATGGGAATATTTTGTAATTCTATTGTGATATTAAAATCACAGTCAATGGAACAAAATATTCTTTATTAATCGAATGCGGGGTACTGGGAAAAGTAGCATTTTAAATTAAATAAAACTTTTTTGAAGATATTATTTCTCACAACAAATAGCCTTGCAACCAACCCACGGTTATATAAAGAAATTCTTTTAGCAAAGCAATCAGGTTTTCAACCAATAGTAATTTGCTTTGAATTTGATAACTGGAGTAAAGAAATAAATGAAGCGCTTATAACAAAGTTAAAGGGTGTAGAAGTGATTTCAATTCCGGCAGGGCGGGCTCCTTATTTTATATGGCTCTGGTCTGTTGTTACAGAAACAGTTTTTCGTATAATGGGAAAGTTTATTTCCTTACCGTTTCCAGCTTTATCACAAGCTGTGTCACGGAGGAGTAACCTGATAATAAAAGCGCTCAATAAAGTCTCAAAACCCGATTGGGTAATTGGGCATAACCCGGGAGCTATTTGGCCTGCATTAAAAGCTGCTAAAAAGTTTAACTGCAAAGTTGGGTTTGATGTAGAAGATTACCATGCGGGTGAAGGGCATAATAAATATTTACAAACCCTTGCCAGAAAATTAATGGTTGCAGCCTTACCAAAGATGAACTATGTTTCATTTGCTGCACCACTTATAATGCAACGGGTAAAAATGGATATGAAATTTGACAAAGGAAACTGGGTTGTTGTATTAAACTATTTTCCGTTTGATGATTTTACGGTACCAATCAACCTGATTGAAGGACCGGCGAAAATGGTTTGGTTTTCTCAAAATATTAATGCTGATCGTGGGCTGGAATTAATATTGCCTTTTGTAAAAAAGGCAAATGATAATGTAGAACTGCACCTGGTCGGAAATCTTGACACAGAATTTTATGAAAAATGGTTAAAGGGGATTTCAAATATAATTATCCATCCACCGATGCTACAAAATGAATTACATCATAGCCTGGATAATTATGATATTGGCTTAGCATTGGAACCCGCAAAAGATGAAAATAATCAGTTGGCTATATCAAATAAAATAATGGCCTACCTGCAGGCAGGTCTATTTGTGGTAGCTACAAATACTCCCGCACAGGAAACGTTATTAAGAAACTTGCCAGGTCATGGAGTATGTATCGATTATAAAAACGATAATGCGGAATGGGTATTTAAAAAAACATTAACTGAATTAAATGTTATTAAGAGTCAAAGAACCATGCGCTACAAAAATTTTGAAAATAGAAATTGGGAAACTGCATCGATGGATTTATTAACCGAATGGAATAGATAAATTACAGAAAAGGATGCAATTTATATCTATTGTAGAACTCAATAGTACAAGAGTTTTCTAAAATCTCACGCATTCTGGATATGGGGATGGTTTTTAAGCAGCTATGTTTAAGCTTCTTAAATAACCCAATTGGCTGATAATTAAAAGCAACATAAGTTTTGGAAGTAATTTAAGTACAAATGGCATCTTCTTTCATTGATCAAACTCCGGCGATTATTCACCTGCTTCAGAAACTTCAACCAAAAAAGATTTTGGATATAGGAAAGGGATTTGGTAAATATGGTTTTTTGTTGCACGAATACCTGGGGATAGATAACACAAAGAAAATTGACCCGGCCAAATCATTAAAAGAACAAAGCAGTATTGTTGTTGATGCTGTGGAAATAGATCCCGACCTTATGTTGCCTCATTTGCCGCATATTTATAACAAGGTTTATTTCGGAGATATTTTACAGCTGTATACACAGCTTCCTGCATATGACCTTGTATTAATGATTGATATTATTGAGCATATTAATAAGAATGAAGCATTGGTTTTAGTAAAACAATTATTACGGCAAGGAAGTAAAATAATTATAGCTACTCCTAGAAATTTCTTCCGGCAAGATTTATATGAAAGTGAATTTGAAAACCATGTATCACACTGGAGTGTAAAGGATTTTAAAAAACTTGGATTTTTAAATGCTCAGTATTTAAATGCCGGGGCTATATATTTACTGTCGCAGGAGAAAATTGATATCAGGGGGTTTGGGAATACATGGATAAAAAAAATAAGGCGAATAGCCAGGGCTGTTAAGAATGAATTATAGTTCAGCATGAAGAAGATACTTATTCTTTACCCACATTTTCCACCTTCCAATCTTGCGGGTGTGCACAGGGCAAGACTATTTGCGCAACATCTTCCATCATTTGGTTGGGAACCGATTGTTTTAACTGTACACCAAAAGTATTACGAAGAAACATTGGATATTAATTTAGAAAAATTATTGCCTTCAACCTTGCGAATAGAAAAAGTTAAGGCTTTTAAAGTAACCAAACCCAGGCTGATTGGAGATATTGGATTGCGTGCATTTTTTCAATTATATAAAAAAGCGAAGCAATTAATTAATTCAGAAAAAGTAGATTTTTTATACATCCCCATTCCATCTTTTTATTGTGCCTTGCTAGGTCGATGGCTGCATCATTCGACAGGAATCAAATATGGAATTGACTATATTGATCCATGGGTACATAATTTCCCGCGTAGTAATAAAACATTTTCACGTCACTGGATAAGTACAAAAACTGCAAAAATTTTGGAGCCTATCGCTGTAAAAAAAGCTTCTTTAATAACAGGTGTAGCAGAAGGCTATTATAAAGCTGTGGCAGAAAGAAACCCACATCTATTACAGCAGGCCATATTTGGAGCGATGCCTTACGGTGGAGAAAAGGAAGATCATAACAGGATTAATAATCTTGATATTGAACCCTATCTTTTTGAAAAAAATAAAGAAAAAATTCAATTAGTGTATGCCGGTGCGATGCTGCCAAAAGCATATGATGTGCTGGAAGAAATATTTAAAGTAATGCAGCAGGAATCTTTATTGTTCAGCAATGCTGAATTCCACTTTATTGGTACAGGTAAAAAAATAAATGACCCTGGGTCATTTGCGATAAAACCTATGGCAGAAAAATATGGATTATGGAAAACAACAATATTTGAATATCCACAAAGGATACCCTACTTGGATGTACTGGTGCATTTGGATAATGCGGACGCAGTTTTTATACTCGGAAGCACAGAGCCACATTATACACCTTCAAAGGTTTACCAGGGAATATTGGCGGGTAAACCCATACTGGCTGTGCTGCATGCAAAAAGTTCTGCAGCTATTATTATTGAAGAAGCTGCTGCGGGTAAGGTATTAACTTTTAATGGAGCAGGGGATATTGCTTCTATAAGTGAAGATTTTGCAATTAGCTGGAAACAGTTTACTGATTACCTTACCTCTTTTAACCCGGAAAATATAAATCAAAAAGTGTTCAATAAATATTCTGCCCATGCCGTGACAAAAGAGCTGGCGGATTTATTGAACAGTGTAATAAAACAAAACTAAAGTGGCGAAAGTACATATCAGGTTTCCTGGAACGGGTTTGGGAAATATGCTGTTGGTATGGGCAAAAGGAGTAGTATTTGCCCAGCTAAATAATTTGCCTTATACTACTACATCATGGTGGGGTTTACATTGGGGAGCATTGCTGCGGAGAGAGAGAAAAAGCAGGTTATATTTCGGCTACTTTACAGAAACACCTTTGTGGAAGCGTTTGACGATGAAGATATATTGCATATTCACTGATATAGAACCTGACCCTGTTGTTGAAGTTGTAGCCGCTTTTGGGGGTAATGATAAAAAGGTTTACCTCTTTAATAAAGCGTTAACGGGCCCGGACGTTTTTGGTTCTATCAGGGATCATTCTGCAATGGTTACAAAAGAGTTGTTTAACACAATAACACCAAAAATGAGAAGTAAATTATTGGAGTTTCAAAATCCAGTCATTGGTGTACATATCCGCAGGGGGGATTTTAAATTAGGAAATCAAACTACGCCCCTTGAATATTTTATAAAAGGGATTAATGCAGTAAGAGATGCATTGGGTCAAAATTATTCAGTTACCATTTTCACAGATGCTCATGAAGAGGAACTTACGGCTTTATTGCGCCTACCCAATATACATATTGCAGAAGATAAGCCTGATATTCTGGATATCATTTTGTTAAGCAAAAGTAAAATTATGATTCTGTCTCAAAGCAGCACATTTGGTTATTGGGCCGCTTTTCTATCAGATGCTATTGTAATAAGGCCGGTGAATGATTGGCAACCCTTTATTAAGAATAACAGTATGAATGGTTACGAGGATATTATATGGAATTACGAAGCAGAAGAGTCAACACATGAGTTGAAAAAGAGATTAATTGTTGGAAAAAGATTTTTGAGTTAAAACTATATTACCAATCAGTCGGCTTATTATGAAAATGGTATTTAATAAATGAACAGAAGAATAAGTTGTATAGATGGCTGGCGTGCAATTGCTGCTATAGGAGTATTATTTACTCATACGCTTGGTATTCTTAATCATCCATCCTTGTATTTGGGTCCCGTTGATTTATTTCAGGTGGTGAATATATGGGGAAATGGTGTTCATTTGTTTTTTATAATCAGCGGATTCTGTTTCTTACTTGTAATGAGTAAAAATAAAGACTATTCTCTTAAGGCACTCCTAAGGTTTTGGAAAAAAAGATGGTTACGTATTGCACCAGCTTTTTATATTGCCTGCATTGTCTATGGCTTGCATAGGTATGGATCTTTTTCGAGAGAACTTTTATTCAGCCTCTTTGCCAATTTTATTTTTCTTCAAACCTATATTCCAGGTACAAGTATTGCCGCCTTGTTTTGGTCACTTTCTGTAGAATGGCTTTTTTATATTATGCTTCCCCCCATTTTTATACTAATTAAAAGCTTCGGCTACATTCCAATAATTGTAGGTATGTTGATTGTTGGGTTCTTGCTTAACCTGCTGCATTATTGCGGTTATATTTATGCTGGTGATTTTGGCTGGTATTATACCATTTTTGCAAATTTTGAACATTTTGGTTGGGGAATGCTTCTTGGATTTATTTTTAAGGAGCAAATTTTATCCCGTTCTTTTTTATCAGGAATAACAGGTTTCTTTTTAGGCTTGTTTGTTTCTTATACCGGAAAGATTTTTTTTTATTCGGCATTCGTAAAATATATGGGGAACTGGGGTTTCATATTTGAAAGCGCCGGCCCATTGATTATGACACTTGGTTTCAGTATAATGATACTAAGCTCACTTAGGAATAGCTTTATAAACAAAATATTTAGTAACGGGGTTTTGGTATTTTTGGGAAGGATATCTTACAGTTTTTACCTTTGGCATATGCTGGTACTTGAATTGTGTTTTCAATATTTCAGGCAATACATATCGATAAGTGCTGCGGGCACAGTCGTGCTTATAATAATAACACTTATTTTTCTGATCCCGTTTAGTTATGTCAGTTATAATTTGCTCGAATCTTTTTATTTCAAATTATCTGCTAATAGGCAAACATCAAATTATTCTTCATATCCCTGAAATAGATAAAAGCGACAATGATTGGTTTTTCTATTTTAAAATTACGGGCATATAAATGCACTTTTATAAATAACGGATAATGTCAATTAAAAATAAATTAAATCACTATTTACGAAAATTTGGAGTTGAACTTCATGGGAGTAATTATTTACAGGCATTGGCAAAAGGAGATTTTAAAAAAAATGAATTCGATTTTTTTAAACAGGTTTTTAAAAGTAAACCAATAGTAATTTATGATGTAGGGGCCAACCGTGGTGATACTATTGTAAAATTTTTGGAACATTTTCCTTCTTCAACAATTATTGCATTTGAACCGGTTACTTACCTGTGTGAAGGATTGCGGAAATTATTTCATGATAATACAAATATAAAGATTGAAAATGCAGGTATTTCTGATAGTACAGGGGAGCTCATATTTCATTTAAATAAAAGTATTGATACAAGTTCCTTTCTTCCATCACAAAAAGCAGGGCTAAATTCTGATGCACAGGTACAGACAATAGAGCAAAAAAAAATGCCTGTTAAAACATTGGCACAAAGTTATCTGGAAGAGAATATTGAACAAATACATATACTAAAACTTGACATCCAGGGAAGCGAATTGAAAGCATTAAAAGGGGCAGAAAATTTATTAAAAGAAAAAAAAATAGACATTATATATACCGAGGCATATTTTATACAGCAGTATGTTGATCAACCGCTATTTCCTGAAATAGCATTATACCTGTCAAATTTTGGATACCGGTTACAGGATATTTATAACCCGATTTATGGGAAAGGTAAAATAGCCTGGTGTGATGCAATTTTTGTAAATGAAAACCTTTGATATGCTTTATTGCATTTCCTGTAATCACTTTTGCAAAAACAACAATTAATTTGAAAAGGCTCGCCATTATAACTTCTCACCCTATTCAATACAATGCGCCCTGGTTCAGGCTATTGGCCGAAAGAAAAAAACTGGCCATTATGGTTTTTTATACATGGGGTCAATTGGAACAGGATGCCAAATATGATCCTGGTTTTGGAGAAAAAGTAGCCTGGGATATTCCATTACTGGAAGGCTACGATTTTACCTTTGTGAAGAATACCGCCACTAAACCGGGAACACATCATTTTAAAGGGATTGTTAACCCAACATTAAATAAGGAAATAAAAGAATGGGAACCGGATGCGATATTAGTATTTGGCTGGAGTTTTTATAGTCATTTAAAATGCCTTCGGTATTTTCATAAAAAAATGCCTGTGCTTTTTAGAGGAGATTCTACCTTACTGGATGAAGATATTGGTATCAAAAAAAATCTTCGCAGGCTATTCTTACAATGGGTATACAGCCATGTAGACATTGCGCTATATGTGGGTTTAAACAATAAGGAATATTTTCTTGCTAATGGATTAAAACCTGGCCAGTTACTGTATGCACCACATGCCATTGATAATAACCGGTTTGCTGAACCAGATGATATTTACAAGGCTGATGCAGATATTCTAAGAAAAAATGCAGGAATACAAAAGGAAGATATTATACTATTATTTGCAGGTAAACTGGAGGAAAAAAAGAACCCGCAATTTCTTATAAGCTTATTAAAATCTGTCGACGATAAGCGGTTAAAAATTATTTTTGTTGGAACAGGGGAGCTCATGGAGACTATACAATCAGCAGCAGCGTCGGATGACAGAATATTGTTGATGGGTTTTAAAAATCAGCAGCAGATGCCTGTAATGTACCGGGTTGCCGATTTATTTGTTCTGCCATCAACAGGGCCCGGAGAGACATGGGGGCTGGCTTTAAATGAAGCGATGGCCTCGGGTAAAGCGGTGATAGCTAGTAATAAAACAGGAGGGGCGATAAACCTGGTTGATGAAGGTATTAATGGATTGATTATAGATTTAAAAAATAATGATAAAATTCTGCAGCTTATACAACACTCATTGATTAATAAGGAAATTGTACTTGAAATGGGGCGGCAATCCCGTTTAAAAATACAGTCTTTTACATTTAATCATATTGTAAATGCTATTGAAGATATTATGACTAATGCAATAAACAGTAAGCCATATAACCGGGAACTTGTTGTATAAATAAAATAATTATTCTTTCTCTAACCTATTCTTCATTTTGCTTGCTACCACTTAATATGGCTTCAATATCTATCATATTACCGGTTTATAATGCTATTAAATATTTACATCAATCAGTAAGTTCTGTTTTGAAACAGGATTTTATTGATTTTGAATTTCTGATCATTGATGATTGCTCTACTGATGGAAGCTGGGAATACCTTTTATCACTTAAAGATGAAAGAATAGGCCTTTTTAGAAATGAACAAAATAAGGGCTTGTTTTTTAATCTTAATTTTTTGATAAAAAAAGCAAATACCCCCATTATTAAGCTTTGGTCGCAGGATGATATATTGTATCACAATTGCTTTAATGAAGTGGTAAACTTTCACAAGCAGCATACGGAAATTGGATTCAGTTATACCGGCAGGGATTATATTGATGCCTCTGGAAAACTATTAAATATTTCAAAACCCGATGACACACCAGAAATTATTTCGAAAGAATTACATGCACATATTGCCTTTTTCACAGGTTCTATAGCGGGAAATATTGCTAATGTTGCAATTAGTAAAGTTGCATTAGAAAAAGTAGGGTTATTCAATGAAGAAATGAAAATAAGTGGTGATTTTGAAATGTGGGTAAGAATGGCAAAATATTATCCGGTAGGTTTTATAAGAGAGCCATTGGTTCAGTTACGTAACCACTCAGAACAACTGAGTGGCCAGGAAAAATATTATACTTATCATTTAAAGGAAGATTTACAAGTGTATGAAATTTTATTGGGCTATGTAAGTGAACAGCAAAAAAAACAGGGGAGATTATTGTTACGCAATTACAAATTGTTATTTCATTATACGTTAATGATCAAAGCTCTTTTAAAAGGAAAGCGGGATGTGGCCTGGGAATTTTGTACCCGCCTTCATCGTTTTGATAATATATTTGTTTTGACAGTTTATTTTATAAAAAACCGTTTATTTAAAGCAGGTAAAGCATATGTCAGTAAATATTAAGTCCTTAAATCTAATGCCCATATTTTTTGGCGACTAATCTTTTTATAAAAAATAATTTATTAATGATGCAATACCGGCATTAAAAGCAATCGTTCATTATTTAGATAAGAAAGTATTTAACTTAATTAGTGTTTATTATAATCATTCCATTGTTTACTTGAAAAACGCATTTCCAATATAATGGCGCAAAAAACAATAATAAGGCTGGATAGCCTTTCGTACTTTTTTTTATTTGCAATAGTATTGTCAATGCTAATATTTGCTAATGGGTTTTACCTGTTTGCCTGCCTGGTAACGTTGATTTTACTATTTTTCCAGGTCCAGCAGCCTTATCGACCGGGTGTATTTACGCTTATCCTTGTTCAACATATTCTTCAAATCATTGCCAGTGTTTTCCAGGCTGATTACCTGGGTGAGAATATCAATTACAGGTCAACGGAAAACAGCACAGCAATTGTACTGTCATTGATTGGTATGGTCTTTTTATTTGCCCCTATACTTTATTTTCAAAATAAATTGCCGAAAGCAAGCTTGCAGGATCTTAAAAATAGTGCCAGTTCTTTATCTACAGAAAAATGCATGTATTTTTATATTGGCGCATTTTTTATTAGTTCTTCACTGGGAGCAGTAGCATTTTTATTTTCAAATCTTACACAAATCATCTTTAGCCTTGTTAAAATAAAATGGTTGTTGTTTTTGTTGTTTGGTTTTTTATGTATAATCAAGAATGAAAAGAAGGGCTTTTTTTACTTATTTGTCGGGATTGAATTTGTACTTGGCTTTTTTAGTTATTTTTCTGAATTTAAAACTGTAATTTATTATTTGTTGGTTTTAATGGTCACTTTTATGGTAGCCATAAATTTCAAGTACATCATGTATTCCTTATTGATTGGGGGTGTGTTTCTGATATTTGTTTTGGTATGGACAAGTGTAAAAAGCGAATACCGATCATTTTTAAATGCCGGATCGGGGAAACAAACAGTTACTGTATCCCGGGATGATGCATTGAATAAGTTATATGACCTCTCTAACCAAGTAGATGAAAGCAATCTTGAAGGAGCTACAAAAGGATTTCTTGACAGGCTTCAGTATACCTATCATTTTGCAAAAACCATAGAAAGAGTTCCTTCTGTAATACCTTACCAACAAGGCGCCAATTGGATATCAGTATTAGAATATACTACCACTCCCCGTTTTTTCAACCCAGATAAGCCAACCGTTGATAATTCTGTTAAAACATCAAAATATACAGGGATACCTTATGCAAGGGCAGACAAAGGTGTATCCTTTAGCCTGGGATATTTTGCAGAGTGTTATGTAGATTTTGGTTACCTCGGTATGATGATGCCTTTATTGCTGCTTGGTTTATTATATGGTAAATTAAATCATTATTTTATTACCAAAGCTACACCAAACCTGTTGTTCAATTATGCTGTAACCTGTTCCTTTTTTTTTGAATTTTATGGGTATGAAATGGATGCCACTATTTTAATAGGCCGGCTATTTGCGAGTTTGCTAACTTACGCATTATTGATTAAATTTGTATTCCCCCTGTTTTATAATGCTTTAAAAATTAATCCCAATCCCTGAATAGCCAATAGCCTTTTTTTGATTTTACTAAAGTACACTTGAGTTAATAACAAAAATTTCAGTGAATAATTTTTTCCAACTATATTGTTTTTTTAGCGGCGCAGTTTGCCTGTTAACCAATCGCTTAAGCAGGTGCGTGATGTTTTTATTTGCAATTCATCTTTGTACTATCTGCCTGGCGCAGGAAAAATTTGACTTTTATGTGAGTAATAATGGAAATGATAGTTTTCCAGGAACATCCTATCAATTCCCCAAAAAAACAATTACCGCCATTTCCCCTGCCCTTGAAACTTTTTCGCTTGTGAACAAAAAAGTAAAGCTTGGATTAAAAGAAGGTAATATTTTTGAGGAAGGCCTTGTTACTTCTTATCCGATAGAAATAAATACTTATGATAATAATTTGCCTGGGAATGAATTTGCTATTTTAAATGGTACAAAAGAATTTGGAGCAGGCTGGCTAAAAGAAGCTGGTAAAATATATACCTTTAATCAGCTCATTTTTTATAATGGGTTTGTTGGGTATGGCATTAATACTATTGGCCAATATAGTTTTATCAGTGTATTTGAAATTGACAGGGAACTGGAAAAAACAGCACCATTTACAGCAAGAAGGTTATTAAAATTTCTTAGTAACCAAACGGATATAGAAAATACACCGGGTTCTTTTTACACACCTGTTACCAATCAAAATCCAATGCCCGTATACATTCATACCAGTGATGGAAGCTCGCCCAATGATAATAAAAAATACCGCTACGAAGTAACAGTGAAGGATTGGGCTGTAAACAGTACCTACCAGGCAAATAACCGTTTCGAAAATTTATGGGTAAGAGGTTTTGGTGCCGGTAATGGTATGCTGCCAGGTGGCGCTGATTCTTATTATAATAAAGTTATTTTTGGACCGGGGGCAGGCATCCATCACTTAGTAGTGCGAAGTGGAACAATCAATCATTCATTGTTTTTACCCGGCGCAAAAAATACCAATGCATTTGCGGTTGTTTTTTATGATGTGGAAGGATTAAACAGGCACTGCTACGTTACAAATTCTATATTTCTTGATATTCCAACACCTGTATATGCCCATACAAGTTATGGAACAAATTATGGTGCTGTAGAAATGGATAATGTTGTTGCTTTTGCTGATAGCTTATCAGCTGGGCCATTTATGTATACTTCTAATAACGATACTGTACTGCTGAATAATATTTATGCAGATGGCTTTTATTCCGGCTATCACTATGGAAATGCCGGTCATGTTACAATCAGTAATTCCTCTTTTAAAGATGTAACGTTTGGTATTGCCTTTAATGATGCAAATAATGCCATCAATGCTGCAATTGAAAATGTTTTTATTAAAACAAAGCAAACTGGTTTTGCTTCGGGGATCATTACTCAGAATAAAACAACAATAAACCTGCACCATTCAATTATATATATCAGCAATAATAACAATAACCCAAATGCTACAATAGGCTCCTTTGTTTCAGGTACGGGTGGTGCTATCAATAAAATAACTGCTTCTGGCAATATTTTTATTTGTGATGTAAGCCCTTCTGGGTTTTTAAGAGCCGCTGCTACCAATACCACTGATGGTATAGCCACATCAAAAGACAGCTGGGATAATAATGTATATGTATTGTTAAGAGGTAAAAACATTCAATGGTCGGTTACCAACCCTTCTACAAATAATGGATCTTATATTATTGACGATTTCGACGATTGGAAAAAACAATCCGGCCAGGATCAACATAGTTTGTTTTTTGATCTTAGAAATGACCCAAGGGGTTTAAAAGCAATTTTTAAAGATCCCGAAAATGGTGATTATAATTTGGCTGATACAAAGGAAGGGAATATGGCGGCAGGTTTACAGGCCGGCATGACAGATGCTATATCCTGTTTTTTAAAAAGGCCAACTTATGAGGAAGCCGCAGAACTAATCAGAACAAATAAAGAATTATCAGTAAAGTCTTGTAGAAATCCTTGCTCGCAAAGCTCTATAAAAGTGAATGCTACGTTTGGATTGGATTCGATTAATAACCGCCAGGTAAAACTAAAATGGAATATTACTGAGCAAAATAATATTAACAGGTATGTTGTACAAAGAGCAACGGGAAATGGCAATTTTAAAATAATCAGTACCATACCTATAGCTGCGGATTCTTTATACGAATTGACAGATAATATACAGCCTGGTATTGAATATAAATACAGGCTAGGGGTGGTTGCAAAATCAGGTAGTATATGCTACTCAGATATAAAAACCATAAAATCCCAAGACAATACAAGTAAATCTTTCACTATTTATCCAAATCCGTCAAATGGTAAAATATTTATTTCCATGAATGGTTATATTGGCCGAACAAGTTTTATAGTTTCTAATTCGATCGGCGAAATTGTATTGAAAAAGGAGGGGGCAAGTTTGTATTCCACACAAGCGCTGGATCTTAGCCATCAGCCCCCTGGTATGTATTCCATAAAAGTAATAACATCAGGGGGCAGCTTTGTTCAAAATTTTATATTGCTTTAAACAGTCTTTTTATTTTTATGAGTCCTAAAAATTGAGGCCGGCAATAATAGCATTTTAACAAACAAAAAATGAAACCCTTCCTAAAATATTTATTTAAGTTTATTGGTATTTTTTGTTTGTTATATTTTGGTACCATAGCTTTTATTGGCCTCACTGCTCCAGGCGGTTATTACATTCCATTTTTCGATCATTATTTCAATTATGTATCTTGGTTAAGGTCATCGTTATTGTATGGAGCAAGAGTGGTTCTTTTTATAGCAGGATATAAAACCTATGTTTGGGAAATTTATACTTTACGTGTACAGAGTGGGAGGGGAGTTCATATAGGATTTGATTGTCTGGGTTATGGCGTATTAAGTTTTTGGGCAGCTTTTATTATTGCCAATGCAGGCAGCTGGATGAAAAAGACAAAATGGATTTTTAGTGGGTTGTTTTTGATCTGGATTATTAATGTACTGCGCATTTCTTTTTTATTAATTGCTATTAATAAACACTGGTCTATGCCACTAGGGTTAGATCATCATACCTGGTTTAATATTGCTGCCTATGGCTGTATTTTTATAATGATTTATTTTTTTGACAGAGCGGGTAAACGGGAAATGAGTGGCCAATATGAGCGAGCGTAAAAAATTAATGATCTTAATAGAATGGTTTACACCTGGATATAAAGCAGGAGGTCCCATACAGTCATGTTTAAATATTGCCCTTGCATTAAAAGATTACTACGATATTCATGTACTAACAACCGACAGGGATCATGGGGAAACGCAGCCTTATTTTGGTGTTGAAGCAAATAGTTGGATCGAGGATAAACAATTGGGAATAAAAATATATTACGTCAATAAGCAATCCATTTCTTTTAAACAAATAGCAAATGAAATTAGCATAATTGCCCCTGATTTTATTTACCTCAACTTATTCTTTTCGCCGCATTTTATTATTTACCCTTTGTGGTTAAAATACAAAAAAAAAATAAGTGCTTCCGTAGTTATATGTCCAAGGGGCAATTTGTATGATAGTGCACTTTCATTAAAATGGTATAAAAAAAAGCCAATGCTGATGTTATACAAAAAAATGAATATTATGCAACATGTAAAATTTCATGCAACAAATGAACGGGAAAAAATAACCATCAATCATTTTTTCCCAAACAGTAATATCCAGGTTGCTAATAACCTGCCCAACCTAAATCAACCGGCTTTTACAATGTTGCATAAAGAGCCGTGTAAAATCAATTGTATATTTATAGCACGAATTGTACCCATTAAAAATCTCTTGTTTATTTTGAAGTTGCTGGAAAAAATTAAGGGACAGGTAAACTTTACAATTGTTGGCCCACAAGAAAATATGCTTTACTGGGATGAATGCAAAAATAAAATAGAGGATCTGCCTAAAAATATATCTGTTAATTATTTAGGTGCAAAAAATAATTGGGAGTTAACAAAGCTGATGCAGGAAAATCACCTTTTTATACTTCCTACAACCGGCGAAAATTTTGGCCATTCTATTTTTGAATCTTTCCTGGCAGGCAGGCCTGTATTAATTAGTGACCAAACCCCGTGGTTAAATTTGACAAATGATAATGTGGGTTGGGATTTACCCCTTGATGTCCCTGTAGCATTTATCAATGCTATTGAAAAAGCCACTGCGTGGAACCAGCAGGAGTTTAATGTGTTTGCCAATGCCGCCTGGCAGTATGCTCATAATTTTATAAATAACCCTTCCTTAATAAAACCTTACCATCAATTATTTTCATGAAACAGGTAAATATTGCGTTATATAAAACTTCCATCGTAATCGGAGCTTCTAAACTTAAACAGGTATTATGGTATTTTACAAATGTGCTGATTCTAAAAAATTCATTTCTTCCCGGTACAGGAATCAGGGTTTTTTTTCTTCGCATATTTGGTGCAAGGGTAGGTAGGGGGGTTGTTATAAAACCTTCGGTTAATATTAAGTTCCCTTGGAAACTTGTTATTGGCGAGTATAGCTGGATTGGCGAAAAAGTATGGATAGATAATCTTGTAGAAGTTACAATAGGTAATTCCGTCTGCATTTCGCAGGGTGCTTTGCTATTAACAGGAAATCATAATTATAAAAAAATAAGTTTTGATTTAATGACAGCGCCTATCATCCTTGAAGACGGTGTATGGATTGGTGCTTTTGCAATTGTGTGCCCTGGAATTAGCTGTGGTACACATGCTGTTTTATCCGTTGGTTCAGTGGCTACAAAAAACCTTGAACCTTATCGCGTTTACAAAGGAAACCCTGCCATAAAAGTTTCCGAAAGAATCATTGAATAATTTCTCCTTCCTCCTAATCCTTCACTTTATTTAACCCCATTAAGCTTACCATCCAGTTAGGTAATGGTTTTTGCGATTTTCTTTTTTTTAGGTTAAAATAAATCCCCAGTTTTTTAAGTACGGGCACTTTATGTGTTTCTACCATTTCAATTAAGGTTCCATCGGGGTCTTCTACATAAGCAAATCTTCCGCCCGATTCTCCCATATCAAAAGTATCGCCGCTATCTACTGTAAAATGGTATTGATATTTTTCCAGGTTTGTTTTTAATGCCTTCATGTTAGACACATCAAAGCACAAATGAATAAATCCTATATCGCCCCAAAAGCGGTTCTCAAAAATTTTGCTCGCCTGGCTGTCCAATACCTGTATCAATTCAATCTGCACATCGCCCAACAAACGGCTGAATGCAGCAGTAAAGGGATTTTTAAAACTGAGCAACACCCTGCGGTAAGTTTTATTTTTTGCATCTTCTCCAAGGTCATCAAATTTGCCTGTAGTATCATACAGAATATTGTTGATGCCAAATCCATTTTGGTAAAAAGCAATAGATGCCTCCATATTACTTACACCTATTACTACGCCGCAAATTCCGCCCTGCATAAAGGCCTCATTTTTGAACCACGATTCATCTTTCACTACCTGGTATTGATTGCCGGCTTCATCTTTCAGCAAAAAAGATAAAGCTCCAGCCGGGCCGGCTTTTGGACTGGTACAGCTAACATTTTTGTTGATAATATTATAGGCAGTTTCAACATTGGTTGATTTAAATTTTATGGCATTTATACCGTAATCGCCCCAGTTCATTGCATTACCTGCGGCAGCAACCCTGCTGGTAAACTGCCATATTTCGGTACCCCCACCGCCATTCATATTCATTGCTAAAATAGCCCTGCGTGCATGCACTTCACCGCCTGTATAATGGGTCATTAATGCTGCTTTTGCTTCGTCATCAAATATCTTGACGTTTAAGCCAAAAGTTTTTCTTAACCATGTAAAAGTTTTTGACGCATCCGTGCAACCGATGCCCACTTGCTGAATTCCTGAAATATAAGCCATAGATATTGATGATGTTTTAATTTGCCGTTTAGACGTTTTTTTAATTGCCGGTAAGACGTTAAGACGTTTTTTTGTTTTCTATTTTTTAATTGCCGTTAAGGCGTTAAGACGTTTTTTAGTTTTCAATTTAAACGTCTTAACGCCTCACCGTCAACAAACTAATTTTGTCTTGCCGCCTCGTTTTTTTAATTGCCGATAAGTCGGTTAGGCGTTTTTTAGTTTTTAATTTAATCGTCTTAACGCCTCACAGGCAACAAACTAATTTTGTTTTCTATCTAAACGTCTAAACGCCTTAACGGCAACAAACTATTGTTTAAACGACTTGCCGACTTACCGGCCTAATTATGATAATTTTAATTTTTTAACGAGCCTGAAAAATAAAAACGGAAGGCATTTTCTTAAAATAACCAACACCATTTCCTGCTGGGCAACATATACTTTTCTTTTGTTGCGGATAATGCCGTTGATAATTTTTTTTGCACAAGCTTCGGCACTGATCCCCTTCGCCTGCCCCTCATCTAATTGCTGGTGGGCACTGCCATCTGCCTTTAGTGCCGAATAAGAAATATTGGTATAAATGCGGCCCGGAGAAACGGTAGTAAAAAAAATATTCTCTCTTTTATTTTCCAGCATCCACGATTCAAAAAAACCTTCCAATGCATGTTTCGAAGCAGAATAAGCACTTCGTTGCGGAAACCCGAAAGTGCCCACTACACTGCTGATCAATACAATATTGGCATGTGGTGATTTAATCAATAAAGGCCATAAGCTTTTGGTAAGACTGACCTGTGCAAAAAAGTTCACTTCCATAATTTTCCTATCCACTTCAATAGCAGTTTCTTCTGCCTGCGACCGCTGACTAATGCCTGCATTATTAATGAGTACATCAATTTTTTGAAATTGTTGTAAAACAGTTGCAGCAAAAGCCGCAATAGCATCAGGCGATTGCATATCAATAAAAAGATGGGTGCAGGTAGCACCTTTTTTTTCACAATCCTGCCGCAATAATTTCAATTCATCAAGCCGCCTGGCAGCCAAAATAAAATGCACATTTTTATCGGCCATTTGCAAAGCCATTGCCTTGCCGATACCGGATGATGCGCCGGTAATCAATATTACTTTATCACTAAAATGCCCCATTGAAACTAAAATTCATTTAAAATTTGTCCGAAGGTATACATTTCACACAAAGGGCACAACGAAAAAATTTCACACAAAGCGCACTAAGAAAACAAAGAACACAAAGCAATATATTATGTATCAATATCCTTTGTAAACTTTGTATCCTTTGCGTTCTTTGTGTGAAAAAGGCTAAATAGGGGTATCAAAAATAATTTTCCTTTGTAAACTTTATATCCTTTGCGTACTTTGTGTGAAATAAAGATTGCTTGCCAGGCATACTCTTACATTAAAAACTATTGTACTTATGGCAATTCGTGTAGCAATCAACCACAAAACCACTTACACTTACGATCGTTTAGTTAATTTATCTCCGCACATATTCAGGTTGCGCCCTGCAGTTCATTCCCGTACAGGTATAGAATCTTATTCATTTAAAATAACACCAGAAGAGCATTTTATAAACTGGCAGCAAGACCCTTTTGGTAATTACCAGGCTAGGGTGGTGTTTCCCGAAAAAACAAAAGAGCTAAGTGTAGAAGTAGAATTAATTGCCAATATGGTGGTGATTAATCCCTTTGATTTTTTTGTAGATGAGTATGCAGAAAAATATCCTTTTCGTTACGAGGAGCAATTGCGCAAAGAATTGGTGCCCTATTTTGAATTTAAAGAATATGGCCCGCTGTTAAGAAAATGGATTGCGGGTGTAGACAAAAGCCAAAAGACTATCAACGATTTTTTAGTCTATATCAACCAAAAATTAAGCAGGGATATCAACTATTCCATCCGCATGGAAGTTGGGGTACAAACCTGCGAAGAAACATTGGGTAAGGCTCTTGGTTCCTGCAGGGATTCGGCATGGTTGCTGGTACAAATTTTACGTCACCTTGGTTTGGCAGCACGTTTTGTGTCGGGTTATTTGGTTCAGTTGACCGCTGATATAAAATCACTGGACGGACCATCAGGCCCCGAAAATGATTTTACTGATTTGCATGCCTGGACAGAAGTATACATCCCCGGCGCTGGTTGGATAGGGCTTGACCCTACATCAGGATTATTTGCAGGCGAAGGGCATATTCCATTGGCTTGCACACCCGATTATGCAAGCGCTGCACCCGTTGTAGGCGCCACAGATGTTTGTGAAACTGAATTTACTTTTTATAATAAAGTTACCCGCATTCACGAAGCCCCGAGGGTTACCAAACCATATACAGAAGAGCAATGGAGCAATATAGATGCAACGGGCTTACTGGTAGATAAAGATTTGGAAGAAGGGGATGTAAGGATGACCATGGGTGGTGAACCCACTTTTGTTTCTATTGACGATATGGAAGCAGATGAATGGAATACTACTGCTGATGGAAAACAAAAACGTATTCTTTCACATGAACTTATTTTTAGGCTGCGTGATAAATTTGGCCCTGGTGGAATGATACATTATGGCCAGGGAAAATGGTATCCCGGCGAACCATTGCCCAGGTGGCAATACGGGCTGTTCTGGAGAAAAGACAATTACCCGATTTGGAAAAATATTAAGCTGATTGCCCATGAAAAAATAGAAAAAAAATATGCGTATGAAGAAGCTGAACTTTTTACAAAAGAACTGGCAAAGCAGTTAGCCGTTAGTCCTGAAAATATGAGCATTGCTTATGAAGACATGTTTTATTTTTTATGGACGGAGGGGAAAATGCCCGTTAATATCGACCTTTCTAAAATAAATATGAATGACCCGTTGGAAAGAAGAACGCTGACGCAGTTGTTACAAAAAGGTCTTGATACACCGGCTGGTTTTGCGCTGCCATTAAAATGGAATTACGAAAACAGCAAATGGAAAAGTTGTAAATGGATATTGGCACGGGATTATTTATTTCTCATTCCCGGCAATTCACCGATGGGGCTTAGGCTGCCATTAGAATCTTTGCCAGCAGTGGCAAAAGATGATGAACCACAAAAAGTGGAAAGAAGTTTATTTGACAACCTGCCCGAACTGGAACATTTTGATGAAATTATTACGGCAAGATATGATACCATAACACTTCATCCGGCAAAGCATGCAAAAATAAAATATGAAGATACCAGGGAAGAAAAAAAGGATCACCTGAAACCTGTAAAAAAGGTAGAAGAAAAAGAGGAGGAGATAAAACCTTTGTATGAAGTTGAAACTATCAAAACAGCTTTGTGTATCGAACCAAGGGATGGCATTATTTATATTTTTCTTCCACCCTTGGATTACCTGGAGCATTACCTGGATGTTATTGCATCTATTGAAGCTACTGCCGAAAGATTACAGATACCTGTTCGCATTGAAGGGTACGAGCCGCCAAGAGATTACCGTATGGAGCGCCTGGTAGTTTCTCCTGATCCCGGTGTTATAGAGGTAAATATTCATCCTTCAAAAAACTGGAAAGAGCTTAGGGGTATTATTGATACTTTATACGACCAGGCTTTTTTATCGAGGCTGGGCACAGAAAAATTTATGCTGGATGGAAGGCATACCGGAACCGGCGGTGGCAATCATATTACCATTGGCGGCGCTTCCCCTTCAGATAGCCCCATGTTGCGCAGGCCCGATCTGTTGCGTAGTTTAATCACTTACTGGCAGCACCATCCCGGTTTATCGTATTTATTTTCAAGTGCATTTATTGGCCCTACAAGCCAGGCGCCACGTATAGATGAAGGCCGTGATGAAAAATTGTACGAAATAGAAATCGCCTTTAGCCAGGTGCCTGAAAATGAATTTGTGCCCTTCTGGATTGTAGACAGAATCTTCCGTCATTTACTAACAGATATTACAGGCAATACACACCGCTCAGAATTTTGTATCGATAAATTATATTCACCCGATTCATCTTCGGGCCGTTTGGGCATTCTCGAATTCAGGGCATTTGATATGCCGCCGCATAAGGAAATGAGTATGGTACAAATGGTACTAATTCGTGCGCTTATTGCATGGTTCTGGAAAAAACCTTACAAACACGATTTGGTAAGATGGGGCACCGAGCTGCATGATAAATTTATGCTGTCGCATTATGTGCGGGAAGATTTGAAAGAGGTAGTGAGTGATTTAAACAGTGCCGGTTATGCATTTGATATTGCCTGGTTTGAGCCTTTCTTCGAATTCAGGTTTCCGCATTATGGCACAATACAGTTGCAGGATATTGAAATGGAAATAAGAATGGGCATTGAGCCATGGCATGTATTGGGCGAAGAAATGAGCAGCAGCGGCACCGCAAGGTTTGTAGATTCTTCCATTGAAAAAATACAGGTAAAACTAACCGGTTTAAATGGTAGCCGTTATATTTTATTGTGTAACGGCAGCAGGGTGCCTTTAAAAGCAACCGCTATAAAAGGCGAGTTTGTTTGCGGCATCCGTTACCGTGCATGGCAGCCACCTTCTGCATTGCATCCTACCATTGGTATAGATGCACCACTAACTTTTGATATTGTTGATACTTGGAACAGCCGCTCCATTGGGGGCTGTACTTATTATGTATCGCACCCCGGCGGAAGAAGTTACGACAGTTTCCCCATCAATAGTTATGAGGCTGAAAGCAGGCGCTGGAACCGTTTTAGCAATACCAGTCATACGCAGGAAGTATTAAGGCCGGCCCCACGTGTAGGTACCGGTGTGCAGCATTATATAGAACAGGATCGCCCAGTATTTTTCTGCGACCCACCTGCGGTTATTGTCAATAAGGAGTATCCATATACTTTAGACATGCGTCAATTCTGGAAAAAATAAGCGTCTATGCATTACTGGTAGATCAATTATTTTTAGTATAAAATAATCATTGCTCAGGCTGAGAAGCTTTGTGGAACTCCATTGGCGTCTCTTCTGCGATGGGTAATTATACTATGTTATGCGATAGCGTTTATATAAATTGATATCATTTACACAACCTCGCCAGCGTATTCTTACTACAGCCTTGTAAATACTAAAGATATAGAAGATTTTTTCAGTAAAAAATACGGCAGCAGTTTAAAACCTGTATTCGATCTTAGGATACGCTCTACCGATAAATTGCAAATACACTTGAAGCGAAATATAGGAGGCTACTATGTAAATTTTGACACCCTTGATATGGAATTACCGCTGCAGATTGTTACCGACAAAGGCAGGCAAACTTTTAAAGTAAATAAAAAATGCATATTGGTAAAGAACACTATTTTGCCGTTAATAGATCCCGACATGTATTACTACTCAAAAATAATTATTGAGTAATATTTAGAAAATAATTCTTAAAAAATATCTTTCACCGTTGGCATTTAAAGATAACGCCCGATGGCCGCCGTTATAGGTGTTCTTCACAATTTGCAGCTACTGGCGCAGCAAATTAGCGAGGCGTTTCTGTGCCAACTAATTTGTTATAAATTAAAGCAGCTAACAATCTTATCAGCACAGATATTTATGCATCCTTAAACGTTAACAAGTGAGTCTCTGCAATTGCTTTGTGTGTAGACGTGCCTATGTTTTATAATTTTATTACAACGCCTTGCAACCCTGTAAGCAATTATGTTGTCACATAAAAAATACATGAATCATTTACCGTTTCTCTTTTACCAACACACTAACATGATCTATAAATTATTTGCTGGTGTAATGCTCAGCTGCATACTTATAACAGGTTGTTCTAAAACTAAAA
>JANYGZ010000110.1 GCA_025362235.1 Ferruginibacter sp. | reverse complement strand
AATCTTAAAATAGGCTGCATTGTTTTGGTACAAAACACCGCAATAGAGAATTTCATTTTTGCGTATAACTCTATATTATGTTATTCAGGTTAGGTTTTGTGAGAGGGATGTAGAGCATGTGCGGATGGAGTTTTATTTTTTACGATGCGGAGCGCGTTGCCCTTAAAGGCAAATCCTTCGCTTAAATAAAAAATTGTTACGGATGGTTATAAAAGAGCGTAAGAAACTAAATAGTTTTTATGCCCGATACAGACTTAATCGAAAGCCAAACAAAATTAAAATTAAAGGCACTCCCATAATAGCTGGAAGGAATTATGCAAACATAGAAATAATTAACCCACAAGGTGAACATGAAGGGTTTTGTGTTCCAATATCGGTGATTTCTAAACAGATATTCAAAGGATGCAAAGTGTCTACAATGTAGCCTTAAATTTTTGCCAGTACTTCATAAGATTATCCCAATCTTCCTGTAAGTAGCTAACCCCAAATTCCGCATGACAACTCAATTTTCCTTCTTGGGATATTCCCAAAGGGTCTACTTTATCATATAAGTGAGCATCTGCCTCTTTTAAGTAAATGCAAAATCTTCCAAGCTTTTCAGAATTATAATCCATGACGATTGTTTTAAGTAGCCGCTAATATACACCGCTAAAGTCTAATAACGCAATCTACGCTCGTGGCGTGGGCAAAAAAATAAAACGCTGTGGTAGGGTGTGGTTGGGCTGTGTAGTGCCTGTTTAACATAATATTAATTATAGGATTTTTTAATTGTTATTAATATTGTTTAATACAGTGCAGGCAAGTTCAATAATATGAATTGACATTATAAGCAATTGATTTCAAGTTATGCACCTAAAAAAATATCCTTTTAATTATGTTGTTTATATTTGTGTAATCGGCAGCTAATTTTTTATTAATTACAAGCTCAGTATGAAAACAAAGTTGAAAGCATTTTTTTCTTTATTATCTATCCTGATAATTTTTGCTTCCTGTCAAAAAGAATACAGTTATGAGGGTTCCATTAATTATGGTTCAAATTCAGGAACCGCTGTATACGATTATGTTGGAGCGCCCGGAAATTGCAGCACGCCGGTAATAAACGGTAAATATGTTGCCGGCACCCCTGTTAGTGGCGATAATTATGTAGTACTACAGGTTAATGTTACCAGCCCTGGTAATTATCTTATTTCAACTGCAACTATTAATGGAATAATTTTTTCGGGAGAAAGCGTTTTTTTTAGCATCGGGCCGCAAACAATCATTTTAACTGGTAGCGGAACCCCGCTTGCAGCTGGTTCTTTTACTTATACGCCAGGTTCTAATGGGTGTATTTTTGCAATTACTTTTACAGTTGCGGAACCCGTGCTGGATAATTTTGTAAAATGTAAAATTGATGGGGTTTTGACAAATTTTAATTTTGAGGCAAAAGGTTCAGAAGGTACTACCCCGCCAAATCCACCAATCCCCCAGATAATGTCGGTTGACATTTCAGGAAACATATCAAATAGTTCTTTTGAAAATTTTTTCATATCGCTTAATAAATTTGGAACTACAGCAGTTACAACCGGCGATAAATTTGATGCAACTACCATTGCAGCGGGTAATTTATATTTAGTTTCTTATACAGATACCGCAGGCATAAGCTGGGATGCAGCTTCAGGCGTTACAGAAACGCCATTCGTTATTACCGTAACCAGCAGAACTGCTACAAGAATAGCCGGTATTTTTAGCGGAACGGTTAGCGATTCCAGTTTGCCAGGCGGTAAGTTAAAACAGGTAACTGAAGGTAGTTTTAGTGTACCTCTTCAGTAATATTTCACACAAAATTTCACACAAAGTGGACGAAGAAAACAAAGTACACAAAGTATACATATTTCTTTTTTCTTTGTGTACTTTGTATCCTTAGTTTCTTTGCGTGAAATAAATAGTACTACTTTTACCAACATGCAAAAAAATCACCCTTCAACAGAAAATATATTAGCCAGTCTACAAATTAGGGCGCTTAACGAAATGCAGCTTGCGGCTTTAAAAGCCAATGAGGATACTGATGAGGTAATATTATTATCTTCAACAGGTTCGGGTAAAACGCTGGCTTTTTTATTACCTGTTGTGCAAAAGCTTTTAAAAGATAGTAAAAAAGTACAGGCATTAATTTTAGTTCCTTCCCGTGAGCTGGCCATACAAATTGATGAAGTGTTTAGAAAAATGGCTACTGGTTATAAAGTTACTGTTTGCTATGGCGGGCATAAAAGAGAAACTGAAGAAAATAACCTGGTGCAATCTCCTGCCCTTATTATTGGTACGCCGGGCCGGGTTGCAGATCATATCCGCAGAAATAATTTTGCTGTAGAAGCCATTACCACCTTGGTGTTAGACGAATTTGACAAAATGTTAGAACTGGGTTTCCAGGAAGAAATGTCTTTTATAATCGGCTCGCTGCCTGCTGTTAAAAAAAGAATGCTGACCTCAGCAACAGAATCAGTACGCATCCCCGATTTTATTGGTATTACAAACCCGTTAAGGCTTAATTTTTTAGATGCTATTACCGATAAACCGGAAGAAGACGAACTGGTAATAAGAACTGTTCTTTCGCCTGAAAAGGATAAATCAGAAACACTGTTCAGGCTTATCTGTTCTATCGGCAATAAATCAATGATCGTATTCGGCAATCACCGCGAATCTGTAGAACGTACCAGCAACCTTTTAAAAGAAAAAGGAATTGTAAATGTATTTTATCATGGTGGTATGGAGCAGCAGGAAAGGGAAAGTGCGATGTGCAAATTTAAAAATGGCACTTCCAATGTATTGGTAACAACCGATCTTGCCTCAAGGGGTTTGGATATACCCGATATTAAATACATCATTCATTACCACTTACCGGCAACAGAAGATGTGTACACACACCGTAATGGCAGAACCGCAAGGATGGAAGCCGGTGGCAAATCTGTTTTGATTTTATCTGAAGAAGAAAAGCTACCCGCTTATATTACAGGCAAGGTGGAAGAAATAGAATTGCCGGAGAGAATTGAATTACCCGAAAAGCCTAAATGGTCAACTTTATTTATTGCGGCTGGTAAAAAAGACAAAGTCAACAAAATTGATATTGTCGGGTTTTTATCCAATAAAGGGCAATTGAAAAAAGATGATATCGGCTTAATAGAGGTAAAAGATTTTTTTTCGTTTGTAGCAGTACGTAAACTAAAAGTTGGAGAGGTTCTAGAACTGATAAAAGAAGAGAAAATAAAAAATAAAAAAGTAAAAATTGCTATTGCCAAATAAGCAGCCGTATTTAATTAAATGTTGTATTTTTTTGATCAAAGGAGCCAATAAAGCCGGTTATAATATCGCAAAATTTTTCTGCATCATTAAACATAAAAGAATGCTGTATTGGTAAGACATACAGGGGAAAATCTTTTAGCTCATTTTTAAATTTCTTCAGCCTTACCCCGTCTTTTTCTGTTGTTAAAATAATTTTATTGGCCGATTGCATTTTATTAAAATGTTTTTTTATTTCTGCCAGGTCGTCGCTGTTAAAAATATGGTGATCTGGATAAGGCAATAAATCGTAGGAATGAACATGGGCTGTTAAAAATTCATTCAATGGTTTTGGGTTGGCAATGCCACAAACAAGCAATATATCGGCTTTGTTGGAAATATCAATTTCGTTTTTTGCAAAAAGATGATAAGGATGCGTATATAAAATTTCAGTAAAAAACACCTGCTGGTGTGCGGCTGGTTTTAATTCTTTTATCAACAGTTCCCTTTCTTCTTCACTAAGGTTATGTTTACATTTCGTAACAACAATAATGTCGGCCCTGGCTGCGCTGGTTTTTACATCACGCAGGTCGCCACCGGGCAATAAAAAATCACGGGTATATAAATTTGTATAATCACTTAATAAAATATTTAACCCTGCTTTTACCTGGCGGTGCTGAAAAGCATCATCTAAAATAATAACCTGCAATTGCGGCCTGTCGTGCAGTAATTGCGGAATAGCATCCAGCCTCTCTTCTCCAACAGCCACGCTTATTTCAGGAAACTTTAAATGAAACTGCATGGGTTCGTCACCAATATCAAGCGCAGTGGAGTTTTCGTTGGCTATGCCATAGCCTTTTGTTTTTCGTTTATAACCCCTGCTAAGGGTTGCAATGGAATAATCATTTTTTAAAATCCTGATCAGGTATTCTACCATGGGCGTTTTTCCGGTGCCGCCTACAGCAAGGTTACCAACACAAATTACCGGGAAATTAAATGATGCCGATTTTAAATAATTTTTATCGAACAGCATATTTCTTATGTACAATATAATACTGTATAAAAAAGATAAAGGCAATAATAGATATCGGAAACTTTTGAGCAATGGTTAGGTTTTATATTTTAAAATGTATAGCTTCTTTCGGGTGTAATACAATAATCTAATTTAACATCATATTGGTTGGTATCATCAATTTTTTCAATAGCGTCAAAATAACTAAACCCAATTTTTATGCAATCTTTTCTGCATTTTTTTAAAAACCGGTCGTAACAACCTTTACCATATCCAACCCTATTGCCTTTTTTATCAAAACTCAACAGGGGCACAATAAACATGTCAATTTCTGTGGGTATCATATCAATACCATCAATGGGTTCATCAATGCCAAATTTATTTGTTTCAAAAAAAGTATTGTCATCAACAATCACTGCACTTAATTCACAACCCTTTGTATTTTTTAGCATTAATGGGTAGAACAATTGTTGCTCAGGATTTTTAAAGTAGCAATAATCTGTTATACACTGTGGGTCAAATTCGTTTAAGGCTTTTATGGGCGAGTAGGTCATTATTAATGCAGGTATATCAATCACCAATTGTTGAAAATGAATCAACATCAGGTCATCCATCTTTTCTTTTTGGGCTACAAAAAGCTCCCGGCGCTTTTCTTTATAAATATTTCTGATCTCAACTTTTTTCATGTCTGGTTATAAGATTAAAGAGTTAATAAATAATCTAAACGGATATTGGACAAAATACGGTTAAAACGGTTTACATAATAAAGATAGAAAAGATTGTAGTACCATAGTTACGTTCTGAATGATAATGATCAAATTTTTTATAATCGTTACGGGGTGTATGTTCCAGAACAAACCACCCTTTGTGTTTTAACAATTTTTTTTCAAATATTTTTACCGGCAAATCATCAATGGTGCCCATTGCGTATGGGGGCCCCGCAAAAATAAAATCGTATTGTTCTTTACAGGTATCCATAAATTTAAATACATCCGATTTAACCAGTTTAAAATTTTCAAGGTTCAGCATTTGAGCCGTTTTTTTTATAAAGGCATGCATGTTGTTATCCTTTTCAACAATGGTAAGATCTGCTGCCCCCCTGCTGGCCAATTCATAACTGATGCTTCCTGTGCCACCAAAAAGATCAAGCGTTTTTAACGCTTCAATATCCAGGTTATTTTGAATAATATTAAAAAGCCCTTCTTTGGCAATATCGGTTGTGGGCCTTGTATAGGGCATATTGTCAGGTGGGTTAATTTTACGTCCGCCATGCATGCCGCTGATTATACGCATGTTGCTAATTCAAATAAATGACTAAAATAATGTGCTGGGAATTTTTTTATTTCTTCATCATAAGTAAAAGTATTGGGCAATGGTTCAAACACCGGGTGAAGTAAATATTTATACAATTCATGGTATAAATTTGAATCTGCGTCAATCATTCCATTTAGGTGAACTTTGGTTTCATTTATATCTACTTCAAAACGCTCACATACATTTAATAAATGATATATCGCATCTGCCGGTTCTTTATATTCAAAACTTTGTATCACCTGCAATTGGCCTTCTTTTAATAACTGCACCGTAATTTGTGTAGTACTGAAAATGCAATACAAATGATTACCTATTGCTTTATTGATTGCTGTCAGCAATGAATACAAATGGTAGTAATTGGCCTGAGTAAATAAATTAGCAATCACCCAATCAACCTGTTTCGGCACAAGGTATATATTTTGCAAATCTTGTTGGTTTATTATATCATTGCGCATTATTCCTTCCGAAATATCACCGTACACCAATTCAAGCATACTCTTATTAGCAGTTTCATTTATAAACTGATGGGGTACCAAAACTGATGCCGCAAATGCATAAATAAAATTTATTTTTTTAAATGACTGTTGTAAAATGGGTTGGCTGGCTGCAATATCTTTTAAATAATTAGCTACTTTATCGTTGGTGGGGCCTGCATCAAAATGATATACCGATAAAGCGGTACAATGGTTATCTGCATTGATAACTATAAATGAAACTCCCTGCCCACTGATCTCAATAAGTAAACTGCTGTCTGCGGTATCAGTGTTTGGGGTTATTATATTGAAAGATGGATTCAAAATTTGTGTTTGGCAGGCAAAATAAGATAAATTTGCCAACTTATGGAAGCAACCACAACAATAAAAGATTTAAAAGTTCAGGTTAACAATAAACAAATACTTTCTATAGCCCTGCCAATTACGCTGGCTATTATTATTCCGCAAATAAATATGCTTACCAACAGTATATTTTTGGGTAACCTTAGCATAGAGGCATTGGGTAATGCAGGCGTTACCGGTGTTTTTTATTTAATTTTTGCTGTTGCCGGTAACGGGCTCAACAATGGATTACAATCTGTATTCAGCCGCTATGCAGGCGGCGATAATACCAGGGTCTTTAAAAAAGTGCTGGCACAAGGGATACGCATAAGTGTGCAGCTGGCTGTTATAGGCATATTTGTTACCTGGGTTATTGCCCCTTTTATATTAAGGCAGGTGGCTGACCCCAAGGCCTACCCGCAGGAAATAAATTTTTTGAAGATCCGCATATTTGGATTGCCCTTTTTATATATGTTTCAAATGGGCAATGCTTTTTTAGTAGCATCATTGAACAGCCGTTATTTAATGATTGGTTTTATAGCCGAAGCAAGTATAAATATCCTGCTGGATTATTTACTTATTTACGGCCATTGGGGTTTACCACCTATGGGCTTTAACGGGGCTGCATTGGCATCGGTTATTGCAGAAGTTGTAGGTTTTTTGGTAATGGTGATGGTGCTGTATAAAACAGGTTTAAAAAAACAATATGCTTTGCTCACTACTTTTAGCTATGATAAAATTACCAGTAAAGAAGTTATAAGGATAGCTACGCCATTAATTTTACAGTATGTAATTAGTGTTACAACCTGGCTGGTATTTTTTATTTTTATTGAAGCCTTGCACGATCAAACTGCCAAAGCCATCAGCAATACCATGCGCAATGTTTTTGGTTTAACAGGTGTTTTTGTGTGGGCTTTTGCGGGTACCTGTAATGTTATGGTAAGTAATTTGATGGGCCAAAAAAGAGAAGACAAAGTAATTGCAGTGATCAACAGGATTATGTTGTGGAGTTTTGGGCTTTGCGCCGGTATGTGTTTGCTGGTAAATATTTTTCCCGAAATTTTTTTTGGCCTTTTTGGTCAGGGAAAAGAATTTGTAGAAGAAGGCATCCCGGTAATGAGAATGGTCAGTACCGGTTTAATGATAATGAGCATTGCCAATATATGGCTCAATGGCGTAACTGGCACGGGTAAAACAAAAGTAAACCTGGGTATTGAAATAATTGCAATAACCGTTTACATGTTGTATACATGGGTATTTATGAAAGTTCATTATATCTCCCTCACCGTTGCATGGAGCAATGAATTAATTTACTGGAGCACCATCTTTATACTCTCTTTTTTATTTTTAAAAAGCGGCAAATGGAAAACAAAAACCTCTACTTAGTTCGGGTAGTTATTTATAAATTTCATTCAGCAACCCTGCTAAATGAACGCCCCCTTTTACTAACTGAGAGTTAACGGTACTGATAAATTTATAGTTATACAGGTAATCCAGTTTTTCATCGGGTGTAATATCGGCATAAACCTTTTCTACCGACTGGTAACTTTGATATATCCAGTCTTTTACAGTTTGTTTTTGCCATGCTTTTCTTTGCGATGGTGTGGTAAAATTAATTGCATTGGTATATTCAGTATAGCTTAGCTGCTGAAAATTTATTAACTGTTCATCCCAAACCCGGTGCAGGTTTGATGGTGCAGAAAACCAGGAAACTTTTATTTTATTACCACCAAGGTCATCCAAACGGCCAACATGCAGTGGCTGGTGTACATCCCCTACAATATGAATCAGCAACCTTAAATAGAATACCTTATCTGCAGCCGGTAATTTTTTTTTCTTTAATTCCTTTACAAGGAAATTAATTTTCGTATATGCATCAACGGCAGTGTCTTTATCAAGAAATTTTTCTACTTCGCTCATGCTCATTCCCGGTTTCAGGTTTACATAATGCCATGGCGACAGGTATGCAAAATCGGTATCACTTTTTATAAAATCTGCCCAGTTACTGCTTATTGCAACAGATTCTGTCCCTAATATTTTTTTAATGGCCGCTTTGGCAGCTGGGGTAAGGTAACTGTATGCTATATCCCCTACTATGCGATGCCCCAATACGCCCCATGCCATTGTACTAAAAGGTAAATAAAAGAAAAAGGAAAGTAGCAATAGCTTTTTTAAGTTCTTTAATTTCATAATAAAAAGTTAAGTCGCCATTTGAAAGGGCAATTTACATGTAAAGTAAATTAGTGGTAATGATTTTTTTAAAAATGTTTATGAATCTGCAATTATGATAGTGAAAGGTTATGGCGATTTATATAATCTCACATTTATTGATAATGACTACTTTTGCAAAAAACAACACTTGGAAATAAGTAACCGTAAGGCATATCACGAATATTTTTTTGAAGATAAATACATAGCAGGCATTGTGCTTGCAGGTTCTGAAATTAAGAGCCTGCGAAGCGGCAAAGCCAGCTTTAATGACAGCTATTGCTATTTTGATAAAGGGGAACTGTATGTAAAAAGCCTGCATATTTCCGAATATAACTTTGCAAGCTACAATAATCATCCGCCCTTGCAGGAGCGTAAATTGCTGCTTAATAAAAGAGAATTGCGTAAATGGGAAGCAAAGACAAAAGAAAAAGGTTATTCTATTATCCCGCTTAAAATTTTTTTAACTGATAAAGGTTTTTTTAAAATGGAGATCGGGCTGGGTAAAGGAAAAAAAATATACGATAAAAGAGAATCCATTAAAGAAAGGGAAAATGACCGGGATATTAAAAGAAAATATGGGATATAAAATGTAAGCAGCCAAAATATCAATTCCTTTTTAAAAGGTAATATAATCCTCTACCCTATCTTACAGGCACTTACACAATAGATAATATATTAAATATTACTGTTGCAAATAAAACGTACACAGCTTGCTGCAATTCAATAACACATAGCATTTTAATGTATTAACTCAAAAAAACATACCTTTAACACTTTAACCAACAGAAGATTAGTACAACTATTTAGTATAAACAATTGTTTGAATAATATGATGAAGAATAAGCATATCAGGATTGAGGTAATGAATTTTTTGGGGAAAAAGATTGACAGTATTATAGATGAATTTTTAAAAAAAATAGATACCAACTGGCAGCCGTCAGATTTTTTGCCTGATAGTTCTTCTGAAAATTTTTCTGCGCAATTAAAAGATTTACAGGAACAATGCAAGGAGCTTCCCTACGATTATCTTGCTGTACTAGTGGGTGATGTTATCACTGAAGAAGCGCTGCCCACTTATGAAAGCTGGTTGATGGATGTAGAGGGGATTACTAAAGATGAACCACAGGGCTGGGCAAAATGGGTAAGGATGTGGACCGCAGAAGAAAATCGTCATGGCGACCTGTTGAATAAATATCTTTATCTGTCTGGCCGTATTAATATGCGCCAGATGGAAATAAGTACCCAATATTTAATTGCAGATGGTTTTGATATTGGTACAGGCAGGGATCCATACAAAAATTTTGTATACACTTCCTTCCAGGAGTTGGCAACAAATATTTCGCACCGCCGTACAGCATCATTGGCTAAAAAACATGGCAGTGTTCAGCTCTCAAAAATTTGCGGTGTAATTGCATCTGATGAAGCCAGGCATGCCAAAGCATATAAAAGTTTTGTATCAGGAATTTTTGAACTTGATGCCAGCGAAATGATGATTGCCTTTGAAGATATGATGCGCAGAAAAATAGTAATGCCTGCACATTTTCTGCGCCAGGCTGGTGAAACAATTGGCTCTGCCTATTCTCACTTTAGTGATGCCGCACAGCGGCTTGGAGTATACACCAGTTGGGATTATACAAACATTCTGGACTCCCTTTTAATAGATTGGAATATAGGTAATATAACCGGTCTTAACGAGCACGGCGAAAAAGCAAGGGACTATTTAATGGCCCTTCCGGAAAGATTTAGAAAAGTTGCTGGCCGCAGTATAAAAGCTCCCCTCGAATACGAATTTAACTGGATACATTAAAAAACTATTCGAAAACTGTTTGTACTAACTGCCATTAATAATATCAGCATTATATGCATGTTATGAAAAATGCAACAATGATTTTCCGAATCCTGCTTGGATTTATTTACCTGGTGTTCGGCCTCGATTATTTCCTGCATTTTATTCCCTATCAACCAATGCATACTGGTAACGCAGCATCTTTTAAGGAAGGATTAAAAGCCTCCGGCTACTTTTATCCTATGATAAAATCTATTCAAATATTGGGTGGTATATCGCTATTGATTAACCGGTACGCCCCTTTTTCAGCAGTGGTGCTTTTTCCCATCAGTTTAAATGTATTACTGTTCCATACTATTTTAGTTCCATCTGGTTGGTTGATGGGTGTTTTTCTAATCGTGCCTAACCTGTTTTTGGGATATGTTTACCGCAGGTATTATAACGGTATGTTTATAAAAAAACCTGTTTTATAAAAAAATTACCTACCACTCAGGCCAGCAATTTTTATAAAGTTTTCAATAAGGAAAATATTTTCGGCATTAACTAAATGGATTATCAAAAATATTAAAATTGCCTTTTTCATTATTTTCCAATGCGGCGGTAATTTCATTTTGCAGCAAACCACTACCGCCTCCCCAATGCTGAATAATTTTTATCTGGGGGTTTTGCAGGGTAAAAAGTTTGCGCAGTTTTATTTCGCTTTCAGGTGATATACCGCCACCCAGTAAAACCAAGTCATATACATGCTGATGAAAAAGCTCAATGGCGGCTTCATCATCCCCTGTGCCGGTTGCGTTCCAGTTGCTGTTATTATTAATTAAACGAACTACTGTTTGCAGAATGTCGGGCTCTTTACCAATTACTAATATTTGTATTTTGCTCATAGTTTAAAAGTAAATTCATTGATATTTTTCCTTTTGCGGCCTGTTAGTTCCCTTATTTTAAAAGGTTCCTGTAATGTTTCGGCGACGGCTAAAAAGCCAGCAGCTATTACACAAACGGCCTCCTGATTTTCTGACAGCTTTATTTCTTCTGCAAGTTTTACTTTGTCAAAACCTGCCATTGTATGGCAATAAATATCAAAGGCATGAGCCTGTAATAGCAAGTGTGCATTTGCCATACCAAGGTCGTGAATAGAATACGCATTTACACTATTATTGGCCTCAAAAGTTTTTCTGGCTATCGCCACTATCAGCACGGCTGCATTTTTTGCCCATGGCTGGTTGCCGGGCAGCAAGCTATTTGCGATAGTATCAAAGCCGGGTGTTCCTTTATGTGCATACATATATTGCCAGGGTTGTTCGTTGTTGGCACTTGCTGCCCAACTGGCCGCTTCAAACAACGTGTGGAGTTCTTCTTCCGGAATTTGCTTATCCGAAAAAGCCCTTGCACTCCAGCGTTTTTTTATAATGTCTAAAACCGGGTATTTTGTTGTTGCTATTTTAATCTTGCTCATCCTATTGTTTTAATTTATATTCATCGGTACTTCCATCAATAAAAACTCTGCGTTTGTTTCAGCAGTAATTTTTACGCTGTCTGTATCCCATATACCGTAGCCATCACGGGTATTAATAATTTGGTTATCTATTTTTAAATCTCCTTTCAGGTCAAATATATACAGGCCATTTCCATTTGCTTTAAATTGATAGTCAACCGTAGTGCCTTTATCAAAGTCGGCTAAATGAAACCATGCATTTTGATGGATCCATACACCGGCATCATTGGCATTGGGCGATAATACCTGTTGCAATTTATTTTTCCTGTCTTTCAGGTGCAATGGTATTTGATCGTAACGGGGTGTTACATTCTTTTTGTTTGGGAACACCCATATCTGCAAAAACTTAACAACTGAATCTTTGCTTTTGTTGTATTCACTGTGCTGAATTCCGGTGCCGGCACTCATTACCTGTATTTCGCCATTTTGAATTACCGCCACATTGCCCATACTGTCTTTGTGTTCAAGGTCGCCTTCCAGCGGAATACTGATGATCTCCATATTGTCGTGCGGGTGTGTACCAAAACCTCTGCCACCGGCAACGGTATCATCGTTCAATACCCTTAATGCACCAAAATGCATTCTTTCGGGATCATAATAATTTGCAAAACTAAAACTGTGTTTGCTATGCAGCCAGCCATGGTTTGCATCACCACGGGTATCGGCTTTATGTAATATTGTGTTTGCCATAATTGTAGTATTTATATTTTAAATAATTGTATTAAAATGATACTGCAAAGATGCATCCAAACATAGGCTGTTTACAATAACCCAGGTTAAGAAATGGGCTTAATGTAGATTAAGATTTTTTTGATTTGGCAACTCCGCTGCGCAGCTTGCTCAAAAACTCAGGCGTAACGCCGATGTAGGCGGCAACCAGTTTTTGTGGAAGATCGTGTATCAGTGTAGGGTAAGTAGTACAGAAATTGGCATAGCGCTGGCTTGCAGTTAAACTTAAATTATCTATCAGCCGTTGACGGCTGCCAACCAGCGAATTTTCTGTAATAATCCTGAAATATCTTTCCAGCTTTGGTATTTTATCAAACAACTGCAACTGGTTTTGCCTGCTTAATAAATACACTTCTGTATCCATTAATGCATCAATATTTAAATGCGTTGGTTGCTGGGAAATAAAACTATACATGTCCGTTATCCACCAGCCGGTGGGTGCAAATTGTAAAATATGCTCAAATCCATTTTGGTCTATTGAATAAGATCGCAGGCAACCACTCACCACAAAAGCTACCTCTTTGGCAATTTGTGCTTCGTGTAAAAAAAATTGTTTTTTCTTGATTATTTTAAGCACTAAAAAATCAGTCAGCATTTCCTGTTCCTGGCGATTCAGGTTAATATGCTTTTGTAAACTGTCAATTAATTTTTGAATGCTCATCTGGTAAATTTAAATGCACAATTTTTGTTGGAGTTAAAATATTGTTTTTTGTGAATTGGATATCTACCCGTACAACTTTATTAGGCTTGTAATACCGCCAACCGCTATCTGCAGCCCCACACAAAATATCAGGAAGGCCATTATACGGTTTACCACCTGCTCGCTGCTGGAACCTAAATAGTTTACCAGCCTGTTGGCATTAAAATAACAAAAATATACCAGTAAACACATGAAGATGATAGCTATTAAAATTGCCCCGGCATTGATAAAATACTCAGATACATTGTTAACGGTTGAATGTGCACTGAGCGTAAATATTACAGAGATAGTACCGGCACCGGCAGTAATGGGAAATGTGATGGGATAAAATAATTTGTTGCGTAAGTTTTCTAATACGTTAGCAGAAACCGGGGCAGACTCTTTACCTGTATTGGTAGAAGCTTCAGTTTTGGACGAGAGCAGTTCCCAGCCCAATTTGCAGATCATAATACCTCCGGCCAGTTGAATAATCGGCACGGTAATACCAAACAATTCCAGTATCCAATGTCCGGTAAACAAGGTAACGGTGCATAAAAGAAAGGCATAAAAAGCTATTTTTTTAATGGTGTTTCTTCGCTCCTTTTTACTTAATCCATCAAAATACTGGCTTACAATAAAGGCAGAGCCAATAGGATTAATGACCGGGAATAATGCGATTATTGCTATAAAAACCAATTGAATGAAACTATGTATGGAAATACTCATACCTGTTATATTTATTATCTCTTAAAAAGACCTGATAGTTGTTATACATTATAAAAAGGTACAAGACGAAGATACTGCGATTGGGCGGTAATGAGCCAGGCATGATTGTAGAAAATCTGTTGACGGCTATTGGAGGGGATTCTTATATTCCCCCATAACTTAATAATCGTTCACCTTTATAAAATCGTCTTTCGACAGCCAGCCTTTGGTGATTTTTCCTTCCTTGCTGGTGAAAATTACGTAGATAAAATCAGCTGTTTCATCTAATTTTTTTAGTGGCACATCACTGCCGATGATGTACACATTACTCTTACTGTTTTTATCGGGTGCGGTATAAAAATAGGCGGTGTCGATGATCTCGTATGCATCAGTCAGGTGAGCAACTTTTTTAACCGATGATGAAGGCGCAGTTGAAACTGGTTTTTTGGTAGGCTTGCTAAGCACATTGGAAGCTGGCGTAGTAAAGCTTTTTGTTAATTTCTCTTTCTGTTTTTTTATTTGTTTACTGGTAACAGTAACCGCTGAATCTACAGGTTTATTTATTTTCCCCTCTGCCTGTACCACCGGAACTGTTTCGCTCCTGGTACCCGGTTCATAAAATATAATGTAGGCAGAATAAGCAGCAAAGCTAACCGCAATCATCAGCACCAAAAAAAACAACAACTTCGAAATGCCGGCTGGTTTATTAAATTTAGCATGGTACAAATCTTTCTCCTTACTATCAACCTGCGATTGTAATTCGCTCAACAATGCTTCTTTTGCTGCAAGCTGTTTTTGCAATTTGTAAATTTCATTTCGCCAGGTGGCTTCATCTATCGAAACTACTTCTTGTACTTCCTGTTGAATAGGAATACCTTTTTCCCTTTCTTCAGCAAAGTTTCCCAAATGAATAAATTCCTGCAATTCATAACCGTTTGTAAAACGTTTTGCCGGATCTTTCTCCAGACATTTATAAATCATACCCAGCAGCCACACAGGTATCTGCATTTCTCTTTCCCTTTTATCATTACTCCATGAGGCAGGCAGTGAATCTCTCCTTAGCGTAACCATATCGGGAGGTAGAGTTTCCATGTGCGCCAGCATAACAGCATTGCGTGCCATCTCGCCTTTGTTGGTTAATGGAAAAGGTACGGTGCCTGCCAGCAATTCAAAAAGAATAATTCCGAAACTATAAATGTCTGTTTCAAAAAGTGTTTCGCCGTTGCTTTGTTCGGGTGCCATAAATTCTATGGCACCTGCATAGCGGATGCTGGTACGCCTTTGTTCATCAGACATTACTGACAAACCAAAATCAAGCAATATGTAATTACCGGTACGCTGGTTAAATTTTACGTTATTACTTTTTATATCTCCATGCTTTATGTTGGCCCGGTGACAATGCGCCAATGCATTGGATAACTGGTCTGCCACTTTTAAAGTTTCCTTGATGGTAAAAACAGGATCATAAGGAGGCTTTAGCAATTCACCCAAGTCGGGGCCCTCAATATATTCCATTTCAATGTATGGAAGATTACCGGAGCTTGTAATACCCGAAGCAATGATGCTTACCACATTTGGACTGGGGACCTCATTTACCTTTTTTAATTTTTGTACTTCATTTTGAAACGAAGCAAAATGTTTATCATCTTCACTTTCGCTGGCGATGGGCGTAGGCAAAATTTTGATGGCTGTGATAATTTCCCCTGTTTTTCTTGCTTTATACACAGAGCCCTGCCCTCCCGATTTTAATGCCCCTAGATTTTCTACACCTTCTGTTATGGTAAATATTTTTGCCATCTTATTGTTTACTTCCTGAGTAAGTGAATTCAAGTACCGCCGAATCGCCCAAAATAATCTGGTCGCCCTGCTGCAGGCGATGGCCCACTTCAATGGCCTGCATTTTTATTAAAACTCCTTCCGGTGTACGCACTTTCATTTTGTTGTTGGGGGGTATCCCTCCTTCATCTGCAAAAACCAAAAATGAACCACTGCCTGCTTCCCATTCAATATGTGCATGCTGGCGGCTTACAGAACGGTTGGCTTCATTGGGCTTAAAAGCAATGGCATTCTTCCGCATATAATTTCCTGCCGCCTGCACTTTTGTTTCCCTGCCGATATTTATTCTTCCACAGGCGGGGTCAATTAAATAGCTATCATTTTCTGCTTCACCATTTAATACATTTATAAAGGCACGGTGAACATTATTACCCATGCCGGATTTTTTGGTAGATATAAAAATGGCTGCATTAATATTTTTTACTGCATCAGCCTGCGGCGGAAATTCATCAGTAAAGGCGACTTCAAATTTGAAGGAGGGAGATAAAGTAATAGCATAATCATCTGCTATTTTCTGCACCTCTTCCGTTTTAAATTTTCCCGGTACATTCTCAAACACGGCCGCTTCGTATAAATGTTTTTCTGCATCACTGCAACTGATAAAAATATACACCCCCATAATATTGGCCCCTTCCCCACCCTGTGCCCTTTGCAGCTTTTCTTTGATGGACTGCAATAAAATATTGCGGATTGCTTTTACGTCGAGCGGACGTTCTTTAAATAAATTAAACATATTCATAGTTGCTGTTTATAAAAATAATTAAAAACAAATTTGGTTGTCTCTATTTACTTTTTTGCCATGATGCAAAAAAGTAACAAAAAAGATCAAGGCTGCAGAACCAAAGCTAAAAATTCGAATGCTTGCCTAAAATGAAATTAGCTCAAACAGCAAAACATATCCGGGCTTTGGTGCGACTTACGGGCCAATAGCAAAGCCAAACATTCGTAACATTAATTTCATTTCTTAACGGCAACCATTCAAATTTTCTTAACGCTTTCTTTCTGAGGCCGTCAAAGCCCATCCAGTTAATCGTTGTTATTCAAAAAATAATTAGGACTATACATTTAGTTCGCAACTGCAGGCTCCCAGTGGCCTCGAATAAAGAGTGCTAGAAATTTTCAACATAAGCCGTTAAGAAATCAAGGCTGTTTGAGCCAGCATAAACTATAAATTATTGAACTCTTCAGGCGAGTTCCTTGATTTTAGGGTTATGTTGAAAATTTCAGCCTTTTTATTCGCAGCCTTGATTTTTTTTGTTTCTTTTTTTTATCAAGAAAAAAAAGAAAATGAGGTCTAACAAAAATCAGTCAAGGCCTTCCGAACTAAATATCAAATCCAAAAAAACTAATTAATTCAAACTTGTAACACTCGCCATCCCTCGTTCTGTTTTCTTTAAAGGATCAAAACTTTTTATGTAACTGCGTTGAAGCAATAATGGTATGATGTGTTTACCTGCAAGTCTTACTGCATCACTCGATCCTTTCGCTCCCTCTATTCGGATACAAACTACCAGGCGCCCCTGTCCATTTGTTTCAGGCGCATAAAAAACATACCAGCCATCGTTGATACTTTCACCTTTCACAATTCTTTCCGGCGTACCGGTTTTACCGGCAACCAATATACCTAGCTTGCTTTTTTTAGGAGCGCTTTGTTCCCGCATATATGTTTGCAGGTATTGCGCATACAGCGAATCTTTTGCAATGGCAACGCCTGCTTTACTGCTCACCGCTTTTCCATTTATATTTAATACATACCGGTTGGGAATCATCATTCCATTGTTTGCAATGCCGGATGCTATCCTTGCAACAGCAGCCGGCGTTGCTACCAGTTCTCCCTGCCCCCAGGCCATACCGGAAACCCCAATGGCCCTTGTGCGGCGGATGTTTTCAGGATTATAGCGGTGAAGACTTTTGAATTCTGTTTCCCGCCAAATGGTTCTCCACTTTTCCTGCTGCAGATCATTGTTTGTTTCATTCTCAAAATAATATCCACCAACGCCGTGTAAAAACATGCCCGACTGCATATACAATGTTCCCATTTCTTCCTGCAATTTTTCTTCGTTGGCAAGCCGTATAAAAAATGAATTATTTGATTTTACAATGGCACGTTCTATGGTGATCAAACCTGCTTCATCAGGCTCCGGCCCGGTAACACGAATCAGGTCTTTTGGATAAACACGGATTATTTTTTTTGCAGCTGCCTGCCCGAGTTTATTAAATGCTGCCATGGCGGTAATCAATTTTGCAGTTGAGCCCGGCTGTGTGGCATGGGTAAAACCAATATCGGTATTTACGTTCCACCCGGGTAATTTATTAATCTCATTTTCGGACAGGCTTAACCGTTCCCAATCATTCACCGGCGGCAATGGCCAGCAGGCAGAGGCAATCACATCACCAGTATTATCTTCCATCACTACCACCGAAACCCTTTTGCTGTTCACGCTATCGTCACCCTGTATCGCCAGTTCAATTTTTGTTTGTAATGCAGCATCCATGGTAAGTGTAATATCCCGGTTGCGTTTTTTAAATTCAGCTACTTCGTTGCTATTGATACCGGCAACCAGTAAATTGGTAAGGGCGCTGTAATCTCTTTTTGTTACCGTCATCTCTGTTTCCGTTACAGGTAAAAATCTTTCTGCTCTAAACTTGCTGGCACTAACCTCGTATTTAACAACCGGTGCAGGAAATCCACGGAGTTCAGCAGCATAAGTATAGTCTGCAAAATAGCCGTTGGTACCGCCTGAAAAAATTCCGGTGTTGGCATCGCCTGTCCAAAAAAACATGTGTTCACCAAACGGATAATAACGTTCCAGTCTTTTATAGGCCAGCGATTGTATATTTTCAGTAGGTATGCCCAATGCTATCAGCGAATCTTTTTGCTGCTGTACCAGTGCAGGGTCGCTTGATGCCAGCAGTTGTCCGTTCCTGTCAAACACATTACCAGCCTGCAGTCGGTTCATCAAAATATTTATTCTTGGGTTATAACTGTACATGCGGGCACCACTTCTGTCAGCCACCAGTGCAGGTTCTACTATCCATTTCTTTTCACGAAAAGTATAGCCTGATACATTTATTGCAAGCAAAATAATAGCGACGAAGGCGGCCAGCAATGCAGGCATTAAATTTTTATCCTGCCGGCGGATAATGTATTTCATCTGCACCTGTGTGCCGCTCTGCCTTGATACACTTAATAAAAATCCGGCAGCGATCATACTGCATAATAAAGACGTACCACCATAACTGGTAAACGGCAATGCCACACCCGATAAAGGCAATGCACCCGTGGAGCCACCTGCTATCAATAAAAATTGTACAAATGTTCCGATGCCTGCGCCAGCACATAAATAAAATAAAAATGGTGCGCCTGCCTGTCGCCCGATAATGATGGAACGGTGTAAATAAATAAGGAATAAAATAAAAATACAGGTAATGCCGGCCCATCCAAATTCTTCACCAATAGCAGGCAGTATCATATCCGTATGTGCCTCAGGGATAGTTTTAGCAAAACCTTCGCCTGCGCCCTGCCCTGTAATGCCACCTGTTGAAATGGCCCAGATACCATTGGCCACCTGGTCGCCTCCATACACCTGGTTGTTCCATGCATCAGTCCAGATTGCTTTTCGTTCAACCAGCCTTTGAATGGGGCCGGGTATTATTTTAGCCAGCACAGGAATTTTATCGAGTAATAAAAACCCACTTACGACCACCAGCGCCATTACTACCGATTCACTTAATTTCTTTTTTGTTATCAGCATGTACAATGCCAGCGCTGCAATGGTAATGCCTGTTGCATACCAAACATTTTTTAGTATCCATACCGCAACAACATACAAAACCATGGCAGCAACTACCTGCATAAAATCGCCTCTTGAAAATGAAAACAATATGATGAAGGCAAAGCAACAAACAATGGCAGGGCCAAGATCGCCGAGCGCAAGGAACAATAAAATGGTGCAAACAATAGCAGCTACTGCAAATGCAAAATAAGTTAAGCGTTTATTAAAGGAAGGATACTCCGAAATAAATTTTTCATTTTTTGCAAAGAACCCGGCAAGAAAAACGATCACCATATATTTTACTATCTCACTAGGCTGAAACCCAAACAAATTTACTTTAACACCACTTCCTTCCGGCCCGGTACCAAACAGTATAGTGAGTACCAACAGGCCCATTGCCCCCAGCGCCCATGGCCAACCGTTAGCAGCGCTAAAGTTATTCTTAAAAACAAATAAGCGAAAGAAACCCGAGTCGGGCGTAAACTTTTTAAGGTTGATGAATTGCAGCACCAGTATAACCGCCATGCCAATACAGAAATAAATAAAAGTGCTTTTTGCCAAAAACCGATCCCTTAACGGATCCTGCAAACTAAACAGGGTAATCAAAGAAAGCCCTGTCAATATCATAATAACGGGCAGCAGCAACTGGTCTGTTTTTGGAAAACGAATGGTAAAGATCAAATGCAGCAGCAGGAACGAACAAAAAAATGTAATGATGATAATGCGAAACCAACTGGTTACTTCTTCCGGCGTTCTTACAATAAATGCTTTTTCTTTTTTAAAGGTGCTGAACTCTTTTGAAGAAAAAAGTTTTATCAAATGCGGTGATTGTACAAAGCGAAAACTGGCATCCTCCTGCAATTGTTCCATACCCTGCGAACGCCCAAACTCGTAACCCGGTTGCAGCGGCAATATTTCGTATGATTTATTTTCAGGCAATCCCGAAAAAATAAATTTACCCGACGCATCAGTACGGGCATAGGCATTAAAAGAAAGCAACTGTACATGGTCAGCCGAATCCGGTACCAATATTTTTCTTACACCGCTGCTAAACTGGATGATATTTTTATCTCCTTCAGAGCGGTCAGTAACGGCAGCACTATCCTGCGACACCAATAGTTTTAGCCGCACCAATACACCGGCAACCGGCTCGCCATCCTGGTTTTTTATGGCGCCGGAAATATCGTATTTGCCCATGCTTATAGTTGTTTGAGGAGTCACCACCAAAGGGTGTGCTTTTTCTTTTTCAAACGTAATGGAATCAGCTTCATTAAAGCCCAGTAAATTTCTTGATAACACTACTCTTTTCTTAAATGCCTTGCCGCCTTTCAAAAAAGCTTCATCGGCATTTACGAAATATTTTTTCTTATTTAATGCGCCGATATTATCAATGGCGGAGCCATCATTTTTTATCTGCCCCAAAGCAGCGCTGATAAAGGCAATATCTTTCGGGTCTTCAAAATACAGGCCTTTTTTCAGCAGGCCATCCATGCTTGCACTTGGCCGGCCTGCATTCAGGTTTATCATTGTTCCATCCTGAACCCTTGTATTCACTTCGCTAAAATCACGTTGTAATACAGAAAATAATTTCCAAAAAAGCAGGCCCATCATTACACCTATAAACAGCAGGCAAATGCGTTCGAGCTTTCTGTTGTTAAACCATTCAACCAGGTTGGCCATTGGGTTTTGATTATTTTAATTACTGATAAATATGGAATCTTTAAACCTTCCGGATATTACCGTATCCGCAAATGAAACCGCATACTGTACCGGCACATGGCAATTGATAAAGCGTACATTCTTCAATACCAGGTTGTTTTTTTGTACCACCACCCCCACACCAAAATTTTTAAGCATCAAACTATCCAGCACAATTTTTTTGGCACCGGGCGCAATAATAAAAGCAGCGCCCTTATACAAACTATCTGCCATCAGGGTGGCGCCATTTCCCTTTAAATAAAAACTATCATTGCTGATCATAATGGGCTCCTTTATTTCCAGTAAAGTTTCTTTACCGGGCAAGGCAATAATTTTAACTGCATTATTTAGTTGTGAGCGCAGCTGAAGCAGTGCTTCATTCTTGTTGGCCAGTTCCGGCGCAGGTAAAATATATTTTGGTGGCTGCGGCCTATTTTTTTCAATGGCCCACACAAGGGCAACAGCCAGCAAACCAATAAAAAGCAATGCCATCAGTACTATGCTGATGCGGCTTTTCTTTTTTGTAGTGGCAGTATCCTTAACCGGCGATGCATCGTTGGCAACAGCAGTTGATATAACAGCTTCTTTTTTTCTTTCAACAATAACCGGTACCGGCTTCTGTTTGGGCGGTTTATTATTTTCAACCAGCACGGCTGTAATATTATCATTGCCACCGGCTTCATTGGCGGCATCAATCAATGCCTGTGTTTTTGCAGCAATATTTTTTGTAGTGGTTAATATCGATACAATGGTAGCAGAGCTGATCATATCCGTAAGGCCATCACTGCATAACAGCAGCATATCGCCTGAAAGAAAAGGTGATTCCCCTGTTTCTATAAAATCATCCGCCGTAGTAATATCTTCTTCAAAACCCAATGCTTTATTTATCTCGTTGCGCCTTGGGTGACGCATAGCTTCTTCTTCTGATAACCGGCCCGACTCTTCTAAAAAACCCACCGCAGAATGATCGCTGGAGATTTTTATCAGCGAATTGTCCCTGAACAAATAGATCCTCGTATCGCCCACATGTGCCCACCAGCATTTATTATTTTTTATATCAATCACGGCACAGGTCAATACACAGGCCATGCGTTCATTTTTATCCCCGGGCTTTTTTTGTTGGTTTATTTTTGCATTGGCAGCAACAATCGCCTGCTGCAAACTGTCAATAACATTGTCGCTCAATTTCTCCAGTTGCTTCATAATCACACTGCGGGCAATGCCTGCAGCAATGGCGCCGCCCTGGTAGCCGCCTACGCCATCAATTACGCAGGCCGCCACAAACTGCCGGTTGATAACTTCTCTAACAAAGAAAGTATCCTCGTTTTTGTCGCGGCGTTTACCCTTATCTGTTATGCCATAAAAATACTCAGCCATTGTTTTTGTGCGTTTGCCTGATGTCTAAAAAATGGGCAACCAGTAATACCACGCTGATCACCAATAACCCAATTGCCAATAGTTTGTCCATGTTTATATTTTAAACAGGTTGATAGATACAATACCATTTAATACAATCCTGGAATTCATCGGAAGCTCCGTCCACACCGGTGCATGCTGATCGCTGTGCTGCACTTCATTTTCATTTACAATTGTTTTTTCACCAAAAGAAGCAAGCAGGAATTTGTCCGCAGTTTTATCGTATCGAATGGAAAGATGGGGGGTGGATACCCATTCTGAAGGAATACGGAAAACGCCTGCCTGCCCTGGTTTTTCATCTATGCCGGATATAAGGGTGTCCTCATTTTTAATGAGCCACTCCAGCTTTTTACCGGCATATTGTTTCTCTGGGAGTGTAGTTTCCAGTCGGGCTAAATATTTTGGAATTTTTGAATCAGTTGTATCGCCCAATACAAGGCCCTCGTTCCATGGTATTTCGTAATACCCGTCACTGTAAAAAGTAAAGTCTTTTAAAATTTCGTCCGCAATGTCGAAGGTTTGTGCAATACCGGTTTGGCGGGGAATAAAAGTAACCCGCAGGTTCTCTTCTTTCTGCTGCATATTATTATTATTGCCCGGCAACAGTTTGCCAATATAACTCTTGTCGCCTTTTTCATAATCGGGGTGAGATACAAAACGGAACACCCATTTGTTGGCAGAAGCCGTTACTTTTTTTCCCTTTTGCCGGTGCTCCTGTAAAATATCGTAGAAAGCTTTTACCGATTCTTTTATGATGAGCGAAAATATGCCCCTGTTATTATCCATGAACTTATTATAATCGGGCGGACTGAAACAAATAATGTATTCATGATAAAAGATGATCCTGTCTGCGAAAGAAAGCTCAGCAACAGAGTCCCTGAATTTTTGAATAATGTATTTATATACCTGGTCGGGGGTAATGGCGGCGACATCTATATCAACCACTTCTTTTTTAAGAAACCAGTTGTGTACGCCTGAACGCTGCCAGAAGGTTGGTTTTGTTAATGTGTGCATGGGCTATTCTTTAAAGTTTATCTAGTTGAACATTTACATAGTGTAATAGAAAGCATAGCGCCTATTACATGCTGTGTGCTGTGTCCGTAAATTTTGTACAGTAAAGTTTGTGCCCTGTTGCAGTGGTTTAAATTAAAAACTATTTCCGCAAAGTAGAAGTGTTTGGTAAGTGTGCTCAATAGCGGCTAATATAGTTTCAAAAGCCAGCTGATATTGATGCGATGAAATTAATGGATGATTTCTTAATGAATTGCCAAAATTGAAAAAAGCATGTGGTGGGGGAAAATATAAAGTCTGTAAATAGATAGGCGGTGCTTTTAATGGAGGTGGTTATTTTTTGAATGAGGCTACGACGGATTGTCTTACTGATAATTGAAAATCTATATTTTAATGACGTCATTCTTAATACCAAAAATTTAACACACGTAACATCTAATAGTATATATTTAGGTTTTGGCTATAATGCCTAAATGGTAAGATGCTGAGACTGATAGAATTTGAGAAGAAGAATAACATCTTTATTTTTAATTAATTTCACTATTATACCTTTTTTGAAATGGGCTGGAGGGAAACGTTGGTTAATATCAAACTCAAAAAGCATACTACCAAACACGTTAGAAATTAATAACTATTTTGAGCCTTTTCTTGGAGGAGGTGCTGTGTTTTTTCATTTAGAACCTTTAAGTGGCCGATTAAGCGATCTTAATCAAGATTTAATTAATTCTTACACTGTAATTCGTGACAATTGGGCTGATCTAATCGAAATATTGTCGAAGTACAATAAACAACATTGTGATGAATTTTATTATGACATTAGAGCAACTAAACCTAAGACTCAATTAAAAAAAGCTGCTCGATTTATCTATCTAAATCGCACTTGCTGGAATGGTTTGTATCGAGTAAATAAAAAGGGAGAATTTAATGTCCTAATTGGAACAAAGACTAAAGTAATATTAGATGAAGATAATTTTCAAGAAATTTCTATCTTATTAAAACGAATGGATATAGAGGCTTGCGACTTTGAAACATCTATAGATAGGGCAGGTGCAGAGGATTTTATTTTTGTTGATCCACCTTACACTGTCAAACATAATCTTAATGGTTTTGTAAAATACAACGAAAACATATTTTCATGGGAAGACCAAATTAGGTTGAGTAAATCTCTAACCCGTGCTATAAAACGGGGCGCTTACGTTTTAATCCTAAATGCCGATCATAGCTCAATAAAGACTCTATATAAAGGTGTAGGCAAAATGATTACTATGGAAAGAGCAAGCGTGATTGCTGGCAGTTCAGAAGCGAGGGGCATTTATAGTGAATTAGCCATAAAATGCTGGTAATATGAAAAAAATAATAAGTAGCATTATATTATTCTTTACTTCAATAGATTACCCTGCATTATGGAAAAGTTGCAAAGAAGTATTATTTTTAACTGCAATTGCATTATTCCCTCTCATACTAAATATATTTATAGCCTCTGTGCAGATAAATGATTTTATTGAACCTTTAAAAACCAAAATAATTCCTGGGGAAATGCTTTCTTATTGTTTAAGTTTTCTCGCCCCCTCACTCTACCTATTAACAAAAACTCATGGGTCGGGATACAGATTGCCACTTGTTCACTTCTTTTCAATTTCCACTTTAATAATCTACTGTTTATGTATAGTTCTATATCTTATAGCTAAAAATCATTGGGTTCCGGAAATAAACATGGACAATTTAAAAACTCATAAAATTGATCTTTACTTCAGATTTGCATTAATATTTTTTGCAACTTCAATTATTTATCGAATCTATTCAGTGTATCATGGTAAAAAAGCATCCACTTGGTCAGATACGAGAAATGAGCAACAAAATGATTTTAATACAAAATTTCGTGAACGCATAAATGGATAAATCATGAACAATAATCCAATAAAATTTCAAGTAATTAAAGTATCCCAGCCTTTGGGTGATTTTTTTATTGGTAATATTAAAGCCAGAGACTTAGTAGATATTTCATATGCAGATGTTCGACGAATTGAAGGTGAAGAACGAGAGGTTGAGCGTTATTTGGGTATTCAACTGCCATTAGATAAAAGTAGAGTTATTAAAATAAGAAGATATTTAGATGCGCCAGATGCTGCTTTTCCTACCGGAGTAGTTTTAGCAGTAGATCAAAACTGTGCAGAGATTAATTTAAATGGTGAAATGATTCTTAAGCCATATGAAGCAGACTTTTCAGAAGACTCAATTACGATAGATAAAATTGCTAAGGTATTAGATGGTCAACATCGAATTGCTGCTTTTCTAAATGAATCAGGAAAATATGATGAAACACTAAACAACTCATTTTTAGACTTTCGGTTTAACGTAGTAATTTTTATTGGATTGGATATTGACGAACAAGCTAATATTTTTGCAACGGTTAATTTGGCTCAAACAAAAGTAAGCAGAAGCCTTGTTTATGACTTAGAAGGCTTGTCAAAAACACGAAGTCCTTTTCGAAGCTGCCATCAAATTGCAGTAGCATTAGATAGCGCCGATAAAAAGAGTCCGCTTTATCATCGAATTAAACGTTTAGGAGTTAAAACAAAGGGCAGGGAAGAATTTGAACCTTTAACGCAAGCTGTATTTGTTGAATCGTTAATTAAACTTCTATCCCCGGATCCATTTGCAGACAGAACTTTATATATGAAAGGGAAAAAGCCTAAATATGTAAGCAATAGTGAATTGCAAAGATTTCCTTTCAGGAATTTATTTATAGGAGATCAAGATAATGATATTGCAGTTATCCTATTTAATTACTTTACAAGCATTCAAAATAAGTGGCCTATAGCTTGGCAAGGAATTCAACAGCAAGGAAATATTTTACCGAGATCTAACGCTTTTAAAGCTTTTATGCGTTATTTAAAAGTTGCGTATCAAAAAATAGTCCATTCTGAATTTGGTAAAATTCCTGAAGTAGAAGAATTTACCGCAATTTTTAATAAGCTAAATGTTTCAGATAATGACTTTACATCCGGAAACTTTAAGCCAGGAAGTGGTGGAGAGTCTGCGTTTTACAAACTTTTGATGGGTGAAAAAACTATTCACGATTTAAAAAACGAATAAGCAATTCTTTCTGTTCCAAAGAGGTTTTCACTTAATGCTTGCAAAATTAAAATTTACTAACAGTGAAACATAGATTTTGAATAGCCTTTTTATTAAAAAGCCACTTTCCGATTTCCCTATATTTGAAAAGATATTTTATTTTCCATGGTGGGCGTGCTAATGACAGCCTGCCCGCCGGCAGGTTAAAAAAGGATACTATTAATGACGAGATCTCAACAACAAGAATATAATCCAAGTAAGATTTTATTGCCTATATTCACGTGTTGAACCAACATTGCTATCGCAATGAACTTTGCGTATTCTTCTTTACTTTTCCATTTCATTAAAAATATTTTAAGATGGAAAAAAAACGCTGACACAATTTGCAGCAAATGCACTGCAACGCACTTCCGACATTTTTGC
>JANYGZ010000109.1 GCA_025362235.1 Ferruginibacter sp. | reverse complement strand
ATCAAAAGACAGAGGTGGCTGTTGGATGCAAAATACTCAACATCATGCTGCAAACGGCAAAACCACAAAGCAAGAAAATATCTTAACAATAAATCAGGATAGGTTAGCTATCAATAAAATTTTATTCATGCAACAAAGCCTATTATAACTAATAACTATTCCACCCAATCTGCAATAAAAACATTTGTATCATGTGTACCGCCATTGTTACGATTGCTGGAAAATATAAATTTTTTCCCATCCCGGCTAAACATCGGAAAAGCGTCGAAACCCTTATCACGACTTATCTTCTCTAAACCGTTACCATCTATATCAGTCAAGTACATATTAAATGGAAAGCCTCTTTTATATTCATGGTTACTGCAAAAAATAATGTGCTTTCCATCTGGTGTAAAATTGGGTGCCCAGTTGGCCTGTTCTAAAAAAGTTACCTGGTGTGCATTGCTGCCATCAGCATTGGCAATCCATACTTCCATATGCGTTGGCGCTACCAGGTTTTCTTTTAAAAGATCTTTGTATTCTTTTATTTCTTCCTCAGTTTTGGGCCGGCTTGCCCTCCATATTATTTTTGTTCCATCCGGGCTAAACCACGCACCGCCATCATACCCCAGCATGTTGGTAATTTGTTTTACATGTTTGCCATTCAGGTCCATGGTGTATAAATCCAAATCACCATTTCTTAAAGATGTAAATAATATTTTATCTCCCTTGGGTGAAATGGTGGCTTCTGCATCGTAGCCTTTTGTGTTGGTGAGCTGCTGAATAATTTTACCGCTGGTATCGGCTTTAAAAATATCAAAGCCTTCGTAAACAGCCCATATATATTTATTGCCGTATTTACTTCTATCTGGCACCGGTGGGCATTCCTTATTAGCCAGGTGTGTAGAGGCGTACAAAATATGTTTACCATCAGGGAAAAAATAGGCACAAGTAGTTCTGCCAGTTCCGGTACTTACCAACCGTGGTTCAAATCTTTCGCCTGAGGCTGTGGGCAATTTACCCATCCATATCTGGTCGCAATTGATGCCCTCTTTAGGATTTGTTTTTTGAAATACGATATACTTTCCATCAAAACTAAAATAGGCCTCTGCATTATCGCCACCAAAAGTCAATTGCTGCACATTGGCAAAATGGGTCTCTCCAGGAAATTGAATGGAATCAGCTTCGGTAACAGTCAATGGCCCGGGTTTAAATTTTGAAGTATTGTAAGCACTGATAACAAATGCGGCAACTACCGCCAGGGATAACAGGGTAAATTTTTTCATGGTTAAAAAATTTTGTGGCGCAAAGGTAAGCTGCTGCTGTTACCCGATTGTCAAAAAATTGTCATTCCAGTTATTGTTTAGCGCTTAATTTTGCAAACTATATATTTCAAATATGATAAAAAATATTTTTACATCTTTTACTGCAATCTGCATTTTTTTAACTGCCTGCAATAATGCTACAAACAATATTGACGAAGTTACCATGCAGTCAAAAGAAAAACTGCTGAGGGATTCTATCGCTCAATTTCCGGATTCACTTTTACTAAAAGAAAACCTGGTACAATATTTTAGGGGCAATGGAAACTTTACACAAGCCTTCAGCGAAACAGAAAAATTTATACAAAAGGATACCGCCAACGCAAGGCTTTGGGATATGAAGGCCACTTTGTTTTTTGAAACCGGCGATACAGTTAATACCATTAAAGCTTTTGAAAAAGCCATTAACATTGATGCACAACCAGAATACCTGATGTCGTTAGGTTCATTGTATGCACAAACAAAAAACCCGATGGCCCTTGCTATGGCAGATGAGCTTTTAAAAATACCCAAAGCAAGTAAGCAGGCTTTATTTATTAAAGGGCTCTACTACTCTTATACAGGCGATAACCAAAAAGCAATTTCCTTTTTTGATAACTGCCTTGCACTTGATTACAGAAATGTGATGGCGTATAGGGAAAAAGCAATTTGCCTTTACAATATGGCCAATTATAAGGAAGCTATAGAATCGCTTGACAAAGCAGTAGCGCTGCAAAGTACTTATGATGAAGGTTACTATTGGCTGGGGCGTTGCTATGAAAAATTGAATCAGCCAAAAGAAGCTGCTATCAGTTATCAAACAGCCTTACAAATTGATCCGGGTTATGCAGAGGCAAAAGAAGGGCTTGCAAGGGTAAATGGTAAGTAAGGGTTTAATTAATAATTGATAATTGATAATTAATAATTAATAATTATTAATTTTTTCAAAACCGATAGTGCTTGAATTTGTTTGCAGTTTTTGATTTGATGAGCTTAACTTTGCGACACAAAATTTAACATCAGACATCAGACATCAGACATCAGACATCAGACATCAGACATCAGACATCAGACATCAGACATCAGACATCAGACATCAGACATCAGACATCAGACATCAGACATCAGACATCA
>JANYGZ010000039.1 GCA_025362235.1 Ferruginibacter sp. | reverse complement strand
ACAAAACTTACCCAGGTAATGCAGGACAGTGAACATAATATCTGGATAGGCTCCAGCCTCGATTCTTTTTTTAAATACAATACCATAACAAAAAAATTGTCATCTTATTCTTTAACCGGCAATAAAGATTTTAAAATTACCATTCCCGATCCACACGCCACTGTAATGGTGAACTGTTTTTTTGAAGACAATCGTCATACGATATGGGTAGCAACGACGAATGCAGGGTTGTTGAAATACAATAGGGAAAAAGATAATTTTACCGCTATTGTCAATGATGAAAAAACAGGCAGGGCCTGCATAACAACTATAGCATTACCTGCATCTTTCAGGATGAAGAAGAAAATATCTGGCTGGGCACCGACAAAGGCATCAACATATTTAATCCATACCGGCAATATTTTCAATCCATACATCACTACGAAAACAATGCATCCTCCATTTCCAAAAATGAGATTCTGAATTTTATACAGGCCGCAAACGGCGATATTATTGCCGGTACCTGGGGCGGCGGTATTACTGTTTATGACAGTAACTTTAATTTTAAAAGGAATATTTATTTAAAAGGGCCTTATCAATATAACATGATATGGAGCTTTGCAGAAAATGATGACAGTAATATCTGGATGGGTTGCCAGCATGGCTTTATTCATATTTATAATCCCCTAACCGGGTCCATTAATACTATTCATCCACCAGCGTTGAATAATTATACGGTCTGGAGTATGGCAAAAGACAAGAAAGGCAATATCTGGATGGGATTACATAATGGCAAAATTGCCGGATGGAATAAACAGGAAAATAAATTTTATGCTTATAACGACAGTGTAAAGGGAATTGAACAAAGCTATGGGCCTGCCATGAATATTTTCTTTGACAGCAAACAACGTTGCTGGGTAAGTACCCAAACAGGGTTTAAGCAATTTGATACGGAGAAAGGAATCTATTCGGCGGTGTATTTGCCGGATAAAAATAATTCACATGCCATCTCGGCAAATTTCTGCAACGGTATTGAAGAATATGATGATGGCAGTTTGCTTATCGGTACGAGGTATGGAGGTCTTAATATCTTTAACCCCGATATGAAGACCTTCGTACATCTTACAACAAAAAGCGGTTTACCTTCCAATACGATCCATGCTATAAAAAAAGATGCGGCAGGATATATATGGTTTACCACAGATTATGAACTGTATAAATTCAAAATGCCGGAAAATAAATTTACCCGGCTCAATTTACAGGCAGGTACCGTTAATAGTGAATTTAATAATGCTGCATTTTATGCTTTAAAAAACGGAAGATGGCTAACCTCCAGTACCACTGAAATAATATTCTTTTCGCCGGTAAATATTACAGCAGAAAAAAAAGCAGCCGCAAAAGTAGAGATAACAGCATTCAAAATTTTTGACAGCACCCTTTCAATTGATTCATTAATTGACGTAAATAAACCTGTTCTGCTTTCTTACCAGCAAAATTTTTTAACCGTTGAATTTGCTGTACTCAATTTTTCCAACTTGCAGCAAATTAATTATTATTACCGTTTAAATGCAATAGATAAAGACTGGGTAAATGCAGGCACAAAAAACATTGCCAGCTATACCAACCTGGATCCCGGGGAATATACTTTTTCCGTAAAAGCTGACGATGGCAGTAAAATTTCTCCTGTTTCATCTTTTAAAATAATTATTACGCCACCATTCTGGAAAACAATACTGTTCAGGGCATCCTATTTACTGGCAGCCGGGTTGTTTATTTTTTGGTTGTACAAGACAAGAATAAAGACTGTAAGGCACGAGGCTGAAATGAAACAAAAAATTGCCGAGACTGAAATGATGGCGCTGAGAGCGCAGATGAACCCTCACTTTATTTTCAATTGTTTAAATTCCATCGACAATCTTATTCAGGTAGATGAAAAAGAAAAAGCTACTTTATATTTAGCAAAGTTTGCAAGGCTGATCCGTTCTATTTTGGAAAATTCAAAAAACAATGTGGTGCCCTGCTGGAAAGATATGGAAACGCTAAAGTTGTATATAGAGCTGGAAGAATTGCGGTGCGATAAAAAATTTATCTACGAAATAAATATTGCCGATGAAATATTAAATGGTGATTATAAAGTGCCTCCGTTGGTAATTCAGCCCTTTGTTGAAAATGCCATTCATCACGGCTTACTAAATAAAATAGAAAGCGACAGGAAATTAAAAATTGATGTAACAGTCACAGGCAATTACATTCACTATGCTATTGAAGATAATGGAGTAGGCAGAGCAAAAGCTGAATCTTACAAACAATTAAATAAACCTGCCCATGAGTCCATGGGTATGCAGATTACAACAGACAGAATTAATTTATTTAACCAAAGCAGGAATGGTGCTGTAAAAATTACAGATATTGTAAATGAATATCATCAACCCGCAGGAACAAAAGTTGAAGTAGCACTTATTAATCAATCATAAAATAAAAAATGCTTACAGCAATCATTATAGACGACGAAAGTAGCAGCCGCAATGCATTGAGACAAAAACTTATCAATCATTGTGCGGATATAGTTGTTATTGCGGAGTGTGAAAATGGCGAACAAGGCATAAAAAATATAGAAGAAAAAAATCCGGATATAATTTTTTTGGATGTGGAAATGCCCCGCATGAACGGGTTTACCATGTTACAACAACTGCATAACAGGAATTTTGAATTGATATTTATAACCGCTTACGATCACTATGCTATAAAAGCAATAAAGTTCAGCGCCCTGGATTACCTTGTAAAACCTTTTGAAGTAGCCGATCTAAAGTCAGCAGTAGAAAAAGTTGTGCAAAGAAGAAATGAGGTCCACCGCAATGATCGTCTGGAATTACTGTTGCAAAATTTTATGCTTGAAAAAAAAGAACAGCAGCGTATTGCCATACCATCTATGGAAGGCTTACAGTTTGTTAACATGAATGATATTATTTATCTGGAAGCCCAAAGTAATTATACCATCATCTTTTTAAATAATTCTCATAAACTCACTGTTTCAAAAACATTAAAAGACTTTGAAGAGTTGCTGCCGGTCACTATTTTTATCCGCATTCATCACTCCTATATCATCAACAAAAATGCTGTGGAAAAATACATAAAAGGAGATGGCGGCCATGTAATAATGAAGAATGGCATAACGCTCGATGTGGCCCGCCGAAAAAAAGAAGAGTTTATGAAAGCGATTGGGTATTAACCCGAAAAATATAAAGGGCTTATATTTGCAGCATGGAAAAATTCTTAGGCAAATTGTTTTCGGGCCAGCAATATGATGAAAATAATTTTTTTTTAATAGCCGGCCCTTGTGTGGTAGAAGATGAAGCTTTGGTAATGGAAGTAGCAGAAAAGGTTGCTGCTATCTGTAAAAAGCTGGCCATACCTTATGTATTTAAAGCATCTTACCGTAAAGCCAATCGCACCAGTGCCAATTCATTTACGGGCATTGGCGATACAACAGCTCTTGCGTTGATAAAAAAAGTTGGAGATACATATGGTTTACCCACCACAACAGATATTCATGCACACGAAGAAGCTGCACTGGCAGCAAGTTATGTTGATATTTTGCAGATACCTGCATTTTTGTGCAGGCAAACAGACCTATTGATTGCGGCAGCGGCAACGGGTAAAATTGTAAATGTAAAAAAGGGCCAATTCGTAAGTGGGTCCTCTATGAAATTTGCAGTAGAAAAAATTAAAAATAGTGGTAATCCAAAAGTAATACTTACTGAAAGAGGCAATTCATTTGGCTACCAGGATATGATTGTAGATTATCGTAATATTCCTTTAATGAAAGAACATGCTGTACCGGTGGTAATGGATTGCACACATAGTTTACAACAGCCTAATCAAACTTCCGGTATAACGGGGGGCAATCCAACATTAATTGAAACCATTGCAAAAGCAGCAATAGCAACTGGTGCAGATGGCCTGTTTATTGAAACCCATCCCAATCCTTCTATAGCCAAAAGCGATGGCGCCAATATGCTTCACCTCGATTTGCTTGAACCTTTATTGGAAAAATTAGTGCGTTTAAGAGCAGCAGTTATTTAGTTGTACGTCACTCTACCAGCTGACAGTTTCCATTTTAGCAGACAATCAGGACTTTAACGCCCACCACACATTTTGGCACATTTACAAGCACACAAAGTCATGACCCAGAGCCAACCTGTAAAAGAACCTAAACCTGCTGACACACAAATTCAACGGCTGCGATTTGTAAAAGCAAGCGAATACCCTTAATTTTATTTTTTGCATAATTAAATATGAATTTAAAAGAAGAAATCCCATTCTGGGTAAAAACATATACTAAAGATTTATTTAGTTATGCCATTATTAAAGTGCCTCAAAAAGAAGTTGCAGAAGATTTAGTGCAGGATACTTTTCTTTCTGCTTATCAATCCTACGAAAATTACAAAGAGAAAAGCGATGTGAAAACATGGCTCTTTTCGATACTCAAACATAAGATTGCTGATTATTATCGTTCAAAATATAAACTGAATATTGAGCTTGGCTCTGATTTCATTGATACCTTTTTTGATAAAGATCATCACTGGAAACCGGAATACAGACCAACGAACTGGGGCGATGAAAAAGAGCTGCTCGACGATCCTGAATTTTCAAAAGCGTTACATAATTGCTTTGAAAAACTTCCTCAAAAATGGTCGTCCGCAGTGCAGTTAAAATTTTTGGGAGAACATGACAGTAAAACAATTTGCTCAAAACTGGAAATCACCACTTCTAACTTTTGGCAGATTATTCACAGGGCCAAACTTCAATTAAGAAATTGTTTGGAGATTAAATGGTTTAAAAAAGAAAGAAAATAGTTTGTCAGGAATAACGTAATAATCCGACTAATTAATAAAATCATTGGAATGTCTTACAATTCAACCGAGCTGATTACCCAGCTAAAAAATGGTAGCAGCGATGTATACAATGCGTTATACGAAAAAAGTTATCCTGCTGTCGAAAAATTTATAGTAAATAACAGCGGCACTGCAGACGATGCAAAAGACATTTTTCAGGACAGCTTAGTGGTGCTATTTAAAAAAACCCGGGAAGATAATTTTGAATTAACAGCTTCCGTAAAAACCTATATCATTGCCATCAGCAAAAATATTTGGTTTAAAAAACTAAGACATATATCAAGTCAGCAGGAAACCTCATTAACAGATTTTCATTCAAACAAATTTTTTTGCGAAATAGAATCAGCCATATTAAAAGAAAAATCTCATTGGGAACGCTTACAAATTTACCTTACTAAAATCTCCTCTCATTGCAACAATTTATTGAAATCTATGTTTTTTAAAAGCAAAACCATTGAAGATATTCAGTTAGAATACGGTTATACTTCAAAGCACAATGCCCAAAACCAAAAACATAAATGTTTACAACAGATTCGTAAAGTAAAAGAAGTACAGGAAAGAAATTAGAAAATATTTTTTCATGCCGGGTGATTTTTTAAAGCTGTTGGTATTAGTAAGTATCAATAACAATTAAAAAATTAAACAATGAAAAATTTACAGTTGAAAAAAAATCTCCAAAAATTGTTTGTGACTTTTTTCACATTCTCACTTTTTGCCTTTCATCAAGCCAGCGCCCAAGGTAAACTTGTTACAGTAAAATCAGCAAAAAACTTTGAGGCAACAGTTGACGGCATTAAAAAAGGAGTTGCCGATGCAGGCATGATGGTTCTCGCAGAAATTAATCATGGCAAAATTCTTTCGATGACGGGACTAAACATCAATGCTGAATCTATTTTTATCGGCAATCCCAATGTTGGTAAAGAGGCTTTCTCGGAAAACATGGCTGTAGGATTAGCAATTCCTTTAAGGTTGAATGTTTATGAAGAAAAGGGAACTGCCTACATCAATTATTTTACACCATCCAGTGAACTGGGAAATTTTAAGGGTGATAAGGTAAAGATGATTGGTCAGGAATTAGACAAAAAAATTGCCATGTTAACTGGTATGTTTTCCAAATAAAAACATAATGGTAAGGATGAACTTACTTAGGTTAGTTCATCCTTTCATTATTAAAATACTAATAATGACTATTCAGCTAAAGAAATTGCTCATCACATTTATATTAATAGGGCTGGCAGCAATATCTCCCAACCTTTTTGTTGCCGCACAATCAGGCATAGCGCCCTTTTCAAAGCTGGTTATCCAATTCCTGATACCTTCTATTGCTTTAATAATATTACTTATCATTATTTCAAAAACTTTAAAATACACTGATATTAAACGCCTTACAATCAATGGTATCTTTGCCGGTATTATTTCAACAGTTGCGCTTGAAGTTTTCAGAGAAACAGGTTTCAGGCTCGGTGCAATGCCGGGCGATTTGCCCAGATTAATGGGTGTATTGATGCTAAACCAGTTTGCATCGGGACCGGATGTATGGTCGGATATAGCCGGATGGTCGTATCATTTTTGGAATGGAGCCGCATTTGGTTTAATATTTAGTTCACTCTTAGGGCAAGCCAAAATATGGCAAGGGATATTTTATGGGATTCTCATTGGGGTTGTATTTATGATCAGTCCCGTAGTAAAATCACTGGGTATTGGGCTTTTTGGAGTAGACTTTAAAGATGGTTACCAATTTGCACTCACAGTTACAATTGCTCATGCTGCTTTTGGATTGTGTTTATCATTATTATTGATGAAGTGGAACAAAGGACTTCCAGACATATTACGGAGGTGGCAAAGCTCGTTATTAAAGACAAATAAGTTTCATACACAAGCCAGTTTTTACAAAGATTGAAAATGCAATTACACACTACCGAAGATTACTCCCAAGACCAAACTCAATTAAGAAATTGTTTGGAGCTTAAATTGATTAAAATATAAAGAAAAAATAGTTTGTCAGGAATTACCTGACTATGCGACTAATCATCAAACAAAAAACATTTATTATGAAAAGTAAAATTGCACAATTCCTTATTGCAGGAATGTTAGCCACAACTGTAATGACAGGCTTTACATTCTTAGCACCTATGATGGGCTTACCTAAAATGAACCCTGCAGAAATGCTTTCTGGTATGATGGGAGTACCAGTAATATCAGGCTATCTGATGCACTTTATGATAGGAGTTATTTTTGCCGCAGCGTACGTGTATTTGTTTAATCCGAAAGTCCGCATTGAAAGCAAATTAGTAAAAGGCAGTTTGTTCGGATTTGCTGTTTTTGTATTTGCCCAGGTGATGTTGTTTATAATTGGAAAGATGATGCCCATGCCAATGCCGCAGGATAATATGATGTTAATGATGCTGGGTTCTTTAATAGGGCATCTGGTGTATGGTATTGTAGTGGCATTGGTAGTTCCTGCTTATGAAGTACAATCAGAAAATTATATCCGAACTTCTCATGCTTAAATATGTTGTATGAATATTATGAATGCAATGATGTTGTCTTGTGTAAAGGCAACAGCACTTATTGAAATGAAGGAACATGTTCCGTTAGGTTTATTAAAAACAATGCAACTGCGCATGCATACGGCGATGTGTTCAGGTTGCAGAAATTATGTGAAGCAAAGCCGGTTAATTAATCAGCTTCTTCAAAAAAAATTTGACACACTCCCTATTATCAAAAATACCGATGACCTTGAAGCAGCCATAATTTCAAAACTCCTGTAAAAATATATTTAAGTGTTTGTCAGGTTTCATTAAATTGAGCGACTAATGGTTTGTAATAAAATTTATAAACAATAAAAATCAAAAAATGAAAAAAGTAATTTTAGCTCTTGCCATCATTATTGGCATTTCAACCGCATCAAATGCGCAAACATCTTCTAAAATGAAAATGAAAGATGGTGTTATGATGATGGACAATAAAACGATGTTGTGCGATAATAGTAAATGCACCCCGCTTACTAAAACTTACACCTGTAAAGATGGATGTAAAGTTTCTCCTGACGGTACGGTTACAAAGCCCGATGGCTCTACCATGAAACTGATGAACGGATATGCGATTGATAAAAATGGCAAAGTAGCAATGATCCCTCATGATCAGAAAGGGCATGTTTGCGGTCCTGATTGTCCTATGTACAAGAAAATGTAATGTATTAAACCGGTTGATGTGTCTATTGTAATTATGCCACAGTTTTGTGGCATAATTGTTACTATATAAATTAAAAATATGAGCGAACACTATTACCATTCAAAAGACCTTGCAAAGTTTGGAAACGTGGCAGACTTTCAGAAAGAACTGGGAGAAAAGTTTTTTTCCTATTATGGCGAAGTGTTTAAAGACAGTAAATTAACGGCAAGAGAAAAATCTTTAATTGCTTTGGCGGTTGCTCATGCGGTGCAATGCCCTTATTGCATTGATGCTTACAGCAGCGACGCATTTGAAAAGGGATGGAGCGAAGGACAAATGATGGAAGCGGTACATGTAGCATGCGCCATCCGTGGCGGCGCATCATTGGTACATGGTGTGCAAATGATGAATAAAGTGAAAGAAATTGCTATGTAATTATGAAGTCATTAAAAGCACAACATAGTATTCTTGCCGATGCCCATGAACAGGTTGAGATAATAGAGCATGGGCAAAGAGGGGATTTTGCATTAATTCCTTTTCAGCAAAAACTGGAGCAGTCGAATTTATATCCTTTAAAGCCAGCTCAAATAGAGATCTTCCAGGTAAACATTGGTAAGATGTGCAATCAAACATGCAGACACTGTCATGTAGATGCAGGCCCCGACCGTGAAGAGATCATGACCAAAGAAACGATGCAGCAATGCATTGAAGTTTTTAAAATTAATCCGCAATTAAAAATAGTTGATCTTACCGGTGGAGCGCCGGAAATGAACCCAAACTTCAGATGGTTTGTTGAAGAAATTAAAAAACTTGACAGACAGGTTATTGTTCGATGTAACCTGACCATTATTCTTGCCAATAAAAAATACCATGACCTGCCGGAGTTTTACAAACTACACAATATAGAAGTAGTTTCTTCGCTTCCTTTTTATACACAGGATAGAACCGACAGGCAGCGTGGAAGTGGCGTATTTGAACAAAGCATCAATGCACTTCAAATGCTGAATGAAATTGGATATGGAAAAGAAAATACCGGCTTAATTTTAAATCTTGTTTATAATCCTGCAGGTGCATTTTTGCCACCATCTCAACAATCATTAGAAAAAGAATACAAGCAGGCATTGATGCAGCGTTATGGTATTACATTCAACAATTTATTTACCATTACAAATATGCCCATAAGCCGCTATCTTGATTATTTATTGACGAGTGGTAATTATGAAACTTATATGGAAAAGCTCGTAAATGCATACAATCCTGTTGCCGCCGAAAATGTAATGTGCAGAAACACTATTTCTGTTGGATGGGATGGTTATTTATATGATTGTGATTTTAACCAGATGCTTGAATTAAAAGTTGATATTACATCAAAACATATTTCGCAATTCAACATACTAGGGCTTAACAGCAGAAAAATTATTGTAGGACAACATTGTTACGGATGTACTGCCGGTTCAGGTTCAAGCTGCGGTGGGGCTGTAGCATAAATTAGAAATTATGTCGTATTTAGAAACAACAAAGGACGTTTATAAAGAAGCAGCTGAAAATCCCCAGGTAGGGTTGTGTTGTACTACAACTCCTGTTTGGCAATTGCCCGGATTAAGCATTCCAAAAAAAATGTTGGAAATGAATTATGGCTGTGGAAGCACGGTCAATCCCAGGGATCTTGTGAATAATCCGAAAGTGTTATATGTAGGTGTAGGAGGCGGTATGGAATTACTTCAGTTTGCTTACTTCAGCAGGCAAATTGATGGAGTAACAGGTGTGGATATAATTGATGAAATGCTGAAGGCTTGCAAAGAAAATATAGTAGAAGCGGAAAAACAAAACGCATGGTTCAGTGCTGATTTTGTAAGGCTTGTAAAAGGCGATGCTTTGCATTTGCCCATTGAAGATAATAGCATTGATATTGCTGCACAAAACTGTTTATTCAATATATTTAAACAAGATGATTTAAAAAAAGCCCTTCAGGAAATGTACCGTGTGCTGAAGCCTCACGGAAGATTAGTCTTATCTGATCCTACCTGTGAACAAAAAATTCCAGAGAATTTAAGAGAAGATGAACATTTAAGGGCACTTTGTTTAAGCGGTTCTTTGCCATTAAAAGATTATATCAAAATAATTACAGACGTTGGTTTTGGAACAGTCGAAGTAAGAGCGAAACGCCCCTATAGAATTTTGGATACTGTGAAGTATAATACTGATGAATTGATATTTATTGAAAGTGTAGAAGTGTGTGCCATTAAAGATCCAATGCCAGCCGACGGCCCTTGCGTGTTTACCGGAAAAGCAGCCATTTATTATGGCGCCGAAGATTATTTTGATGATGACAAAGGGCATTTGTTGATTCCTAATCAACCTTTAGCTGTTTGTGATAAAACGGCTGGGGCTCTCGAAGCATTGCAATGTAATGACATTTTTATTTCGCAGAGTACTTTTTTCTATGATGGAGGAGGATGTTGCTAAACAAATCAATATGGAGCAATTAAATAAAGCAAAAGATTTTTTAATTGGGTCAGGTATTCATACACCATCTATCGGCATTGTATTAGGTACAGGTTTACACCAACTATTGAATTACATTGATGTAAAACAAACCATTCCATATGCAGATATACCTGGCTTTCCCATATCAACAGTAGAATTTCATAAAGGCAATCTGGTATATGGAACGATAGCTAATAAAAATGTTCTTGTAATGCAGGGACGTCTTCATGTCTATGAAGGCTATTCCATGCAACAGATTGTTTTTCCAATACGGGTAATGAAATTACTTGGTGTACAAAAACTTTTTCTTTCGAATGCGGCAGGTGGCATTAATCTTAATTTTAAGAAAGGGGATATTGTTTTGATTGAGGATCATATCAATTTGCAATTTGGTACTCCTTTAACAGGAAAAAATTTTGATGAATTAGGCTCACGTTTTCCTGATATGAGCGAACCTTATGACCCGTATTTAAAAAGTCTGTTGCAACAAAAAGCAAAGGAATTAAACATTGAATTAAAGGAAGGTGTATATGCATCCGTAAATGGTCCTAACCTGGAAACAAAAGCCGAATATCGTTACCTGAAAATTATTGGAGCAGATCTGGTGGGCATGTCAACCGTGCCTGAAGTTATTGCCGCCAACCATATGCAGTTGCCATGTGCAGCAGTTTCTGTTATCACAGATGAATGTGATCCTGATAATTTAAAACCGGTAAATATAGCAGAGATTATTAAAGCGGCAGGCAAAGCAGATGAAAAATTAAGCAGGTTGTTTTATCAGGCAATAGAGTCTTTATGAATAATGTAATAGCAGTAACCTATTTTTCTTATTTAATGATTATACCATTCAGTTTTAAACAAAGTAATGCGATGATCACTGATACCAATTATATAAACGTTTCGCAGCAGCTATTGTATGCTGTGCGTATAAAGGATAGCAGTGATGCTTTCATTAAAATTCTTGCAGGTGCGGATAAGAAAATTCTTCAGGAGGAATTATCAAACGACACAAAGAAAAAAGCATTCTGGCTGAATATTTATAATGCCTTTGTGCAAAAATTGCTTACAGAAAATTCTGAAAAATATAAAAACAGGAATTCGTTTTTTTCTCTCAAACAGATTGTTATTGCAGGTAAACAACTAAGCCTTGATGATATTGAACATGGTATTTTACGAAGATCAAAGATCAAGTGGGGGCTTGGTTACCTTAATAAATTTATCCCGCCTGATTTTGAAAAAAAATTCAGAGTGGCAAAGTTGGATAACCGGATTCATTTTGCATTGAACTGTGGTGCCAAAAGTTGTCCGCCAATAGCTTACTATGATCCTGAAAAGATTGATAAGCAGTTGGAACTTGCTACGAGGAACTATTTGAAAAGCGAGACAGAATACGATAAAGCATCAGGTTCTATTTTTCTGCCAAAAATTATGAGCTGGTTCCGTGTAGATTTTGGAGGCAAAAAGGGTATTAAAACGATGCTGAAGAAATATCAAATTATTGATAGTGATAAAGATGTAAAGATCAGTTTTAAAAAATACGACTGGACGTTATTTCTAAATAATTATAAACAGGAAACAGAATGAGCAAGGCTCTTATCATCTTTATAAAAAATCCTGTTTTAGGAAAAGTAAAAACACGATTGGCAGCTACTGTTGGCGATATAACAGCCTTTGAAGTTTATAAAAAATTATTAAATCATACACAAAAAATAACGCTCTTAATAGATGCCGATAAATTTCTTTTTTATGCTGATTTTTTAAACAGGGAAGACGAATGGCCTAACGACCGCTTTATTAAACATCTGCAAAAAGGAAATGATTTGGGAGAACGGATGTACAATGCTTTTGAGAACACTTTCTTAAATAAATATCAAAAGGTAATAATTATTGGCAGCGATTGCATTGATCTTAGTGCATCTGTTATTGAAGATGCTTATAAGCTTTTAAATAACAGCGATGTGGTAATTGGACCGGCAAAAGACGGGGGCTATTATTTATTGGGAATGAAAAATCCGCATCCATATTTATTTAGAAATGTCTCCTGGAGTACTTCCGAAGTTTTAAAACAAACATTATCCATTTGCAGAAGTCAGCATTTAAATTATTCTTTACTACCCACACTAACCGACATTGATGTTGAAAATGATTTAAGCTTTGAACAAAAAAGATTGTTACAATTAAAAGGCGGTAAACAATGATCAGCATTATCATTCCAACATATAATGAAGCTGAGCAGATTGAACAGAGCATCGGTAAAATACATGCTGCCAAGGGAGATCATGAAATAGAGATCATCGTTGCAGATGGAGGCAGTACCGATGAAACAGTACCAATTGCCCTTAGTTCAAACGCCATAACCATAGTCAGTAATAAAAAAGGAAGAGCCGCACAAATGAATAAAGGCGCATCTGTTGCCAAAGGTGATGTTCTTTACTTTCTTCATGCGGACAGTATTCCACCAAAAAATTTTACAGGTAGTATATTAAATGCTGTTAAAAAAAATTTCAGCAGCGGTTGCTTCAGGTTGTCTTTCGATCATTCGCACTGGTTTTTAAAAACCAGTTGCTGGTTCACCAGGTTTAATGTAAATGCTGTTCGCTTTGGCGACCAAAGTTTATTTGTAACCAAAGATGTTTTTCAAAAAACAGGAGGTTTTAAGGAACACCTTTTGATGATGGAAGACCAGGAGATCATTCACCGGATAAAAAAACATGGACGGTTTAAGGTGATGAACGATGTTGTAACTACTTCCGCAAGAAAATACTTAGACAATGGTGTTTACCGGATGCAGGCAATTTTCTTTCGCATTTGGTTTTTATATTATTTAGGTTATTCACAGGAACGATTATTAAAGCTGCATCGAAGATTAATTCGTAAGCATAAACTTTAAAAATATTCAGTTGATGGAATTGTGGGAAACATTTAAGGAATGGTTTTTAAGCCTCGGCGAAAAATACAATGTAAATCCTTACATCTTTGGCGGCATCTATTTAGGCGCTATTCCATTCTTTTTTCTTTCGCTCTATTGGCTGGTCAAAAACATAAAAAGGAAAAGATCAATTATACTCCCTGTTTTATTAACCGGTTTCTTTTTTATATCAGCTTATTTATACCTTATAATAGCCGGTAAAAATATTCCTGTATGGGTGTATGTTTTTATTGGCTTAATGATTGTGTATGGAATTTATTCTACTATTAAAAAAGTAAAGGAAAAAACAAAAATATGAAACCAAATGATAATAATGCAAAACTGCGCCCGGATCAAAGACCTTTCAGGATATTAATTATTTCCGGCTCTGACAGAAGGCAATACAATTGCCCGGGTGTTGACAGTAAATCAAGAACACTGATGTTAAAAATGGCTGAAATGCTGCCACAGGACTGGGAAATTGACTATGAAGATTTAGGGAATGTGTATGCAAGGGAAAGAATACAAAGCTGCAATGCCTGTGTTTCTACTTCAATGGCTCTTTGCGTTTATCCTTGCAATTGTTATACAAAAAATAGCAGTAAGGAGCCTGACCTGATGTGGAATTTAGATTTGTATGCAAGGTTTGATATGGCTGATGCATGGGCAATCATCGGGCCTGTTAATTGGTATAGTTGCAGTAGTAATTTAAAATTACTGTTTGATCGTTTGGTTTGTATGAATGGCGGTAATCCTGATGAAAAAACCATTGGTCATAAAAATGCAGAAGAAGCAATGGCATTAGAGCGCACAGAGCAATGGAAAGAAATGAGCTTAAATCATTTGGAAGGAAGGACAGCAGGTTTTTTTTGTTATGGTGATGAAGGTGGTGATGAAATGGATGAAACAGGCAGACCAAAAATTTTACAACATAAAAAGTATTTCGATCCTGAAAAAGAGCCTTTCGAAAATATAAGAGATGCCTATGCTCCTTTAGTGTGGCAATGCCGTTACGGTGGTGTGGAAGTGCCTGATATTTTATGGCAATATTGCACAAGCGGCAAAGGGAAAAAGTATAGCAACAACCAGGCAGAAGACATGATAAAGGAAAATGTATTTATGCAAACTTTTGATGAATGGGTAAATAAATTTCCAACCTTTGTTCAACAAAAAGGTAAAGTGCAACCAAATAAATACAGGGCTTATGGACATGTTCCACCAAGTCATTTATGGGCAGATGTAAAGGATGGTATTCGGTATTTTGAAATGATGGTGGGCAAAGCACCAAAAGGATCTTCGCCAAAAATACAACAAGACCTTGACTTGAATAAAGATGCAATATGGCATACTAAAAAAGGGGAAGGAGAAAAATTAAGAGACGATGATTAAATCCACTTTTGATAGTTATGGCACACCAATATTAATTGGGCTGTTCATTATTCTGTTTATTCTTGAAACAAATTTTCAATTAAGAAAAAGAGTGCAGAACAGATGGAAAAGAATAGTAATCAATTTAATTGTTTCTATTCCTGCATTTGTATTGCTGCGGCTACTGTTTATTCCTGCAATGATTTGGCTGTCAGTAAAAAATCAGCAATGGCAGTTTGGATTGAATTATTTATATTCCCTGCCACCATGGATTGAATGTGTTGTTGCATTTGTATTGCTCGATTACAGCAATTACATCTGGCATATTTTACTGCATAAACTTCCATTCATGTGGCGGTTTCATTTGGTTCACCATACAGATCTTGACCTTGATATAACCACAGCTTTCCGTTTTCATTTTGGTGAAATGATAGCTTCTGTTTTCTTTCGTGGCACTGCTGTAATATTAATTGGGGCTTCACCCACAATAGTACTCATTTATGAAATTGCTTTTGAAGCAGCTACCCAGTTTCATCACAGCAATACAAAACTTCCGTTTTGGTTAGAAAAAATATTGAATATATTGATTGTAACACCACGAATGCACGGTATTCATCATTCGATGATAACGAAAGAAACAGATAGCAATTATTCCATTATTTTTTCTTTCTGGGACAGGATACATAAAACAGTTCGATTGAATATCCATCAAAATGAAATTGTAACAGGTGTTCCGGCTTATGCAGATGAAAAAGAATTAACCATCGGTAATTTACTTAAGTTGCCTTTTAAAGCTGTCCGTAAATGGAAAGAGGTTGACAGGCCAAACGATGGTAATTATAATCGTTTAAGAAACTGATACAACTTACAAATAATAAAACAAACTATTGTCTAAATTCTTGTTCATAAGAATTCAACAAACTGATATATGTTTAGAATTAGAAAACTTTAAAAAGAATAATGACAATTTATATTACGCCTCCACACAAATCCAGACACAGAATTTTTCAATCAGCATCGGTTCCGGGCGTATAATGCCCGTACTTCAGCGAGCCCTGACTGTTGTAAGTAAAATAATTTATCCCGATTTTGTCGGGATAAATTATACTTGTAAATCAAAGGAAATCAAACATGAAATAGTCCGCTGCAAATCCTCAACACACAAAACATAGGAATGAAAAATAAAACGGGGGTACTAAATTGACCATTAACTCATCTTTGAATAGCAAAGATACGCAATGTGTCATTTATACGCATGCTTTAAAACACCTGCTTCTAACCGCAAACATTTTATCACTACCTGATATGTTAAATAATACAAAGGATAGATTAAATCAATCTTTATAAAAATGGAAATGTGCTCAGGAAGTATTTTACAAAATAAGATTTCCAGAATTCGATGCGTTAAAGATATCTTAAGGGATTACGCCTGGCATTGAGGATATACCTTTTTATATTCATCCAAAAGGCAATAAATAAATAAATGATTATAGGCGAACCCATTGTAAGGAAAGAAATATAGATAAAGTTTTTACGGATGGTTGAAGCGGCAATTCCCATTCTTTCGCCGATGGCGCTACAAACCCCAAATACATGCCATTCAATAAAAAGTTTAAACCGGTTCATAACACGAATATAAAAAAAATAAAAATAACCCAAGCGTTAAATTTGGTAACAAAACTACACTCCTTTTTTGTAAATTTGCAACTTACCCGATTAGTTATTATAGCAAAACATTAACATTTCTATACTAATGTAACGGGCTCTTTCTACATCTTAAAACATATTAGCATGGCCTTCGACATTGAAATGATTAAAAAATTGTATGCAAATTTTGGCAGCGGTATTGAAGCAGCCCGTACAGCGGTTGGCAAACCATTAACCCTTACTGAAAAAATATTGTATGCCCATTTGTGGCAGGGCGAAGCCACTACGCCTTACGAAAGAGGAAAAAGTTATGTAGATTTTGCACCAGACCGTGTAGCCATGCAGGATGCTACTGCACAAATGGCTTTATTGCAATTTATGCAAAGTGGCAGAACCAGGGTAGCTGTTCCGTCTACGGTACACTGCGATCATTTAATTGAAGCAAAAGTTAACAGCAAAACAGATTTGGACAGGGCGGTGCATGAGAGCAGTGAAGTATATGATTTTTTGGCATCCGTAAGCAATAAATATGGTATTGGATTTTGGAAACCCGGAGCTGGGATTATACACCAGGTGGTATTGGAAAATTATGCTTTCCCCGGTGGTATGATGATTGGTACAGATAGCCATACGGTAAATGCCGGCGGCTTGGGAATGATTGCTATTGGTGTAGGTGGTGCGGATGCATGTGATGTAATGGCGGGCCTTGCATGGGAACTAAAAATGCCCAAATTAATTGGTGTTAAACTAACGGGCAAGCTTAGTGGCTGGACGGCTCCTAAAGATGTAATTTTAAAAGTTGCAGGCATATTAACCGTAAAAGGGGGTACCGGTGCAGTAGTGGAATATTTTGGCGAAGGCGCTACCAGCATGAGTTGCACGGGTAAAGGAACTATTTGTAATATGGGTGCCGAAATTGGCGCCACTACTTCATTATTTGGTTACGATGCAAGTATGAGCAGGTATTTGAACGCTACCGGAAGAGCAGACATTGCTATAGCAGCAGATGCCATTGCAAAACATTTAACAGGCGATGATGAAGTATATGCCAATCCTGAAACTTATTTTGACCAGGTAATTGAAATTGATCTAAATACTTTGGAGCCACATTTAAACGGCCCTTTTACACCAGATCTTGCTACACCCATTTCTAAAATGAAGGAAGCTGCAGCGGCAAACGGATGGCCTACAAAAATTGAAGTGGGTTTAATTGGCAGTTGCACCAACTCCTCTTACGAAGATATCAGCAGGGCGGTTAGCCTTGCCCAGCAGGTAACTGATAAGGGGTTAAAACTAAACTCAGAATTTACAATTACTCCTGGCAGCGAGCAAGTACGTTTTACTATTGACAGGGATGGATTTTTGGGCGTATTTGATAAAATAGGCGCAACAGTTTTTGCCAATGCCTGCGGGCCTTGTATTGGTATGTGGGCAAGGGTAGGGGCAGAAAAAGCAGAGAAGAACACCATCGTACATTCCTTTAACCGCAATTTTGCGAAACGTGCCGATGGCAACCCCAATACATTTGCTTTTGTGGGTAGTCCTGAAATTGTAACCGCCATGGCAATTGCCGGTGACCTTTCTTTTAACCCGTTAACAGATTACTTAACCAATAATAAAGGAGAAAAAGTAAAGCTTGACCCACCAACCGGTTTTGAACTTCCTCCCAAAGGGTTTGATGTGGATGATGCAGGTTATCAACAGCCGGCAGAAGATGGCAGTAGTGTGGAGGTGATAGTATCACCAACCAGTAAACGCTTACAATTGCTGGATCCGTTTGCAGCATGGGAAGGTGTTGACCTGAAAGGTTTAAAATTATTGATAAAGGCAAAAGGAAAATGTACAACAGATCATATTAGTATGGCGGGCCCATGGTTAAAATTCCGCGGCCATTTGGATAATATCAGCAACAATATGCTGATTGGTGCTGTTAATTTCTTTAATGAAAAAACAGACTCTGTAAAGAATGAATTAACCGGCGAACATGGAACCGTGCCCAATACACAAAGGGCCTATAAAGCAGCAGGCGTGGGCACTATAGTGGTGGGTGATGAAAATTACGGGGAAGGTTCATCAAGGGAACATGCTGCCATGGAACCACGTCATTTGGGTGTACGGGCTGTGTTGGTAAAATCGTTTGCACGTATACACGAAACCAATTTAAAAAAGCAGGGTATGCTGGCGCTAACTTTTGTCAATAAAGAAGATTACGATAAAATACAGGAAGATGATACCATTGATATTACTGGATTAAGTTCTTTTGCGCCGGGCAAAACATTGAAATTGAAATTAAGTCATATAGACGAAAGCGTTGATATAATTGAAGTAAACCATACATACAATGAACAGCAGATTGAGTGGTTTAAAGCCGGTGGCGCTTTAAATATTATCCGCAAGGAATTTGCCGATAGTAACAAATAAAAAAATACAAATTTTTTATACCTTAAAATCCTGTTTACAAAAACAGGATTTTTTTATTTGAGAGATGGTGCATCAATTTTTTATTGATTCGCTTTACCATGGTAAAGAATGGTGCCTGATTATGTTGTTACCTTTTTTATAAATACCCCATCACGCTTTTTATCTATGCGGCCGCCTTCATAAGCACATACGCCCATCCGTGGAGAATTTACAACCGGCATGGCTGCATAATCTTTAAAATCACTACAGGTTTTACCATGTTTTTTTGCACAGGCTTTACAAAAAGCGCTTTCTTCATCACCCATGCAAACGGCACACACCAGGCTGGCAGGTTCTTTTCCACATGTTTCACAAAATATTTCAAGTGGTTCGTTACGGCTTAATAAAACAATTTTTTCTTTTGTAGCAATCGGATATTCTTCCATTACGGTTAACAGCAACTCAGTAGTACTTCCGAAGTCATACTGGTAATCAAGTTTCAGGTTTTTATATAGGGCATCTTTTGTTTTCTTACTTTTCGGCACTTCGCCGTTTTGGGTTTCCATTAATTTTTCATACTCCTTTGTATTTTCTTTTTCCAATATAACCCCTGCTTCAAAAAAATCCCACAACCCACCGCTTTTTTTCTGGGCTTTCTGATTGGTAAAACTACTCATGTGGCCACAGCATTCCAGCCATATTTGGCGCAGAAAAATATCTATATCACCCATTGATGAATTACCATCTACCCACAGGTTTATAAAATAGGGTAATGCTCCCCATTTTGGATTGACTTCAATTTTTACATGAATCGATTTGCCGGGTTTTCCATCTTTCGTTTTTTCAGCCAGATGTGTGTTCAGGTGTTTTGTAATACCTGTTTTTGTAAATGATTCGTTGCAAAAGATGCATTTGCCTGATGAGGCTGTTTTTTGAGACATTTCCTAAAAGTTTTTCAAATTCAAAATTACTGATGCTCACAAAAGTATACTACTTTTCATGGTTATACATTTAGTAGTTATAAACTTATTATACCATCCTCCTCACCACCATCCAGCAATGGGATATTACCAACAGATGCGCCGGCAATTCCTTTTACAGAACCATACATTCCACTGGTGCTGATCAATACCTTTTCTAATTGTTTTTCCCTTTCCTTCCACATCTTTTCCATTTGTATCCGTTCCTTCATAATGCTTTGCTTCATGGCCATAAAGCCTTCTGCTATTGCCTCAACCTGCCCTTTAAATTCAATGCCGGTTAAATAATTGTACAGTAGCTGCATTTTATCACCTTTATTTTCTTCACCTTTTTGTACCTGGTGTATTTTAATAATGCCGTTACGAAGCAAATGTGCAACACTACCCACTTCTGTAAAATTGCATATCCATATACCATCTTTTTCTCCAAACCGCTCCATATCTTTTGGAAAAGCCTGCGTAACAAGGATTGCCACATCAGCGCCCCGGCTACGCATATCCGCTTTTAATTTATCTACCCAGTTATTGCTCCATGTTTTGGTTCTTTTGCTTTCGTAAATAATTTTACCGCAGGTAGTGCCGCTGTTATTTCTAACTACTTGTGTGCAATCGGCGCCTTCCACTCCTTTACCTACTTCTTCAATAAGGTCAAATGGGAAATTTTCTTTTAATATAGATTCCAATAATAGTTCCTGCACTTCGCCCTGGCGTTGCATGGAACCCTGCCCTGCCCTGCGTGTCATTTCATCGGCTAATTTCTTTTGTTCATTTAACTGCATTTCAAGCTCCTTTACTTTAAGCTGAAAAGCGGTTTCTTTTAATAGGTTTTTTTCATTCTCCTGCCCACGAATCTGCTCGCCAAGTTTTACACTTTCTTCCTGTAATTTTTTTTGAAGGGTAATTTCCAGCTCGGCTTCTTTATTTTTTAACTGTTGTTCCTTTTGCAAATACTCCAGCTCTTTTTTTCTGGCTTCTCTAAGTTTTTCTTCATTATCGTTATTATTGTTTTCTAGTAACCGAAGTTTATTTGCATAATCTGCAGAAATACTTTTTTTTAACTGTTCCTGTATTAAATGTTCTAATTTCAGTTTTTCTTGTTCCAGTTTCTGTGCAAAAATTTCGTTCTCTTTTTTCTTTTTCTCTTCAAATTGTAACAGGTCGCCTTCTAATTTCTTTTTATCCTCTTCAACTTTTGCTAAAGACTGGTTTAACTTATCCCGGTATTGCTGCTGGTATTTTTGCTCCATATCTGCAGCCAAAACATTTTCTACATCAAACACATGCCCGCAATTGGGACATTTTATATTATTAGTCATCTCTTATTTTTTTACAAATTAATGATTTTTAAAGAGTTTGCAGCCATTCCTGCTATCTAAAAAATAAACTTAAAAAAAGTAAAACCAAGGCTAAAGTATTATCGTAACTTTAACAGGCTCTAAAAGAGTTTTAAAAGTCCATTACCTATAAATGCTGCTATTACAACTGTTTCAGGTTTATATTTTCAACTTATTACAATAATCTACCCTAAGATTTCATTCATTTTTACTGCTAATATCCATTTTGATTGTCCGCATTGATTTACTTGTGTATTTCAAATAATTACATTCATCACAAAAAAAAATTAATTATGAAAAAAAAACTTTCCGCCGCATTTCTTTTGCTGGTAATGTGTTTACAAATTACTGCGCCAGCTTTTGCTTCTTCTCATAGGGAAGCCCCTATGATTGCAGACGATCCCCTGGCAGACAATACCGATGTCTATGCTTTTAGAAGTCCAGATGACCCAACAAAGATTACCATTATTGCCAATTATGTACCTGGCCAATTACCCGAGGCAGGGCCAAACTACTATCATTTTGGTGAAAACATCCGTTATGAAATACATATAGATAATAACATTGCTACAAAAGGCGATGATATTGTTTATCGTTTTACGTTTAAAAGAACCAATGAAGATCCAACTACATTTTTTAACATCAGGCTGGGTAAAGAAAATCTGAAAACTACTTACATGATGGAAAGAAGTATGGATGGGGGTAAGTCTTTTACCGCGGTGGTAAATAACGGCGTAGTGCCTCCAACTAATATTGGCCCACGTTCTATAAGTTCGCCGGTTGGTTTAAATGCACCTTCTTACAATTCATTAATGGAAAAAGCAATTACAACTGCTTCCACTGGCGAAAAGGTATTTTGCGGTCCTGCAGATGATCCCTTTTTTGTAGACCTGGGAGGTATTTTTGATTTGGGCGATGCACCCAGGGCTTCGGGTAAATCAGTGGATGCGTTAAAATGTAAAAATGTATCAAGTATTGCAATACAAGTTGATATTGCAACTCTGCAGAAAGATCATAAAAGCGTATGCACCAATATTCTTGATCCTAATTATGTTATTGGTGTTTGGGCATCTGCCAGCAGGCAAAAAATAAGAATATTAAATGAAATCAAGGCTGCCGATGTTAAAATAGACATGAAGTACGATTTGGTTTCAAATGAAGGTAAATGGATACAGGTATCCAGGCTTGGTATGCCACTAACCAACGAAGCTATTATACCGGTTGGTTATAAAGACTTGTGGAATGCGCTAACTCCTTATGATGATCTGCCTACCATTGCTACATTTGGTAATTATTTTTACAACCCTGAACTGGCTCTTTATATGGATGATGCACTGTTTGGCGGAGCTGTTCCCGCATTTAAGCCATTGCGGGTTCAAAAAAATTCATTGGGTGCGTTTGGATTTGGTGATGGCCAGGATGGATTATTCAGTTTAAAAGGTACGTCTGCTGTAAAAGGTACTGCCCTGGATGATGCAATTTTTGGCACTTTATTATTACCTGCCAAAGCTTCGCCCCGGTCTGTTGACTTATGGCCTATTTTTCACACAGGTGTACCGAATTTGGCTCCTTATCAGTTGGCTACTGGCAAACCAACAGGTAATCCACTGGCAAAAGGTAAACCATTTATTAATAATTTTTTGCCTAATGGAGGAGATATGTTACGGCTAAACATGGCAGTTCCACCAACGCCAAGGGATTCTAAAGACTTTAGTTCCTTAGGCCTTATACAGGCTGCTGTAACCGGTTTAACTGATCCTGCTTATGCAAATACTAGTGTTCAAAATATTCCAAACATGGATGGTTTTCCTAATGGAAGAAGATTAGAAGATGACGTTACAAGAATTGAATTACAGGCAGTAGGTGGCGTTGTTTTAGCTGCAATTGGATTATGGTACGATGACTATAAACTAGGGGGTAGTCCGCTAACACCACAATTACTAAATGTATTGTCGTATAATACAGGTGTGGACAAGAATGACACTACTCTAAGGGCACATTTTCCATATGTTCAAACGCCCTGGGCCGGAACACATATTTGTGATTGCGGAACTGCAGTAGGAACTCACAGAGTAACTATGGGCAGTAGTAGTACAGTAGTTTACCAGGGATTAGCTATTGGCGCTCCGGAAGTAGTTGCTACTACTTCACCAAATCCTTTTATCGGTAACAACACCGTTAAATATCGTTTGGATGCTGCGTCCAAAGTAAGAATAGAAGTCTTTAATGAAACGGGCAACCTGGTAAAAGTATTGCTCGATAAAAATCTTGAACCTGGCATCTATACACAAAACTGGAATAGCATTGGAATGCTTAAAGGAGTGTATTTTATCCATATCAGTAAGAATGGAGTTACAAAACAAAATCTCCGGGTAATAAAAGGTTAATAAAACAATAAATAAATACAAAGGAAAATAAGTCTGCTGTTAATTACAGGCTTATTTTCCTTTGAATTTTTAAATTAAACAGCAGGGTTCAAAAACTTATGTGGTATGATTTTTTAAATTTAATCAGGCATTTTCCTTTTTAAGTCCTACAATTGGCAGTATTATTTTAAATTGGCTTTTATTGCAGCTTAATTGTATAATATGATAATTGAATAAGTTACGGAATATACACAAAATATGACCTGTTTAATCTTTAAAGCAACAATCATGAAAAAAAATATTTTATACAGCGTTCTAATAATTTTGTTTATAAGCTTGGTAGGTTTCGTGTTATTAAAATTTAAAAAAGAAGATAGCATTAAAGAAAATACCCAGTATGTATTATTGGAAAGAAATGGCTCAATGGCACAAATGCCTGAATGGCCCGATACAAAATTAAATGCCGCCAAAATTTTAAAAGCTTTAAATGCAAATCCAGGGGATTTAAAATCTCATATTTCCATGGCTAATTTATTTATAATGGAAGCACGGGCAACCGGTAATTATGCTTACTATGATAAGGCAGCTATGAAATATATCAACAATGTTTTAAAAATTAACCCTCAAAATTTTGAAGCACTCACCTTAAAATCGTTGCTCTTTCTTTCACAACACCATTTTGCCGATGGTTTGGCCATGGCAGAAACTGCTAAAAATATCAACCCTTATAATGCATTTGTATATGGTATTTTAGTAGATGGAAATGTTGAAATGGGCAATTACGATTCCGCAGTAGCCAACGCAGAAAAAATGATGTCCATCCGGCCCGACTTGCGTTCGTATGCCAGGGCATCTTACCTGCGTGAAATTTACGGCGATTATCCCGGTGCCATTGAAGCCATGAAATTAGCGGTAGATGCTGGTGCACCCGGTGATGAAGGTACAGAATGGTGCAGGGTACAATTGGGGCATTTGTATGAAAATTCCGGAGATTTTAAAAATGCAGAAATGCATTATTCCATTGCATTGGAAAATCGTAAAAATTATGCCTATGCACTGGCTGGCATGGCAAGAATTGCGTTGTCAAAAAAAGAGTATGCTAAAGCGATCGATTATTTTCAACAGGCAGATACTTTGGTAAATGATTTTTCTTTTAAGGAAGAGCTGGTGGATGTTTACCAGTTAATAGGGCAAAAAGAAAAAGCTGCCACAACCGCAAAAATTGTAATTGATGAAATGAATAAAAATGCGACAACTGCTGCCAGCGATGAAAATATCGGGCATTACGCCGACAGGGAATTAGCGTATGCGTATTTAAAAATAAATGATTACAGTAAAGCATTGGAGCATGCCCTTGCAGAATACAACCGCCGCCCAAACAATATAGATGCCAATGAAACGCTTGCATGGGTGTATTATCAAAAAGGCGACTTTGCAAAAGCCCTGCCTTATATACAGGTAGCTTTAAAAACAAATAGTAAAAATCCTGTACTACTTTGCAGGGCAGGATTGATTTACGAAAAAACAGGTGATAAAGTAAAGGCAAAAGATTATTTAGAGCAGGCATTTAAAAGCAATGCTTTTATTCCGGAAAGTTTAAAACTAAATAGTGAACAGGCGCTTAAAGGAATATAATCATACCAAATAATTTTGTGATGAAAATACGGTATAGCAATCCGTTCAAAAAGATAGTGCTGCTGATAACAGTATTGCTGTTGGTGCAGTGTGGTTTTGCCCATAGCATCAACTATGCCCTGCAGGATGCACCGGTAAATGAAGTGGTTTGGTTTTATTTTGCGCTGGGCTTTAAACATATCATCCCTTACGGTATTGATCATATTTTGTTTGTGATCGGATTATGCCTTTTGAGTACAAATATTAAAACTATTTTTTGGCAGGCTACTGCTTTTACAGTAGCGCATTCCATTACACTGGCTTTAAGCATGAAAAATATTATTGTGGCACCGGGTGCAGTGGTAGAACCAATCATTGCATTATCAATCGTGTTTGTAGCAGTTGAAAATATTTTATTGACAGAGTTAAAACCATGGCGGATATTGCTGGTATTTCTTTTTGGTTTAATACATGGCATGGGTTTCGCCAGCGCACTTAATGAGATAGGGTTGCCCGCAGGTAAATTTTATACATCCGTTATTGCGTTTAATGCCGGTGTCGAAATAGGACAGGTTACAGTAATCACCACCATGTTTGCATGCATCATTATCCCATTGCGCAACAAAACCTGGTATAGGGCAGGCATTGTATATCCGCTATCTGCCTTAATCGCAATAGTCGCATCTTACTGGTCTGTTCAAAGAATTTTTTTTAATGGATAGCGGTGTCGCTTAAAATAAAATTTTCACTTCCCTTATTTAGGTTCTTGAAGATAGTAAACTTATTCTTCTTCCTTTGTTACCGTTATCAACTGTCGATAATTCTAACACCATAAAAATTCTTCAAATCATTTTCATAACGCTTGCACTTATTGCAAAAGATAGATTTTATGCACTAATTTTTTTTACATTAATTTGCAATCCAATTAGCGGCGATGGCGAAATTGGTAGACGCACTACCTTGAGGTGGTAACGCTCGCAAGGGCATGGGAGTTCGAATCTCCTTTGCCGCACAGATTGATCCTGGCTTCGGGCCGGGATCAGTTTTTTAATACCACCCTAAAACTTGTTCCCTTACCAGCTTCGGATGATTTTACAAATAGTTCCCCTTTATGGTATTGTTCAATAATTCGTTTGGATAAACTTAATCCCAGGCCCCAGCCACGTTTTTTGGTAGTAAACCCGGGTTTAAAAACTTTTACAATATTTTGTTTGCTGATGCCTTTTCCTGTATCTGCTACATCAATCAATACTTCTGTTGTTTCTTTTTTAATGGTAATGTTGATGGCGCCCTTTCCTTCCATGGCATCCAATGCATTCTTTAATAAATTTTCTATCACCCAGTCAAATAACGGCGCATTTATTTTTGCCAGAATTATTTTTTCACCAAAACTATTTACAGTAAAACTTACCTTATCTGTTGACCGCCTTTTAATATACACCACCATACTTTCTACCTGTTCAATGATGTTCATTTCTTCCAGTTGGGGTATGCTGCCTATTTTTCCAAAACGATCACTTACTAATTTTAACCGGTCCACATCTTTTATCATTTCCATGGCAATTTTTTCATTGCCGGGTTGATCTTTTAATAACTCTACCCATCCCTGTAAAGAAGAAAGTGGGGTACCCAACTGGTGGGCTGCTTCTTTTGCCATGCCTGCCCAAACCTGGTGTTGTGTTGATTTGTTCCTGGTAGTAATGGCAATTAGTGTAATAATAATAAATAGCGCCACAATAAAAAGCTGAATAAGCGGGTAATACCTAACCTCTTTTAATAAAGAAGATTCTCCATAATACAAACGGTTTGTCTGCAGCGTATCTAATGGATTTACCCAGCTGATGGGTGGATGAAGCGCTTTGAATTCTTTTAATTTGCCGGGAAGGTAGGCCCTGTCATTTTTTATGCGGACAGAATCGAGGTTATTACTTTCAAAAATGCTGTCTTCTTCATTCACAGCAATCATCGGGATGTCCCTGTTGTTTTCTACCAGAATTTTACTGGATAAATTGGTGGGCGATACATTGGTGTTGCTGATGTCTTTTACTGCTTCTACCCACTGTTCTATTTTTTGCCTTTCTTCAGTAGCAATTTTTTTTGCCAGGTAATTGCTGTAAAAAATAGTGCCGCTAACAATAGCAATTGCAATAACAGCAAGCCCTGTACGCCAGTTAAAAAATTGAGTAAACATTTGTAAATATAAAATAAGAAATGCAAAATGAAGTAGTATTGCCGTTGAGGCGTTGAGACGTTTTTATTTTCTTTCCAGCTCAAACGTCTTAACGTCTCAACGGCCATATTAAAATCGCAGCTTCAGCTGCGTGTTACCGTCTGAAATAAAACTGTAATAAGAAAGTATTGCCGTTAAGGCGTTGAGGCGTTTTTATTTTCTTTCCGGGTAAACGTCTTAACGACTCAACGGCCATATAAAAATTCCTTACCTCGCAGCTTTGGCTGCGTGTAATGGGCTGAAATAAATAACTACAATAAGAAATGTAGTCAAATGAAGTAAGTTTGTGTTACATGTTACTATTGGCCATTGACCATTGACTATGGACGATGCATCATTCGCATCTTACCAGGTACTTAAAAATTTTATAGCTACATAACCGATGAAAGGAAATTTCAATTCTTACCGCCAATTCAACATGGATGATGATAACAGTACTGGCAGCGAAAGCCATCCATCTGTTGCCATTGTTATTTTAAACTGGAACGGGCAACATTTTTTAGAACAATTTCTTCCTTCAGTAACAGCATCTACCTATGCAAATAAAAGAGTAATTGTTGCAGACAATGCATCCACAGATAATTCAGTTATTTTTTTACAACAGTATTTTCCACAGGTTGAAATTATTATAAATACCAGCAATGAAGGATTTGCCAGGGGGTACAATATTGTGCTGCAACATGTAAACAGCGATTATTATATTTTATTAAACAGCGATGTAGAAGTTACCCCCGGCTGGATTGAACCCGTTATTGGCTTGATGGAAAACAATGCAGCAATAGGAGCCTGCCAACCTAAAATATTAGCCCATAGTGCTAAGTATATGTTTGAATATGCAGGTGCCTGTGGCGGCTGGATCGACAATCTTGGTTACCCGTTTGCAAGAGGAAGAATTTTTGATACACTCGAAGAAGATAAGGGACAGTATAACGATGCAAAGCCCTGTTTTTGGGCAAGTGGTGCGGCACTGTTTGTAAGGGCAGATATGTACCATGTATTGGGAGGTTTAGACGAATATTTTTTTAGCCATCAGGAAGAAATTGATTTTTGCTGGCGGCTACAGTTGGCCGGGTATAAAGTGTATGTACAACCGGCATCTGTTGTGTATCATGTGGGTGGTGGTACTTTACCAAAAGGAAACCCTAAAAAAGATTTTCTCAACTTTAGAAATAACCTGGTAATGCTGGCAAAAAATTTATCATGGCCAACCGCTTTATGGAAAATTCCCTGCAGGATGCTGCTGGATATTATTGCTGCTTATAAAGAATTATTTTCAGGTAACTCCGCCACATTTAAAGCAATTGCAAAGGCACATTTTTATTTTATCAAATGGATGTTTACAGATAAAAAGCAATCAGTTTTTCCTATATCAAAAAAAGGTAAACTAAATGGATGGTACAGCGGCGTTGTGGTTTGGCAGTATTTTATAAAAAAGAAAACAAGGTTTTCAGAAATTATTGCAAACAAATAATTTTTTTTGAGGCACAAGCCTTATTTTTGTCATCGCAAAATCAATATAATGCAACAAGAAATAATTGACAATACCGACAAAGATTTTGCCCATAACTGGGTATCCTCCTCACGTTTTCTCTGGTATTGCCAGATATTTATGGTGGTGGCATTAATTTTGGGTGGTTGTTATGGCATGTATACCCATCGCTATAAAGGTAGGCCAGAAGTAGCTGCACCGGAAAGTACCCTCTACAATCCTAAATACAAATAAAAATTTTGTAGTTGATTGACAAGCCTTATTTTTGCAGTCCGAAAAATAAGAATAGTTCTTTTGAGACTGAAGCGTAGCTTCTAAAAGCGGAAGTAGCTCATTTGGTAGAGCGCGACCTTGCCAAGGTCGAGGTGGCCGGTTCGAGCCCGGTCTTCCGCTCTGAAAT
>JANYGZ010000100.1 GCA_025362235.1 Ferruginibacter sp. | reverse complement strand
GATGGGTTACAGATTTTGACAAAAAAAAATGAATGGGTTGCGGTTACATCTTTACCCGAGCAGATTGTTGTAAATGTTGGTGATATGTTGCAACGGTTTACCAATAATAAATTAAGAAGTACAACGCACAGGGTGGTAAATCCTGTCAGGGAACTTTGGCATACTTCAAGGTTTTCTATTCCTTTTTTTTTACATCCGAAATCAAGCATGAGTTTACGATGTTTAGGTAGTTGTGTTGATGAAAAGCACCCAAAAGGATATGAAGATGCTACGGCAGGTGAATACCTGGATGAGCGGTTACGTGAAATTGGTTTGAAAAAATAACAGGACACTTGTATTTTTTTAGAAATTTATTTGATATATAATAGCCAAACAATAAGAAGCTAAATATTGCTTGGGTTTTATTCAACTATACACCTTGCATCTTTTACGACATATACCTTTTCTTAAATCAGTATTCTTGCACAGTATCACCGCTTTTGGTGGTCCGCAGGGTCATTTAGGGATGATGATGAAAACTTTTGTTGATAAACGAAAGGATGTTACTAAAGAGGAATTAATGGAATATGTTTCCTTTTGTCAAATGTTACCAGGTGCATCATCTACCCAAACACTTACTTTAATTGGTTATAAAAGAGGAGGCATTTCATTGGCTGTTATTACATTAATAATTTGGATATTACCTGCCTGTATTTTAATGGGGTTATTTTCTTTTGTTGTTACAAAAATTGGCCCGGCCAATCTTCAAACAAGTTCCTTTCAATTTATTCAGTCAATGGCAATTGGGTTTTTAGCCTATGCAGCAGTAAGGACTTTCAAAATATCGGTTACCAATTTAACTACGCAATTAATAATGTTGGTGTCAACAATCTGTACATTTTTATTTTTTAAAATACCTTTAATTTTTCCCATACTGATTGTTTTAGGAGGATTTGTTACAAATTTTAGCAGTAAAGACAGGCCTCAAAAAGCAAAAAATAAACCAAGGGAAATCAGGTGGCGAAATATCTGGCTCTTTGTTTTAATATTTATAGTTTCGGGTTATTTAAGTGTAAGCGCCCGAAAACAGGAGTGGGAACATAGAAAGGCGTATAACCTTTTTGAAAATTTTTACAGGTTTGGAAGTATTGTTTTTGGAGGAGGCGATGTGTTAATACCAATGATGCTGGACCAATATGTTGCAAGGCCAACGGCCCTTAGGTTTGCAGACAATAAAGAAAATATTATAAGGATCAATAAGAATGAACTACTGACTGGAGCCGGAATTGTAAGAGCAATACCTGGACCTGTTTTTTCAATTGCATCTTTTACTGGTGGTATAGCATTACAAAATGAAGGAAAAAAGATGCAGATACTGGGCTGTATTATCGGTGGAGTTGCAATTTTTTTGCCTAGCCTTTTATTGATTTTATTCTTTTTTCCTGTTTGGCAATATTTAAAAAAATATGTTGTGGTTCACAGGGGACTGGAAGGTATTAATGCAGTAGTGGTAGGATTAATGTGGGGCTCAACAATATATTTACTAAGGGACATTTCTATAGCACCATTTAATATGGTGACTATTATAAATATTGCGGTTATTGCAGGAACTTTTTTAGCACTAAAACTAACCAAAATTCCTGCCCCAATAATTGTACTGCTTTGCCTGGTACTCGGATTAATTTTTTAGCAATTATTTGTAATAATTATTTTTTTCAATTTCTTCTTTTACTGTGTCTGGCAATAAATACCGTATAGATTTTGCTTCTTTTATTAACTTACGTATACGGGTAGACGAAATTTCAAGTAATGGGGCATCCAATATTTTTATGGAGGCATTGATTGTGTTTTCAACAATAAACCCCGGCCGGTTATAAATATATAACAGATGATTTTTTATAATTACCTCGTAATTTTTCCAATTGGTTAAATTACAAAAACTATCGCTTCCCATTATAATGCTGAATTGGTGTTGCGGAAACTTTTCTTTTAAATAAGCAAGCGTATTTACCGTATAAGATGGCTTAGGTAAAGTAAATTCAATTTTTGACGCCTTCAAATTGTACTCTCCTTCAAGGGCTGTTTGAAGAAGGCTTAACCGAGCATATTCATTTAGAAGCGAATTGGAGAGCTTAAGTGGGTTTTGTGGAGAAACAACCATCCAAACCTGTTTTAAATCTGTTGTATTCAAAACATGTTTAGCAATTATTAGATGCCCAATATGAACCGGATTAAAAGAACCAAAATAAAGACCAATATTCATAATAAATTGATATTCAATTAATTATTATTTTTTGCTGGCAATTTCTGCCTCTTCTACCCATATATTTTCTGCCTCATTTAACCGAAGACTTAGATGGTAACCGGCAACTAAAATAGAAATTGGGTCTCCCAAGGGAGCTATTTGGTCTACGATAATCACTTCACCAGGTACACAGCCCATTTCCATTAGCTTTAAAAAAATGTCGTCTTTTTCAAATGACTTTATAATTACAGATTTTCCTACTTTTATTTCGGAGAGCCGGATATCCATTCTTTCTTTTTTATTGAATGCAAAAGTATTCATTCATAATTGTTCTATAATTTCATAATCCGGAAATTAATTATGTCGATACAATTTATTTTTACTGATACGGTCATTCAGCTATCTGAAAGGAAAAGACTGAAACTCTTTATTGAAAGAATATTCAGGAAAAAGAAAAAGGCTTTAACTAACTTGTCGATTATTTTCTGCACAGATGAATACCTGCTTGATATTAATAAGCGGTTTTTGCAGCATGATTACTATACAGATATAATAACCTTTAATCTTTCAGAAAGCCCTAATATTATTGACGGAGAGATTTATATAAGCGTTGATAGGATTAAGGAGAACGCAAGAAACCAACAGGTTTTTTTAAAAGATGAGCTTCATAGAGTAATTTTTCATGGCGTTTTACATTTGTGTGGCTATAAGGATAAAGAACAGGGAGAAAAGGCTAAAATGACCACTGCAGAAAATAAACAGCTAAAATTGTATTTTGGTTAATGTTCCACGAATCACAGTTTCAATAGGAAACAATGAATTTTAACTACATTTAAGCATACAATATATGTGAACATAGGAAACCGCTTCCTTTCAAGAGTCACAATGACCATCCAAAATGTTCCACGAATCACAGTTTCTGGCTGAAACATTTTTACATTTGCTTAATGGAAAGAAAGAAATGGACTGCTAAGACTGAAATAACAGAACCCCTTTTAAAATTCAGAGAAAAACGAAAGTGGCAATTAGCTCTTAGGCGCTATGTAATAGAAAGAAATATTAGTGCCAGCTATGCCTTTTATTTTGGTTTAAGTATTGAACAATTTAGGAATTGGATTGAAATACAATTTACAGAAGAGCTTAATTGGGAGAACTTTGGTTCTGCCTGGCAGTTTGACCATATTGTGCCAGTTACTTATTTTGATTTCTCGATAGAAGAAGACCTCGTTTTATGTTGGAACTTTTCGAATATCAGGGTTGAAACAATTGACCTTAATAAAAATAGGGGAAATCGAATTGATGTTATGGCCGTGAAACCATATTTCGAAGCCCTGTACAAAAAGACTGGTTTTCCGCTTTGTTTAAAAATGATTGACAAAATCAGCAAGATAGAAGTGTCGAATATTGTTAGCGAACCGGCAATTGAGGAATTTATTATTAAAAATAAAGCACATCTTGATATTATTTCCTCCTTCAATAAGGAAGAGTTTAATCGGCTGAATTCAGGAAATACCATACAAGACATTTTGATAGAGAGAGAGATTATTAAAAAATTCGGCTAAACTACTTCGGTTTAAACTACACAGTTACTTTAACTTTGCGTCACGCAAATGTTTCCAGAATACGATATTATAGTTGTTGGTGCAGGACATGCAGGCTGTGAAGCCGCCTCTGCCGCTGCTAATTTGGGTAGTAAAGTGCTATTGGTTACTATGAATATGCAAACTATTGCCCAAATGAGCTGTAATCCAGCCATGGGCGGAATTGCTAAAGGACAAATTGTAAGAGAAATAGATGCCATGGGAGGGTATAGCGGAATAGTTACAGATGCAAGTATGATACAGTTTAGGATGCTAAACCTTTCAAAAGGGCCAGCCATGTGGAGCCCTAGAGCACAAAGCGACAGGATGCTTTTTGCCGGTAAATGGAGAGAAATTCTGGAACAAACGCCCAATGTAGATTTTTACCAGGATATGGTAAACGGATTATTGGTAAAAGACGGACGGGTAAATGGAGTAATAACAGGCTTGGGCCATCACATAAAATCAAAATCTGTAGTATTAACTAATGGTACCTTTTTAAACGGAGTAATTCATATTGGCGAAAAGCAGCTCGGTGGCGGAAGAATGGCAGAAAAAGCGGCTACCGGTATTACAGAGCAATTGGTAAGTCTTGGATTCGAGAGTAACCGTTTAAAAACAGGAACACCACCAAGAATTGATGGTCGCAGTCTGGACTACAGCAAAATGGAAGAGCAAAAGGGTGACGAAGAAATTGTTGGATTTAGTTACCTGGATGTTCCAAAAATTACAGCAGCAGAACAAAAAAGTTGCTGGATAACGTATACCAACCAGGATGTCCATGATGTTTTAAAAACCGGCTTTGAGAAAAGCCCCATGTTTCAAGGAAGGATAAAGGGAACAGGTCCCAGATATTGCCCGAGTATAGAAGATAAAATAAACCGTTTTGCAGAGCGTGACAGGCACCAGTTATTTGTAGAGCCAGAAGGATTCAATACGGTAGAAATATACGTAAATGGATTTTCTTCTTCTTTACCTGAAGAGGTTCAGTATCAGGCACTTAAATTAGTTCCCGGCTTTGAAAACTTTAAAATGTTCAGGCCGGGCTATGCTATTGAATACGACTTTTTTCCCCCTACACAATTGAACTTTAGCCTTGAAACCAAGCTAATCAAAAACCTATTTTTTGCCGGCCAAATCAACGGAACTACCGGTTATGAAGAAGCAGCCTGCCAAGGATTAATGGCAGGCATAAATGCCCATCAAAAAGCAATAGAGCTGGAACCTGTGGTGTTGAAAAGAAGCGAAGCCTATATCGGTGTTTTAATTGACGACCTTATCAATAAAGGAACCGACGAACCATACCGCATGTTTACCAGCCGGGCCGAATTTAGAACCCTGCTTAGACAAGACAATGCCGATGTTCGTTTAACTGAATTAAGTTACCGACTTGGCTTGGCTTCACAGCAAAGAATGGATAAAGTGAGGATGAAAACAGAGGCAGTAGAAAAAGTAAAAAACATATTGGCCAATATATCTTTAGAACCAGAAGAAATAAATCCATTTTTAGAAAGCGTACAGTCCTCTCCGTTAGTAAGCAGGCAAAAAATTTTGCAGTTGTTATTGAGGCCCAATATAGGTTTGGCAGCGATGCAGGTTGCTGTGCAAAAACTTCAGGAAGCCTTGCTTAATTTCGATAATGAAACATTGGAGCAGGTAGAAATACAGGTTAAATACGATACATATATCGAAAAAGAAAAAGAACTGGTTGCTAAAATGAGCCAGTTAGAAAACCTACTAATACCAGATAATTTTAATTACAATAAACTGCAATCATTAAGCAATGAGGCACGCCAAAAATTTACTAAAATAAAACCACGTACACTTGGCCAGGCTTCCCGTATATCAGGCGTTAACCCAAGCGATGTACAGATATTAATGGTTTTTATGGGCAGGTAAAAAATACTATATATTTTTACAAACGAGGCTGCCTTAAAAGGAATATTTATTTCACACAAAGTCGGCAACGATAACAAAGTAGACAAAGCAATACATTGTTAATCAATATTATTTTTTCTTTGTTTACTTTGTATTCTTTGTTTCTTTGTGTGAAACCTTACTTGTAGGAGCGCCCTTTATTTTAAAAAAATAATATGCCACTAAATTTTTCAATCGACACACCCAAAGAACTGGTTTTTGAAAGTATTGCTGAATATCTTCACCAACAAAATTTAAAAATTGCTAAACAGGACAATACCCGTCCCTGGGGAGGTTTTTTTGTATTGGATGAAGCCGAAGCTGCAAAATTTATATCCCTGTATTTTCCCCATCTTACAAAAGACGAGTTAAGTATTTCAGGAAAGCTTAGTCCCAAGATATTAGTAGTTGCCCCCAATAAAAGATTAAGCTGGCAGTACCATCACCGCCGTGCAGAAATCTGGAAATTGATTGGTGGTGTAGCGGGTGTAATTACCAGTGATACGGATGAAGAAAAAGAAATCACTACTTTAAATATGGGTGATATTATTCAGTTAAAGCAAGGGGAACGTCATCGTTTGCTTGGTTTGGAAGGATGGGGTGTTGTTGCTGAAATATGGCGCCATACAGATAAAGAAAACCCAAGTGATGAAGATGATATTGTAAGGCTGCAGGACGATTTCGGAAGGTAATTTTAAACAGCAGAAGCCTTTTTTAAAGTAGCCAACACTATTTTTACTTCACCATAACTGATGCCTGCAGGAATATTTTCCATGATTGTTTTATGAACCTCATAGCCATATTTTTCTACCGCATTTTTTATGGATTGTTGTTTTTCTATCGCCACTAAATTGTCTACATCAATTTCACCTATGCCTACAAAATAAGAAAGGTGGCCTTCAATAGTGCCTATCGCCAGGTTTCTTTCTGCGGCAATTGCAGCAATGGTTTTCCCGTCTTTGTATAAAGTAAAACTGGCCATTTTGGTATCTGTTTTAACAGCAACGGTTTTTTCTTTCGGCCTTTCTTTTACCGGCATGGCTGCCATATTGGTATGCAGGTTATTTTCTTCGCAATAAGTATTTATGATTGATAAAAAGGCTTCACCAAATTGCTGGGTCTTTACTTTTCCAAAACCGGTAATTTGGTTAAGCTCATCAAATGTCTGAGGAAGATAGCGGGCCATTTCATCCAGGCTGTTGCTATTGGCAACCAAATAAACAGGCATATTTTTTTTGTCACAAAGCTCATCACGTTTTTTGCGGAGCTGCCTGTATAATTCAGGAAAGGGGCTGTCATTTTTTTGATAAGTTGATTTGCCCGCATACATATTTGCTGCGGCAAATTGTTTTATGAAACTCCTTTTTTGAAGAAGGAAATTATTCACTTCAAAACCCTTTTTACATCCTGCAAATAAATGTTTACGGAAACAAATATTGTTGTACAGGTCAACAAGTAATTTATTGCCATCTGTTGCCACGGTTTTACTATCTGTTAAGGCGGTACATTTATTTATTTGCTGCAGGCAATTCTCTAACTGAACATAAAAGTGATTACTGGCGGCAATGATTCTTTTTTGCAAAGCCTCATTTTTTTCAGGAAGTTCGGCATTGTTTAATAAATCATTTAATTGAGGTAAAAACTTTGCAGCAATCAATTCAATTTCCTGTAGTGAAGTATTAACGGTTGTTATCCAATCAATGGCTTCAGTATTAAAACTATTTATCTGCTCTTTAATAAAATGTAATAATGCTTTTGCAGTTAATTGTATTTCAAAAAAACTAAACAGTTGCAGGATGGCCTGTTTTTGAAAATCATGTCTTGCCTGTTGCAATAAATGTAGCTGTGTTACAGAAGTATGCTGACTGGCAGCAAATTCAGCAATGCGGTTATCGCTGCGCAAACTGTTGTTGTTGATGCGGCTGTGCAAAATCATCCCTTGTAAAGTAGTGCAACGGCTTAAAGCAACGTAAACCTGTCCGGGCGCAAAAGCTTCTCCAGCATCGATGATGGCTTTTTCAAAAGTCAGCCCCTGGCTTTTGTGTATAGTGATGGCCCATGCCAGCCGCAAAGGAAACTGTGTAAAAGAACCGATTTCATCTTCTTCAATCTGGTTGGTTGTTTTATTCAGGCTATAGCGGATGTTTTTCCATTTTTCTTTTTTAACCTCAATAGAAGTTACCTCGCCCTCACATTGAACAAAAATTTTCTCCTCCTCTATTTTATCAACAATGCCAATTTTACCATTAAAATAACGGCGCACTTTTTCAACATCATTTTTAAGGAACATCGCCTGTGTGCCAATCTTCAATTTTAAATTTTCATCTGCGGGATAGGATTTTTCATAAAACTCCCCTTCGACGGCTGCATCAAAATGGTACATTTTACCAGTCAATTCATTCAACGCTTTAAAATTAATGGCATCGGCTTTATAATTATGTGTGGTAAGCGTAATATAATTTTCTTCTCTTGCCGGATTAAATGCTGGTAGGTACCTGGTGTGCAATAATTCATATCCTTCCTGGTCCATTTCGTTATTACGCACCTGGTTTAATACCTGTACAAAGGCACCATCGTTTTGCCGGTAAATTTTATTTAGTTCAACATATACCGGTTGCTGCGACTCTATAACATGGCTATTGAAAAAATATTCACTTTTATAATAAGGGGATAATAATTGCCATTCTTCAGTTTTTATTACGGGCGGCAGTTGGTACATATCGCCAATTAATAAAACCTGCACACCGCCAAAAGGTACACTGTATTGACTGCGAACATGGCGCAGCACCGTATCAATAGCATCCAATACATCACAGCGCACCATACTTATTTCATCAATAATCAGCAGCTCTAATTTTTGCATTATTTCTTTGCGCTCGTTTGTTAAGCGCTGCTGGCTGATAAGGCTATGTTTATCAGTACTGGTTTCAGTAACACCATAACCCTTGCTAACCGGTATGAAAGGTGTAAAGGGTAATTGAAAAAATGAATGGATAGTAGTGCCGCCTGCATTGATTGCAGCCACACCTGTAGGCGCCACCACCACAGTATTTTTAACTTCGTTTTCTTTAACGTGTTTTAAAAAAGTGGTTTTACCGGTACCGGCTTTACCGGTTAAAAATAAAGAGGCATTGGTATAATTAACAAAGTCGGATGCTAATTGAAAAGACTTGTTTGTTATATCGGTATTGTTGGTTGACACTAATTACGATGATTTTGTTTTTTGGAAAAAATCCACGAATGCGAGCTGATATATTTTATAAAATTAAAGGATATCTGAATTATATCAAGTACCAGAATAAAAAATGAAAAAAGGATTGCACTTCATCAACAAAATAATGTTGAAATTAGTGCAATCCTTAACAACAGCTTAGGCCTGGGCTTTACTATTCAACAGCAACAATTCATTCACCTGTACTTCGCTGATGTATTTTTTAATACCATCCTTATCGGTATAATTTCTGTTAATCAGTTTTCCTTCAATAACCACTTCTGTTCCCTTGTGTAAAAATTTTTCGGAAAGGTCGGCCACTTTGCCCCAGGCTACTAAATTGTGCCAGGTGGTTTCGGTTACTTTTTCGCCTTTGGCGTTACGGTAATTTTCGTTGGTGGCGATGCTGAAACGTGCCAGCTTTTTTCCGCTCTCGGTATTTTTAATTTCAGGAGCGTTGCCTAAATTACCAATCAATTGAACTTTGTTTTTTAATGCGTACATGGTTGTAAATTTTAGATTGTTTTTAAATTTTGTTATCTCAGTAAACCGAAAGGCGCCGTTTCGATTGACAACACAAAGATGGGCCGGCCACAAAACGTTAGCCGTATAATAGTCGTTTATAGGGCAATGATATATCTGTTTACACCAAATAATTTGGAATTGTAAATTATTGAGCATATCTTTACACTACTAAAGCAAAGCGTATGTTACCAGAGTTTAAAAGCATCTTCGATTTACTAAAGACTTTCCCAACTGAACAAAGTTGTATAGACCATTTGGAAAAACTTAGCTGGGATGGTACACCTATATCTCCG
>JANYGZ010000066.1 GCA_025362235.1 Ferruginibacter sp. | reverse complement strand
CTTCGATTTTTTACCCAATGTATTTAAAAACGGTGTGATGGATGCAACTACCATCGCCGTGGTAGCGGTGTTTGACATAAGCATAGAAGCAACCATTGTGGTAAGCATCAAACCCATCAGCAGTTTCCTTGGACTAGTACCTGACAATTTGATGGTAAGCCGGAATAATGATTCATCCAGTTTTGTTTTCGTCATTGCTGCTGCCAGAAAGAACCCGCCCAACATAAGCCAGATCACACTGCTTGAAAAGGTATTGACATAGATATCTACTTTTTCAGGAGCTGCGTTAAGGTTTTTATTGCCAAGCGTAAATACCAGGAAGGCAATGATAAAAAGACCGACAGCAAAAGCCGGAATTGCTTCGGTAAACCACAAACCAATAGCGAAGAAGAGGAGGAAAATAACATATACCTGCGAATCGGTAAACCCAGGTTGCTTTAAAATAAAAACCATTGCAATAGCCGCAGCTAATGAAAACAGGAATTTTAATACTGATTTTTTTCTTTGAGTTCCGACACTAATGGGTTTAATATTGTTCATGGCTCGTTTATCTTTTTATGGTATCAATATCAACACCTAATAGTTGTTGTGTAAGTTGTTTTAACGCGGCATAATCGCCCTGGAAATGGCAGGTTATTTCTTTATACCTGCTTGTCTCACCCTTTTTTAGTTCCAGTGCTGGTGAAGAAGATTCTACTTCATAAAAGGGCCCCATTTGTGTACCATCTGCCAGCGGGCCATCGTTGTATGAATTAATTACATCGCCTTTATAAGGTTCTTTCTGCATTTCCCATTTGCTGTTTACATAAGCCGCATTTTTATTTACCTGGGGAATGATGATGGTCAATACATTTTTTTCAAAATCAAAACTTGCCGCAATTGGTTTTGCAATTAATGGCGACAGGCCGATCTTACTTCTGTATTTTCCGTCGCAGATAAAATATAGCACACTATCCCTAACCTGTAAACGTTCTGCTGGTATTGCACCAAAATAATTATTGGTGATATAACTGCGTGCATTTGGTATGGGGTCAAATGGAATGATCACCGTTGTTTTAGCAGACGGTGTAAACATGCCTAAAAGCCAGATAGACAAAAGCCCTTTCGTTTTCACCCAGTCTGCATTGCTTGTATTGGTAATTTTATTATCTGTTTCAAATCCTACAAAATGAATGTTGGAAGGAATAGTTATTTTCAACTGGTTTGTTAACTGGTCTTTTGTAAGCAAACTTATTTTTCTTTCTATCGACAAGTCAAATTTTGTTCCGCTAAAATTGGTGATGCTTGCTTTTTTTGTAAAGATTACGGAAGCCTTGTCTGATTGCGCAATATCATACATTGCCGTATCAATAAAAGAAGGAACCTGCCAGTGGGCAATATTAAATGAATCGCCTCCTTTAAAATAAAGCGAATACTGGCCGCCTTCGGGGCCCATCCAAAAACGTTCTTCTCCGCCAACAGGGTTGAAATGTTTTTTCTTTTGCGGTGCTGCAATTAAATCATAATTAAGCCAGCCAAAACTGGTGCCTGAATCACCGGTAGCAGTGCTGGTCATTACACGGCCCTGGTAATCGGCACTCAGCAAAACTTTAGCAGAGGAATCTTCATTGGCGAGTTCCAACACTTTTGACGTATGCTTTTTTAAAAAATCAGCATCGTAAGCATACATACCTTTTTGAATAGTTATAGAATCTTTTGAAACAGTTGCTGGCTTGGTAGTATTGTTATTGCAGGAGGCAGTCATTTCAAAAAGCAAAATAAAGGCAGCATTGTATTTTGAGATATTCATACAGCTAAGTTTGATTTAAAGCGTTAGCATTTGTTAAAATATATTTCAATAATACAAAAAATTCACAATAAACGGAATAAAAAAGTCAGGACTAATTAAAGCAAAAATCTGGAATGAAATACTAAGCTCTCATTTTACCGAAAATTGCAGTTACACTGCTTTAAATGGCAATGGCAAAAAATTTTTTTACATTTGTGCTTTGCCAACAAAAAAACCAAAATGCAATTTGACCCAAATAACAATGTAGTTAAGTTATGTGCCGAAGGAATGAGCCTTGAGGGACAAGGGAAAAAAGAAGACGCCAAAAATTTATTTCACCAGGCATGGAACGGGGCGGTAAATAATTTTGAAAAATTTACGGCGGCTCATTATGTTGCACGCCATCAGGAGACTGTTGAAGACAAATTAAAATGGGATGAAACAGCTTTCAACTTGCCATAAAAATAGATGACCAAAGCATCAAAGCAACCTATCCTTCTTTGTATATCAATATTGCCAAATGTTACGAAGACTTAAACGACTTTGCTAATGCCAAAAAAAATTATGAACTGGCGCTCGCATTTACGGTTTATTTGCCAGACGATGGTTATGGTAAAATGATTAAATTCGGCGTGGCTAACGGTATTGATAGAGTTATAAAGTAACTATTGTATACCTTTCCCTCAAACCATAAAACCTTTAATTTCGTAAATGTTGTAACATTTATAGCATTAAACTAATTGGCTAACATGAGGATTGTACCCCGAAAAATATTTTTACTGTTTTTAAGCATGGTTTCATTGGCAGCATCCCTTTCATTAAATGCTCAATCTAACAAAAAGGGTATCTACATTATAAATGCCGTTTCAAAGATACCTGTGCAGGAGGCTTCGGTTAAATCGGAAGAAGGAAGTTTTACAGCATTGACAGATGATAACGGGTTTATTGGTATAAACAAATTAGGTGAAACTTCGACGAAATTATTAATATCCTGCATTGGTTACCAGCCTTTATCTATCCATGTAGATTCAATTATATTTTTAAACAATATTGCTACGGTTAATTTATGGCCCAAGGTTAACAGTATGGAAGAAATAAAAATTAGTGCAATAGCCAATAAAGGAATTTTTAAAACCATCAGCGATTTTGATATTCATTTACGGCCCATTAATAATTCGCAGGAAGTGTTGAGGATGGTACCAGGATTATTTATTGGCCAGCATGCCGGTGGTGGTAAAGCAGAACAATTATTTTTACGTGGCTTCGATCTGGATCATGGTACAGATATAAATATTACTGTAGATGGTATGCCAGTAAATATGGTAAGCCATGCACACGGGCAGGGATATGCCGATCTGCATTTTGTAATTCCTGAAATAATCGATAAAGTAAATTTTAATAAAGGCCCTTATTTTGCAGACAAAGGAAATTTTACCACTGCGGGTTATGTAGCCTTTAAAACAAAAGATTACCTGGAAAATAATTTTGCAAAAATAGAAGTAGGGCAGTTTGATACTTACCGTACCATTGCCGGCATCAACCTGCTAAAGCCACAGGCTGAAAGAAGAAATCAAAGTTTATATTTTGCCGGAGAGGGCTCATTTACAAAAGGGTATTTTGATAGTCCACAGGATTTTAGCAGGTTTAACGGCATGCTCAAATATCATGGGGCTATTGGTAAAAACAATACATTAACCACAACACTAATGGCATTTACAAGTAAATGGAATGCATCGGGGCAAATACCCGATAGGGCAGTGGAAAGCGGACTGGTAGGCTTTTACGGTGCCATCGATAATACAGAAGGCGGTAAAACTTCCCGGTACAATGCTAATATAGAATTGATGACCAATCTCGCAAATGGGGGACTATTGCACAATCAAATATTTTATACCAGGTACAAATTTGAATTGTACAGCAATTTTACTTTTTATAAAGAAGATTCAATAAACGGCGATCAGATACGTCAAAAAGAAAACAGGAATATCTGGGGTTACAATGGCTCTTATCAAAAAGATTTTTATATAGGTAAATTTAAAACCGCTACTACTGCGGGCATACAGGTAAGGTATGATGAAATTGACAATATTGAATTAACCCGAACCAAAGACAGGATTTTAAATACCAAAGAAATTATGTTTGGCGACATTAATGAATTTAATGCAGGTACATACTGGTCGCAGCAATTATCCCTTTCCTCAAAACTGGATATTACGGGTGCATTAAGAGCAGACTATTTTGCCAATAGTTATAATAATAAATTAACTGATACCCTGCTAAGTTCCAACTCAACCATACTTAGCCCAAAACTTAATTTTAATTATAGGTTAAATGATAAAGTGCAATTGTATTGGTACAATGGCAGAGGTTTTCACAGCAATGACACAAGGGTAGCCGTACAGGAAAATGGTAAAAAAGTTGTACCGCCAGCTTATGGAACAGATATAGGGGGTATTTTTAGAGTGGGCAAAAAGGTAGTGTTGCAGTCTGCGTTATGGTATTTATGGCTTCAGCAGGAATTTGTTTATGTGGGTGATGAAGGAGTAGTAGAGCCTGGGGGGCAAACACAGCGTATGGGTTTTGATTTTTCAGCAAGAGTAGAAGTGGCAAAAAAATTGTTTGCGGATATAGATCTTAATGTTACTCACCCGAGGGCATTGGGTGTTGCTAAAGAAGAAGCCTACCTGCCATTGGCACCAATTTTTACAAGTGCAGGCGGATTAACCTATAGAAAAGAACAGGGGTGGAATGGCAGCCTGCGTTATCGTTTTATGGGCGATAGGCCTGCCAATGAAACCAATACGGTTATTGCAAAAGGGTACTTTATTATTGATGCAGCTATTAACTATACAAATAAAAATTGGGAGGCTGGCTTTTCTGTTCAAAATCTTTTAAATACAAAATGGAAAGAAACGCAATTTGATACGGAAAGTAAATTGCAAAACGAACCGGCCCCTGTTTCTGAAATTCATTTTACGCCAGGTTCCCCATTTTTTGCAAGGTTAAGTTTGACCATATCATTCTAAAATTGCTTCTCTGCACTTGCCCTTGCTATAAATATCAATTCGTAATTTTTTGTTTTGGAACTTGTAAAATATTTTTTTGTACGTTTGTCAAAGTATACAACTTTAATAACATCATTTAAAAATATGTTTTGCAAATACATTCAAAATTTATTATGCTAAACCTTACTTTGCTTCAATCAGCATCTTCTCTTTTTATAGCAGTAATTATTTTTATACTAATTATTATCTGTTACCTTTTTGGGCATTGGTTACGCAGAAAGGCAATTGAAAAAAATCCTCATGACTCTGCTGTAGAGTTGGGCGCCATTAATGGTACCCTTTTGGGGTTATTGGGTTTATTGCTTGCATTTACCTTTAGCATGGCCAGTTCAAGATTTGATACAAGAAGACAGGTTATAGTTGAGGAAGCCAACAATATTGGCACAGTTATTTTGCGCACCGATATTTACCCGGACAGTGTGCGACAATTGCTCAGGGACAATTTAGAAAAATATGTTGAGGCAAGGATTATCTTTTACCGGGCAGGTTTGGATCGGGGAAAAATTGCTGAAGGTTTTACCAAGACTGATAGCCTCAGCCACAAAATATGGTTAATTGCTGCTAACTATGCAAAAGTAAATGATGTTATTACACGAACATCGCAATTGATACCGGCCTTAAATGCTATGATTGATATTACTACTACCCGTCGGGCGGCTAATGAGGCTACCATCCCCGATTCTATCATGTACTTTCTCTTTATCCTTTGTATCTGTTCTGCTTTTTTATTGGGCTATGATAATAAAAATAAAATTGACTGGATTGTTGTAATGGGGCTTGCCATAATGCTTTCTTCCACTGTTTTTACCATTATTGATTTAGATCGCCCACGTAGCGGGTTAATAAAAATGGACGGACCAAATCAAAAAATAATTGAATTGAGGAGTATGTTTAAATAAAAGGCTAAAGTGATCAATTGAATTTACTATTCATTATTTTTTCCTCTTAAAATTTTCGCCACTTCAGGATCGATGGACTTAATGTGCAGGTCAGTTTGCGGCACAGGAATTTCAATACCATTCTCAGCAAATGATTCATATATTGCCTGGTTGATCTTACTCTTTAGTGACAGCCATTTATCATAATCAGCTGTCCAGAACAATATTCTTATATTCACTGAACTACTGGCAAATTCATTCACCAGTATAATAGGCTCCGGGTATTTGACCACATCCTGGTTTTGCTGAATAATTGTGTCGATCAATTTTTTAACCTGCTCAAGATTGCTGCCATATTGTACGCCTACAATAATTTCTACCCTTCGGTAATTATTGTTCGAGTGCGTCCAGTTGATCAACTGTTGCGAAGTAAAATCGCCATTGGGAACAATAATAACGGAGCCGTCAAACGTTGCAATTGTACTGCTGCGGAAACCAATTTGTTTTACGGTTCCCACCTGGGTACCCAGTTCAATAACGTCTCCTATTTCCATAGGTTTTTCAATTGCAAGAATAATACCTGATACCAGGTTGTTTACAACATTCTGCAAACCAAACCCAATACCAACACCCAATGCGCCTAATACTATCGCAAATTTATCCATGGCTATACCGGTAGCAGCAAAGGCCAGCAATACTCCGATAGTATAAATAGTCAGCCTTCCAAAAAGTATCAGTGAACCACTTTTGTTTTTTCGGCTGCCAACAACATTTAAATCGTCGCCATGAAAAATAAAAGTGACTAGCCTGCCTGCAAGGATGGATAACCAGATGATACCGGCAAACACCAGTACAGTACTGAATGAAAAACTAAATTCACCCACGGGTCTTCTTTGTACCAAAAAATTTCCTACAGCTTCTGCTATAGGATCGTAAAGATTTAAACTCCACGCCAGCGCCAGTGCCCACAATATGGTAATGATAATACCAAGTGTGGTCCTGAATTTTTCTTTCATTTTTTTGAATTCACTAAATCTTGCCAAACTAAAATACTGGTATGCTTCTACCTGTAGATACAAAAATTCCAATAGTATTTCTCTGAGGATTTGTAATGCCAGTAAAAGCGCAACACCCAACACGGCGGAATTGGATAATACCCTGGCAAGGTTTACCCTGCCTGCAAAATTCATTAGTAAAGCAACGATATTGACAATTATAAAAATAAATAAAGATTCGTTCATCAGTTTATGATAACGGGATTTATCTTTCCGCACTTCGCGGTACATATACCAACCTAAAGTAATTGCACAAAGGTTTGAAATAGCCAGCAGGATTCTTTCAATAAAAGTGATCTCCTGCAAAAAGCTATCAATACTGAATAGAATAAAAAAAGCAATGATACCGATCCACATGAGCCTGAAACCTACGGGCCAATCTTTCCAGCGTATTATTGTTACGGTTATCAGCATAAGAAACCAAAAAAACTCTACCAGCCCTGCCGGCGGGTTTCTTAAACTAAAGGGCAGTAAAGTAAAAACACCAAGAAGTGCGGGTAGCCCGATTTTATTTTTCAAAAAATGCAGGGGCAAATCCCAGTTTGCTGTGCCTGATTTACGCAGCTTTTGGGTACTCACCTGGCTTAGTATAAAAAATACGCTTCCTAAAAAAAGAGCGAAAAACAAAGAGCCAATATTTACAGAAAGATAATAAATGCAGATGCTAAGATTTTTTTTAAAACCAAACCGCAGATTTTCTTCCAAACTATTTACTTCATTGCTGTTTTTTGCCTGCCATAACACTGGTGCATCCCGTTTTGAAAAATTTAATTGAATATTTTTAATCTGCACATTTACTTCATCCAGCAATTCTGCGCATTTAAGATAAGAACTTGATATTCTTGTTTGCAGAAGTCCAATAGATTTTATGGCGCCTGTTAAAAGCGAATCATTGGTCTTCGATTTTTTAATGACCGGGTTTAGTTTGGTAAGATAATTCAGCCTTAGTAGTGAATCTCCGGGCAGCTTACTCCAGGAAGAGTCAGCGGCAAAACCAGCCTGGCTTTCGCTTATGGTAATCAGCGCTTCATTATATTTATTCAATGTTTCCTGGGCATCTCTCACCCTTATTTGTACCTGCTGCAAAGTAACTTTTATAGAGTTGAGATTTCTTAAATTTGCACCGGATTGTATTCTGCCAGTGTTAGTCTGTAACCGGTCAAGCCCGTCTTCAATTTCTGGAATTTCTTCACTTATTTCAAGTGTATCAAAGCCACGACGTAACAGGCCTAAATCTTTATTTAAATGAATAACACGCTGCTCCAGTTTAGCCAGCAGTTGTGATATGGAGGTGTCAGCCCGGGCTTTTTTATTTATTTCGGCAACTTTTTTTACAGAATCCGTCGAATCTCTGCTCACAATATTTTGGGTTTTTGCAGCTTTTGCAGGTTTACGAAGGAGTTGTGCTTCGCACGCCATTGAAAAGAAAACAATTATCCCAAACAGGAAACCTTTCAAATAACCATACCAGGCTTTTTGTATCATGTAACAGTTTTGCCCTAAGTTAGTTTTTTTAAAAGAGTTATGGTAAATAAGCTAAAAATAAAATGAGCTATTATTTTTTAAACTGGTTTTAAAAATAGACCAGTAACTTTTTTTGTTGGAATTGACTGATTTTTAAGAGATCACCAGTTCATTTGTATTTTATTAGACCAGTTGATCTATATTGGTATTTATTAAATTTGAACATGATTAGAACCCGGGTAAAGTTTTTTATAATTTTTTGTTGTATAGTATCATTTTATTTTACAGGATATGCACAATACGAGGTAAAACATTTTACTACAGAAAATGGCCTGCCCAGCAATGGTATCAAGGGCCTGCAATGGGACGATTCTACCGGATTTTTATGGATAGCCACGGAAGCAGGGGTGGTGAGGTATAACGGTATGAGCTTTAAAACATTTGATATCAATTCTAACCCCGACCTGGGCAGCAACAGGGTTGTGTTTGTATTAAAAAACACTATGGGGAAAATATTTATAGGTGGCGAAAAGGGCAACCTGCTTAAAGTAAAAAATAATATTATTGCAACCTGCCATAAAGGTGAAACTACCGCCCAGTATAATTATAACTACTATAATGCAATAACGGCCTCCGATACTTTGTTTAAAAAATGTTTAAAAAATCCATGGCCCCAGGATAAATTCTCCATTCATATTACAGCTGTAGTACCCCTTGCCGACACTGCCTGTGTAGCATTAAGTCTGGGCCAGTTGTATTATTATTCCATTTCCACGCCACAACCTGTATTTATTTCGACGGCCCCTGCCAATATAAAAGTTGCCTTTACAATTGCCCATCATTTGTATTGTTTAAATACCACAGGTGCATTGTTTGTATTTGATGTTTACGGTGGAAAATATATTAAAGCAACTTTAACAGATATAGAAGGCAAGCCCTTTGTAATACAGCAAAAAAACAGCAATCTTTTCTGGCAGGTTGGTATGGAAAGCCCGGTAGTTATACAGGATCAAAATGCATGGGCGCTGGAAAAGGAAACAAACGGGAACATTCAATGCAGGCACATAGCATCCGGAATTCCGGGAAACACATTTTTTAATTTTGTACAATACAAAAAGAAAGAGGATTATTTATTCCTTGGCAGTGCCTCAAAAGGTTGCTATTTTCTGCATAAAAATCAACTGGTTGCCAGGCAGCCTGCTGCATTGGATATCAATCAGCATAATTCATTTTACAGCCAGGTAGAATTACCTGATGGAAATATCATGACCAATGCCGGCACTATTATCGGCGATGCCGGTGTACAACACAACTATAATATCGGTATGGGATTTTTAAATAGTGTATATGCCTTGAACGACAGTTTGCTGATCTATGCTTACGGTGACAGTATTTTCAGCTATAATAAAAACACTTACAGCAGGCGGCTAATGTTCACTACACCTATTAATAATAATTTTTCATTGACATTTTCCGGCACGCATTTATATTTCGCCAATCAAAAAGGCATTGGCATTATTAGCGACAAAGGCACCCTTGATTTTATAAAATACTTTGATGAAAAAACAGGCTTGCTCCTTACCGGCCTTTTTAATATGCTTGAAATTGAGCCTGGCAAACTGGCACTTGCCACCTGCGAAGGATTGCTTCAATTTGATATCCGCACAAAAGCCATTGATACGCTCTTGAAACTACCTAGTGTGTGTATACGCAGTTTGCATAAAGAGGGAGAGTATATTTTCATCGGCACTTATGGCGGTGGCTTTTATGTAATGAAGAGTGGTGTACTGAAAGAAATGCCATTGGATATCAATCAGTATTTAAAGTATACACATTGTTTTATAAAAGACAATATGGGTTTTTACTGGATAAGTACCAATAACGGGTTGTTTAAAGTAAAGCTGGCCGACATCACAACTGCCTACGAAAAAAACCTTCCGCAAATATATTACCACTACCTCGGCAAAGATGATGGTATGGAAACTACAGAGATGAATGGCGGTTGTACACCCTGTGCAATAAGGCTTAAAAACGGAGATTTTTCTTTCCCTACAATGGATGGGCTTTTATGGCTTAACCCTGAAAAACAATGCTTGCTTTGCCATCTGGAAAAATTTACATTGACAAATTACTGGTAGATGGCAAATATTGTTCAACAGCCAGTACCACAATACAACTGCCCGGGCAGGTAAAAAAATTAGAGATCATATTTGCGGTGAGTGCCTGGTGTAAAAAAGAAAACCTATACATAGATTATGCACTAAATAATGATCAATGGATTAGGGTAGATATGGCTTCGGGTGAACCAAAAATAAATTTCAGCAATTTAAGTTATGGCAATTATAATTTACTGATACGGAAAATGAATGGTTTTGGTACCAATAATTATTCTTATACAAGCGTTGCTTTTACCATTGCCACTCCGTTTTACCAGCAATGGTGGTTCAGGGTTTTGGCAGTACTCGCAGTTGCGGCAATTGGCTATTTAATTTTCAGGTTGCGTTTACGCGGTTACGATTTAAAAGAAAAAAAGCTTTTTGCAATGGTAGAACAGAAAACCAGGGACCTGAATTTAAAAAATATCCAGCTCGAAAAAAACGACCAGATCAAAACCAGGCTAATATCCGTTATCAACCATGATATCATTACGCCATTAAAATTTATGCATTATGCCGGTAAGGCGCTGGTGGAAAAAAAGGAAACCATTGGGCCGGAACAGCAGTTACAAACCATATCGGAAATAACACAAACAGCAAAAGATATGGAAATGCTCTCCTCACAAATCCTTAACTGGATCATTTATCAAAATCCAAATGAGCGGATGCAAAAAGAAGAATTTGATTTGCACCAGTCGGTTGAAATGGTGTTTGCCGTATTAAAATTTCCAGCCAAGCTTAAAAATACACAACTGCAAAATAATGTTCCTGCTAATAGTGTAATTTACCAGTACATGGAGCCACTGCGGGTGCTGGTATATAATTTAGTATTAAACAGTATCAATTTTACAAAAGAAGGATTGGTATCTGTTCAATGCAATATAGCAGCCAACACCCTGTTCATCCAGGTAACGGATAGCGGGATGGGCATGACAAAAGAACAAATTGACAATGTGATGTCTGACGAAAAGGTTATTGCAGCTGCCAATGTTAACAATAAGAAAGGAACCGGGCTTGGGTATATGATTATTAAAGACCTGCTGAAAATGATGAGCGGCTCCTTATCTATAAAAAGCATTAAAAATAATGGAACCACTGTATTGGTATCACTCCCTTTAAAATAAAATAGTGTTAAGTTAGGTGTAACATGACTCATTTTATTACACGAATTTTAAAACCGGATTACACGAATTACTAAGCCACACTGATGAATTTCGAATTAGCAGTAATTCGTGTAATCAAGATTACGACAAAGCACGATTAACTTAACACCAGCTTCCCGGCATCACAAAAAAATATTTTTTTAAGTTGTAGAGTTAATTCGCTACTAATAGTTGACAATTAAAATTATTTTTATCCTATGCAGCTGATAAAGCCCAAAATACTTTTAGCCGATGACCATGGTATGATAAGGAGTGGTATAACCCTTTTAATACAGATGGAAATAGGCGATTACAGTATTACTGATGCAGATAGTTGTGCCAAAGTAATGAGTGAATTAAACAAAAAATTTTATACCCATTTAATATTAGACCTCATATTTGCTGATGGCAATGCTTTAGAGATATTACCCAATATCAAAAGTTTATATCCTTCATTAAAGATCCTTATTTTTTCAATGCAGCCGTCTGAAATACATGCTGAAGTATTTAAGAAAATTAATATCTCCTACTTTTTATCAAAAACATCCGACAATGATACCGTGGTTAAAGTGTTGACCAATTTTTTAAACAATGATAAAAATATTGACCAGAGTAATTCAATGGTCTCCGGCGTCAATCCGTTTAAAACCCTTTCTTCAAGAGAATTGCAGATACTGCACTACATGTTAAATGGTTTTGGTACCAAACAAATTTCCGACACCCTTAATCTTAAAATGAATTCTGTTTCTACACTCAAAAAAAGGATTTATCAGAAAACAGATTCTGCCAATTTTAAAGCGCTGATTGATTTATGTACTTTATATAAAATAAATTATTAAAAACTTTGTCGTACACTCGTGAAGTATTCCACAGAGGTGACATCTTTTTTGGATACTTTACAATATTGAATATTTTTCAGAAAGATACCACCTCTTATGCAGAGCCTGAAAATTTCGGAACCTTCTTCTTACAATTAAAATTTATTCAGATAGCCATTATCCATTTAGGATATAATTAAATAAGGAAAAATAACATTTAAAAATTAACTTACAGTCTCTTAAAAAGTCCCCCAATAATCCTAACATGGACCATCCATTTTTATAAATTACTTTAAATGTAAACTTATGATTTCTTATTCTTTAAAAGGACAGTCTGCGTTGGTAACAGGCGCCAATTCAGGTATCGGCGAAGCCATTGCCATTGGCCTTGGCGAAGCTGGCGCCAATGTAGTTGTAAATTATGTAGTTGATCCTGAAGCTGCAGAAAAAGTAGCAGAAAAAATAAAGGCTTTTGGCAGCAAGGCAATGATTGCACAGGCCGATGTAAGTAATGAAACCGAAGTAAAATCAATGTTCCAAAAAATGTACAGCGAATTTGGAACCATCGATATTTTGGTAAACAATGCAGGGCTGCAAAGAGATGCTCACTTTCATGAAATGACGATTGACCAGTGGAACAAAGTAATTAGTGTTAACCTTACCGGGCAGTTTCTTTGTGCCCGTGAAGCTATTATTGAAATGCTGCGTCGTGGCAGGGTGCCGGAGCGATCTATGGCCTGTGGTAAAATTATCTGTATGAGTTCTGTTCATGAAATTATCCCCTGGGCAGGGCATGTAAATTATGCTTCGTCCAAAGGAGCCATCAGGATGTTTATGCAAAGCCTTGCTCAGGAATATGGCGACAGGGGGATAAGGGTAAACAGTATTTGCCCCGGTGCCATACAAACGCCCATCAATAAAGCGGCCTGGAGCACTCCGCAGGCCCTGGCAAGCCTGATGACATTGATTCCGTATAACCGTATCGGGCAACCGCAGGATATTGCTAACCTTGCCGTATTCCTTGCTTCTGATGCTTCCGATTATATCACCGGTGCCAGCATGTTTATTGATGGGGGCATGACGGTGTTTGAAGGTTTCGCAGAAGGCGGATAATGGTGTATCACAATCACAGCTATTAAAAAATTATTGAAATGAAAGAAAATCTTTTCGAAACCGCCGAACAAAAACGACTCGACGAAAATGCAAAAAAAACAACACCGCTTGAGCAATGGGGGCCTTACCTTAGCGAACGGCAATGGGGTACGGTTAGGGAAGATTACAGCGCCAATGGTGATGCCTGGAATTATCTTACCCACGAACAATCCCGCTCAAGGGCATATCGCTGGGGCGAGGATGGCATTGGAGGTATTTCCGATTACAATCAGTATCTCTGCTTTGCCCTTGCATTATGGAACCACAAAGACCCCATCCTGAAAGAAAGGATGTTTGGCCTTACCAATTCAGAAGGAAATCATGGCGAAGACTGTAAAGAATTATATTATTTTTTAGATAACCTGCCCACCCATAGTTATATGCGGATGTTGTATAAATATCCGCAGGAAGCTTTCCCTTATGAGCAACTGGTGCAGGTAAACCGCCGACGAAACAAAGCAGAACCCGAATTTGAATTATTAGACACCGGTATTTTTGACCATAGCAGGTATTTTGATGTGTATATAGAATACGCCAAAATAGACAGTACAGATATAATGATCCGGATAACTGTTATAAACCGGGGTGCCGATACGGCTGAACTAACGGTGATGCCTACCCTGTGGTTCCGCAACAACTGGTCATTTGATCCTGATGCGGTAAAACCAGTAATGCAGCTGCAGAAAAATACATCCGGCCAATCAATTATTACCAATCATCCCCAGCTGGGAAAATACTATTTATACTTTAACCAGCCGGCCGACGATGTGCTGTTTACAGAAAATGAAAGCAACCAGGAAAAATTGTACGGTTTACCCAACCCTCATCCTTTTGTAAAAGACGCTTTTCATGAAGTGATTGTAAATGGTAATGCCCATTTACTACAAGGAAAAACAGAAGGCACCAAGGCTTGTCCGGTCTATCGTTTAAAAGTGAGGGGCCTTGATAAAGAAGAAATCTACTTAAGGTTATCCAGTGCACCAGTGACGGGTTCTCCATTGGAAAACCCCGGAAAAGTTTTTGAAGACCGTATACTTGAAAAAAATGAATTTGGTAAATGCTTGGCACCCTTAAATGCAGACCCGGATTTATCGACAATTATGAACCAGGCTATTGCCGGGCTTTTATGGAGTAAACAGTTTTATTATTATGATGTTGATGAATGGCTTACCGGCGATAAAGCTGGGCCGCCGCCACCAACTGAAAGGCTCGAGGGGCGTAATAAAGATTGGGATTTTTTGAATAACCGAGATATTATTTTGATGCCTGATAGCTGGGAATATCCATGGTATGCTTCCTGGGATCTTGCCTTTCATTGCATACCGGCAGCATTTGTAGATCCAAACTTTGCCAAACACCAAATGATATTGCTGCTAAGGGAATGGTATATGAGCCCCATGGGTCAGTTACCTGCATACGAATGGAATTTTTCTGATGTAAATCCACCGGTACATGCCTGGGCCAGTCTGAATATTTACAGGATCGAAAAAACAGTACATGGCAGGGCCGATGTTGATTTTTTGAAAAGGGTATTTCAGAAATTACTGATCAATTTCACCTGGTGGGTAAACCGCAAAGATGAAGACGGAAATAATCTTTTTGAAGGCGGGTTTCTTGGGTTGGATAATATTGGTGTTATCAACCGCAATGAAATACCCGCAGGCTATACATTAGAGCAGGTAGATGGTACAAGCTGGATGGCCATGTATGCATTGAATATGCTGGATATAGCATTGGAAATAGCCAAAACCGACGATACTTTCGAAGATGTAGCAACTAAATTTTACGAACACTTCGTACTTATTTCTGCATCCATGAATGAAACACATTTATGGCATCGGCAGGATGCATTTTTTTATGATGTATTGATCAACTCTGCAGGGCAATTGTTTCCCATCCAGGTAAGGTCTGTAGTTGGGTTAAGTGTATTGTTTGCGGTAACAGTTATACCCGGCAAAACCCTTGATTCATTAAAAGATTTTGAAAGGCGCACCGAGTGGTTTAAAGAAAACCGTAAAACTAAAAACCGCTATTTACCCAACGAAGAAAGAAAAGAAGATAAGGCACTCCTGCTTTCATTGATCAGTAAAGATAAACTGGAAATGCTGCTGAAGGTATTGCTTGATGAAAAAGAATTTCTTGCTCCGGGTGGTATCCGTGGTTTATCAAAATACCATTTAGAAAATCCAAGGCATTATACCTATGGCGATAAAACTTTTTATATCAGCTACGATCCTGCAGAATCTACCACCGATATGTTTGGTGGTAATAGTAACTGGAGGGGCCCCATTTGGTTACCGATTAATTATTTGCTGATTAAGTCGCTAAAAAAATACCACCAATTTTACGGCGATACTTTTAAAATGGAGTTTCCAACGGGTTCGGGTAACTGGATGAATTTGGGCGAAATATCAAACGAGCTTGCAAAACGTGTTATCAGTATTTTTAGAAAAGATAACATGGATAACCGGCCGGTACATCATGACCATGCTGAATTTTATAACCGGCCGGAAAATAAAGACCTGGTATTATTTTATGAATATTTTCATGGCGATACTTCCAGGGGCGTAGGCGCTACGCATCAAACAGGGTGGACGGCACTGGTAGCAGAACTCATTAATGATGATGCATGGGAATGGGAATAAAGCATCTGAGACTACCGAAGTTTTTAAAACTTCAGAAGTCTGTTTTACCCGCTTCCGCTAACGGAATCTGTGTACTTAAATCCTGCTTTTTAATAAGCAAGACTGGCATTTTTTATCTGGCAGCAATAAAATAATTGAATGGTTTCAATCCCTTTTTTGCCTTGGTTTGTGTTTCCACGAACCATTTCTGTTTCGGTTCGTGGAAACACAAACCAAGGTGGAGGATTTTTGTATCTCAATAACACATTCATCAAATCAATAAATTTTAATCAACATCAAAAATTTACACTTATGCTTAAACAAAACATTAAATGGATATTAATGCTGACTGTTGGCTTGCAGTTGGTATTTAGCCCTACGTCATCGGCACAATCCAAAAAGAAGACTGTTGCCGCCAAGCCTGCAACTACAGTTGCCCAAACCGGCAAACCCAACATCGTTGTTATCTGGGGAGATGATATCGGCTATTGGAACATCAGCGCCTACAACCAGGGCATGATGGGCTACAAGACGCCGAACATTGACCGCATTGCAAAAGAAGGCGCCCTGTTCACCGACTTTTATGGCCAACAAAGCTGTACCGCTGGCCGGGCCTGCTTTATCACCGGCCAATCGGGGTTTCGTACTGGTATGCTCAAAGTTGGTTTGCCAGGCGCAAAGGAAGGGCTGCAGGCACGTGATGTTACACTGGCCCAATTGCTAAAGGCGCAGGGCTATAATACAGCGCAGTTTGGCAAAAACCATTTGGGAGATGCTGATGAAACACTGCCTACTATGCACGGATTTGATGAATTCTTTGGGTCACTTTACCACCTCAACGCAGAACAGGAACCGGAAAATGCAGACTACTTTAAAGATCCAGCCTTACAGAAGAAGTACGGAACACGTGGCGTGATTCATACCTGGGCTAATCCTGACGGAACGCAACGAATTGAAAGTACCGGTCCGCTAAACATTGAGCGTATGAAGACGATTGATGAAGAAATAACCAAGGCTTCCCTGGATTATTTAGACAAGGCCAAAAAGGATGGCAAACCATTCTTCCTCTGGTGGAACTCTACCCGCTGCCATATCTTCACGCATCTTAAAAAAGAAAGCGAAGGTAAAAGTGGTCTCGGTCCCTATATAGACGGCATGCTGGAACACGATGCCATGGTGGGGCAGATACTTGACAAAATTAAGGAATTGGGTCTTGACCAAAACACTATCGTCATGTATTCAACTGACAACGGTGCGGAAAAGTTTTCCTGGCCCGATGGTGGCGCCTCACCTTTCCGCGGCGAGAAGAATGAGAACTGGGAAGGCGGTTACCGTGTGCCCTGTGCCATCCGCTGGCCTGGTGTTATTAAACCCGGCACCATTAGCAACGACATCTTCTCTCACGAAGATATGCTGCCCACACTGATGGCCGCTGCCGGTGTGCCTGATGTAACGGAACAGTTACTGAAAGGGATGAAGGTAGGCAACCAGACTTTCAAAGTTCACCTTGACGGCTACAACATTACTGATGCACTATCCGGCAAAGGGCCGGATCCCCGCCACGAGTTCTTCTATTGGAACGATGATGGCTCGCTCGTGGGATTGCGGTACGATAACTGGAAGATTGTGTTCCAGGAACAACGTGCCCATGGCTTCGATGTATGGTCGGAACCATTTGTACCACTTCGTGTGCCAAAGATTTTTAACCTGCGAATGGATCCATTTGAGGAGGCCGATCATGTTGCTATGGACTATAGTCACTGGATGATTGACCGTGTTTTTATGCTTGTGCCGGCACAGCAATACATTGCAAAATACATTTCAACGTTCAAGGAATTTCCGCCAAGTCAGAAAGTTGGCAGTTTCAGCCTCGACCAGGTACTGCAGAAACTCACGGAGGCAGGCACCAGCAATCAATAAACGGGAATCTAATAAATGCTGAACTAATTCCTCAGGCTGTATAACTAAAATTGAGAAACAGTTGAGAAAAGTGAAGTATAAAGGCTTAAATTATTGAATTGAAATAGGCCATTTCAAATCGGCGCAGGACTCAGTCCTGTGTCTATTTGTTATTGAACCAATTAATTTATTGCAACTCTAAATTACCTTTTTTTTGCAGCAAAGCTTTCTGGTCGCTTACGATGTATAACCAAACGGGAGCTTTTATACAAAACCCAATCAATATTTATGCAATCGGGCATGGCGCACCATTTACCTATAATGCAGATGGCTCACTGGATATTTATATTCAGAATGCATCGCCGGGTAATGGTAAGGAGCCTGCCCCTCCGGGAGATTTTAATGTAATGATGCGGGTATACTGGCCCAAAGAAAGTATGCTGAATGGAACATGGACACCACCGGCAATTACGAAAGTGATGTAAAATAAATAATTAAAGAGCCCTTGATTTTTCCAGGGCTTTCTTCCAAATTTTTTATAAGTTTATTTTATTATGTTTGCTATGAAGTTTTATTAAAAGTCCCAACATTTTATAGAAATTTTGGAAAAAGGAAAAATACATTGGAAGGTTAGTTTTTGGAAGTCGGACCTTTCACTTTCTTACCTGTTGTTTTTTTTATCTATCACAGTTTTTGTAATTTACCCAATTGCACACATAGGGGTATTTTGTGAATTTCTTTTTTCATTTTTTGTAGCACTAACTTTTCTTTCAGGGATATTTTCTGTAACCCATAAACTAAAAGACCGCTCTATTGCGATAGGGTTTTCTTTACTGCTTTTTTTAATAGGGTTTATCATATTAAAAGTTGATGACAAAACTACCTATATCATTATTTACCTGGCAATAATTATGTTATACTTATCATTACTTGCCTACTTATTACTGAGAGAAATATTTTCTGACGACCAGGTAAACCTTCACGGCATACGGGGGCGGTAGCCGTATATATTCTTTTTGCGTTAATATTCTCCTTTACCTACCGGATTGTTTTTGCGATAGACCCTGCATCATTTCATTTTGGTGATGTGCATGCCCGAACAGACATAGTAGACCCATTTGAATTTCTGTATTTCAGTTTTATTATATTGACTACTATGGGATATGGATTGATAATACCCATCGGCCATTATGCGCAGGCTATTGTTATATTTGAAGCATTGATTGGTATATTATTCCCCAGCATTTTAATCTCCCGGCTGGTTGGCCTTGTATCATTTAAAAAAAGGGTTTAAATCACTGCATACCAAATGCTGGCTTCTCTTTTTTTTAAAGAATGTTTGAATTTACTAGTTGCCAGTCTTTAGGGTATTGTAACTATTTCCAGCATTCTGCCAAAGTTGGCAACCTTAAACGAAAAATACAAAAGGCACATACAAAGTTTATTATTTGTTTGTGCCTTTTGTATTTTAAAAAACGAATAACAATAAGTTTAAACTCCTTTAAAACCTAAGACCAAGATTTACAAAAACCTGTCCGGGTTTAGAATCAGTTTTTTTAAAAACATCTGTAAAGCCGTAATTATAACCTGCATCAATTGATAAAAATAAAACATCAATGCCAATACCACCTTGTCCGTACATAATAAAGCTATTAGCATTACTTTTTGTAAACTCGGTATAATAACTATCGCCTACGCTAATTAAAAATGCCGGAACTGCGCCCACAAAAACACGCAGCCCTAAAATTTTTTGAGTTACCGATAATAAATTGATACCAACATTTATTGGAATGTCTATATCAGTTAAAGTAACTGTATTATTTACAGCAGAGGTTTGGCCAGGTACATTAATTTCATACATAGCATTGTTATAACGGGCACCTACCTGCCAGTAAAAAAAATTCCCCTTTCTATAGGCTAAACCCAGGGCCCATCCGGCTGTTGATTTTGATGTATAATCAACGTCGTTCATGCTCAATTGATTAAAAGTAACTGCGCCATAAGCAACGAACCCACTTGATTTTTTCTTTTTCTCCGTAGGTTTTGTTGTGTCTTGTTTTGCTGTTGCTGTTACAATTGTGTCTTGTTTTGCTTTTGCTGTAGAGTCTATTTGAGAAACACCAATTTTTGAAATAAATACCAACATTAAAAACAGTAATAATGTTTTGCTGGGGAGAATTTTTTGAATTTTCATTTTTTTAGAATTAATTGTTTCAAAAGTACACTAAAGTTATTAAGAAAAATACGCATAAGGCATATTCTTACATAAATGATTGAAATAATAAAGTGTATGGATTGATGAAAACGAAATAATATTTATTAATAATTGTATTAGGTTATGGGTTAATAATGACCACTATGTACAGTCAATTATAATGTTTCAAGCGCTGATTGGCGTTTGATATCACTGCATCATAATTGCGATGCTCATCAGCATTATGTCTTCTAAAAAAAGGATGGAGAAATATACTGTACATTCTTTCCTGTAAAACATTGCTGAGCTAACATAAAAATTCAATTAATTAATATAAAATTAATTTTCAGTTTCTTTATTTACCCAGGCAATAAAAAGGTTGTATCCAATAGTCAGTATAACAGCTCCTAAAAACAATCCGATAAATCCATCGTAAATAAAACCGCCAACAGTTCCCAAAAAAATTACCAGTATTGGCGCCTGCGATCCACGCCCTAATAAGATGGGCCTTAATATATTATCAAGCAACAATGCAATACCCAGCCATATAGCAAGAGTAACGGCTGCTGTAGTATGTAAAACAGAAAACATATAAATAATTACAGGGATACAAATGGGCCATATACCAATTTGTACAATGGCTAAAATCAGGCAAAGTATTGTCCATAAACCGGCAAATGGAACCCCGGCAACAAAAAACCCTATACTGGCAAATGCAGACTGGGCAACAGCAACGCCTAAAACTCCTTTAAAAACATTTTTTATAGTAGCTATCGCTATAGGTGCAAAATCTTCCCCTTTTTTACCTGCTAATTTTATAGATATTTTTTTTGAAAAGAAAGAAATATTATCATAATACAACAACAGTACCCCGGAAATAATAAGTGATGCGAAAAACTGAAAAATACCTTTTCCAAAACCGGCCATTGATGCCAATAGCCAGGTGCCGCCGGTTTTTATTTGTTCCGGGTATTTCATTACAGCGGCCTGTAAATTAGAGGATGCAAGGCTCCAGAAATCGATTATTGGTTTTGCAAAAGCCGGCCATTTAGTGGTGGCATCTGTTGGGGGAGGAATAAGCGGTTGCCCCGAAGCATATAATTCCTGCAGATGCTTAATGCCTTCGTATAAAGATTCTGATATTAAAATTAAAGGAACAATTAAAAAACTTAAAAACAGTAATATCAGTACAACAGCCGCGAGGGTTTTTCTGCCACCAAAAAGTTTTACCAATAATTTAAAAGCAGGATAAATAGCAATTGTAATAACAATGGCCCAGATTAATATTAAAACAAATGGTTTAATAATATCATAGCACCAGTTAAGTAAAAAAAACAATGCGCCTAAACGGATAATAATATCAACTATTTTTTCAAAATTGTATTTGGATGAGGTTGAATCAGGCGATTGCATATTAATAATAGTTTTAAATGAGTGTAAGGCAAATGTATAATTAATAAAATTTATTTCACACAAAGAAGACAAAGAGAACAAAGAACACAAACAAAACACCATCACAGATACCCTTTGTGAACGTTGTATATTTTGCGTTCTTTGTGTGAAAACAGGCCAATAGTACAGTAAATATCTTTTTAATTTTGTAATAGTTTTTATTGCAGTATTTTTATTATTATCATTGCATCCAATAAATTTTTGATGGAAGAAATAATAAAGACCGGAACCGTATATATAGCACAACTGATAGCGCTGATGGCAGCACTTATTATTTGCTTTTCGTTTGTAAAGGCGATGCTGTAGTTTATTAAAGACAGCGGCAACAAAGCCCTGGGCTATCTTCCTGATACATCCATCAGGCTTAACCTGGGCAAATCGCTGGCCATAGCACTGGAACTTTTATTTGGGGCTGATATCTTAAAAACTGCCATTGCGCCTATCTGGAACGAAATAGGGCAGCTTGCTGCAATAGCTGCAATTCGCACAGCATTAAATTATTTCCTTAAAAGGCAACTTAAAAATTCAGAAAAAAACTAACAGCGAAAAAGTGGTATCAAATCAGTTCCCTGGTTTTGCCTTTATGATTCTTCAGGTGGCGGTTTGATTCGTTAATCGTGAATGGCCAATTGCGAATTTATTTTACCATTGACCATTCACGATTAATATTACACTAATAAGTATTCGAAAAATTATTATTTGCTAAACATAACGCCTATACGCTTAAATTGGCAGGGTTCAGCCCTTACAACCAATTTTTCTTACTCAATATGCCGGGGGTTTATTTATCTTTGAAAACACAATTGATTATGAATAGGAAATACCCGATATTAGTAACAACTGTCATTGTACTCTTTATTTTACTGGGAACAGTTATTTTAGAAAGATGTCAACCTAAAGAAGCAAAGAATAATTTGGTACAAATTGCTGGTAATGAATTTCTGGGTGACCAGGCTTGTAAAAGCTGCCATAGCAATGAGTATCATCAATGGTTACAATCCGATCATTTTATGGCGATGCAGCCTCCAAATGATTCTACAGTAAAAGGAGATTTTAACAATGCTAGTTATACCGCAGATGGTGTCACCAGCCATTTTTTTAAAAAGGAGGGAAAGTTTTTTATCAATACCGAGGGTGATGATGGTAAAAATCATGACTACTCTGTGAAGTTTATTTTTGGATATAAGCCACTTCAGCAATACCTCGTCGAATTTCCGGGAGGGCGCATGCAGGTGCCAAGGCTTAGCTGGGATACCAAACAAAAAAAATGGTTCAACCAATATGCCGGGCAAAAAATTGCAGCGCACGACTGGCTGCACTGGACAGGCAATGCCCAAAACTGGAACACTATGTGCGCCTCCTGCCATAGCACCAATTTGCAGAAAAATTATAATACTGATGCAGATAGTTATAGCACCACATACAGCGTAATAAATGTGAGTTGTGAAAGTTGCCACGGTGCAGGCAAACTGCATATTGATTTTGTAAATGGCGATGATTATAAAAAGGGAAATAAGGTTGCAGGAAGTTATTTGACCCTTGCTAAAAATTCAGGGCAATTGGCCCAAATTAATGCATGTGCACCCTGCCATGCACGTAAATCCAATATCAGTGCTTCAGAAATTGCAAGCAGTGAAATAATGGATAATTATATTCCAGAAATACCTACTACTGAACATTTTTACGCCGATGGCCAGGTAAATGACGAAGATTATATTTACACCTCTTTTTTGCAGAGTAAAATGTTTAGGCATGGTATAAAATGCAGCAATTGCCATAATCCACATTCAACAAAATTAATAGTGGGAGGCAATCAAACCTGTTTGCAATGCCATGCAAAAAAATATGATGAACCTACCCATACTTTTCATGCCGCCGGAGTGGTGGCATCCGATTGTGTCAGTTGCCACATGCCTTCAAAACTTTTTATGGGTAATGATCTGAGGCATGATCATAGTTTTCGGGTTCCAAGGCCAGATCTTTCTATGAAATATGGAACGCCTAATGCATGCACCAATTGCCATAATAACAGAACAGCTCAATGGGCAGCAGATGCGGTATCAAAATGGTATGGGTCTGCCCGTAAATATCATTTTGCTGATGACCTTATTCCCGGAAGTAAATCAGATGAAAACAGTGAGGTTCATCTGATAAAACTTTTAAAGGATACGGCTGTGCCCAACATTATAAAAGCAACCGCAGCAAACTATCTCGGCAATATACAAACACAAAACAGTTTACAGGCATTGATAAATTTGTTAAGCAATACCGATGCTCAAACAAGGTATAGTGCATTAAGAAGTTTGGCAAATTTTCAACCGCAAAGCTGGCTCGATGCTGTTGGCCCCTTATTGTCAGATAAAGTGCGGGCAGTTCGCATAGCTGCTGCTGATCTTTACAGTACTATCCCTGAGCAGGAAATTCCACAGGCATATACACCGGTTTTTGCATCAGCCCGTAACGAGCTGCAAAATTATCTTTTTTACCAGGCCGATTTTTCAGTGGGTAACCTTATGATTGCCGATCATTACCTTCAGCAAAAAGATTATTTTAATGCAGAAAAATTTTATTTACGGGGTTTAAAAAAAGATAGCTTAATGAACTATGGAAGGCTTAATTTATCATCTGCCTATAGTGCACAGGGAAAAAATGATTTGGCTTTACAGGAACTGGAAACAGCTGTAAAAATTGACCCGGCAAATGACCGTGTTTATTATAATTTGGCATTACTCAACAATGAGCAAAACAACAAAGCAGCGGCAGAAAAATATTTTGCCAAAGCGGTGCAATTAAAATCCGTTAATCCAAGGTTGTACTATAACTATGGATTGTTTTTAAATGAAGGGAAAAGGTATACCGAGGCTGAAATTGTTTTGCAGAAAGGCCTTGCAATAAATCCCGCTGACCCGCAACTATATTATGTGCTTACCATCGTTTATATTCGGTCGAATAATAAGGTAAAAGCAAAACAGAGCGCCACAAAATTGAAACAGCTTGATCCAAATAATCCTGCTTATTCTCAGATTTTTACAAACCTTGGAGTTTAATAGAACAACTATAGTTTTTAAGTGAAATTTCTAATTTGCTTTTAACTGCCAGGCTATCTTTTACAGTACTGATGTTATTATTGACCATTCACCACGCCAATTTACGATTAACTTAATGCTACTAAAGGGTGTAGTACAGGGTTTAAATTTGATGAATTTATTTAAACATTTTTAATCTGTATTTTTACATGTGCATAACAATTAATTTTTTTTTATGAAAACAAATATCTTCGCTTTATTTATCAGCTGCTGTTTATTTACAGCATGTGATAGCTCAAAAAAAACAACCACTTCTATGAACGGGTCTTCAAAATTAAACGGCACATGGGAACTGAATTATATAACAGGGTCACGTATTGCTTTTGATGGTTTGTATCCCAACAAAAAACCCACCATCACTTTCGATGTAGCAAAAAATACTTTAAATGGCAATACGGGTTGCAACAGTTTTAACGGCCCTTTAAAAGTTGACGGCAATAAAATAAGTTTTACCGATCCGATGGCCATGACAAAAATGATGTGCCCGGGCGATGGGGAAACAGTTTTTTTACAAACCCTGCAAAAAGTAAATAGCTGGTCAGTTAGCGATGGTAATACACTCAATTTTATAATGGGTGATATTGCTACGATGCGTTTTACTAAAAAGTAAAGAACATAAACTTGTCTTCTTAAAATATAGTTATTAGTGAAATTTATAAAGTAAAAATATAATTGTTACGGAATGTTATTGCCGGTTTCTGATAGATAATATTTGCAGTTTATAAATCGTTATTTTTGAGAAATTTTTTGTAAGATGCAGTTCAGCACCTTGCCCATATAAATAATTTATTACAACCTATGGCCAGTATTTTAATCATTGACGACGAAAAAGCAATACGCAAGACCTTATCGGAAATTCTTAGTTACGAAGGGTATAAAATTGATGAAGCAGCAGATGGGGAAGAGGGTATAAAAAAATTTAGCAACGCTGCCTATGATGTGGTGTTATGCGATATTAAAATGCCAAAACTGGATGGCATTGAATTTTTAGAAAAGGCAAGAGAAATTAATGCTGATGTTCCAGTCATTGTTATAAGCGGGCATGGTAATATTGATACTGCAGTAGAGGCCGTGAAAAAAGGTGCATTTGATTATATCAGTAAACCCCCTGATCTTAACCGCTTATTGATAACATTGCGCAATGCTTTAGATAAGCAAACGCTGGTTACCGAAACAAAAGTGCTTAAACGCAAAGTGGCCAAAGTACAGGAGATGGTGGGTAATAGCATCGGTATTAAAAAAATAAAAGATACCATTGAAAAAGTAGCTCCCACAGATGCTAGGGTGCTTATTACCGGCGACAATGGTGTAGGCAAAGAATTAGTGGCAAGATGGATACACGAAAAAAGTAACCGTAATACCGGTCCGATGGTAGAAGTAAATTGTGCGGCAATACCAGGTGAATTAATTGAAAGCGAATTGTTTGGTCACGAAAAAGGTTCTTTTACATCTGCTATAAAACAACGGATAGGTAAGTTTGAACAGGCAAACGGTGGCACTATATTCCTGGATGAAATTGGCGATATGAGTTTAAATGCGCAGGCAAAGGTATTGCGTGCATTGCAGGAAGGAAAAATTACCAGGGTAGGTGCCGATAAAGACATCAATGTAGATGTAAGGGTGATTGCAGCTACAAATAAAGACCTGTTAAAAGAGGTAGATGAAAAAACGTTCAGGTTAGATTTATACCATCGTCTGGGCGTTATTATTGTGCATGTACCTTCATTGAATGAACGCAGGGAAGACGTTCCAGCATTGGTAGATTTTTACATCGAAAAAATTGCTGATGAATATGGACAGCCCAAAAAAACAGTAGATAAAAATGCGATGGAATTACTGACCAATAATAACTGGACGGGCAATATCAGGGAATTAAGAAATGTGGTGGAGCGGCTTATCATTTTATCCGGTAAAAATATTACTGGAGATGACGTAACGAATTATGTTTTGTCAAAAAAATAATTTGTTAAGAAGCTGTTTGAGTTAATTCGAATTATAAGTTTATAGAATTGGGCTAAAGCCCTCCGGTTTTTTTATTATTACCCCGGCATTAATGTCGGGGTAAATTAACAACAAAATACCCGGGCTTTAGCCCAATAAAGTATATTAAAAAATAACTCGAATATCTTCTATCCTTTAAAGCGGATATTGAAATGTGTCAATACAATAATTTAAAAATATAAAACCTGCCTGTTTCAATAGTTTATAATTAGAAATTATTCTCAACGCTTGAAATAACTATGAAAAAAATTTATTGTATCAGCGGATTAGGGGCAGATGAAAGGGCTTTTTCCAACTTAAAAATTGATGGTTATGAATTGGTTTACATGCCCTGGTTACAACCATTGGAAAAGGAAACGATTGAGCAGTATGCAAAAAGGATGAGTGCCGGTATTAAAGAAGAAAACCCTGTATTGATGGGTCTTTCTTTTGGGGGTATGCTGAGTATAGAAATTGCAAAATTTTTACCAGTACAAAAAATTATTATCATATCCAGTATAAAATCAACAATGGAATTACCAGGATGGATGAAATGTTCGGGCAAACTAAAGCTTAATAAATTTTTCTCCATGCGGGCTTATAAAATACTGGAGCCAATACAGAACAGGATACTTGGTGTAAGCACTCCTGATGAAAAAGCCATGATACGCAACTACAGGCAGAAGGAACATATTGTTTATACCAACTGGGCGGTTAATGAAGCCATCAACTGGCGCAATGATTGGCAGCCGCCTGAACTTTTTCATATACATGGTGATAATGATAAATTATTTCCTATTAAAAATATTACGCCAACCCATATTGTGGAAGGAGGGGGCCATTTTATGATTATGAATAAGGCAGAGGAAGTAAGCCGTTTTATTAATTCGGTATTATAAAGCAAGTTGACCTGCCATGTTTTACATTTTAGCTATATTTTAAATGTTGTATTTCTTCTCAAACAATTCCGCAAAGCATTTATAAAAACATTTTGGGTGAATCCATAACAGTTTTACTGTTAAACATTTCAAAACATTTTTTGCATAAAACCTTATCAACAGTTTAATTATGGTATTTTTGGCACTTATAAAATTTTACTTATGAGTATTGGCTGGATTATTTTTATTGTTGCCACCATTGGCTGGCATATTGGTTTGTATGGTATGTTTAAAAAAGCAGGTATAGAACCCTGGAGGGCATTGGTGCCATTTTATAATACCTGGTGCATGGTACAAAAAATGAAGCTGCCATTGATCTGGTTTTTTTTGCAGCTTATTCCTATCGCCGGCCAGTTTATTACCATCTGGATCACTATTAAATTTGTTGAACATTTTGGCCGTTTCGGGTTCTGGCATCATGCTGCAACAGTATTAATACCTTTTATTTATTTCCCTTACCTGGGTTATTCAAAAAATGAAAAATATGCAGGCTCCCTTGTTGTAAATAATTATAAAAAATCAGCCGCCCGTGAATGGATAGACGCAGCCGCTTTTGCCGTAGTAGCGGCAACGCTTATACGCACTTTTGTTTTTGAAGCATACACTATTCCAACACCATCCGAAGAAAAAACATTACTTGTAAATGATTTTTTATTTGTAAGTAAATGGACTTACGGGCCACGTATACCCAACACACCAATAGCAATGCCATTTGTTCATCACACCATGCCGCTTGTTAATGCAAAGAGTTATTTGGAATGGATTCATATACCTTATACAAGGTGGTTTGCAAGCCCTGTTAAACGAAACGATGCCGTGGTATTTAATTTCCCCACAAATGATACATTAATTAATGACCCTACTGTAGATGGCCAGCAGCAGTTTGGCTCCCAAACAACCTATTACCAGGAAATAAGGGATGAAATGAATCACGAGCATATATCAGAGCAAAAGGCCCGGGAAGAAGTGTGGAACAAATACGGGGATATGATTATTACGAGGCCGGTTGACAAAAGAGAAAATTTTATTAAACGTTGTGTAGGTATTGCCGGTGATACTATACAGGTGGTAAACGGATTGTTGTTGATTAATGGTAAGCCACAGGATTTTTTTCCACAGGCCCAACGGCGCTATATAATTACAACTCCCCCTAATTCACCGGAGCTGGATAAAGAAACGCTTGAGCCAATGGGTATACATGTGCGCCCCGAACAGGGAGACGTTTTGCAGATGAACAACAATATATACCTGGTAAATATTACCAACGAGGAAAAGCTGCACCTGAGTATACCAAAAGGCTATGCCGTTTCAGACTATATGGCGCCGATAGAAAACAGGCTGTTTCCTTATTACGATACCGTTAATAAATGGACTGCAGATAATTATGGTCCCATGTGGATTCCTAAAAAGGGAGCCAGCATTGAATTAACACCTGATAATTATATCCGTTACGAACGTTGCATAAGAACTTACGAAGGCAATGAACTGGAAAATAGGGGAGGTAATTTTTTTGTAAATGGCAAAGAAGCTGCAACCTATACTTTTAAAATGAATTACTATTGGTTAATGGGAGATAACCGCCACAATTCATTAGACAGCCGATATTGGGGCTTTGTACCCGAAGACCATGTAGTGGGTAAAGCTTCACTGATTTGGTTTAGCTGGGAAGGTGGCCCAAGATGGAAAAGATTGTTCCGCTGGATAAATTAATTGTTATTGATATTTAATCGTAATTTCAAAATATAGAACATCCTCCTTATAGTAATGTAAGGAGGTTTTTTTATTGTACTAATTATAGAAAATCAATAGCCGGAAATTTGCTAACGTATATTTAAAATAAGTTCGATGATAAAAAAAGATATTCCCTTTGCAGTAGAAATATATTATTCCTCCGAAGAATTAAATGAAAGTGACAGCGAATTATTAGAGCAGGCAAGAGCCATCACCCAACAGGCTTATGCACCTTATTCAAATTTTCGTGTAGGCGCTGCCGCTATACTGGCCAATGGAACGATAGTAACAGCCACCAACCAGGAAAATGCATCGTACCCGGTGGGCATTTGTGCCGAAAGGGTATTGCTTTCTGCCATTGCTTCGCAATACGGTACAGCAGCTATTATTACAATGGCAATCAGTTATGATAATTTAAAAGGCGAAAGTAAAAGCCCGATATCACCTTGTGGTATTTGCCGTCAAAGCCTTGCAGAATATGAAGACCGTACACATCAGCCAATAAAAATTATTTTAGCTGGCCTTAAAGGCGAAGTGTACATCATTGAAAAAGCAAATTACTTATTGCCTTTATCATTTACTGCGGTAGATATGAAATAGCCACTACCGGCCTGACGGTCTCCGTCTGACCGGTAGATTTAAAAAAGTGTTTGTACACCGTTTGCAAATTTTCCTTCATGTTCCAATAACCATCTTTTTCGCCACAACCCGCCGGCATAGCCGGTTAAACCGCCATTGCTGCCTATAACTCTATGACAAGGTACCACTATGCTTAATTGATTTTTACCATTGGTTGTACCAACTGCTCTTATTGCTTTTGCATCACCGGTTCTTTTAGACAGATCGAGGTAACTGATTGTTTTTCCGTAAGGAATCTCTAAAAGACCTGCCCATATTTTTTGTTGAAAAGCCGTACCGCTTTGTTGAATGGGAAAATCAAACTCCCTTCTAGTGCCTTCAAAATATTCTTTCAATTGTTGCTGGCATTTATTAATCAGCCCGTCACTTTTATCCTGATCATTAATTATAGCCTCCTCCTTTTCTTGCCCGTTTTTTTCATCTCTAAAAAGCAAAGCAGTTATACATTCATCCGCTGATTCAATTAAAATAGTACCAATAGGAGAGTTATATAATGCAATTGCTGTAGACATAAAAAATATATTGATAAATTTAAATGAATTAATATTGCCAAACTAAAAAAAATTGATTTCTTTGATAAAGGAAATGCCTGGTTATGAGTACAGTTAAAAGTGAGACAAAGTTTATAGAAAAAGCAATGAATGCTATCGCAGATCCATGCAGGTTATCCATCCTCCAGGAAATATACAATAAAGGAGAGATATGTTGCGGTGATGTACAACAGCTTACTGGACTTTCTCAACCCACCTGCTCTCACCATATAAAACTATTATCAGACAGTGAACTGGTGGCTTGCCGCAAAGAAGGCAGGAACCATTTTTTTACATTGAATAAAGATAATTTTAAAAAAATAAGTATTTTTTTAGAACGCTTCTACGCTGTTTAACCAATGCGGCAACTATTTGTAACGGGTTAAGAGGGTTGTAATAATACTGCTTCATTATCCTGGTTGTAAACGCCCAGCACCAGACATTCACTTACAAAATTTGCAATTTGTTTGGGCTTAAAATTAACCACGGCAATAACCTGCCTGCCAATTAATTGCTCCTTTGTATAAAGAGTGGTTATTTGTGCCGATGATTTTTTAATACCCAATTCACCGAAATCGATGGTTAGCTGGTAGGCGGGTTTCTTTGCTTTTGGAAAATCAGCCACTGCTGTAATGGTACCTAACCGCATATCTATTTTTTCAAAATCATCCCATGTAATCATTTCACTATTTTAGTTGTATAATAATGTTGTAATATTGAAAATTAAATAATTTTTTATGTTATTACAAATAAAAGAGGCTGGTATTAACGATGTAAAATATATAGCTCCGTTGTTTAATGCTTACCGTGTTTTTTATAAGCAGGCAAGTGATATTGAAGCAGCAAGTGATTTTTTATATGAAAGAATTTCCCAAAACGAATCAACTATTTTTATTGCTTTTTTAAATGAAGAAGCGGTTGGGTTTACGCAATTGTATCCTATTTTTTCCTCAGTTTCATTAAAGCCGGCATTATTACTAAACGATTTGTTTGTTGCTGAAAATGCCCGTGAGCAGGGCATTGCAGACGCATTGCTAAATAAGGCAAAAGAATATGGCAGTAAGACCGGGACCAAATGGTTGTTGCTGGAAACGGCTTTTGATAATTATAAAGCACAATCTGTTTATGAAAAAAATGGCTGGATAAAACAGACCGATTTTTTTTACCAGTTCTCTTTATCCAGCTAAGATTATTTAAGGTAAGAACGTAAAAACCAGGCCATCTTTTCATGCTTTTCCATAAGGCCGGTAATAAAATCTGCGTTGCCAGCATCTTTATATTTATCAGTAAAAATATCAATATGCAATCTTAAAAAACGAATGATTGCTTCGTGGTCATCCAATAAATTTTTCAGTTGTTTTTGTTGTTCACTTGTATACGCCTGCTCTACCAACTGGCTTTGTTTAATAAAATCAGTTAATCTTCCCTGGGCATAGTGGCCAATCTGCCTTACTCTTTCTGCAATTTCATCAATTGATTCATCAATAGCAGTATATTGATTTTCAAAAAAGAGGTGCATTTCCATAAAATTAGATCCCTCAATATTCCAATGATAATTCCTGGTTTTGGTATAGAGTAGGTATTCATCTGCCAGTATCTTATTTAAAATGCCCGCAACTTCTTTTGAATTTTTATCTGATAGGCCAATATTTGCTTTCATTGTATAATTATTTTAAAAGTGTAACAACAAGTTACTTAGATTGTTCTTAATTATTATAATAGTAGTGAAATTTAACTATCTGCAAATAGAGGGAAGTTGTTCATGAAATATCACAACGGATTTATTACCATATCTCAAATCAATCGTCTAATAATTTTACAATAGCCAGCAGCTCATCCATCTTATAACGGTTACGGTCATCATCAAAACATTTACTTAGTTCTTCCAGCAAAAATTGTATGATGCGCCTATTGTCCATTTGCTTAAAATAAGAAGTAGTAGGAGGTACATTGATACGTTTAAAATAACTCTCAATGTCTTTATGCGAATAAATTTGCCCGTTCAGCGGATCAATATAAAAAATTATTTTTTGCGATGAATGGCTGATAGGGTTCATAAACTCATACTGCAAATCAAAATAACCCAATATAAACTGCCGGGGGATATTAATCGCTTTTACCGGGATATCCAATAACTCACACAACACTAAATAAATAATACCGTTGCTGATGGCATTCCCTTTTTTTGTTTCGAGTGTTTTATTAATTAAAAAATCTTCCGGCTGGCTGTAAGCAATTTCAACACCTTTTTGTTTGTAATAATTATAGAGGATACTGGTAAGTACGTTTATTTTTTCAAGCGGCGTAAGATAATTATTAAGCTCCAGCCAGATGTTGCGGCGCATCTTCTCAATTTCCTGTAAGGCTTGCAGTGCCTGCATCTCAGGGTAATGGTATTGTGCAGTTAACAAAGAACCCTGCAGCAATTCGCAGCTTCCGTTCTTCCAGTTTATAAAATCATTGCTTAGGTCGCGAAAGTGTAGTTTATGAATCAGCAATTCAATTCTTTCCTGCACTTCTTCATTCAATGTATTTTCCCAAAGATCTTCCAGGTTTGGAATAATGGCTTTACCGAAGGAAATTATTTTATCACTAACCGTACCGTAAACATCGGTATCCGGGTCGTCTATCAAATGAAAAAGTGCTGATATCTCTTTGTTTTCTATCAAGGTTTTTTATTTGTAATTGAAATTCGTTAAATACGGTAATATAAAGAAGTTAAAATTTTCCACAGGTGTGTGATTAACTTTTTAAATGCACCAAAATAGCGGGTATTAGTTTTTTACCAGGTGGCCAAGGTCGGCATCAAAAGACAAAAAGCGGGCAAGCAGGTTATCAAATAATATTTGTTCCGGCTGCTTAAAAACTCTTTTAGGAATAATGATTGCTTCCAGGGAACTATAAAACAAAAAATAATAATTGTTATTTTCCTGCTTCTTTGTAAATGCAGCCCATTGGTATTTTCGTTCACTGAATTAGTCCTGTAACAAAATACCTGTTTCGGAAATGGAAACCGTAGCAGGTATAAAAATAGAAGCATTTTCAGGGTCATCACTTATATTTTTTGCCTGTTGCCTGATAGAAGAGCGTACACCTGTTATAGCCACAACGGAAGTGAGTAAAATAAAACTAATAACAATAAAGGCAAAAATACTGCTCCTGTCAAATAAGCCTGTATAGAAAAATACTGCTGTAAATAAAACAATGGTCCCCATCTGTTTGAGATAGTACAAGCTTCTTTTCTTCCGTTTTTCGGGAGCATCCCAGGTTACAAAAATGTAGTAATTATTATAATCTTCTTTATTAAGGGCGTAGTGTAAAGTCAGCATAACGGGAATGTCTGATTTGTTGATGTCTGATACCTGATTTTGAGAAGTACAATGTTTGCATCAGTTGTTTTTTAAACGCTGGGGAGGGTGTATTTAGTATCAAAGCCCAAGATAAATCAACGTTATATATAAACTTTATCGCTGTTCCAATAAAAAGAATAGTCAATCTGTTTTGATATCAGATTTTTCAAATCGAAAACTTCAACTATAATAATAAAAGACTAACAATTTAAAAGAAATCAGACATCAACAAATCAGCCATCAGACATAAAGAATTATTTTTTCTTTTTTACCGCCGCTTTCTTTGTAACCGCCTTCTTTTTTACCGCTGCTTTTTTGTCAAAAGTTTTTGGGTCTTGCGCTATAATCATTTTCTTTATTTCATCCAGCTCAATAACAGCAAGCTCTTCGGGTGTATATTTTGCATTGGCTTTATTTAATCCGAGCTTTAGCATTTTTTTGCCAAAGCGGATAAATGCGCCCCAGCGGCCATTTTCAATAGCTATCTTTTCTTCGGGCCATTGCCTGATAAACCGGTTGGCTTCCTTTTCCATTTTTTTCTCAATCAGTTCATTGCAATCCTGTTGAGTGAGAGTGTCAAAATTATATGCCCGTGGAATATTGATAAACAAATCGTTCCATTTAATAAAGGGGCCAAAGCGGCCCTTTCCTTTTGTAACAGGCTTTTCATCATACATTGCAATGGGTGCATCTTCTTTTTGACGGGCCATAATAATTTCAATGGCTCTTTGCTGTGTTACCGACCAAAGATCTTCACCTTTTGGTATAGATACAAATTGTTCTCCCCATTTTACATAAGGCCCAAAGCGGCCGATATTTACACTTAATTCCAGGTTGTCATATTCGCCTAAACTTAATGGAAGTTTAAATAGTTCCTGTGCTTCTTCCAGTGTAATTGTTTCGATACTTTGCCCCGCCTTTAATTTTGCAAAACGTGGTTTTTCCTCATCGGTCTGACTGCCAATTTGTACCATTGGCCCATAGCGGCCCATGCGTGCGGTTATTGGTTTACCATCTTCGCTTACGCCCAGCATTCTTTCACCAACTGCACGTTCTGCTGTTTCCAGCGTGTGTGCCACACCGCTATGAAATGGAGTATAAAAACCTTCCACCATTTTACTCCATTGCATTTTCCCATCTGCAATTTCATCAAATTCTTTTTCAATATTTGCAGTAAAAGAGTAGTCCATAACCTTGGTAAAATGCTGGTTTAAAAAATCAGTTACCACCAGGCCAAGATCGGTAGGAAACAATTTTGATTTTTCGGCACCGGTATTTTCCTGCTCCATCATTTTTTGGATGGCATCATTTCTTAGTTTTAAAATTCTAAAGGTTCTTTTTACACCTTCCTTATCTTTCTTTTCTACATAGGTTCTTTTTATAATGGTAGAAATAGTTGGGGCATAAGTACTCGGCCTGCCAATGCCTAATTCTTCCAGCTTCTTTACCAGTGACGCTTCTGTGTATCTTGCAGAATGTTTTGTAAATTTTTCAGTGGCCGTCATTTGGTTGAAATCGAGCGACTGGCCGATTGTTAAATCAGGCAAGCGGCTTTCTCCTTCTTTTTCATTTTCTTCCTCTGTATCCTCATCAGTACCTTCCATATACACTTTTAAAAACCCGTCGAATTTTAATACTTCACCTGTAGCTGTAAGTTCTTCATTATTGGTGCTGATATTTATTTTGGCAGTTGTTTTTTCCAGTTCAGCATCACTCATTTGTGAAGCAATGGTACGTTTCCATATCAATTCGTAGAGGCGGCTAAGTTCGGCATCGTTTACAGTAGCATTTTCCATGTAGGTTGGCCTGATAGCTTCATGTGCTTCCTGTGCACTTTCATTTTTATTTTTGTATTGGCGTACCTGTATATATTTATTTCCGTATGTTTTAGTTATGGTTGTTTTTATAGCGTCCATGGCTGTTTCACCAAGGCTTACACTATCAGTACGCATGTAGGTTATTTTTCCGCTTTCGTATAATTTCTGCGCCAGCAACATTGTTTTTGCAACACCATAACCTAATTTTCTGCTTGCTTCCTGCTGTAGTGTACTGGTTGTAAAAGGAGCAGCAGGCGTACGTTTTCCGGGGCGTACCTGTATGTCGCTAACGGTATATTTTGCACCTATGCAGGTTTGCAAAAATTTTTCTGCATTTTCTTCTTGAGTATATTTTGCTCCTTCTGCTTTAAACGAAACTGTTTTGTTATTTAAATCTGTTGCGGATAAAGAAGCTTCAATTTTAAAACTTCCTACGGCCGAAAACTGGTTGATCTCTCTTTCTTTTTCTGCTATTAATTTTACTGCAACGCTTTGCACACGTCCTGCACTAAGTCCGCCACTTTTACCAATTTTTCTCCATAACACCGGGCTTAATTCAAAACCCACCAGCCTGTCAACAATCCTTCTTGCCTGTTGGGCATTTACCAGGTCCATATTAATTATACGTGGATTTTTTACTGCTTTTTCAATGGCAGGTTTAGTGATTTCGTGAAAAACAATGCGTTTGGTAGTCTTTGGATCAAGGTTTAAAACCTCCGCCAAATGCCAGCTTATACTTTCGCCCTCACGGTCCTCATCCGATGCCAACCAGACTTCATCGCTGCTTTTAGCGAGGCTTTTTAATTCTTTTACTACCCGTTCTTTATCAGCAGGAACTATATATTTTGGCTTAAAATTATTATTGATATCAATGCCCATATCATTTTTTTCAAGGTCGCGGATATGACCAAAACAACTTTTTACCTGAAAATCTTTTCCTAAAATAGCTTCAATGGTTTTTGCTTTTGCAGGAGACTCAACTATTAACAGATTTTTCGCCATAATTTATTTTTTGCTTTTTCCCTGGTAAAAGGGCATCGGCAGATGGGGTTTATAAACCTCAATCCCTGGTAAAATTAGGTACAAGGGAGATGAATCATTTTATTTTACTGGCATTTATCGTTATAGAAAACCGTTGTAGTAAAGGGCCGGGCTCAATTGTTTGTGATTACAATTTGTTTAATTCCTTTCCATCAAAACACTTTTTATATAGCGGTTTTACGCAAACGGAAGCGTGATTCGCACAACAATTTCAACTGCAATATTAGTTTAAAATTGAAAAATCAAAATTTTTCTTGTAAACTGCTATAGAAAACAGTGCGGATTATTGTGCTGTTGCAATTAATAAAAACTACAGGATTTATATAAAAACTTGCAATAAAAACGGTGCCTATTTTTTGCTGATTAAAGGGTAATGCTGCAATCAAAGAAACGCTGTTACCCTTTTTCTTATAGCGGCATCCCTGTATATATTTCGGTGGCCCAGCCCTTTTGTAATAATAAACTCAATGTTTTTAAAGCCTTTTTCTTTTACCTTCAAGGCATCTGAAACTGGCGTTATATCATCATCTTCATCATGTATCCAAAGTATGGTTGCCTTTATATTTTCCATCGCTCTTTTCATAGAGTACCATTTTGGAAGATGGCCACCTTTATTAAAAATAATCCTGTCAAACTCATCCCGTACGGCTTTATCATTTATTTTTAAAAGTTTAAAAGCAGTATCAATAGCAGTAGTTGTTTCAGTAGCAGGAGCAATAAAAACTATTTTGGTATTTTCATCATGCGGGGCATTTTCCATTGCAAGGCTAAGGGCAATACCACCAAATGAATGTGCCAGAAAGCCATTGACAGGGCCATATAGTTTAATTATTTTTTTAATCATTTCGCAATATTGCATGGCGTTAACAGTGCGTCCTTCGCTGTTGCCATGTGCCGGCGCATCAAAGGCAAGTACCTGGTACCCTTTGTCGAGCATAGCTACTATATAAGCGTGAAAATTATATGCAGCAGATCCAAAGCCATGCAGAATTAATATCTTATGTGGGTTGTCTTTGTTCCATCTGTAGCCCTGTATAGTTACTCCGTCCATTTTAAAACGCAGTATTTCGGCCCATGTAAATACAGTTCTTGCCCGGGTTGGCGATTTCAAAAGTGGCATACAAAATAGCTCAAAAACTTTCTCTGCAGTTTTTCTTTTTGAAATAAGCGACAACAGTTTAAATTTTGTTCTTATATAACTTATTGCTAATTTTTGTTTTAATTGCATATGTAACAAAGATAATAATATGAAAGTTGTAATTGTGGGTGCCGGTAATGTTGCTACAGTATTAGGGAGGCTTATTAAAAAAGCAGGGCACGAAGTGCTACAGGTTGTTAGCCGTAAAGCCGACAATGCAGCAGTTTTGGCTAACGAATTGGGCTGTTCTTTTGCAGATAATAGTGGCGTACTTGATAAATCGGCAGACCTGTACCTGATAGCAGTTACAGATACCGCTATGAGCCAGCTTGATGAAACCTACCACCTTGGAAATAAATTAGTGGTACATACAGCAGGTTCTGTTTCAAAAGAAGTACTTAAAAATGTAACTTATAATTATGGCGTTTTGTATCCTTTGCAAAGTTTACGAAAACAAAATATGGAACTGCAACAGGATATTCCTTTATTGATAGATGCCAATACAGCGGAAGCATTAAAAACATTGCAGGAGTTTGCAGATACCATATCCGGTAGCGTGAATATTGCCACCGATGAGCAGCGGCTAAAGTTGCATGTAGCAGCAGTATTGGTAAGCAATTTTACTAATCACCTTTATGCGCTAGCCGCAGATTATTGCAATAAAGAAGGGGTAGATTTTAAATTGTTATTGCCGTTAATTGAAGAAACAGCGCTTCGCCTCCGCCATCATTTACCTGGTGAAATGAGAACAGGCCCTGCCGCCAGAAAAGATATTCAAACTCTGCAAAAACATTTGGGTTTGCTGGCACAATATCCGGCAATACATAATATTTATTTGAAAATGACAGATAGTATTATGAATCCGTGAAGCTTATTTCCAGGTAAAAATAATATCAGTTTGTACCTTATAGGGATCTATTAATTTACCATTCTTATCCATCGGATCGCCAACATATACTTCATAAGGCGCTTGAATAATTTTTTTCTTATGATCTTTAATCCAGTCTTCTAACGCAGTATATCCCTGTGGCGTTAGATCATACGGCCCGTAAAAATGTGCCACTACAACACTGTCGCTTCCTGTTTGTTTAATGGTTACACCTTTGGGTAATTTTGCAGGTTTTTTATCTACCGGTAAACCGGCTTCAAAAAAGAAGGGTGCTTTTTGGCTTTTATACCATGCCATTGGAGCGCCTGTAACTTTTAACTTGTTTTTTTTAATTACTGCACCAAGTTTTACACCATATATTGCTGCTAATTTTATCCCAATACGTTCACTGTTGGCAGCACTGTCTTTCATACAAAGCACCAATTGTTTTATTGAAACGGTATCTGTTATATTTATAACAGGCGCCTTGGTTGGCGTTATTCTTTTTTCAGGTATTGCTGCTTTTTTTTCAACAGTATCTTTTTTTATATCGCTTGTTTGTTTTTTATCATTGCTGTTATTGCATGCATTTACCATACTTAGTAAAAGGGTTGCAAGAAATAATTTTAAATAAATTTTATTGTATAACATAATGGCGGTAATAAAATTAATAATGAAAGCGAAAAATAGCGAAATGCTTTTTTATATGCAAATTTTTTAAATAGTAACAAAAGAAGTGAGTATATAATTTCTATTGCAGTTTTTCAAAATTGTAAACATTGGGTAATTAGTATAAGTTTTCCTTAATTGGTAATTCTACTGTACGTTTGCATCCCGAACTTTACAAATTATGTACACTATTACTTTTAGATTTCAACAAAAAGGGCTTGAACCAATTACTTTTACCGGTATAGAGGATGGACAGTCACTGTTGGAAGTTGCTTTAAAAAATGATATTAATCTTCATCATAACTGCGGGGGTGTATGCGCCTGCAGCACCTGCCATGTTTATATTGATGAAGGAGACGAATTTTTAGAAGAGCTGAATGACAGGGAAGAAGATTTTATTGACAGGGCAGTAAGTCCACGCATTAATTCACGATTGGGTTGCCAGTGTGTATTGCAGGAAGGAGATGGTAATATTGTACTTACTTTGCCTGATCAAACACAATTTTTAGGAGAATAAGAAATTTTATTAACTGAATTAGTTATTAGTTAATTATTCAGCAGTGAGGCTTTTATCAGTTATTTAAAAGAACCAAATTTTAACAACATTAGTAGATTATCTAATTAGCATTTTTTTATTTATGACCTTTGAACCACCCATACACTGGAACGATTACGAAGACATAGCCATGAAGCTGCATGAGCGTTTTGGCGATGATTTTACGGAAAGTAAAATATACCGCATCCGTTTTACGGACCTGCACAAATGGGTATTGGAAATTCCTAATTTTGTAGGTACACCTGAACAAAGTAATGAAGGCCATTTGGAAATGATACAGAGCAGTTGGGTATATGAATGGCGTGATAGTCAAAAATAATAAAGTTGATAAATTGATTGACTGATAGTTTTTACTTCTGTTAAATTGCGGGCTGCTTATTATTGTACTATGAATATTTTAGAATTATTTAAACCGGTAAAAACTTTTGTTTTTGATGTGGATGGTGTATTGGCTACGGATATGTTGTTAATAGTACAGGGTGATTGGGTACGCAGCATGAATATTAAAGATGGTTTTGGTTTACAGCTTGCTGTAAAAAAAGGATACCGTGTAGTTATTCTTTCGGGCGGAAAATCAACGCCGGTAAAGTATAGATTAGCAGGGCTAGGTATAAAAGATATTTATTTAGGGGTGCATGATAAAAAAGAAAAATTGCTGGAATACGTTCAGCAGCATCATTTAAAATGGGAAGAGGTATTGTATATGGGCGATGATATACCCGATTTTAGTGCAATGCAACTGGTTGGATTGCCCTGCTGCCCGGCAGATGCAGTTAACGAGATTAAACAAATATCCAAATATATTTCTCCGGTAAATGGCGGCAGGGGATGTGGAAGAGATATAATAGAAAAAGTACTGAAATTAAATGGCCATTGGGATCTTGAAACAGGGATAGTTTCGAAATAAAATAGTGAGTATTTCATCTTCATATGCGATGCTTAATCCAATAACACCAATAAAGCATGAAATTATTATTTGCCTTTTTTCGTTTAATACGTTGGCCAAACCTTATTTTTATAGCTTTAACGCAATCTCTTTTTTATTACTGTATTATTGTTCCATCACTACCTGAAAGTTATAGCGGGCTTCCCTATACGCTAACACAACCCATTTTTTATTTGCTAATGACAGCCTCTGTTTTTATTGCTGCTGCAGGGTATATCATCAATGATTATTTTGATATAAATATTGACCAGGTAAACAAGCCTGATAAAATGGTGGTTGAAAAAATAATTAAACGGCGGAGCGCTATTTTATTACACTGGGTTATTACTTCTGTAGGGCTTTTAATTAGCCTCTATGTTTCTTTTAAAACCAGCTTTATTATTATTATTGCAAACCTTCTGTGTGCTTTATTGCTATGGGTTTACTCAACCACTTTTAAAAAACAATTGTTATCCGGAAACATCATCATTTCATTATTAACGGCCTGGACGGTCATGGTTCTTTATTTTGCAGCCAATAATACTTATCATTTTACCATACAATTTCCACAAGAAATTTTTACCGCAATGAACCGCATTTTTAAATTTGCAGTATTATATGCCGGCTTTGCATTTATTATTTCGCTGGTACGGGAAGTGGTAAAGGATATTGAAGACATACAGGGCGATGCAAAATACAATTGTAAAACAATGCCGATTGTTTGGGGAATACCATCTTCCAAAGTATTTGCAGGGGTTTGGCTGGTGGTTTTACCAGGCGCCTTATCTATTATTTTGTTTTATGCTTTACAACTGGGTTGGTGGTTAGCAACACTTTATTGTTCAATAATGGTTGTAGCACCCCTTATATGGATATTGCGTAAGTTATATACAGCTCAAAACACACAACAATATCACCAGGTAAGCAGTATTATTAAATTGGTTATGTTAAGCGGCATTGTATCTATGCTTCTTTTTAAATTGTATGTTTAAAAATATTATGGGAATAGTGAATATTGACCATTGGCTTACTTACATTTAAAAATCAAGTTTGTATAATGAACCCCATTACCAAAATTATTTTGGCTTCCCAGTCTCCCCGTCGTAAACAATTACTGGAATGGGCAGAAGTACCCTTTGAAATAATTGTACAGTCAACAGATGAATCATATCCTGACAATTTACCGGTAGATGAAATTGCCATACATATAGCCCGTAATAAGGCTTTGGCCATTGTGCAAACACGCCAGCCAACCATACCAATATTGGCAGCTGATACTATTGTAGTATTAAATAAACAAATAATCGGCAAACCAAAAGACAGGGCAGATGCTATTGCTATTTTAACTCAACTATCAGCACAAAAGCATACTGTGATTACAGGTGTGGTTATTTTGCATAACGGTAAAGAAATTGCTTTTGCTGATGCAACAGATGTTGAGTTTCATGCTTTAAGCACTGAGCAAATAGAGTTTTATGTTGATAAATACCAGCCATATGATAAAGCGGGTTCCTATGCCATACAGGAATGGATTGGCGTAGTTGGTATAAAATCTGTAAACGGCGATTTTTACAATGTGATGGGATTACCCGTGAGCAGGGTTGTTCAGGCACTATTGCAGTGTTGAATATGATTTTGTAGTTTGGTAAATATTTAATGTTCGTTGTTTATCATTACAATCAAAACCCGGTATCATGACGGAAAGATTACTTCAATACATCTGGCAGTTTCAATATTTTAACAACACTCAACTGGTAACTGCTGATGGGGAAGATTTAAAAATAATTTATCCCGGGTTATTAAATACCAACCAGGGCCCCGATTTTTTAGAAGCTAAAATTATTGTGGGGCAAACTGTATGGGCAGGTAATATAGAGTTGCACCTGGCATCGTCTGATTGGCACACACACAGACATAGCGCTGATAAAAATTACAATAATATCATATTACATGTTGTTTGGGAAAATGATAGGGATGCAGGATTATCCTTTCCTGTGCTGGAATTGCAAAACAGGGTGTCTAAATTTTTATTAAAACGGTATGATGACCTGATGAATGCCACTGGTTTTATTCCCTGCGAAAAAAGTATTCAACAGGTAGATTTGCTCACCTGGAAAAGCTGGAAGGATCGTTTATTGGCAGAACGCTTGCAAAATAAAGTGGCCGTTATTTTTAATCACCTTGCTGCAAATAACCAGCATTGGGAAGAAACTTTTTGGTGGTTGATTGCAAATAATTTTGGCATAAAAGTTAACAGTGATGCTTTTGAAAAAATAGCCAGGTCGCTGCCGGTAAGTATTTTGGCAAAACACAAAAATCAAATTCACCAGTTAGAAGCATTATTGTTTGGGCAGGCAGGATTGTTGGAAAATAATTTTGCAGATGATTATCCTGCAATGTTAAAAAAAGAATACCGGTTTTATAAGGCTAAGTATAAACTGCAGCCAATACAGGCGCCGCTGTTTTTTTTACGGATGCAGCCGGCTAATTTTCCAACAGTAAGATTGGCGCAACTGGCAATGCTGATTAATAAAAGTACACATTTATTTTCTGCTGTTAAAGAAAGCCATTCCTTAAATGAAGTAAAAAATTTATTAAATGTTACTGCCAATGATTACTGGCATTACCATTATATTTTTGATGAACAAACTGGGTATAAAGAAAAAAATACGGGTACACAAATGATTAATAATTTGCTGATCAATACAATTATTCCCATTGTTTTTGCTTACGGCCTTTATAACAGGGAAGAAGCATTTAAAAACAAAGCGCTGCAATGGATGGAACAAATAGCTGCAGAAAAAAACAGCATCACGAATTCCTTTACGGCCCTGCATATTGAAAATAAAAATGCTTTCGATTCACAGGCGCTTATACAGTTAAAAAATGAATACTGCAATAAAAAACGCTGTATAGAGTGTGCAATAGGCAACCGGATATTAAAAACAGTTGTCACCAGGTATACGTAGCATTTATTATTACATCCGGGTGAAGGCTTTTAATTACCGGGCAATTATCACCTGTTCTTTGTAAAATGATTTTTTCTTTCTCATTTATTGTTAAATTTTTGGGAAAACTGACTGCCACATCAATTTGTGAAATCCTTCTTGGATCGCTTGCCATGTGTTTTTTTACATCAACCTTGGTATCTTTTAATTCAATCCCCATGTCAGTGGCTTTCATAGCCATTGTAGTTATCATGCAGGTTGCAAGGGCCGTGCATACAAGATCTGTTGGAGAAAACCGTTCACCTTTCCCCCGGTTATCTGTAGGAGCGTCAGATTCTATTACGATATTACTTTGAACATGCCGGGCATTGCATCTAAAATTACCTTCATAAAGAATGGTTGCTGTCATTTTACTATTTTTGTATAAATTTACTAAAGTAAAAAATTACTATGCGCAAAATATTTTTTATTTTTCTGACAATGGCTTTTGCCCCCAGTTTATTTGCACAGCAAACTAAAACGGAAAAAAAGCAGGACAAACAGCAAAAAATCAAGGCATTGATAAAGCAGGAGGAAGAAGGGGTTATTACTTATGCCAAGTCGACAGCAGTTGGTTTTAAAATGATTAATGATGGGTACGGGGCATTTTTAGAAATAGGCCGGGCACAGTCGGTAAAGAAATCACTCTTGTTTCAGTTTGATATATCCGAACGCAAAAATATTAAAGAAGAAAAGCAAACCAATCCTCAATACGCTGGGCCGCCATTGATATTTGGAAAAATAAATTATTTTTATCCCGTAAAATTGGGTGTGCAACAACAGTTTTTATTAGGGAATAAAAGCAATAAAAACGGTGTTAGTATTACAGGTAATGTAGGTGGGGGTATTTCAATGGCATTTTTAAGAACGTATTACCTTAATGTATACGATACAGCAGGCCCGGTACTTTATAGAAAGGCTATAAAATACCAAAGTGCAGATAGTGCCTTGTTCACCAACAATAAAGATCTTTATAATTTGCAGGCTACGGGCCCAAACTTTGGGCAAGGTTGGAATGATTTAAAAGTTACCCCTGGGGTTTATGCCAAAGCAGCATTGAGGTTCGATTATGGCAGGTATAATGAAGTTATTACTGCAATTGATGTTGGAGTAACAGCTGAATATTATACTAAAGCAATCCCACAACTGGCCTATTCAAAATATGAGCAATTATTTTTAAATGCTTATGTTACTATAATGTTTGGAAAAAGAAAATAGCCACCCAATATTTTACTGCAATCTTAAACATTTAAACAAGAAGGGTGTTTAAATGTTGATGCAATATTTTTAATTTATAACTTCAGTGAATGACAGAACTACCAGTGATTGATGGAGTAGCAGAACCAAAAATAAAAAAGCCAGATTGGTTAAGGGTTAAACTTCCCATTGGAGAAGATTACAAACATGTAAGGAATTTAGTTGATACACACAAATTGCATACTATTTGCGAAAGTGGTAACTGTCCGAATATGGGTGAGTGCTGGGGCGAAGGGACTGCAACGTTTATGATACTGGGTAACATCTGCACAAGAAGCTGTGGTTTTTGTGCAGTGGCAACAGGCCTCCCCGAAGCAATTGATTGGGACGAGCCACAAAGGGTTGCTGAAGCCATTAACCTGATGAAAGTAAAACATGCTGTGGTAACATCTGTAGACAGGGATGAAATAAAAGATGGCGGTTCAATTATATGGTACAACACCATCAAAGCTATCAAGGCATTAAACGCAAACACCACATTAGAAACACTGATTCCAGACTTTAAGGCAGAAGCAGAAAATATACAACGCATTATTGATGCTGCCCCTGAAGTAGTATCTCATAATATTGAAACAGTTGAGCGGTTAACCAGGCAGGTACGTATACAAGCCAAATACTGGCGCAGTATGGAAACCTTGCGTATCCTTAAAAGAGGTGGCATGCGCACTAAAAGCGGCATCATGCTTGGCCTTGGTGAGCTAAAGGAAGAAGTGGTGCAAACAATGCAGGATTTAAGGGACAGCGAAGTAGATGTTATCACTATCGGGCAGTATTTACAACCAAGCAAAAAACATTTACAGGTACAGCGTTTTGTTCATCCCGATGAATTTAAAGAGTTAAGAGAAATCGGTTACGAAATGGGGTTTGATTATGTTGAAAGTGGGCCATTGGTTCGTTCTTCCTATCACAGCGATAAGCACGTAATTGCGGGATGGGGCAGGAGTAAATGGGAAGATGAAAAAGCTATATTGGTTAATAGCTTATAATTTACTTTTTATTGTATTACTAATCATAATCAAAAGATAGTCAGGTATTGTTGGTTGCTTGATAAACATAGGCATAGAAAAATACAGCATATTCCCCAATGCTGAATTCCTGAGAATGTTGAGCAGTTCTTAATTCAAAATTAAATTTTCGCATTTAATGTTTGCAGTATCTGAAGGAATTATATTGAATTTTTTAAAATCATTTTCATTTTCTAAAATGTCAAAAACCCCAGGATTCTCCTTTAAAAAAACGATTAAAATGTTTTGTTTCCCGTCTTCATATTGGTGGTAACTTTCCTTAGAGATACTTGCTTCGTTAAAAGATCCAGTATGGTAGTTTACCTGATTAAAAGAGTATCCAAACTCGATAAATATACCTCCTCTTCGAAAATATATTCGCTCAATTTTTACGCAGGCTACTATATGAAAATCTTTAGCCAGCTTCCTTTTCATAATAACTATTCATCAAGAACCCTGCAATTACAATTATTGAAGTAATCAAAAATATCCACGTTCCCAATTTTGCATTTTCATTTTTCATGAAGTTTATTTTCTTTGTCTGGCAATATTAATTTGATTTGTAGTAATTTCAGCAATACTATTAAAAAAAAAGCAACCAGGATTATTTGGTTGCTTTTTTAATTTAAGTCATGTACAATGGTTGCCCATGTTAAACGGGTATCATAAATATTTTATTTCTTTACATCCCATACCAATGCACTTGCCCCTAAAATTGCAGCATCTGCCTCTTTCAATTCACTAAATAAAATCTTAACCTTATTTTGAAAAATCGGCAGCAGGTTTACTTCCATATGTTTGCGTGTAGGGTTTAACAACAGGTTGCCAGCCTTGGTAAGTCCACCAAATAAAATGATGGCTTCTGGTGATGAAAACATTACAAAATTGGCCAGCGATTCACCCAGTATTTGCCCGGTAAACTCAAAAATTCGGTTGGCAATAGTATCGCCCTGCATGGCACAATCGTAAACAGTTTCGCTTGTTAATTCATTAATAGTGTAATTGCGCAACAAACTCTCTACTTCAGGATGTTCTGTCAGCATTTCAATAGCAGTTTCGCGTACGCCTGTAGCTGAGGCATAAGCTTCCAGGCTACCTTTTAGTGCGGAGGTTTTATGAGGCCTTCCACCATGGCGTATAATGGTATGCCCCAGTTCGCCGGCAAAACCATCATGCCCCAACACAATTTTACCATCTATAACTATACCACTGCCTACACCTGTACCAAGGGTAATGGTAATAAAGTGTTTAATGTTTTTGGTACAGCCATACATCATTTCTCCTACTGCTGCTGCATTGGCGTCGTTGGTTAGCTTTGTAACCATACCAAATTTTTTCTCAACCAGGTTGGCTATAGGGATAATTCCTTTCCATTTTAAATTAGGGGCATAATCAATAGTGCCTGTATAAAAATTCCCATTGGGGGCACCCATGCCAATACCCACAAAATTACCAGTGCCGCCATACTCTTCAATCATGGGAAAAAGTTTGGCATACATATCATCAATAAAATCTTCAACTACTTCATGTTCATTGCTCGGTACACGGTCCTGCACAAGTATATTGCCTTTACGATCAACAATACCAAACTTGGCGGTGGTGCCTCCTATATCAATTCCTACAGCATATTTCTTTTTCATATTATTCTACCTTTCTTATTATTAATTTCTAATGTCCTCCTTCTGCATTCAAAGCATCATAATCTATACCCTGTGATTTTAAAACCGCTTTTGCCCTTATAGCATAAAAAGCAAGGTAAGCAAAACAGGCGATGCCAATAATGTAACTAAATTGTATCCCTATTTTATCGGCAAGTACACCCTGTAAAATACTAATTACACCTCCACCCATAATCATCATAATAAGTAAACTACTGCCCTGACCAGTATTTTTACCCAGGCCTGCAACAGCCAATGTGAAAATACAAGGCCATAGTGTACTACAAAATAAACCTACACTTATAAATGCGTATGCACTTACCATACCTGAAGTTAGCATACCTATGCACAATGCCGCAATGCCCATCGCTGAAAAAATAAGCAACATTCTTGCAGGGTTTCCCTTGCTTAGAATATCACAGATTATCATAATTGCTATCACAAAGGCATATACAAAAAATTGAGTGACGTCATGCTGGGCAATTGTGTTTACCAATAAAAAAACACCAAAAGCGAGATATGGTAATAAAAAATTGAGTATCTTTTTCATGCCCATACTCACATCAAAAGCACCTACGGCACCAGTCCATCGGCCAATCATTAAACTTGCCCAATATAAGGATATATAAGGAGCTACCTTTTCGGTAGGTACACCCAAATGAGATTCCATATATGCCGGCAAATTACTTGCAGTAGATACTTCTACGCCGACATACACAAAAATAGCAATCATGCCCAACACCAGCTGAGGATATTGAAATGCCGAAGACTTATGTAATATTTTTTCCTGTCCAACAATAGCTTCTTCTTCAGCTAAATGTTCAAGATCAATTTTATTAGGAACAGAAGAAAATTTTATAAACAATGCAACTAATAAAAAAGCAAGCCCAACAATAAGATAAGGTGTTTTAACACTTTCAATACTTGCCACGGATGAGCCTGATGATACACTTCCAAAAATGGCAAAACTTACAAGCAGTGGCCCAATCGTAGTACCGAAATTATTTACACCCCCCGCCATGATTAATCGCTGTGAGCCGGTTTTAGGATCGCCCATAATGATTGCAAGGGGATTGGCTGCAATTTGTTGTAATGAAAAACCCAGGCCAACAATAAACAATGCTGTAATCATTAAAGTAAAGGAAGATGAATTGGCAGCGGGATAAAACAACAAAGTACCAATAGCCGAAATAATTAATCCCACAGCAATTCCATTTTTATAACCGATTTTGTTTAATAGGTCACCACCAATTAATTTTGAAATAACAAAGTAAATAATTGAGCCAACAGTATAAGCCACATAAAAAGCAAAAGAGACTAATTGGCTTTGAGCCTGAGACAAACTAAAGGCTTTTTTAAATACCGGAATTAAAATATCGTTACTGGCTGCTACAAATCCCCAGAAAAAAAACACTGTTATCAGTGTTCCGAATTGTGACCATTTAGTTGGTTGGCTCATAATTGAATCGTTAAGTTTTGTTAAGAATGTTGAAAGTTATAATTTTTTTTGTTTACTTGAATAAAAATAAACATTTTGTAAGCCAATTAAAAATAAATGGAGGAAAGGCATTACAAGGTATAATCAGTTTAAAAAATTGTAAGCCCATGATACTTATGGATACTATTTTGCAGCATTACAGTTACCACCCTGCAATTTTAAATTATCAATGCTTTTCTCCGCTTACCGGTTAAAGTAAATATGCTTTATTTTGATACAATGATTGTACAAAGAAAAAACATTCATAAATTGAAATGATTTTTAGTAAACTTTATAACGATGGAAATATTACATGTTAGCGCTGAATGTTATCCGGTAGCAAAAGCCGGTGGGTTAGGAGATGTGGTAGGTGCCTTGCCAAAATACCAAAATCAACTGGGTCATATTGCCAAAGTAGTGATGCCCATGTACCGTACAAAATTTTTGTACGAAAATGACTTTGATATTACCCATAAAGGGTCTTTCGCAATGGGGCATTACTGGTTTAATTATACCATCATTAAAGAAAAAACAAACAAGCTTGGTTTTGACCTTTTTTTGGTTGACATCAATGGATTGTTAGACAGGGAAGCTGTTTACGGATATAGTGATGATGTAGAAAGGTTTACCGCTTTTCAAATTGCAGTGGTGGATTGGTTAAGTAAATGGAACCATCAGCCGGAGATTGTGCACGTACATGACCACCATACCGGGCTTATTCCTTTTATGATGAAACATTGTTATGCTTATCAGCATTTATCAGTCATACCAACCGTACTTACCATTCACAATGCGCAATACCAGGGCTGGATGGGTTGGGATAAATCGAATTATATTCCTGACTGGAATACATGGGAGTGGGGTAAATTAGATTGGGAGAAAAATATAAATCCATTGGCCAGCGCTGTTAAATGTGCTTCGAAAGTAACCACTGTTAGCCAGAGTTACCTGGAAGAAATGCGCCACAATGCCAATGGGCTCGAAAATTTATTTGAATATGAAAGAGGAAAATGTATAGGTATTTTAAATGGAATTGATGATTCAGTTTGGGATCCGGCTGTTGATACTTATATAGAGTCTAATTTTAGTGTTGAAAATGTACATGAAGGAAAACTGGCTTCTAAAAAAGTACTTTGCGACCTGTATAATTTAGATATCGATAAACCGCTGTTTGTTTTCATTGGTCGGCTTGTGCATGAAAAGGCTGCCGATTTATTACCACAGGCAATTTACGATTCGGTATACCACATGCAGGGTACCATGAGTTTTTTGATACTAGGCAGCGGTGAACCCGGCGTAGAGTGGGAGCTGGAAAATATGAAAAACCAATTGGTAGGTTATTATAATTCAAAGATTGGGTACAACGAAAAATTAAGCCATCAAATGTATGCAGGCGCCGATTTTTTATTGATGCCAAGCAGGGTAGAACCCTGTGGGTTAAACCAGATGTATGCCATGCGCTACGGTACCATACCTATTGTACGAAATACAGGCGGGCTGCGTGATACTGTAATTGATGTTGGCGAACCTGGTGGATACGGTATAGTTTTTAATGATGCTACCGTTTGGGATATCACTTATTCTGTTCACCGTGCATTGGAACTATACAAAAAACCCAAGCGTATCAATAAAATCAGGACTACCATTATGAAAATTGATAATAGTTGGGAAAATAGCGCCGACAGGTATATTAATTTATACAATAGTTTACAGTAGTTTTTTTAAGAAACTTTAATATATTTAACAGTAGATTGCATTTACATTTTTTAAACCAATAACCAGAGTCATATGGATAGCAAATCAGTAATTTCAATTGTATTGGGTGGGGGGTCAGGATCAAGATTATATCCGCTAACAGCCAGCAGAAGTAAACCAGCCGTGCCTATTGCCGGTAAGTACCGTTTGGTAGATATACCTATCTCCAATTGTATCAATAGCAGCCTCAATCGTATTCTTGTTCTTACACAATTTAATTCTGCTTCACTAAACAAGCATATTAAAAATACGTACCAGTTTAGTATGTTTAGCAAGGGATTTGTAGACATACTTGCTGCTGAGCAAACCCCAGATAATTCAACCTGGTTTCAGGGAACTGCAGATGCTGTGCGGCAATCGCTGAGGCATATTGTTAGTTACGATTTTGAGTACATCCTGATATTAAGTGGCGACCAGTTATATCAAATGGATTTTGAAGAAATGATTGACGCACATGCTGCCAGCGATGCAGATATTTCTATTGCAACAATTCCGGTAGGCGACAGGGAAGCACCTGAATTCGGCATTTTAAAAGCCGACGACAAAAATGTTATCACCAGTTTTATTGAAAAGCCAGGCGTTGAACTACTGCCTGAATGGGTGAGTGATACCGGAGCTGAAATGAAAGCGCAGGGAAGAAATTACCTTGCCTCAATGGGTATTTATGTTTTTAACAGAAAACTATTGTTTGATCTTTTAGAAACAGAAAAAGCAGATGCTACAGATTTCGGTAAAGAAATTATTCCAACTTCAATTGAAAAATATAAAGTAATCAGTTACCAGTACGAAGGATACTGGACGGATATTGGAAATATTTATTCTTTCTTTGAAGCAAACCTGGCATTGACTTTAGATCTGCCTCCATTTAATTTATTTGATAATCAAAAAGTGGTATATACAAGGGCAAGGATGCTGCCACCAGCAAAAATAAGTGGTACAACTTTAGAAAAAACTATTATTGCCGAAGGTTCAATCATTAATGCCAGCAGAATTGAAAATAGTGTGATTGGTGTCAGGAGCCGAATTGGCCATGGCACTACCATTGTAAGTTGTTATGTTATGGGTAATGATCATTACGAAACTATCAATGAAATAGCTGTAAATCTTGATAAAGGAATACCTCAATCAGGTATTGGCGACCGTTGTTATATTAAGAATACCATCGTTGATAAAAATTGCCGCATCGGTAACGATGTGCGAATTAATGGTGGTAGTCATCTTGCCAATTCCGACCATTCTTTGTATACTGTAAAAGACGGTATTGTAGTTATAAAGAAAGGAGCAGTTTTACCAGATGGATATGTTATTTAATTAATTTTAAACAGGCTGTCTTAAAAGTCAAATTTATTTCACACAAAGCCCGAAACGAAAAACAAAGGTCACAAAACAATGCCCTGTTAGTGAATTGCCTTTCTTCTTCGTGAACTTTGTATCCTTTGTCTCTTTGTGTGAAACCAGGCTTTTGAGACAGCCATTTTTAATAGGATTTTCTATTGTGTGTACTACACAATTTTTATATTTTTAAACGATTGCAATGTCTCAACTAATTACTGTAAAAAAGCCAATATTGAGTTTACCACAAATCATCAATATGAGTGTGGGTTTTTTGGGTATACAATTTGGCTTTGGACTCCAGAATGCAAATGTCAGCCGCATATTTCAATCACTCGGCGCAAAAATTGATGATATACCTATCTTGTGGATTGCTGCTCCATTAACAGGCTTAATTATGCAACCGGTTATCGGTCACCTCAGTGATAAAACATGGTCTCCCAAATGGGGACGAAGAAGGCCCTTCTTTTTAATTGGTGCTATACTTGCTTCTCTCGCCTTGATTTTTTTTCCAAACGTATGGGCATTGTGGATGGCAGCTATTATGCTTTGGTTATTGGATGCATCTATTAATATTTCAATGGAGCCTTTCAGGGCCTTTGTTGGCGATATGCTGCCCGACGAACAAAGAACATCAGGCTTTGCGATGCAAAGTTTTTTTATTGGAATAGGTGCGGTAGTTTCATCTATATTGCCATTTTTGTTAACAAAGTTTGGCGTTGCCAATGAAGCTGCTGCCGGCGTTATACCCGACTCTGTAAAAATTTCATTTTACGTTGGTGCCGCCGTATTTTTTCTATCGGTTGCTTATACTGTTTTTACTACAAAAGAATATTCGCCTGCAGAATTAAAAAGTTTTGAATCTGTTGAATCGCAACAGATAGATCATTCAATAATATCTACACCTGCAAAATCATTTTACAATAAAGGTTTTATATGGTTAACTACAGGATCAATATTAAGCTTGCTGCTTTATTATTACAACGGTTCGAATAAAGAAATGCCACTTGAAAAGGAGTTGTATGTATTAACGCTTGGCATTGCCAGCTTTGGTTTAATACAATTACTTGCCGGATTTTTTTGGAAAAATAATAAAAAGAATGGCCTGGTAGAAGTGGTGAATGATTTGTACAAAATGCCAGATACTATGAAGCAACTGGCGGTTGTTCAGTTTTTTACATGGTTTGCATTATTTTCTATGTGGATTTATGCTACACCAGCCTTAGCGCAAAATATTTCCAACACTACAGATACCTCATCTCCTGCTTACAATGAAATAGGAAATTGGGTTGGAGTACTGTTTGGTTTTTACAATGGCTTTGCTGCTTTGTTTGCTTTTTTGTTACCTGTATTGGCAAAAAAAACATCAAGGCCAACCACGCATTTAATTTGTTTGGTAGCAGGCGGAATTGGGTTAATTTCTTTTTTTGTATTTAAAGACAAATATCTGCTCATTATTAGTATGGCAGGCATTGGTCTTGCATGGTCAAGTATTTTATCCATGCCTTATTCCATGTTAACGGCCTCCTTACCTTCTAATAAGATGGGTGTTTACATGGGCATATTTAATTTTTTTATTGTGATACCTCAAATTCTTGCAGCTACATTGTTAGGCTTTTTTACAAAACACTTATTTCATGGCAATGCCATTTATACCCTTGTTCTCGGGGGATGCCTGATGATTGTTGCTGCCTTGTTAACACTGCGTATAAAAATAAAATAACCCGTATGAAAAAATTATTGATAGTTTTCTTTTTTGCATTTTTTGCCGTCGCAACATTTGCACAGCAAAATAGTTACCAATGCTATCCTGCCAACTGGTGGGCCGGTATGAAGTTGAACAAACTGCAGTTAATGATCCATGGTGATGCAATTGCCAAAAGCGATTTTAGTATTGCTTATCCGGGTATCAGCTTAACAAAAGTAGATAAAGTTGAAAACCCCAATTATGTTTTTCTTGACATTGTTATATCAACAACAGCCAAACCGGGAATAGCAAAAATAAAAATCACCAAGGAAAATACTCCTCTTACAATTGACTTTGAAATAAAAACAAAACGGGCAGACAGGGGCGATGATTTTGCACAGGGTATAAACTCAAGTGATTTCATATACCTGATTATGCCCGACAGGTTTAGCAATGGCGATACTTCCAACGACCGTATAGCGGGGATGAAGGACCAGTCACTAAACCGTGATACTGTTTTTAACCGGCATGGCGGCGATTTAAAAGGCATTATCAATCACCTGGATTATTTACAAAATTTAGGAGTAACAGCTTTATGGCTTAACCCCGTTTTAGAAAATGATATGCCCGACCGTACCGAACATGGCTATGCTTTTACAAATCATTATAAAATTGATGCCAGGTTAGGAGGAGATAAAGCCTACCACGAGTTGGTTGATGCAGCACATAGTAAAGGAATAAAAATAATTCAGGATGCAGTGTATAACCATGTCGGCCTTTACCATTTTACCATACAGGATATGCCTATGAAAAACTGGGTGCATCAATGGCCCGATTATACAAATACCACTTATAAAGACCAGGCAGTTTTTGATCCTTATGCATCTGCAATAGACAAAAAGAAAATGGTTGATGGATGGTTTACCAAACAAATGCCCGACCTGAATGAAGGCAATCCTTTTGTTGCCAGTTTTTTAATTCAACATGCTATCTGGTCGGTAGAAGAATTTGGAATAGACGGGTGGCGCATTGATACCTATGCTTATAACGACCTGGAGTTTATGAATAATTGTAATAAGGCATTGATGGATGAATACCCGGAGATCAGTTTATTTGGAGAGACCTGGGTACATGGTGTTCCCAATCAAAGTTATCTGGTACAAAACAATTATAATATTCCTTTTAAAAGTAACCTGCAGGCACCTACTGATTTTCAAACCTTATGGGGCATACAGGATGCTATGACAAAAGATTTTGGAGATGTTAGCGGCGTTAATAATTTGTACACCACATTGGCCCAGGATTTTGTTTACAAAGATCCCATGCGTAATGTGATTTTCCTTGACAACCACGATATGAACAGGTTTTATTCTTTTGTGGGTGAGGATATGAATAAATATAAATCTTCGCTTTGCTGGCTGTTTACCTGTAGAGGTATTCCGCAAATATATTATGGCGACGAATTGGCTACAACCGGTTTTACAACACCCACCGATGGTTATGTAAGGCTCGATTTTCCGGGAGGGTTTCCGGGTGATAAAAAAAATAAATTTGAGCTGAGTGGCAGAACTGTAAAGGATCATGAAATATGGGTACATGTATTTACGCTTGCAAACTATAGAAAAAAATCACCTGCTTTAATGTATGGAAAAATGATGCAGTATGTGCCCGAAGAAGGCTTGTATACTTACTTCAGGTATACCGATAAACAGACTGTAATGGTGGTAATGAATACTTCAAAAACGGATAAAACAATTTCGTTCAGTAAGTATGCAGAACGCACAAACGGGTTTACGCAGGCAACAGATATAATTACCAATACTAAAACAGCCTTAAAAGATTTTACACTGGGCTCTTATAAAACAGTGGTGCTGGAGTTGGGTAAATAAATTTACCTGATTTTTTTGGTGTTACTTATGTTCGCCTTTCCGATTTTAGTCAGGGGGTATAAAAATTAAATTTGTAGATAAGTCTATTTTCATTGTTTTGTAGCTCGAAAATTTTGAGATTGATTTTATTAGCAGTTTGCAAACATTTTCTGCGAGCCATATCTCAATTTCAACATTAATTGTCCAACCCAATTTTGTGAACCCTTCGCACAAAATATATGATTTTGTTGGTGTCCAAAATGCTTTAAAAATGTCATTCAAGTGCTTAAACTCTATATTGCAAAATGCTTCCTCGTCTGCTGTGAAAAATTGAAAAGCGATTGGATTTGAAATTTTAAAAGCCGGGGCTTCACCACTGCCACCACCGATAAGAATATCTCCTACTTTTCCGTCAAAGTCTTCTTCATCAGAAGGAATATCTTCAAGCAATTCATAAATCGCCATTTTTCTGGTATTGTTCAAATAAACAAAGCCATAAGCTGATGGGCATTCAATAAAGCCTAAATGAATATGTTTGTAAACGTCTATTGAAGACATAAGTAAGGAATTAGTTTATAAGTTATCATAAAAAGAAAGATAATAAAAAGATAATAAAAAGTATGGTTTGTCGGAGCATAAAGTCCTTATTAATTCTGACTAAGGTTTTCTTTGTTGCTACTTATGTTCCCCAAATACTTTTCTAAGCTCATCAGCAATTTCGCCGAGGGTACAATAATTTTCTACTGCTTCAATAACTACCGGCATAAGGTTGGTATTATTTATTGCAGCTTGCTTTATTTGCAGCAGGCAATGTTTTACTTTTTGATTATCTCTTTTAGCTTTTAAAATTTTAAGCTTATTGCATTGTACTTCCCTTATACTGTCATCTATTTTAAAGCCAGGGGTGGTATTTTGTTCTTCTGTTTGAAACTTATTTACACCAACAATTATTTTATCACCTGTTTCAATTGTACGCTGGTATTCGTATGCACTGCGGGCAATTTCATCCTGCATAAAACCTTGCTCAATAGCAGTTACACTACCGCCCATTGCATCTATTTGTTCAATTATTTTTTTTGCACTTTCTTCAACTTCATTGGTAAGGCTTTCTATAAAATAGCTTCCGGCAAGAGGGTCCACTGTGTCTGGCGCCCCACTTTCAAAGGCTACAATTTGCTGGGTACGCAAAGCAATCATGGCGGCCTGTTCGGTAGGCAGGCTCAGCGCCTCATCATACCCGTTAGTGTGTAAACTTTGTGTACCGCCCAATACGGCAGCCAGTGTTTGTATGGCTACCCTTATAACATTATTTAAAGGTTGTTGTGCAGTAAGCGTGGCCCCGCCGGTTTGTGTATGAAAGCGCAACATCATTGCTTTTGGATCTGTGGCGCCAAGTTCTTTCATTATAATTGCCCACATTCTTCTTGCTGCCCTGAACTTGGCCACTTCTTCAAACAGGTTGTTGTGAGCATTAAAAAAGAAGGAAAGGCGTTTGCCAAAAATATTAATATCCATACCTTTCTGCAATGCTGCCAGCACATAAGCCTTACCGTTACTTAATGTAAAGGCAATTTCCTGTACGGCAGTGCTACCGGCTTCTCTTATATGATAACCTGAAATTGAAATGGTATTCCATTTGGGAAGTTCGTTGGTACACCACTCAAAAATATCTGTGATGATACGCATAGAAGCTTTTGGAGGATATATATATGTTCCTCTTGCAGCATATTCTTTCAGGATATCGTTTTGTATGGTGCCAGAAATTTTTTGCAGGTCGGCACCTTGCTTTTTTGCCAGTGCAACATACAAAGCCAGTAAAATAAAACCGGTAGCGTTAATGGTCATGGAGGTAGTAATCTCTTCCACTTTAATACCATCAAAAAGTGTTTCCATATCTTCCAGCGAATCGATGGCCACGCCAACTTTTCCTACTTCGCCATCTGCCAGTTCATGATCGCTGTCATAACCAATTTGTGTAGGCAAATCAAAAGCTACACTAAGCCCGCTAACTCCCTGCGATAATAAATAATGGTACCGTTTGTTGCTTTCTTCAGCGGTACTAAAACCAGCATATTGCCGCATCGTCCATAATTTGCCCCTGTACATATCAGGTTGTACACCTCTTGTAAACGGAAATTCACCCGGCATTTCAATAGCAGGTTGTATATCGGTCGACTGGTACAATTCTTTTATCTCGATACCCGAATCTGTAAATATTTTTTTTTCTGTTGGCATTTGCAGTCTTTAAAAAAATCCACTTTAGTAGCACAAAAAATATTTTATTAAATCAGTTTCTTAACCTCATATTGTATGGCATTTAAAACAATGCCACTCAATTCTGCATTATCGGCAGTAGTATATTGAAGAATGGTGCGGCTGCAATCCAATGCGGTGGCCTGTGGCGGCAAGGTAGCTGTGAGTTCGTTAATGATATAAATATTCTGGTCTTTTAAATTGGTTACCGCTTTCCATACTTCGGGGTTAACATAATTTTGCTGTGTAATATTATGCTCATACTCGTTGCGGATTGTTTCAATTAAACCTGCGGCCAATTCCCTTGCAGTAAATTGTGTATCGTGCATTCTTGTTACCAGGTTTTTTAAAGCTATCCTGTCAGTAAGCAGGGTAAGCCTTTCGTAGGCCTGCAGGCGTAAAAGGCTATTGTCAGCTGCAACAGGGCGTTTAAGGTCAACGGTTGCTTTAAGGCTTTTAAATTCGGTCATCAAATATACCATAACACCCAGTACCAGCACCAGTACAATGCCCAAAATAATCAGGATGGTTTGCATATCCTGCATTGTAATCTCTAATACAATCATGCGTTCTTTTTTACAAATGTAAGGCAAACTATTACCAAATATTTCCTGCTTTCGAAAAGGCCTGTTTATCGCCTTTTTTTAAAAAGCTTTACCTTTGTATAAATTTAAATTACATGCAAGCAACTTTAGATATAGCCGTACCGGTAAGTTTCACCAGCAGCGCCATTGCAGAAATTAAACGGCTGATGAATGTGGATGGATTTGATACTACACAGTTACTAAGGGTAGGTGTAAAAGGCGGTGGTTGCAGCGGCATGACGTATATATTGGGTTTTGATACAACTACAGAAAAGGATGGAAATTTTGAAATAGAGGGCATCCCCTGTATCATGGAAAAATCGCATGGTATTTATTTAATGGGTATGGAAGTGGACTGGCAGGGAGGCTTAAACTCCAGGGGGTTTACATTTAAAAACCCAAATGCCAGCACAACCTGCGGTTGCGGAACCTCTTTTGCAGTATAGGTAAAGCTATAAATTAATCTACTATAAATAACCTGCAGCCATCTTTTGTAGAGGTGCGGTGTGCCTCATTGTTATCACCCAACTGGTAGCTCATCCCTTTGGTGAGCATACATTTTCTCCCATCTGCCAGTTCTGTTTCCATCTGGCCTTCAATACAATAAATAATATGGCCCTTATTGCACCAATGGTCTGCAACATAACCGGCAGAATATTCTACTATCCTTATCCTGGTATCATTCATCATCATTATTTGCCAGTATGCTTTTCCTGTAACACCTTTGTGTTCTTCTTTTTTTATAGAAGTCCAATCTATTAATTGAAATGGAAAAGATGGAAGTATCATGATGATTATTTTTTTGAAGATACGATTAAGAGGTAATTTACTTTATTTGGTCTTGAAAAACCACCTGCTTTGCTGGTGGTAATGTCCTGTGGGCTTTGCCTGAATTTTTTTTATACAATGTAAATATAAAATACTTTCAAATTTCAAACTCCGCAGATTTTAAAAGGGCTTTGCCCGATGTTTTCAACCCACCTTCTTAGGGGGTGGTTGTTTAGTATTTAACTAAGAGGTAATTTACTTTATTATTTAACTGCATATTTAATAAATTAGTAGTTTCACCCAAATGCTGTGGCACAAAATGTGGGTAGATAGTTTGATCAATACTTTGTGAAAACTTAATTGGCCCCGTGGTCAGCCTCAGGACACCGACCGCGGAAATAAAACGCTTAAATTTCTTTTGATTCTATAATTTCAAGTATTTTAGTTTTTGGATTGGTCATAACCGTGCCCTGAACTTTGCTCCACAAATTTTGCAATGCCCCAAGGGCTTTATCCAGGTCATCCATATTGTCAAAGTCAAGTTCAACTATAACTAATTTGGCATCATTTAAAGGCTTGTAAATTCTATACTTTTTTACACCGGATTGTTTCCTGTTAATTGGATTACTGTCGAAGGCTTTTTTCCATCCTTCATAGTTGGGGACTTCATGTTCTATTTGCAGTGTTGGCATGGTGATAATTTTAGAACAACAAGGTAACAAATAATAATACAATGTGCAGAATAGCAGCCTGGCAGGCAAAGGCAGCTAATATTCCACTTTTCAATACGCTATTGTTACAAAGCTGCTCAGGTTTACGCCCATTTTTTTCCATTTATCCTGACTGGCAATTCTGGCATAGCAATTTTTTGAAAACGGAGTTAACGAAACAGGAAGAATTGTTATAGGTTTTTCTTGTTTATCCATCCTGCTTTCTATCCATTGGATGGTAACAATAAATTTGTCTTTAACTTTAATGTTATAGGGTTCCAGGTCTATTTTTATCCAGTCAGTTTTAAAGTTTTCAGCAGTTGCAAATATTTGTTTGTTGCAGATTAAAGTGTCCGGCATTTCGTTTTTTACTGAATAGACATTTATCCTGAATTTGATGTAGTTGAAGTTGTTAGATGAAACATAAAAATTGAAATCTTTGAGGATGGCATTTTCTTTTTTTGTTTTATACATCATTCCCAATTCAGAACCAATCGTTTCATCAGCAGTTTTTTTATTATGAACTGAAACCTGGACAAGTTTATTTACATCCTGCCTGCCAATGATTTCAGTATTGGCCCTTGTTATGGTATTTGTTATGGTTACTTCTGCAAGCTGTTCAATTTGCTGCGTTAATTTAATTGATTTGTCAGTTCCCGATACAAAATCTGTTACAGCAATTCGTGAGGTAGTATAACCCACTATACTAATTTGCAATGTATCGGACAAATTATCCTTGTTTAACGAAAATGAAAAATGCCCGGCAGAATCAGTTACGGTTCCCTGGGGTTTATCCAACACGCCAATGCTTACATAGGCGAGGGGTTGATTGGTTTCTTTGTCCAGTACAAATCCAGTGATGATTGTATTATCTGTTACCGGGCTTTGAGAGTAATTCTTAAAAGTAAATGTAAAAATAAAAGCAAGTGTGAGTAGAGCTTTAAGATTCATGGTTATTAATTTGGGTCACCAACAGACCTAAAGAAACAAAACGAAATGTAAATAAAAATGTAAAGTTTTTAAGAGGTATTCGCTTATTTAAATGCAGCTTATTTTCTTTGAGCCTGGTATTGTTTAATATATTTGGCCACGTCAATCATTGGGGCTATCCAAATCTCTTTTTCGTTTTGCTTCAGGTAGCTTAAAAATTCCTTGTGATCATTTAATAAAACGTTTAAAGAATTTCCTCCACCAACGCCATGAAATAAAATTACCAGTAAAGAGCGTGTGACCCGCCCTGAAAAAATGATGACTAAATACAGGTCAAGCCCCATTATTGGTAATGTTGGCTGTTGGTTTTTTATCCACAGTTTAAGATTTTATTTGAAATAAACGCTTTGTCTGCTGATGATTTTGCAAGTGTCAAAGCAGTCTTAAAATGTGAAACCGATTTTACATGGTCAATATTATTGTAAAGTTCTCCCAAAAGTGAGTGGTATAAATGATTTTCAGCAAGATTCAATTTCTCGGCTTCAATAATTGCTTCTGCTTTTTTTCTTGCTTTTGAAAGTGCATAAGTTCTATTGAGTGCAGCGATGGGTGAATATTCAATTTGTAAAAGTTGATTATACAGTTGTAAGATATTTTCCCATTTTTCTTTTGTGTCTGTTTTAATTGTATGCCAATAAGCAATGCCTGCTTCTAAATGATATTTACTAATTGAATAGCCTTGAGATGCAAGGTTTAAATAATATTCGCCTTTGTCTATAAGTTCCTTGTTCCAAAGAGTTTCGTCCTGGTCTTGATACAAAATAATTTCTCCATTACTATTTGTTCTTGCTTCAAATCTTGATGAATGAAAACACATTAAAGAAAGCAAAGCATTAGCTTTTGGAATATTTGTAGCTTCATTTTCTATCAATAAATAAGTTAATCTCATTGCTTCCACACATAGTTCTTTTCTAATAATAGTGTCTTGGTTTGAAGAATAATACCCTTCTGTAAAAAGCAAATACAAAGTAGTTAAAACAGTATCTAAACGTTTATTGATTTCGTTATTGCGTGGGAATTCAATTTTTACTTTTTCCCTTCGTAGCGCTTCTTTGGCTCTTAAAAGCCGCTTTTTAATAGTTTCTTTCTTTGTTAAAAATGCTTCTGCAATTTCATCTATTCCAAAACCACAAAGAATGCGAAGTGATAGGCCTATTTGTGCTTCGACAGAAATAGAAGGATTGCAAATAGCAAACATCATTTGCAGTTGACTGTCTGTAATGTTTTTCTCGGATAAATCAATGTATGTTTCTTCGATAACAGGCATTGAAGTTGAAATGCCTTTTGCAACTTTATTATTAAAAATTGCGTTGTGTTTAAAGTAATCTTTTGCTTTATTTTTTGCCACTACGTATAGCCAGGCTGTAGGATTTTCCGGTAAGCCTTTAAGCCCCCACATTTCTGTTGCCATTAAAAATGTATCACTTGCAATGTCTTCTGCAATTTCGATATGCTCTATACCAAAATGTTTGCAAAGCACAGCCGTTATTTTTCTGTATTCTGCTCTAAATAAATGTGGTATTAGTTCTGTTTGTTTCATAATAAAAAAGCCTTGGTAAAAGTACAAAGGCTTTTTTTGAAAGTTTAGCTATTGTCGTCCATTGTTACAACTGTTCGCACTTCTACATTGCCACCAATTTTTATTATTGGGCAGCCTTTAGCAAGTTCTGCTGCTTCATCAATGGTAGCAGATTTTACAATAATATAACCACCTATGGCTTCGCTTATTTCTACATAAGGCCCATTAGTAATTACATTGTTAGCATTTACAACTCTTCCATCCGATGAAAGCCTGTTGCCTGAACT
>JANYGZ010000018.1 GCA_025362235.1 Ferruginibacter sp. | reverse complement strand
GTTTTGCTCTCTTTTAAGTCCTGAATAAGATTTTACACCACAAAATTCTTTAAATCTTTTAGTGGAAGGATTTGTTATAATAAGGAACCCAAGTATAATACCAACTACTATTAGCAATTTTTTTCTTTTCATATTTTTGTTATTATTTAGTAGTTACCATTTTTCAAAATATAGCAAATCTTCTTCTCTTATTGTCGGGTCGGTATTATTTATATTGTAAACCTTTAACTCTAAAATGTCAGTCTGCAACTTTTGAATTTCGGCAGTAAACTTATCGTTTCCACCAAATTCAGTAAAGTCAATTTTATTGCCTGATACCAACTTATAATCATAGATCAAATTACTCCCATCCATATAGGCGTACATTTTTTCTGATGTTTTAAAATCAAAGTAAGAACCAGGCCATTCATTAGGTATGTAATTTGAATCTCTTAAAATGACTTGATTTGTTGAGATTTTATAATAGGAACCATATACAAATTTTAGTTCCCATTTCCCTATTATTGAAGCATTTTGAGTTGGGGGAACTACTGTTGAATCAGGTTCTTTTTGGCAGGAAAATATTAGTATAATAAGTACGAATAATAACGCTGGGGATTTTAGGACTTTCATATAAATAGAAATAATGCCGCCGTCCAATCAGCAAGGGTTAAAAATTAAAAAGCGTAGGACACATAACTTTTCATAGGCGAGGTTCTGCGAAGAAACCTTATACAGAAAGCAAATATCCCACGCCAGGCGTGAGCATTTATTGCTTATTCTCTGTATATTCTTAAATTTTCGCAGTTTTCGACTACAAGAAAAGCTAAACGCTAATATTTTAGTAATAGGAAGATATAAAAAAATGTAGATTTATAAAATTATATTATAGCAATGAAAGTATATTTTGATTTCGAGCTTAGCGATGTTGTAGATTTTAATAACAGGATTTTGGCTTTGTTTACAAATACAAAAATTGCTTTGTTTAAACACTTTAAGGAGCAGAAAGAGTGGATTCAGCGAAGAAGCAAAACTTATAATTCAGCCCGGCATTAAAAATTTCGATTTTGATTCTAAACCGGGATATGAGTAGATTTAGTAGATTAAAGAGGATCAGATTTTAGTAATCTATTACATCTTATTAATCCTACTAAATCACCGTTCAAACAATCTACGCTACAATAAAAGTTTCATAATGGTTTGCCGTAAAAGTGAGTGACACAACAATGTTTAGCAGAATTACTTCTGCCGGTTACAAAATAAAAAACCCACTTCCATAGAAGTGGGTTCGTATTAAAATGCTTCTTCAAATATTAATAACGGTAATGATCAACCTTAAATGGTCCTTCTTTTGGCAAGCCTAAGTAAGCACTTTGTTCAGGTGATAAAACATCTAACACCACACCAATTTTTGCAAGGTGTAAACGGGCAACTTTTTCATCCAAAACTTTTGGTAATACATACACTTTGTTTTCGTATTTACCCGGGTTGCACCATAATTCAATTTGTGCTAAAGTTTGATTAGTAAAAGAAGCACTCATTACAAATGATGGATGGCCTGTTGCACAACCTAAATTTACCAAACGGCCTTCAGCCAAAATGATCACATCTTTGCCTTCGATGGTGTACATGTCAACCTGAGGTTTGATGGTGTTTTTAGTATCACCATAATTAGCGTTTAGCCATGCCATATCAATTTCGATATCGAAGTGACCGATATTACAAACGATGGCTTTATCTTTCATTAAACGAAAATGTTTTTCAGTGATCAGGTCGCGGCAACCAGATGCTGTAACAACAATGTCAGCTTCTTTAACAGCTTCAATCATTGGCTTTACTTCAAAACCATCCATTGCTGCCTGTAAAGCACAAATAGGATCAATTTCGGTAACAATAACACGGCAACCTGCACCTTTTAACGAAGCAGCAGAACCTTTACCCACATCACCATAACTTCCTACAACGGCAACTTTACCAGCCATCATAACATCAGTAGCACGGCGAATAGCATCTACCAAACTTTCTTTACAACCATACTTATTATCAAATTTAGATTTGGTAACAGAATCGTTTACGTTGATAGCTGGCATAGGCAATGTGCCTTTCTCCATTCTCTCATACAAACGGTGAACACCAGTGGTAGTTTCTTCTGATAAACCTTTGATGCCGGCAATCAGTTCAGGATAAACATCCAATACCATATTGGTTAAATCTCCACCATCATCCAATATCATATTCAACGGACGGTCTGCACCACCAAAGAATAAAGTCTGTTCAATACACCAGTCAGATTCCTGCTGTGTTTGTCCCTTCCAGGCAAAAACACCAATGCCTTCAGCAGCAATAGCCGCAGCAGCCTGGTCTTGCGTAGAAAAGATATTACAACTGCTCCATTTAACTTCGGCGCCAAGGGCAATCAATGTTTCAATTAAAACAGCGGTTTGTATGGTCATGTGTAAGCAACCTGCAATACGTGCGCCTTTTAGTGGCTGGCTCGGACCGTACTCTTCTCTTAATGCCATTAGGCCCGGCATTTCTGCTTCAGCTAAACGGATTTCTTTTCGGCCCCAACTTGCAAGGCTGATATCGGTAACCTTATATTTAAGGCTAAAATCGATTGAATTTTGTGTTATGGTTGACATATTTTTTTATTTAGGGTACAAATGTACAATGGTAGAATAATATTCTGCACATTTGTATAACTTTGGGATAAAGCATAACAAAAGTTTATTAATACAGGATAAAGCACTTTTAAACCATGGCTAAAGCTACCGTAAAAGAAGATTCAACTATGGACCAAATTACACTTGATAGTAAGGATATGGCCATATTGCACCTGCTGCAAAAAAATGCACGTATAACTGTAAAAGAAATAAGTGACCAAATGCACCTTAGCACTACTCCGGTTCATGAGCGTATAAAGCGTATGGAAACGAGTGGTGTAATAAAACAATATGCCACATTACTGGATCATGCAAAAGTAAAAAAAGGCCTGATGGTGATTTGCTATGTGTCGTTAAAAGAACATAGTAAAAAAGCAGGGGTAAAATTTATTGACACCATGCAGGCATTAAATGAGGTGATAGAATGCTACAGCATTTCCGGTGAATTTGATTTTATGCTAAAGGTGGTATGTGAGGATATGAATGCATTTTATGATTTTCATGTAAACAAATTAAGCCAGATAGAAAACATGGGAAAGGTACAGAGTGTATTTGTGATGGGTATTATTAAGCAGACACACCAGTTGGTGTAGAAAGTTATGAGTTACTCACCTTACGCAAATAGTATAGTTAAAAAGTGCCTTATGCTGCTTTAGGTGTTGATAAGTTTTTAAGTTCTTTATAGGCCGCCTGTTGGGCAGCCAGATAAATTTTGTTCTTCATTGCAAAATGATTTGTTCCTG
>JANYGZ010000083.1 GCA_025362235.1 Ferruginibacter sp. | reverse complement strand
GATACAAAAATAGTTTTTTTAAATGAACCCTAAATCTGCAAGGAACTCTACTTGAATTTTGCCAACTGACATTGCAGCTTAAGCTTTCAAATTTTAAGTTTACTCATGTGAAAACCGTCGTGGTTATTTAGTTCAAAGGATAGGCCTTTAGAATTGCCGCATGCAAAAGCGGTTGAATCTTGTCAAACGATGGAGTCTGAAAAGAAAATCTAAAGTTTGTACCCTTTGTTTTGTCGGCTACAAGTTTATTGGCATTGTCATAGGCTTGTCGAACTATGTCGTAAAGAACTTCAATTGTTGGGTGTTTGTTGTCGTTCTCAAATTTTAAATGTGATTGGGCGCTGCAGTTAGCATAATTTCCATTAGTGTTTCTAATGTCAATTGAACAGCTAATAATAAAAAATGCCTTATCTATTGGGTGTTCTGGTGTCAATGTAATGTCTGGGTAGGGTTCTACAGATTTGTTTTGCCCAGATAAATCGTCACCTTTAATATCCCAAGTCTTGATGTAACTACGTGCTGAATGAATTGTCATAACGAAATTTTTAAATTATACTTGATTGTCTTAACAAAGAGGCAACGAATAAATATTTTATTAAGGTAAGAAGAACTAAAGATTTTATTTGTCTACCAGCTTTTTTTTATAATTTATATGCACGCTTGAAGTAAACGAATGGTGCCTTTTGCGTAGTTCTGCCAGCACAATGTTTCTTTTTATTGTCCAGTTGCTAGAAATGTAATGAATATGTGACAACTCGTTTGCTTCCTTACTATCAATACTGTTATAATTATAATAAAAGCAATGCCATTCTGAGTCGTTATCTAAAAATTTAGCTATTGTAACTTTTCTATGCTTAATAGCATTTTTTAACTCCCCCGGTTTCATCAAGGTTGAGCCATATACCTCTACATCACCACTATCATTTAAAATAAATCCTTCGGGCAATTCTTGTGGGTTCAGTCCTTTCTGTATATGCTCAAAACGATATTGACTGTATCTAAACCCTTGAAGCTGCCAAGCCTTTATAATGAATTTTTGCAATGAAAGCGTAGTTAATTCAAAGGGTGGTTTGAGAATTTTACTTTGAATATTTTTATCATTACAATTTAATATTTGAAAGATACTATCAGGTAACTCCGTCTCCATTATTTCTTTATATTTTTTTCTCCAACGTTCAAGACCCATCCGCTCCAATCCCATTAATATATCATCCATACTCATTCTGCCAATTGGAGATGGGTTATTATGCTTATAAGCAAACTTGTAACTACTTAATCTGAAAGTTTTATAACTCTCAATTAAATCGTTCATAAATTTTTCGATTGGATTTACAAATTCGACATCTGCAGCCTTTACAAAAGTTAGTTGACTCTTATTTTCCCTATGTGGTATATTTATTAATTCCATAATTAATACTATTATTAATTTATCTGCAAAGCTGAGATAGAAGTTTCAAAAAATGTCAAAAAATCTTATTATAGGTGAAAATAAGTGCAATGGCTTTGCACCGTTCTTCATGACACTAACTGCGATGTTCAGCCTCCAACTACTTCCAATCATTTTTTGAACTGATTCTAAGCAGTTGAAAGCAAACTGATTCGCTTACCCGGATTTTTTTCTACAAATGAATAAATGCTGTTGCGAATAGTATCATTATCTGCGTACGGATTTAAATACATTTTTAATTCATCGGCAGTAGTAATGGGAGTGTTGGAGGGCAAATACCCCATTCCCCAAAAACTTCCCCTTTCTATTAACAGGCAAAGTTTATCATCTGCTTTTAAACCTTTATCCATTACGGCAAATGTGGGTAATTGTTCTTCCAGTGCTTCTATGGCTTTTTTTATTTTGCCATTGTACACTATGGGCGGATCTAAAAAAGAAATATCTTTTTCGTTGATAGGAGTTTTATCAATAAAACATAGTTTTTCATCCAGCTCAAATTCATTGACCATTTTTTTTAGCATTACCAATCCTTCGTGCAATAAATTAAAACAGTATAACGAAGGGATATTTTTTTTCTTTTTATCTATCGCCAATCGCAGGTAGCCGCGGTTATCTTCAAACTGGTACAACGCAAACTTTTGTGCCGGTTGTTTTTGACTGTAATTATATTTTGGCCACAACCTTTTAATTTCTGCACTTTCCAGCACAATTGCTTCCAGTTCGGTGGCACATTCTTTATAAGTTATTTTACAAATGGTACGTAAAAAATTCTGTCGCTTTCTATCTCCATCGTTATGTGTAAAATGGCTGCTGACCCTTTTTTTTATGTTGATGGCTTTGCCTACATAAACAATTTTATCTTTTGCATCATGAAAATAATATACCCCTGGGCCAGCAGGCAGCTTTACAATATCTGCCTTGGTTAAATGCAGTGGCAGCCATTGTTCTGCAGATAATTTTTTTAACATTTGATGCACATGCACACCGCCGCCGTTTACAAGGCAATGTTCAAATAATTTTACCGTGGCTTTTGCATCGCCTCCTGCACGGTGCCTGTTATCGATGCGCAAACCAAGCGACCGGCAAAGGTTACCCAGGCTATAAGAAGGTAAACCAGGGAAAGTTTTTCTGCTTAACCTGACTGTACATAATTTTTTTGCAGTCAGTTCAAAACCTGCTGCTTTTAGATGGTGTTTTACAAATGAATAATCGAAGTTTACATTGTGTGCAATAAATACCACATCGTTTAATAATTCATATAAGTCTGCTGCAATGTCTTCAAACAATGGCGCATCAGCTACCATAAAATTATCAATGCCGGTGAGTGCTGTTATGTAGGAAGGTATTTTTTGTTGGGGATTAATAAGGGTTTCAAAATGGTTTACCACACTTTCCCCATCATGAACATATACCGCAATTTCGGTAATGCCATTTGCTGAAGCATAACCGCCGGTTGTTTCTATATCTACTATTGCATACATTGGAACATCAAATATAACAATACTAAACTACTTAGTAAATATATTTACGCCATTTTTTATTCGCTGGTAAAAAATTTTACTATTCTATCAACTTAAATAAATGCTTACTACAAACTGATATTAGTATCAGCGAATATTTGACTCATATTAATAACATACGCCTAATAAAAATATAATAAAACTAACGATCATTAGTTTTGATAACTTATTTTTACAACTAATTTTAAAATGTTCGATTATGCAGTTTCAACTTTTAGAAGAGCACCTGATGATACAAAAAGCGGCAAGGGATTTTGCCGTAACAGAGTGCTTGCCCGGCGTAATTGAAAGGGATGAACTACAAAAATTTCCTAAAGAACAAATTGAAAAATTAGCCGGCCTGGGTTTTATGGGTATGATGACAAGGCCCGAATATGGCGGTAGCGGAATGGATACCATCAGCTATGTTTTAGCGATGGAAGAGATCAGCAAAGTGGATGCAAGTGTCAGCGTATGTATGAGTGTCAATAACAGCCTGGTATGCTATGGCCTGCAGGAATTTGGTACTGAAGAACAAAAGCAGAAATACCTGGTACCATTGGCGCAGGGAAAAAAAGATGACCAATTGTATATTGGTGCATTTTTGTTAAGTGAACCGGAAGCAGGCAGTGATGCCACTTCCCAAAAAACAACTGCTGAAGATAAGGGCGATTATTATTTATTAAATGGCACCAAAAACTGGATAACCAATGGAAGCAGTGCCAGCATATACCTGGTAATTGCCCAAACAGATGCAAGTAAAGGCAGCAGGGGTATTAATGTATTTATTGTAGAAAAAAACTGGCCCGGTGTGATGGTTGGTTCCAAAGAAAATAAACTCGGCATCAGGGGCAGCGATACACATTCTATTTTGTTCACTGATGTACAAGTGCCAAAGGAAAACCGTATTGGGGAAAACGGTTTTGGGTTTACGTTTGCAATGAAAACACTTGCAGGTGGACGTATAGGCATTGCATCGCAGGCACTGGGTATTGCCGGTGGCGCCTACGAACGGTCGTTGGCATATAGTAAAGAGCGCAAGGCTTTTGGTAAAGAGATAATGCAGCACCAGATAATACAATTTAAACTGGCAGATATGGCTACTAAAATTGAATGTGCAAGGTTACTTTGCTTAAAAGCTGCATGGGAAAAAGACCAGCAGTTAGACTATACCGTTAGCAGCAGCATGGCAAAAGTTTTTGCCAGCGAAACGGCTATGTGGGTTGCCACTGAAGCAGTGCAAATACACGGTGGCTATGGTTTTGTAAAAGAATACCATGTAGAAAGAATGATGAGGGATGCCAAGATAACACAGATATATGAAGGTACCAGTGAGGTGCAGCGTATTGTGATTAGCAGGGGGATATTGAAGTAAGAGCAGCGGCCCCTCCTGAACTACGTTCGTTCTCTTGCAGAGAACCCCATAGGGGAGGGAAATGTAGGAGATGGCGAA
>JANYGZ010000065.1 GCA_025362235.1 Ferruginibacter sp. | reverse complement strand
GTTTCATAACTATTATACTAGTGTTACAATTCCTGAAGGTAGTAATAAGGCAAAGAAATTTTATGCACCTAAACTAAAAGAAGAGACATCCGATGTAATTATTACTGATGCTTCATACTTTGACATATTCAAATATGAATTGCTTGCCGGCAGCATGGTTTCCATACAGACACCTTTCCACGTTGTCCTCACAGAAAGCAAAGCGAGACAATATTTTGGCTCTGCTTCTTTAAACAAAATCATTGGTAAGGAAATAATTTATAATGATTCACTGCGATTATTTGTATCAGGGATAGTGAAAGATTATACAGAAAACTCTGCTTTTATTTTTAAAGATTTTATTTCAGCAGCTACCATACAAAACAGCTTTTTGAAAGATCAATATGATTTTACTAACTCGCAAAACTGGGCACGCTATTCTCAAACTTTTGTACAGCTTACAAAAGGATCAACTCCAAATCAATTTGAAAAACAAATAGCACCATTAAGTAAGACGAATATGGATATGGGAAGTTTTGCAAAAGTTTCTATTGCATTGCAGCCACTTTCGGACATGCATTTCAATTCTCTTTATCAGGATGCTTATTCAAGAACAACTAATTTATCTATACTATATAGCTTAATGGCATTAGCAGTTTTTATCTTACTTATTGCAATAATTAATTTTGTTAATTTATCTACAGCGCAATCTTTGCAAAGGGCAAAAGAAATTGGCGTTCGTAAGGTTTTAGGTAGTAGCAAAGCGTCACTTGTTTTTCAATTTTTAAGCGAAACATTTTTAATTACGCTTTTTGCTGTAATACTTTCACTTACTGTTACACCACTTCTTCTTTCTTCATTTCAAACATTTATTCCGACGGGTGTTCGTTTACATGTAAACCCGCAAACGTTCCTGTTTGTATTGCTTGTTACAATAGTTACTTCCATGCTTGCAGGTTTTTATCCGGCTAAAATTTTATCTTCTTATTTGCCTGTTTTAATTCTTAAAGGCGTAAGTGCGCAAACGGGTAATTCGAAAAATTATTTACGCAAAGGTTTGATAGTATTCCAGTTTACAATTTCACTTGTCTTTATTATCGGCACTTTGATTATTGATAACCAGGTTAATTTTGAGTTGAATACAAATCTCGGATTTACCTATGATGCAATTATCAATCTTCAAACGAATAAAGATTATCCTGCTGATAAAAAAAGATTTCTCGCTCAGCAAATTAAACATATTGCTGGCGTTCAAATGGTTAGTGTTGATATGGGAACTCCAATTGCCAAAGACCTTTCAGGTACTATTATAAAACTTGCAGAAGGTAGTGATGAGGGATTTGAAGCACAATTTCAAACAGGCGATGAAAATTATGTTCCCCTGTATCAGCTTAAGTTAATAGCAGGAAGAAATGTAATGCCTTCAGACACGATGAAAGAATTTCTTATAAATGAAACCTGCTCTAAAAAACTGGGATTTGAAAAGCCAGAAGATGCAATCGGTAAAAAGGTTAGGATAGGACAATCTGATGGACCTTATGATAAAGCCGGGCCAATAGTAGGTATAATTGCAGATTTCCATTCGCAATCAATGCACGAACATATTGCCCCAACATTTATAACAACATCTAAAAGACGTTCAAATACTATTGGTATAAAACTTCTGACACAAACAAAACAAATAAACAACTTAAAACAAACTATAGCGCAGATATAAAGGTTATGGGCGAATGTATATCCTGATGAAAAGTTTGATTATAAATTTTTCGATGAAAGCATTGCTAAATTGTATGATAAAGAAGAAAAGACAGAGCAAATAATGAATGTTGTAATGGGCATTGCTATTTTTATTTCGTGTATGGGCTTATTTGGTTTGGCAACGTTTACAGCAAAGCAACGCACAAAAGAAATAGGCATATGAAAGGTTTTGGGCGCAGGTGTTATGAGTATTGTTTCAATGCTATCAATCGATTTTTTAAAGCTTGTGTTTTTTGCATTGATAATTGCGTCACCTGTTGCATATTTTTTTATGCATCAATGGCTGCAGGATTTTGCCTACAGAATAGATATTAGTTGGTGGGTGTTTGCGTTAGCTGGTGTAGCAGCTGTGTTAATTGCATTAATTACAATAAGCTTTCAAACAATCAAAGCCGCATTGGCAAACCCGGTAAAAAGTTTAAGAACAGAATAATTATCGTGAAACGTGAATGAAACAATAAATCATACACCAATAAATCATCTTATATGTTTAAAAATTATTTTAAAATTGCATGGCGTAACCTCTTATCTCAAAAGATTCTGGCAGGTATTAATGTTATCGGGTTATCAGTTGGGTTGGCTTGTTTCAGCCTGATTTTATTATACGCAGTAAATGAGTTTAGCTATAATAGTTTTTTTAAAAATGAAAAAAATATTTATCGTGTTTATGAATGGACACAGGACGCAACAAATATGCAAAATCATGGTGATGCAGGACTGTATTTGCCATTAGGGCCTGCGATGAAAAGCGATTTTCCTGATGTCAGGAATTATGCACGGTATCAACCTTCATGGGATAAAAAAATTATAAAAACAACAAATAAATCGGTGCAGCAGCCTATCGCATTTACCGATCCTCAATTCTTCAGCATGTTCTCTTTTAAGCTGCTTTATGGAGATGCTTCCGGTGCTTTAAAAGATCAGCATAATGTGGTAATAACAAAAGACAAAGCGCTGCAATTGTTTGGGGAAACAAATGTTGTAGGAAGGATTTTGCAGATAAAAGCAGACAGCACATTCGAGCCTTTTACCATAACTGCTGTGGCTGACAATATACCGGTTAATTCTTCTATCCAATTTGATGTGTTATTAAATTTCGATTATTTTCAAACGACAAGTTATGGCAAACCTGCAGTTAACAACTGGAATTATTCAGGCTTTCAAACCTATGTTGAATTAAATAATAGCAAAACACTTATAAGTAATCCAATAAAATTTGCTCAGTTCAGAAAAAAATATTTTCCTGATGAAGAAATGCAATTGAAAGGCGCAGGATTATGGAATGGAAAAAGTGAATACCCGGTTAGTTTTCGCTTACAGCCTTTAAAAGATATCCATACCAATTTACAGGTGAGTGCAGGTGGTGAAACTGGTATTGATACAAAATATATCTGGATATTATTAGCAATTGCAGCAGCGATATTGTTTATTGCCTGCATCAACTTTACTACGCTGGCAATTGGCAGGTCAGCTGGCAGGGCTAAAGAAGTAGGCGTAAGAAAAGTAATGGGAAGCAACAGAAAACAATTAGTGTTTCAATTTTTAACTGAATCATTGATATTAACCATATTTTCAGGCATACTTGGTTTAGTTTTGGCGCAATTATTACTTCCATTCTTTAATGAAATCGCACAAAAAAATCTGGAGTTTTCTTTAATACAATATCCTCAGTTATTATGGTTGTTTAGCTTACTTATAATTATGGTTGGGATATTAGCGGGCAGTTATCCGGCTGCTGTACTGTCACGATTTAAAGCAATTGAAGCAATCAAAAATAAAATCAGGCTAAGCGGTTCAAACAATTTTACAAAATCATTAATTACGTTTCAGTTTGTTGTTTCAACAGTACTTATTATTTCTACTATTATTATTTTTCAGCAACTCAATTTCATGCGTTCAAAGAACCCCGGTTTCAATAAAGAAAATGTAGTGGTGATTGATGCGGCAGGAACTGATAGTAAAACAATTTATCCGCTTTTTAAACAACTGTTATCAGCGCAAACACGAATATCTGCCATTACAAGTTCCGATGTAGGTTTGGGTGAAGAAGGTTATAACAGTGCAGGCTTTGATTATAAAGGAAAACATGAACAAATATTTCGCTATTCAACAAGCGCAGATTACATAAAAGTAATGGACATGCAGCTTGCAGCAGGCAGAAATTTCAGTGCTGAAATAGCATCCGATTCAATGAACTCAGTTATTGTAAATGAAACATTAGTGAAAGATTTAGGCTTAACTGCTGAAAGTATTTTGGGATTAAGGTTAAAAGGATATTCGAGAGATGAAAACCGCACACCCGTGGTAATTGGCGTAATAAAAAATTTTAATTTTCTTTCTTTGAAGCAAGAAGTGAAAGCATTATTATTCAGTCAACCTTCAAATTTTCAACCGCTTAAATTTTATGTTCGCATTAATCCGGGTAATCCTGCCCCGGCATTAAATAGTATAAAAAATGCATGGAATAAAGTTGTTGCGGATGTTCCCTTTCAATATAGCTTTCTTGATGATAATTTAAATAATTTTTATAGAGCAGAGGCACGGTGGACTAGCATTATCGGATGGGCAGGAGGCATTACTGTTTTTCTTGCCTGTCTTGGTTTATTCGGCTTAACGGCACTAGCTTCAGTTAACCGTACAAAAGAAATTGGCATACGCAAAGTACTAGGTGCATCTGTTGTAAGCATTATACACTTAATATCAAAAGATTTACTAAAGCTTATTGTACTTGCATTAGTAATTGCTTCTCCTGTTGCATGGTATTGTATGCACAAATGGCTACAGGATTATGCATACAGAATATATATTGGATGGAGCGTTTTTGCAGCAACCGGCCTGATTGCAATCTCTATTGCTATAATAACGGTTAGTTTCCAGGCAATAAAAGTAGCAGTAGCAAACCCTGTAAAAAGCTTGAAAACAGATTAAAATTAAAAATATGCTGAAGAAATATTTTTTATTGATTTTGTTAGGCTTTGGTGAGTATGCATATAGCCAGGTTATTGAACCCGACCAGCAGGATGAAAGTTTATGGACCGTTGTAAACAGGAAAGCAATGCCTGTTAATGATAATAATAAAAAAGGGATCAGTTTTAATGAAGTTGCC
>JANYGZ010000046.1 GCA_025362235.1 Ferruginibacter sp. | reverse complement strand
GGTAAAAAATTTTTCTCCATAGAAAAGCGCAGGCCATTGCAGGAAATTATGGATCTTATCGACAGCAAATATGTTGATAGCGTAAAAATGGCTTCGCTTACTGATACAGCTATTGCTGCTATGTTGAACAAGCTTGACCCTCACTCAGTTTTTATACCTGCAGATGAATTACAAGGTGTTAATGATGATATTGCCGGAAATTTTTTTGGTATTGGCGTAGAATTTAATTTAATGGAGGATACTATTAATGTAATAAATGTGATATCCGATGGGCCAAGTTTTAAAGCCGGTATAAAAACAGGCGATAAATTTATTAAAGTTGGAGATACCCTTGTTGCAGGAAAAAAAATAACGGCTGATAGAATAAGAAAATTATTAAGAGGTGAATTTAATACAAAAGTTGTTATTACTGTTTTACGAAATGGCCGGACACAACCATTTACTGTTACAAGAGGAATTATTCCGGTTAGCAGTGTTGATGCCAGTTATATTATTGAAAATGGCATTGGTTATATACGGCTTAATAAATTTTCGCAGGTTACTTACCGTGAGTTTATGAAAGCCCTGGAAGATTTACAAAAACAAGGATTAAAAAAACTAATACTTGATCTTAGAGGCAATGGTGGTGGCATATTGGATGAAGCTACTTCTATTGCAGATGAATTTTTAGACGGAGATAAATTGATTACCTATACAGAAGGAACTCATTTTGCCAAAAAAGAATATCGGTGTAAAAGACCAGGCCTTTTTGAAAAAGGTGAATTGGTTGTGTTGGCAGATGAAGGTACTGCCAGTGCCAGCGAAATATTAATTGGGGCCTTGCAGGATTGGAACAGGGCAACGATTATAGGAAGGAGAAGTTTTGGTAAGGGCCTTGTACAGGAACAGTTTGATCTTAGCGACGGAAGTGCGCTGCGGCTAACCATCGCCAGGTATTATACTCCCATTGGCCGAAGTATTCAACGGCCATATCTTAACGGTGAAAAAGCGTACTATGATGAAGTAACGAACCGTTTTCATGATGGAGAAGTAAACAGTGCCGATTCTGTAAAACACGATACTACAAAAATTTTCCATACTCAGAATGGCAAAATTGTTTATGGCGGTGGCGGTATTACTCCTGATATTTTTATAGCAATAGATACCACTGATTACAGTATCGCTTCAGCTAAAATATATTTTAAGGGAGTAATCGGCGATTTTGCCTATCACTATTATTTGCAAAATCAAGCACAATTAAATAGCTATAAATCGCCTGCTGATTTTGCAAAAAGTTTCACCTTCACCGACGATAATTGGAAAAGCTTTAAAGCTGCAGCAGCAAAGGATTCCATTGTATTGGACAATATTTCAGTAAAAGAAAAGGATGAGCTGGTAAACCGTATTAAATCTTCTATTGCACGGCAACTATGGCTCAACGAAGGTTTTTATGAAATGCTAAATACACAGGATAAAGCTGTACTGAAATCGCTGGAGGTATTATCTAAATAATTTTTTTTCTACACTAATTACACAAATTTAAAAACACTGATTGCGCGAATTAAATAAACTTAATTAGTGCAATTAGTAATAATTAGTGTAATCATAGTGCCAACTCAATAAATTACCTTTGCTGCAAAATAAAATTATATGTGGCTCAATAGTATTTTAGAAACCATTGGTAATACTCCTCTTATTAAATTAAATAAAATTACCAAAGACCTTCCCTATACAGTGTTGGCAAAAGTTGAATATTTTAATCCTGGTAACAGTATTAAAGACAGGATGGCGTTGAAAATGCTTGAAGTTGCAGAAAAGGAAGGTAAAATAAAACCAGGCGGCACTATTATAGAAGGCACAAGCGGTAATACAGGGATGGGGCTGGCTCTTGCCGCATGTGTAAAAGGATATAAATGCATTTTTACTACTACGGATAAACAATCAAAAGAAAAAGCAGATATTTTAAAAGCTGTAGGAGCTGAAGTAATTGTTTGCCCCACCAATGTAGATCCGGCCGATCCTCGCTCCTACTATTCAGTAAGTAAACGGCTGGCTATAGAAGTACCCAATAGCTGGTACGTAAATCAATATGATAATTTAGCCAATAGACTGGCACATTACGAACAGACAGGGCCTGAGATTTGGGAACAAACGGAAGGCAAAGTTACCCACCTTGTAGTAGCCACCGGAACAGGCGGCACCATTGTTGGAACAGGAAAGTACCTGAAGGAAAAAAATCCCAAAATAAAAGTATGGGCAATAGATAGTTACGGCTCTCTGTTAAAAAAGTATTTTGATACCGGCGAGCTGGATCATAAGGAAGTATACCCCTATATAAGTGAGGGTTTTGGCGAAGATTTTGTACCTGCTAATTATGATATGAGTGTGATAGATGCTTTTACGAAAGTTACTGATAAGGATGGTGCTTTAATGGCCCGCAGAATAGCGAAGGAAGAAGGCATGTTTTGTGGCTATAGTGCGGGAAGTTGTCTACAAGGCATGTTGCAATTAAAAGATCAGCTGAAAAAAGATGATGTGGTGGTATTGATATTTCATGATCATGGAAGCAGGTATGTTGCCAAGGTGTACAACGATGAATGGATGCTTGAAAGAGGTTTTTTAGAAATGAAAACTTTTAAAGACCTTATTAATGGACGGGGTGTACAAAAATTAATTACGCTATCTGCTTCACAAACAGTAGCTGAAGCTATTGAACTGATGAAAAAATATGATATAGAAAATATCCCCGTAATAAGCAATGGCAGTAGTATCGGCGCTATTTCTGAAAGCGGGTTATTTAATAAAATATTAAATGATGCAGATGTAAAATTACAATCTGTAGAAACTATTATGGAAAAAGCCTATCCGGAAGTTGCTTTTGATACCCCCGTTGAGCGCCTAAGTAAATTTATTAATAAGGAAAATGGGGCAGTTTTAAGCAAAGATGAAACTGGCAGGTTTCATATTATTACTAAATACGATATTATTCAAAGCCTTACCAAATAATTTCCTCCACTTGGCTTAATTACCTAAAACAATGATGGATACTGCATTTGAGAGGGTATTGTACAATAAATATTCAGTTGCTTTACTGCTTAAAATGGTAGTTTTACGGAGAGCAAATAAGTAGGTATCCCAATACTGTTACTGAATTATTACGCTGTCATCCGTATTTACAGTAGTTGCAAATAAGGGCAGTATTGCTCTAGCACAGGTAAACTAAACGTCGCATCTTTGTGTCAGAAGTTGATTGATAGGAATTAAATATCAATCATATCCAAAAATCCTGATAAATCAAAAATAGCTAAAATCCAAAATCGTTGAAAAGCTGTAACGTCCAATATCAGTCAACTTCTTGTTTTTTTCTTTTTTCAATACCGATGTAAAACCAATTTCAATACCGTGTAAAACCAAAATAAAATCTTTATCCAATAACAAAACCAACAAAATCGAATTCCCTACGAAAACGCAAGATCCAAAATTCTGAGACTATGCCTTAAAAAGCGATGATGGCTCAAAAAACCGAAAAAACAATATCCTAAAGCCTATGCCCTAAAAAGCGATGATGGCAAAGACCGAACCTGAAACCAGATAACTCATTCATCATGATTTTCTGGAGCGCTAACCCCGCAAAAATTAAATCCTGAAAAGCCCGCTACGGCAGGCGAACAAAACTGACTTCCACAGACTATGAAAAACTAGTAGCTTGTGGGAGTTTTTTTTTACACTTATTTCAACACTCTCCTTCTGGTTTGTTCACTGATAATTTTGATATCGTAAAACTCCCCGTCAAATTTCTGTGCAATTACTATCTATTGCGTAATTCATGTAGAAGCAAATATGAGTAATGCTGCTCTTGTATTGCATTACTAACTGTCGCATATTTGTATAAGAAATTTAACAATAAACAATCTTAAATTTTTATCCAACAATCCAGTAAAAAACAAGAAACGAATCCCTGGAAAACACAAGATCCAAAATTCCGGACCTATGCTGTAAAAAGCGATGATGGTCCAAAAACCCGAATAGAATCGATATCCTAAGTTGTGGTGTAAAAACCATAATGGCAGAAAAACCAACAAAAACCAATATCCCGCCTATGCTGTAAAAAGCGATGATGGCAGAAAGACCAACAAAGAACCAATATCCTGGCCTATGCTGTAAAAGGCGATGATGGCAAAAGACCGAACACTGAAACCAGTTAATTCCTTAAAAAGATTTTCTGGAGCGCTAAAAACGCAAAAAGTTTTAAATCCTGAAACGGCCGACTCCGGTTGGTGAATTTAAAATGCTAACTTCCACAACTATGAAAAACTAGTAGCTTGTGGAAGTTTTTTATTTTTTGGAGGTGAGCTATTCTTCAGCATACTCGTAATTGATTATTGTTGTTGTCCAAGATATAATAATATCTGTACAAATATAATGTTGCAGTATCTGTAAACCCTCAAAAAGGCATTACAACTTGTAAAGGGGGTGTACTGGTTTTACCCTGTGCCGTACTCTATGAGGTGAAATAGCTTTTTTTCTTTCCCGTTTTTTCTTGTAATGTTTGATTACATCCGTTATGCTTATATAATTCATCAAATGCAACCTGACGATTGCCGCCAGTATTGAAAATGCAAGAGTAGAAGCATTCTCTTTATGCAAAACCTGCAAAAGCATTAAGGCAATTAATGCACACCAAATTTGTATTTCTATTGCGTTCACATTGTCACCTAAAAAGTAAGTTAATGGGAAGTTTTGCTTTAATTTTTTAAAGAACTTTTCTATTTGCCATCTGTTTTTATAAATCTCTACCACCTGCATGGCTACTATTTCAAAATAGTTGTTAATGTATATAAATGTGGCGGAGTGTTTGGCAGAGTAATAGGCTATTCTTCTGAGTTGCAGCGTTTTTTGGATAGAAATACCATCTACCGCTGTTTTATAAGTACTTCTATTAATTCATTTTTTAAAACGGCAACTTCGTCTTCTTTAAGCTTAAAATTCTTTTATGCTTTTGTAACCAGCATTATCTTTTTGAGGGATTACAAAAAAGATATCCCCTTGGGAAATAAATCCTCTTTTGTGTTTTTTGATTGCATAATGTGTAAGTTTTAAAGTTAGTGAAAAATCGCTCCCCATCCCCTGCACCTTCGTTTCGCTACGCTACACTACGGTGCAGGGGATGGGGAGACCACTAAAACTGTTTACACACTCTACTATATACTACCCTAAAGCACTTTGATAGAGCTTGTCTTTTGTAATTTTATTTGCATCGTAACCTGTAATACCGCAGACAGCTGAATTATCTTTTATCCACTTACTGGTTGCCAGTTCCGAGCCTGGATATACCGCCCTGCTTATCACTTGTGTCATGGCGAGTTGAATCCTTTCTTCATTCCAGCCAAGCCCTTCAAATAACTCTGTAAGTTTTAATTGATTCCAGGTATTTGCACATATCCACCCGATAGTTATCGGGTCTGTTCCTATCTCTCTTGCTTCTTTATGTTTCATGGTATTAACTTTTACCAGCCGGTGCTTTTCTTCCATCGTTGTACGGTCGATGGTTTTCTTTGCATCCGATAGCTATCGGATCATCCCGTTCCAAAATCTATTTACCCATTCCACTACTTGCTCATCTGGCTCTTCAAAAAGGGCCAATTCATTTTTATATCTTTCATTGAGATGATTAACTACTTTATCTTTTTGCTCTCTGGTGGCATCTGCCCAAAAGCCAATATTTAAAAATGTTTTATGGCAAACCCTATCAAATTCATTACGATAACTGCCTACCGACCGGTAGTAAGCAGCAATATCGTTGATGTAGGGATTACGTCTGAATGAAGCTTTTAAATACATCGGCAACAAAGCTAAAAATAGCTGTCGGTTTACGACCCCCCCTGTGTACTACAAATAGAAATATCGCTTTATGGCTGCAATAAAAAATTACTCCCGGAGCGGCATGGACATGGCAAAACAATACCCTTACTTATATTGTATGTGCCGCCAGCAGAGGTTTTAAAACAATTGCAGCAGCTTTTCAATACGGCTTGCCCAATGCCGTATTGATACACGACAGATGGCCTTGTCATTTTTAGATGGATGCAAAAGC
>JANYGZ010000045.1 GCA_025362235.1 Ferruginibacter sp. | reverse complement strand
ATAAGCTTTAATGAAAAATCTTTTACAATGTCTTTATTCAAAAGGATGTTATTAATATCATTGACCATGTAATAAATTGGTAATATACCGTGGCCGTCGTTAAAATTATTCTGAATTAAATATTTTACAGTAGAGATTTGGGCCGATATTTTAGTGTTGGGCAAAATTATCTCTATCGGATCGCCACTGATAATATTTTTATTATCGGCTGTTTCTTCGCCGATAAAAATGCCTCTTTTGGTTGATTCTAAATAAGCGCTCACAATGGCAGCATTTGAAAATGTTCCGCCATTAACAAGAATATATAAATTTCCTGTAAAATTATTTTTTAAAGGCTCGATAGTTCTGGAGCCTTTGCTATCGGTAAGAAACTGAATTTTTTGCTTTAGCAAATAAGATAACAGCAAATGCCCCGATTTAAAATCACCGCCCTGGTTATTTCTAATATCCAATACAAGGTTATTGATATGGTTGCTTTCAATTAGGCAGAATGCATTTGTAATAGTTGTTTCAAAATTCTGGCTGTATACCGACTTTAATATTTCTTTGTCAAAACTTTTAATAATTAATATTGCTGTATTCAACTCCTTATTTATTTCTACAATAATTCCTTTGTTTTCATTACTGATGGGAATATTATTGAAATACCTCGCTTGCCTGTAAAGCCTGATACTGTCTTTTGGTAACGCGTAAATAGTTTTTATTTGAACTGAAGAAGAATCATTTTTATATGTTATAAAAAAAGAAGCAGGATGTCCAAATGAGAAACTAAAATATTCTTTAAAATAGTTAGTCAGTATCCATATAGGATATGTCTTGCTATTACCATCTCTTATTTGCCTTGATATAAGCTGGTTCATTATATCAGCTGTACCTAACCCATTTATGCTTACTATTTCTGTCCCAGCTTTTATTGATGTGTCAGCAGAGCAATTCATAGTTACAAATAATTTATCTCCTGTAGTAAAAATATAGAATGGAAAAAAAGGGGCATTTTTATTCAGGTAATTTGTTGCTTCTTCTCCCGGTAAAAACATAGTATGTCCATCCTTAATTTTTGAATTTAATAAAGTGATAATGTTGTAAAATTCTACTACCGTAAGTGGATGATCGATACTATTATACAGGCTATCAAAAAATATATTTAGGATTGCTTTTGGCGTATATAAATATAAATTGGGATGATGCTTTTCAATAGATGATTGTAAATATTTGAAGTCGGCTTTTAATTCATCTGTTGGATAAAAATGGTTGGGGTGGTAATTATTTTTTTGAGCAAATACACCAACAAAAGAAATTAACGATAAAAAAATCAGCAATTTTTTAGTGCATTTCATAAAGCTATTTTTTTTTATTTCCAATTTTGTCACCTACTTTTCATCATTGTTATTAATTTTAGTTTGCTGAATACAATACCCAGCCATCCTCCAATTTCCATCATCCAGGCAATCCCCAAATGAACAATCAATCCACCCCATATAGAGCCGGTGTTATAGACTATAATTCCCAGTAAGGTACCGCCAAAAAAACTGCTGATAGCTTCTCCCATTGGCTTACCAAAATGTATGGAGCAATAAAAACAGGCTACAGGAATAATACAATGCAGTCCGCAAATCCGCATCAGAGATAATATTAAAAACCCTCGAAAGAAAAATTCAATGCTCACAAAATCAAAACCATAGCAGAGTTCAAATACAAGGTAACGCCATTTATCGGTCCAGTTATTCATGGGTATTTCATTCAACAATTTGGCTTTAGGGTATATTGCCAAAAAATCGCCTTGAGTACTGGCTATTGCTATCAAAGGAACCATAACCAGCAGCATCAGCAGGTATGGCCTTACACTATCCAATGGCTTTGTGCCATAAAATGGCTGAATAGCTTTATCCTTTATATACCAGATAATAAATACAGGTATCAGCAATACAAAAACCCTTACTATCCAATTAATGCTATACAGGTAAAACGCTTTGTCAGTACCGGGCGATGTTTTAGTGATCCAATCGTGTTGCCAATTAAAATTTACCCTGAATGAAAAAAAGGCGGGGGCTAAAAAAAGTATCGCCCAAAACCAGGCATTTTTATAATAAGTACAGTCTTTAAAAAAAATTAATTGTAAAAAAAATGCAACGGCAAATGGTAAAAAGTATAACAAGTAATATCCTGTAAAACGGAATATCCTTGTTGCGGCTGAAGCAATATATTTTTTTTCGAGGCTATGCCAGTAATTAAGATAAATAAGACCCGCCAGCATAACCAGCACCAGTAAAAAATACCCCCAGTTAAATTCTTTACTGTAAAAATCTTTCAGGTATTTTAATATAGTATTCAGCTAATTTATTTTTGAACCTGTTGATTCATCACAGACCAAAGAAGGTCTTTTAACGCAGGTAGCCCCATCCCTGTTACTGATGAAATAAAAATATGTGGAATTTTTTGGGGGAGTTCTTTTATAATGGCAGCTTTTAATTCATCATCAAGCATATCACTTTTACTGATAGCGATGACAAAATCTTTTTGCAACATTTCGGGATTGTATTGTTCAAGTTCATTCACCAAAATTTCAAATTCCTTTTTATGGTCGCTGCAATCTGAAGGTATTAAAAATAACAAGATAGAATTGCGTTCAATATGCCGTAAAAAGCGGTGACCCAAACCTTTTCCTTCTGCAGCACCTTCAATAATACCGGGTAAATCAGCAATACAAAAACTTTTGCCATCCCTATATTCTACCATGCCCAATTGCGGTACAAGGGTAGTAAAAGCATAATCGGCAATTTTTGGTTTAGCTGCTGTAAGTACAGAAAGTAAAGTTGATTTGCCTGCATTTGGAAAACCAACCAATCCAACATCAGCCAGTACTTTTAGCTCCAGTAATTTCCATCCTTCCACACCAGTTTCACCGGGTTGCGCATATTCAGGTGCCTGGTTGGTAGCTGTTTTAAAATTAGCATTACCCAATCCGCCCCGTCCGCCTTTTACCCAAATAACCTCCTGGCCATCTTCTAAAATTTCCACTTCTTTAACGCCTGTCAGTTCATCTTTGGCAATGGTACCCAGTGGCACTTCAATAATAATATCTTTTCCAAAACGGCCGGTACTATTGTTTTTGCTGCCAGACTCCCCATCTTCGCCCAATACATTTTTATAATACCGAAGGTGTAACAATGTCCATAATTGTGAGCTGCCCCTTAAAATAATATGTGCGCCCCTGCCGCCATCACCTCCATCCGGGCCCGCCATGGCATTGTATTTGGTGCGCATAAAGTGCCTGCTGCCTGCACCTCCGTGCCCACTTCTGCAAAAAATTCTGATGTAATCTATAAAATTTGACTTTTCCATTATTGCAGCAAAGGTCGGGGTTTTTACTTACCTGTATGTATAAAGTGTAGAAGGTATTTAAAGTATAAAAGTAAATTGAGTATGTAAAGTAAATGAGGTAAATAAAGTATTGGGAAGCTATAGTCTGGTATTTTGGTTCATCTCTTTTTTTGCGCAGGAAAATTATATAGCCATTTAACATTCGTTCAATTTCCTTTCCTTGCTTTTTAAAATCTACCAATACAATATCTGTGACGTAACCTTCGTCAAATGCATCAAATTAATGATTGATGGTTTCACTTAATGAACCCCTTGCCTGTATACAGTAATGAATTTGATCCGGGTAGGTAAATCTTCCGTGCCCTTCCGTTATTAAAGAATTAATCAATCGGGAACTTCATGTAAGTTGGTCAGTCAATCTGAATTTTTTTTCTTGTGGAAATTGCAGGGCAAGCTTTCGAATATCGTTTTTAAAAGCCCTTACTTTTTTCCATAATTCAAGTTCCTCAAATCCAAAATTTTCTCTGTTAATAACATACTTTATTTCCCTTATTTACTTTTATCCCTTTCATGCTCTACACACTAACCAAAGTTTTGTTGGTACGAAAACAAGTTCCTTTAAAAATGGCTACAATGTGTTGATGCTGGTTAGTAATAGTTACATGATAAAGACCGGTACCTTTTCCATTGTGTAATTCTTTGGTTTCTGCAATTAACTCATCGCCGGGATGTATGGGTTTTAAAAAATTAATAGAAGTATCCAATGCAACAGATAAAACATTCCTGCTGTTGCAGGCAAAAGCAAAACAACTATCTGCAAGGGAAAATGCAATGCCGCCATGTACAATTCCCAGGCCATTCATCATTTCATTGCGTACCGTCATTTTAATTTTTGCATAGCCTTCTTTAATTTCCACTACTTCAATACCAAGCCATTGGCTAAACAAGTCTTTTTGCATCACCTGCCCAATAACCTTCCCGGCTAATAAGTCCCTATCTGTTTCCATAATTGGTTTACTTACTTTATAAACTTTATTTACTTATAATACCTACTCTCCTTTAAATACAGGTAATCTTTTTTCAATAAAAGCTGCAACTCCTTCTTTATAATCAGCAGTATGTGCTGCTTTATATTGAAGCTCGTCTTCTTTTTGTAATTGTGCTGCAAGGGAATTATCAAGCGAAGCATTCAATGCCTGCTTTGTATATGCCAAACTTTTTGTGGGCATTTGAGAAAGAGTGGTAGCAATTTTTATGCTCTCCTCTTCAAAAACGTCCTCAGTAAAAACTTTATAAATCATTCCCATTTTTTCAGCTTCATCTGCGGAAACTTTATCACCGAGCATCATTAATGCAGATGCTTTTTGAAAACCAATTAAACGGGGTAAAGTAAAAGTACCGCCGCTATCAGGTATTAACCCAATTTTACTAAACGCCTGTATAAAAGTTGCTGAAGCTTTTGCTACCACTACATCACAACATAAAGCGATATTTGCACCGGCTCCTGCTGCTACCCCGTTAACAGCACATATGACCGGTTTTTCAATAGTTCTTATCCTGGTTATAATGGGGTTATAATGCTCTGCTAATATCACTTCAAAACCGGGTGCATTTTCACCCGTCAGTTCTCCAAGGTTTTGCCCTGCACAAAATGCTTTCCCGGTGCCGGTTAAATAAATGGCCCTTATATTTTTATCGGCAGCACAATCATCTAAAGTTTTTTGTAAAAGCAACGCCATTTCCCTGTTAAAAGAATTAAATTTCTCGGGCCGGTTAAGCGTAATAAAAGCAAGTGAATTTTTTATTTCAAAAAGAATAGATGGCATAAATTAATTTTTGATGCAACAAATAGTATGAACAATTAAACTTGATAAAATTAGTGACATTTAAAATACTCAAAAGGCTCTTTACAATGCTGGCATTGATATAAGGCTTTACAAGGTGTTGAACCAAACTGGCTGATTAATTTTGTACTATAGGAATTGCATACTGGGCATTGAATGGCTTCCAGTTCAACAAACAATTTTGTATCACAAACAATTTGTTTTGCATTAGGTGGTGCAATGCCATATGCTTTTAATTTCTCTTTACCAGTTTCACTTATCCATTCAGTTGTCCATGCAGGAGAAAGCATAGTGTTGATTTTTATATTTTTATAACCATGTTCTATTAATTTAAGCCGGATATCCATACTGATTGCATCCATTGCCGGGCAACCTGAGTAGGTAGGGGTAATTACAATAGTGGCTTCTATGTTTTCATTAACAGAAGATGTTAAAACAACATCTCTTACAATCCCTAAATCTATAATAGAAAGAACAGGAATTTCAGGGTCATAAACTTCTTCTAATAAATTCCAGATGGCAGCTACCGCTTTTTCATTTGCAGTAATATTTTCAATAAAATTATTATTATCAGTGACTACCATTTTATAAAATTTATTCGAATTATTTTACCCTTCGAAAGTCCCCCTTGGGGGATTTAGGGGGCTTTACCATTCTGCATCGGGGTAGGCTCTTTGCATGAATTGTAATTCAGCTAAAATATATCCCATATGCTCAGTATGTAAACCCTTTTTGCCTCCACTTTGCATAAATACTTTTTCATTAAGTGCAGATGAAAAAAGCGTCGCTTCTTTTAAGACATTGGTAATTTGTTGAAGCCATGAATGTTGTAGAGCAACCAAATCAAAGCCGGTTATGGCTTCATTTTCATAGGGTTCAGGTAAAAATAATTCTCCTGTAAAAGACCATACTTCTTCCAGTGCCTGCACCATTTTTTTATGACTTTCTGCAGTTCCATCACCCAGCCTTATAACCCATTCGCTGCTCCACCTTACATGATAGGTAACTTCTTTTAAAGACTTAACAGCAATAGCGGCAAGATTTTCATCTTCACTATATTGTAATTGTCCATATAACAGAAACTGGTATACGCTAAATAAATATTGTCGTAAAATTGTGTATCCCCAATTTCCGTTAGGCTGCTCTACCAATAAGCAATTTTTAAATTCCCGTTCAGTTCTTAAAAAACTAAGACTGTCTTCGGTTACCTCTTTTCCGCCGCTGTGCAAAGAACTTGCTGATAAATTATGAGGTTCTTTATTGATAAGCAACGCAGCATATTGATACAAATTTCTTGCCTGTCCTAATAAGTCTAAAGAAATATTGGTGATAGCAATATCCTGTTCTAAAACCGGACCATGCCCACACCATTCACTGTTACGTTGGGCAAGAATAAGTGCATTATCAGCAAGGTGCAAAATAAAAGCCTCCCTAAATCCCTCCCAAAGAGGGACTTTACCAGAGTCCAATTCAATTAAATCCGTTTGATTATTTGCAGAGTTAACTTGTTGCATTAATAAAATACTTTAAATTATTAAAAGCTTCGTAAGCCCCTCTTGGGGAGGCTACCTTACATATGCTTTACCTCGTCGGGCAAATCATAAAAAGATGGGTGCCGGTAAATTTTATCACTGGCAGGTTCATATAAACTTTCAGCTTCATCCGGGTTAGTGGCATGAATATATTTGCTTTCCACTGCCCAAATGCTTACGCCTTCCTGTCTGCGGGTATACACATCTCTTGCATTTTCAATTGCCATGGCTGCATCTGCTGCATGAAGGCTGCCGGCATGTTTATGATCGAGCCCTTGTTTACTACGGATAAATATTTCCCATAGTAGCCACGAACCTTTTGAATCTGGAGAGAGAGCAGCAGTTTTTTTTAATTCTCCACCCCCTGCATTTTCATCAGGGATATCGCCGTAATAATATTTTTTTATTGAAAATTTCATACTCAAAAATTTAAATAGCGGGTTCTTTTAAAATTTCTCTTTTCATTTTTCTTTTCTCTGCAAAAGCTATTGCAGCTTCCCTAACCCAGGCACCATCCTCATGGGCTTTTACCCTTGCAGCCAAACGCTGTTTATTACATGGGCCATTTCCTTTTACAACGTTCCAGAATTCAACCCAATTTATTTCACCAAAATCGTACTGGTTTTTTTGACTGTTCCATTTTAATTTTTCATCGGGCAAAACCATCCCCAATACTTTTACCTGTTCGGCAGCCATGTCTACAAAACTTTGCCTTAATTCATCATTGGTTTTTCTTTTGATCTTCCATTTTATACTTTGGTCATTATTAGTACTCTCGCTATCCTTTGGCCCAAACATCATAAGGCTTGGCCACCACCACCGGTTAATGGCATCCTGGCACATTTCTTTTTGTGCTGGTGTTCCCTTGCTTAAAACCAATAAAGAATCAAAACCCTGGCGCTGATGAAAACTTTCTTCTTTACAAATACGGACCAATGCCCTTGCATAAGGACCATACGAAGTACGGCATAATGCCACCTGGTTTAAAATTGCAGCCCCGTCTACCAGCCACCCAATGACACCCATATCTGCCCATGTTAAACTGGGATAATTAAAAATGCTGGAATATTTTGCTTTGCCAATATGCAGGTCGTTAATCATTTCATCGCGGCTTGTACCCAATGTTTCTGCGGCTGAATACAGGTATAGTCCATGCCCTGCTTCATCCTGTACTTTAGCCAATAAAATTGCTTTTCGTTTTAAAGAAGGAGCACGGCTTATCCAATTAGCTTCGGGTAACATACCTACAATTTCACTATGGGCATGCTGGCTTATCTGCCTGATATTTGTTTTTCGATAAGCTTCAGGCATGAAATCTTTTGGTTCAATTTTTATTTCATTATCAATTTTATGCTGAAATAAAGCGTCAGCATCCTGTAAAGCCATAATAATAAATTTTGCGTTGTAAAGATAATAAAAACTAACAATTGTTAGTTTTTATGAAATCCTAAAAAAAATTGTTAGCAATTATCAATAAAATATAAACTGTCAGCAATTTTATTTTATATCAAAATCAATCAATATTTTTTTAGTCAATGGCTGCGATTGACAGGTAAGGATAAATCCCTGGGCTACTTCTTCTGGTTCCAAAGCATAATTTACCTTCATAGAAACTTCTCCTTCTAAAAGCTTGGCACGGCAGGTTGCACATACGCCACCTTTACAGGCAAATGGTAAATCGATGCCCTGTTTTAAAGCAGCATCTAAAATGCAATCGTTGTCAAATGCCAGGTCAAACTCAATAGTTCTACCATCCAATTTAATACTAATGATACTTTTTAAACCTGAATCTGTATTGCCCTTATTTTGTATGGCTACACCCTTTTGGCCGGGAACAGTAAATAATTCAAAATGAATTTTTGTAGTTGTTATACCACTTGCAATCAAAAAATCTTTTACACAAAAAATCATTTCTTCGGGCCCGCAAATAAAAAATTCATCTGTATTTTTATAATTAAGTAAAGAAGAAAGCGCCTTTAACTTTTCTGTAGATATCCTTCCAAAGTTAATTGAGGCATCCGTTTTTTCCCTGCTCAGTAAGTGAATAAAATTAAAGCGTTGTAGGTATTTATTTTTTAATCCTTCAAGCTCTTCAAAAAAAATAATTGAACTTCTGCTTTGGTTACTATACACGAGTGTAAAACTGCTATTGAGCTCTGTTTTTAGTATTGTTTTTATAATTGAAATAATAGGTGTAATTCCACTGCCGGCAGCAAATGCCAAATATTGTTTTTTATTTTCGGGGTCAAGTGCCGTATTGAATTTTCCTGTGGGAGGCATTACCTGGAGCAGGTCACCCGCTTTTAGATATTCATTGGCGTATGCAGAAAATTTCCCCCCATCAACTTTTTTTACAGCAACTTTTAATTCCATTTCAAATGGAGTTGAACAAATAGAATAAGAACGGCGAAGCTCTTCTCCATCTATTATTGCTTTTATAGTAATATTTTGACCATGGGTAAATTGAAATTGTTCCTGTAGTTCTGGTGGCACTTCAAATGCTATAGAAACACAATTGTCTGTTTCTTTTTTAATATTTTTTACCCGTAAGGAATGAAAATGTACTGCCATATTGCTATTTTACTATACCATTCAATAAATTTTTTACCATCTCGTTTTCCAATTCCTCCTGCGTTACATTTTTTTTATGCCCATACCAAAACTCCAATCCTCTTACTGCTGACAAAATAGTTAATACTGCAACATAAGGATTAGTGATTCTTAATTCGTTTTTTTCAATACCATTTTCAAATACTGCCATTACCCTTTTTTCATAATTACGGCGTTGGTTTAAAAAGCTGCTTAGCATAGGTTCCTTTAAATGTTTCCACTCGTGGTTAGCAACAAAAACCTCGTCAAAATTATTCAGCATTTTCTGTATGTGAAACCGTACAATGGCTTCAACTTTTGCAACAGCAGTTGCAGTGTTATTTTCAACAACATCAAGGTTAAGGTGAAATTCATTGGCCATTTTACTACAGATACTTTGCAGCAATTCGCTTTTAGAACCTATATAATTATAAAGACTGGGCGCTTCAACACCAAGTGAATCCGCAAGTTCTCTCATAGAAGTAGCACTATAGCCTTTTGTTTTAAAAAGAAAAGCTGCTTTTTGAATGATGGCTTCCTTTTTTGTTGAGTTTTCACCTGATTGTATTTTTGCCATTGAGCCGGTTATTTTTTTGCAAAACTAACACTTATTAGTTTTTATTAATAATCGCTTTAGGGGTTTAATTACATTACAAAGAAATTAATGGTTAAATCAAATGGCATATGGACAATTTTTGGTATAGATTTCATTGACATGCCTAAGAAAAAGGCAGCTTTAAAGTAGTAATACAACTGTAAAAAACTATAATTTTAGATCTTTACAGAAAAAGAGCTGGTGAAAGCCCGCGATAGACAAATAAAAAAAAATATATTTTATTCAAAAAAAATATTATTTTTACAGCCTGCTCGGTAATTCTATACTTCCTCTTATCTTTTGAAAGCCTTCCCGATAAGGCCATTTGCCCTATTTGTGGTGTTTTTTAAATTGTTACATGTTACATAATATTACATTCTTAGTTAAAAATATTCAATAAAGATTTTTCTTGTGGTTTCAGAGGTAAGCAAGGCCGGTGATTTTTATCACTGGCCACTACTTTTTTAGCATGCCTGTTGCGTTTGCAAATTTATGTCGGCGCATTTTGTGATTTCTTTAAGATATACCACACAATATTTTTTTACATTTGGCATTATACAACCGTAAGTTTTAATACCCATCGTTATATGAACTGATTTTTACCTGCATTTTATCAACTGACTGCATGGGAATTTATTGTTAACCTTTTAAAATAAATTACCATGGGTATACCAAACAAAGCAGGCGTGTTTACTATTTTAGTAATGATTGGAAGCATGGACTTATGCAATGCCCAATTAAAAATAAGTAAATGGCAGGTGGGCATTAATGGTGGTGTTTTTGTTTACATGGGCGACCTGACACCATCTCCCTTAGGTTCTTTTAAAACATTAAAACCTGTAGCAGGCCTTTACGTTTCAAGAGTTTTAACCCCTTCTTTTATTTTACGCACTAACCTTGTGTATGGTTTATTGGCTGGCAATGAATCATTATACAGCAGCCCGGCTTACAGGCAGCAGCGCAACCTCAGCTTCTCATCTTCGGTAAAAGAAATTTCTGAATTGTTTGTCTGGAACATGTATGGTAACAATAATAACGAAATAGGCAAACGCATTTCGCCTTATTTGCTTGGCGGGCTTGGCCTGAGTTTTTTACACGTAAGCCGTAGCAGTAATTTAAATAAATCTTTTTTTGTAAACGACCCCCGGGTAGAAGCTGGGGTTGCGGCAGATTTAAAAAATACACCTCCCGGGATGATATTAATATTGCCGGTAGGTGCAGGGGTAGAATATTATCTGTTCGAAAAAGTGTCATTAACTGCTGAAACAATTTTCAGGTACACATTTACTGATTATCTGGATGGGTTTAGTTTAGCAGCCAATCCTGAAAAAAAAGATTTTTATCAATCGTATACCGTTGGATTGGTATATAAGTTTAATAAAGTTGGTGATAATGTAGCATGCCCGGTTTTAAAGTATTGAGCATAAAATTAAACTGATGCAAAAACCTGATGATTGATTTTTTGACAACCAAGGGTATCAATTCTATTCCACAGCCCTGTTTAAAAAATCAATCATTGGCTTTATCGTTTCAAATACTTTTGCCACATCTTTTACCAATGATTTGTTTTGCAATTCTGCATCAGTAAAAGGTTTGCTTACAATAAAATGTTTCATTTTAAGATAATAGATGGCCGGGTTATTTTCATCATATCCCTTTGGCGGCCTTTGTAATGATTCTAGTCCTTCAACTCCTTTAGTAAAATATTTTTTGAAGTTTTTATTATCGATTATCTTTTTCCATTCATCGAAATTATAATCAATTTCCTGCCTTACCTTAGCCAGTTCAGCAGGCATTGGTGAATAAAAACCACCTGCGGCATAACTTTTACCCGGTTCGCAATGGAAATAATATCCTGCAACACTGGCTTTTTTTCCACCCCTGCTAAAATAAGCGGCCATATTATTTTTATAAGGGCTTTTATTTTTACTAAACCGTACATCCCTGTTAATGCGGAAAGTGCAATCTTTTACCTGCAACGAGCCAATGGGTTCATCAAAAGCTGCAATTGCAGGAATTAGTTTACCTACTGTTAATTGCAGATCTGCCTTTACTGCTTTATAAATATTTCTATGTTCATCAAACCAGGGCTTGTTATTGTTATTTTGAAGGTCTTTTAAAAATTTTATCGTTGTTGATTGCAGCATATATTTTATTATTGGTACAAATGTAGGGCAATAAAAAAGGAACCAATATTGGTTCCCTGTTATATTTTTATTTTTAAATTTATTTGACCCTCCCCCAATTTTCTCCACTTTTAATCCTATACAATGTCATTTCACTTACCCCATATTTAGCTGCCATTAATTTATAGGTAAGTTTGCGTTTGGGATTATTGATGGCCTCTTTAATGGCTTTTACCTTTGTTGCATTTAATTTAAGCCCTTCTGTTTTATTGGCCTGTAGTTTTTTGTAAGCAATTTTTTGAGGGCTTTTTTGCTGGTGGCTCCCAACTTCAGCCAATGTTGCCCATTTTAAATTTTTATAATGGTTATCATCTTTTTTGTGATTTATATGAATAACATATTTATGTTTGGGCGAAGTTTTTTTGCAAAATAGTTTGGCTATTTCCCTGTGCAAATAAATGGTGCCGTTACCTTTTTCTAAATGCAAATTTAAAGTGCGGTAACCTGAGGTTACAGAGCCATTCAGTAATTTGCCATCTTTATTTACATCTTCGGAATAACTGGCAGCCCTGCCGAGTGAAGATACCGCATATCTTTTGCGCAATATCGTGTGGCCAACAAATTGTAAGGGGGTCCATTTTTCTCCTGGTATTTTTTTAATCATATAGGATGATTTTAAATTTATTACATGGGCAAACAACACTATAAATGCGAATAATACATTTTCTTTAAAGCCGCACTATAAATATATAATTAATTTCTACTAAGTAGGTAGCATTTTTATAAAATCTTCTTCACTTATTATTTTTATGGTCTGGATTTTTTTTGCTTTCTCAAGCTTGCTTCCTGCGTCATCTCCTACTACAAGGTAGTTTAATTTACTGCTTACACCGCCAAGAATTTTTCCGCCATTTTCTTCTACCATCGTTTCTGCATCGGTTCTTTTTAACTGGCTGAGTGTTCCGGTGAATAAAAATGTTTGCCCCGCCAATAAATCATTAATAGCTACCTGCTTTTTTTGATTTTTTAATGATACGCCCAGTTGCTCCAATTTTTGTAACATCGCCAAATTTTCAGCATCTTTAAAAAACCTATAAATGCTAGCTGCTACTTTTATACCAACATCTTCCAGGGCTTGTAGTTGCTCTTCGCTATAATTTGTAAACTCCAATAAATGATTGACAAAATTAGCCAGTGTTTTAGCAGTAGTTTCACCTACATAACGAATGCCGAGGCCATAAATTAAACGGTGCAGTGGTTGCATTTTAGAATTACTAATTGCAGCCTGTAAATTATCCAATGATTTTTTGCCAAATCCATCCAATTTACCAACGGCTTCAAAATCTAACTCATAAATACCAGGAACATCTTTTATTAAACCCAACTCATAAAACTTGCGCACATTCGCTTCACCAAAACTTTTTATATCCATGGCATCTTTACTTACAAAATGGATAATGCGTTCCACCACCTGGGCGGCACAGTTAATATTGATGCAGCGCCATACAGCTTCCTCTTCGGGCTTAAATAACAAATCACCGCATACCGGGCAATGTGTTGGAAACTGTATGGGCTTTTCATTGCCGTCACGCAGTTCTTCAAATGACTTTACTATCTGGGGTATTACATCACCACTTCTTTCAATCAGAATGGTATCATTCAGCATCAGGTTTTTTTCTTTGATGTACTCTTCATTATGGATAGAGATGCTGGTTACTGTAACTCCACCAACCAAAACCGCAGCTATTTTTGCTACAGGTGTAACGGCGCCGGTTCTGCCCACCTGAAACTCTACCGATAATAATTTACTGGTTGCCTGCCTGGCTTTAAATTTAAAAGCAATTGCCCAACGGGGATGATGAGAAGTCATGCCGAAGCGATCCTGCAACTGTAGGTCGTTTACTTTTACCACCATGCCGTCAATTTCATAAGGCAGCTCATCCCGCCTACCTTCAAATTCTTCAACCTGTTGTATAACTTTATCAATGCCCTTTACCACTACCATTTCTTTTTTAGGGCTTCTAAACCCAAGGTTCCAAAGCATATCCAGCATGGCTGAATGGGTTTGAGGTTGACGATCATCTGTATTGCTTATATAACTTACATGATATAAAAATGCTTCCAGGTTTCTACGGCTTACTTCTGCAGTATCTTTTATTCTTAAAGAGCCTGCAGCTGAATTCCTTGGATTAGCAAAGGGCGGAATACCTTCTTCTATAAGTTTATCGTTGTATTTTTTAAAATTGCTTTTATTAATCAGCACTTCTCCCCGTATTTCAATCTGTTCAATACCATATTCACTAAATTTTGCTGTGAGTGGAACAGATTTTATTTGCCTGGTGTTTAGTGTAATTTCATCCCCCACCACACCATCGCCACGGGTTGCGGAACGGTTCAAATGATTATTGTCATAAATCATCGAAATACTGGCACCATCAAATTTGGGTTCAACACAATACTCAATTTCTGGTAAGCCCGAAAGTTCCCTTGCTTTTCTATCCCAGTCAAGTAAATCTGCAGCATTGTACGAATTCTCTAAAGAAAGCATGGGTACAAGATGTTGCACTTTTGGAAAATTACTAACCAATCCTTTACCCACCCTTTGTGTAGGCGAATTTTCAGTTACAAGACTAGGCTCTTCTTTTTCAAATTTTTCCAGCAATTTATATAAACTGTCGTATTCATAATCGCTTATCAGAGGGTCTGTTTGCACATAATACCGATTCTCATGAAAGCGAAGTATATCCCTGAGTGATTCAATATTGCCAGGGATAAATTCTTTGCTGTTTATGGCATTTATTGAGGTCAGCCATTCCGTAGTCTGCTTTTGTAAAATTTTTGTCTGTTCTTTATCGTACATATAATTTCTTCTTTGGTAAAATTAAATAATCCGGTGGCTAATTTATTGACATAAAATGTAATATACCGCCTGTTTTATTAATGCATAATTGATTATAAAAAATTAGGTAACGATTCAGTTCTAAAACTACCTAATTTCCTTTGCTTGTATGTTTTTGTTTTTTTATTTTTTTGCTGTACCTCTTGCATTTGATGCTGTTTTAAAAAATCGCCTTTTTGAGGGTTTTTTTTGTGAATAACATTTTGGTTTTGTGGAATACAATAGCCTTTAGCATTAGGTTTCAGCATATTGGTTGCTCAACTTTGCAGTTCAACCTGCCTGCGGCAAGCAGGTATTTTTTACATTGGATATTCAGGCACTCCTACAAACATTACTGCAAAAAATAGAACAATTAGAAGCAAAGGTAAAAACCCTTGAAGCAGAAAATGCTCTTTTAAAAAATAAAAAGAATAGTAACAATAGCCATATACCCCCATCGCAAGACCAAAACCGCCCCAGAAAAAACAAAAGTTTACGGGAACCCACTAATAGAAAAGCAGGCGGGCAACCCGGGCATAAGGGAACAACCCTGGAGTGCTGCAGCAAGGTAGATGAAACAATAAAACACAGTCCTGCAGTATGCAGCGGTTGTGGCAGTAACCTTAGCAGCCATCCTGAAAAATTAGTAAGCACCAGGCAGTTAATAGATATACCCACTATTGTTTTAAAATGTATAGAACACCGGGTATATAAAAAGCAATGCAGTTGTGGGCATACAACAGTAAGTGATTTTCCAAAGCATGTAGCAAATCCTGTACAGTATGGGCCCAATGTAGAATCGTTGATAGTTTACCTGCATGCAAGGCAATACCTGCCTTATGACAGAACCAAAGAATTTTTAAACGATGTTGGGTTTGTCCATAAGTACAGGCGGCATCCATAATATACTGCAACGCATGGCAAAAAAAGCATTGCCCATGTACAATACAATAAAACAAAAAGTAGTACAAGCCACTTGTATAGGCGCAGATGAAACGGGTGTAAATATTAATGGTAAAAACCATTGGGCATGGACATAGCAAAACAATACCCTTACTTATATTGTATGTGCCGCCAGCAGAGGTTTTAAAACAATTGCAGCAGCTTTTCAATACGGCTTGCCCAATGCCGTATTGATACACGACAGATGGCCTTGTCATTTTTAGATGGATGCAAAAGC
>JANYGZ010000013.1 GCA_025362235.1 Ferruginibacter sp. | reverse complement strand
GTTTACTTAAGTAGCAATCCTTTAACAGCAAAAAATCATCCTTTCTTAAAAGAAAGTATGATACATCATACATAATCAGGTTTAGAAAAATAAGAATTAATAATTGGTTTGATAGATTGTTAAATTAAAGCAAACCGGTTAAACAAAATAGAGTAATAACAATTACAGAAAATAATTTTGCAGCATGACACAAATTTTGTTGATAGCGATTGTAGTAATGATATTCGTAGTCATTTTTCAGATTGCGAAGGCTAGTGAATACGTAAGCGTTTTAAAAGGAGAAGAAAAGGCCCGTAAACAAACTAATAAAATAAACGCCTTTTTACTGATTTCCTTTTTAATTCTAGGCCTTGTAGGTGTATGGTGGTGCAATGATATGTACTATAGTAAAACGTTATTTCCGCAAGGGGCTGCATCAGAAATGGGCCAAAAAATTGACCTGATGCTTTACATTACTATCGGCGTAACCGGTGTAGTATTTGTAATAACACAAATATTATTGTTTTGGTTTGCTTTTAAATACCAGGAAAACGATGATAACAAGGTTTATTACTTTCCGCATAATACCAAACTTGAATTACTCTGGACTACAGTGCCGGCTATATTTTTAACTGTATTGGTTGTATTCGGTTTAAAATACTGGTTTAAAATTACCAGCGATGCGCCAAAAGATGCAGTAGTGGTTGAAGTAACCGGGCATCAGTTTGGCTGGGAATTCCGTTACCCGGGTCCGGATAATATTTTAGGTAAGAAAAACTTTAAATTGACAAAAGGAGCTAATAGCCTGGGTGTAGATTTTAATGATCCTGCCAGCTTAGATGATATTCATGTTGGGGCAACAATGCATATCCCTGTAAATAAACCGATCAAATTTGTAATTAATGCACAGGATGTAATACATGATGTAGGCTTGTCTCATTTCAGGATGAAAATGGATGCAGTTCCGGGGATACCTACAACATTGTGGTTTACGCCCATATATACAACTGAAGAAATGAAAATAAGATCGGGTAATCCAAATTTTGTATACGAATTAAGTTGCGACCAGATGTGTGGTAAAGGGCACTTTTCTATGCGGGGCGTAATTATTGTTGAAAGCGAAGCGGATTACAAAAAATGGTTAGCATCGCAGGAGCCAGAATATTATACGGTTTTCCCCGATAAAAAGCCGAAAACAGGAGCACCTGCAACAACAGACAGTACAGCAAAACAAACTCCTCTTGCAGCTATAACTGCGGGAAAATAATATTGGTTATCGAAAAATTATTTTAAGAACATGAGTACCACAGCAATTTTACACGAAACAGATGTTCTTGAAGGGCATGATGCACATCACGAACATCATCATCACGAAACGTTTATTTCCAAATACGTTTTTAGCCAGGATCATAAAATGATTGCCAAGCAATTCCTAATTACAGGGATGATATGGGCTATTATAGGAGGCCTATTTTCTGTATTATTTAGATTACAGCTCGGTTATCCGGAATCAACTTTTCCATGGCTGGAAGATTTATTGGGCCACTGGGCAAAAGGTGGAAAATTGCAGCCTGAGTTTTATTATGCCTTGGTAACAATGCACGGTACAATCCTTGTATTTTTTGTATTAACAGCAGGGTTAAGCGGAACTTTCGCCAACTTTTTAATACCCCTGCAAATAGGAGCAAGAGATATGGCATCACCAATGCTCAATATGTTGAGTTATTGGTTTTTCTTTACTGCTTCTGTAATTATGTTTGCTTCTCTATTTGTGCAAACCGGGCCTGCTTCTGGCGGCTGGACAATTTATCCTCCATTAAGTGCTTTGGGCGATGCTTCCAGCGGTTCTAAAATTGGTATGGATCTTTGGTTAGCAAGCATGGCTATGTTTATTGTTAGTTCACTATTGGGCGGATTAAATTATATTTCAACCATTCTTAATCTTCGTACAAAAGGAATGAGTATGACAAGGCTGCCGCTTACTATCTGGGCTTTATTGTTTACCGCTATTTTAGGAGTATTATCTTTTCCGGTATTATTATCCGGAGCTATTTTATTATTGTTTGATAGAAATTTAGGAACCAGTTTTTTCTTAAGTGATATTTACATCAATGGAAAAATCCTGCCTAATGAAGGCGGTAGCGCTATTTTATTCCAGCATTTGTTTTGGTTCCTTGGTCATCCGGAAGTATATATTATTATATTGCCTGCAATGGGCATGGCTTCGGAAGTAATGTCGGTGAATTCCCGCAAACCAATATTTGGGTACATGGCCATGGTAGGTTCATTGTTTGCAATTGCCATTCTTGCCTTTTTGGTTTGGGCACATCATATGTTTGTAACCGGGCTGAATCCTTTTCTGGGGGCATTTTTTGTATTGCTTACTTTATTAATTGCCGTGCCTTCTGCTATTAAAGTATTTAACTGGCTTACTACATTGTGGCGGGGTAATATCAGGTTTACACCTGCCATGTTATTTGCCATTGGTTTTGTAAGCATGTTTATTTCTGGCGGGTTAACAGGCATATTCTTAGGAAACTCTTCTTTAGATATTCATTTACATGATACCTATTTTATTATTGCTCATTTTCATATTGTGATGGGTGTGGCTGGTTTCTTTGGAATGTTTGCGGGGGTATATCAATGGTTCCCTAAAATGTACGGCAGGTTTTTAAATAACACATTGGGCTATATACATTTTTGGGTAACACTTATTGGAGCTTATTTAATATTCTGGCCCATGCATTACGAAGGCCTGGCAGGTATGCCCCGCCGTTATTATGACTTTTCTGGCTGGGAATCATTTAAAATGTTTGCAGGCTTAAATCAATTTATAAGCTTTGTTTCTATAATAGTATTTGCTGCGCAATTGTTATTTGTTGTGAATTTCTTCCATAGTATTTTTAAAGGACGAAAAGTAACTACAGCAAATCCTTGGGGAGCTAATACATTGGAATGGACAACCCCAATCAGGCCCGGACACGGTAACTGGCCTGGCGAAATTCCTGAAGTATATCGTGGTGCGTATGATTATGGTAAAGATGGACGGGATTTTATTCAGCAAACAGAACCAATCGGCGAAAACGAAAGCCATCATTAAAATGGATGTGATGAGTAAACAGTAGAATTAAATATAGTGAGTCGGAATTGTGACAATTAATAAAAGTTCATTTAAAATATTACCGGGGCTCTTCTGATTTTTTGGAAGAAAAAAGGTAAGGACTATGTCGAAGGAAAATACAATCATAGCCAATTCAACTTCTTTTGTATTGGCAGCTAAAGTGAAAGATTATTTTCAGTTAATCAAATTCACGTTGAGTTTTATGGTGGTGTTTAGTACCGTTGTAAGTTTTTTGATTGCACCAAACGAGTTAGTATATGTGCGGTCAAAAGTAATATCAGTTCTTTTACTTTTTGCAGGAGGAATGCTCATTACAGGTTCTGCCAATGCAATTAACCAGGTTCTGGAAAAAAATACAGATGCCTTAATGAAACGTACAGCCAAAAGGCCTGTTGCCAGTGGAAGGATGAGTGTAAATGAAGCAACAGCTTTTGCAGTAATTGCCGGGGTTCTGGGAATTTTTACTTTGGCTTATTGGTTTAATTATCAAAGTGCATTGGTAGGTTTGTTTAGCTTGTTATTGTATGGCTTTGTTTATACGCCACTCAAAAAAGTTAATTCAGTAGCCGTTTTGGTGGGGGCAATTCCCGGAGCCATGCCTTGTTTAATTGGATGGGTAGCAGCAACCGGTGAGGTTGGTATCGGCGGGTGGATATTATTTGGGATCCAGTTTTTGTGGCAGTTCCCGCATTTTTGGGCAATAGCCTGGTT
>JANYGZ010000041.1 GCA_025362235.1 Ferruginibacter sp. | reverse complement strand
AAAATGATTTTTCAATACTAGCTTTGAAGAAGGTTTAACCACAGAGAATAGGAGAAGCTGAGTTTACGCAGAGCCAATACTAAAAATTCATTGCAGGCTTTTGATGAATTTATTTTTAAATAGATTGCTATGGACAAAGAGAGGCTAAATGAAATTGGTGGAATTATTCTTGATGCAGCTATAACTGTTCACAGAGAATTGGGGCCAGGGCTATTAGAATCTGCTTATCGAATTGCGCTAAAAAGAGAATTAGAATTAAGAGGATTATTTGTTAAAATGCATGTGCCGGTAGAACTAATCTATAAAGAAGTTCCTTTGGGGAAATGTTATGAAATAGATCTTTTGGTAGAAAATGAAGTAATTATTGAAACCAAATCTTCTGACGGAATTACTCCAATATTTTTGGCACAGGTAATTACTTATCTAAAACTGTATAATAAAAATTTAGGTTATTTAATAAATTTCAATGTCCCTCTTTTAAAGGATGGCTTTAAAAGAGTAGTTTATCAATTTTAATAACCTCTGCGCAAACTCTATTTACTCATGTTCTCTGCGGTAAAATAATTATGGTAATCAACTTAAAAGAAATTAAACCTTCGGATGTTCAAAATTACCTGCAGCATGCTATTGCACCAAGGCCGATATGTTTTGCCTCCACAATAGATAAGGAAGGAAATATTAATTTAAGTCCCTTCAGTTTTTTCAATTTATTTTCTTCTAATCCACCGATTGTAATTTTTTCTCCCGCCAGGCGGGTAAGGGATAATACTACCAAACATACATTACAAAATGTACTGGAAGTTAAAGAAGTGGTTATTAATATTGTTGATTACGATATGGTTCACCAGGTATCGTTGGCCAGTTGTGAGTTTACCAAAGGTGTAAATGAATTTACAAAAGCTGGTTTTACAATGGAAGCAGCAACCATGGTACAACCTCCCATGGTAAAGGAAAGCAAGATAAAATTAGAGTGTATAGTAAATGAAGTAAAGCCTTTAGGTACTGATGCAGGAGCCGGCAATTTAGTAATCTGCAAAGTTATCTGCATGCATATTGACGAAAGTATTTTAGATGAAAACAATAAAATAGACCAAACCAAAATACAGCATGTAGCGAGGCTTGGTGGCGATTGGTATTGCAAAGTGGATGAGAGCAATTTATTTAAAGTAGAAAAACCAAATACACAATTAGGTATTGGTGTAGATGCGCTTCCCGCAGATATCCGTAACAGCAAAATACTTACAGGAAATAACCTTGGCCAGCTTGCCAATGTACATGAAATCCCTCTTGTTGACCCATCCTTTTTTGATGATACACTAAAAAATATTATTCAGTATTATTCTATAAACCCCGAGGAAATGGAAAAGGAATTGCATTGGTATGCAAAAGAATTACTGGATGCCGAAAAAGTTAAAGAAGCCTGGCAGGTGCTATTAGCTTTAAATTAAAAAAAGTTTATGACATTAGCTTTATCAATTGCCCCACAAACAGGATTAAAAATTAACTTCAGCTTATTATGCTTTCAATAAATTTATTCTCTCTTTTACAAGGTTGAAAAACCTGTTTATTTCCTTTTCCGAAGCATTGCTGATTAAAGTAGACCGGCTTCCCAGGTTATCGAAACTTACAAAAGAATATTTATTGAAACGAGGGCCCTTGGTACTCATATAATTCAACACATTATAGGTAGCTCCTGTCTCTTTTATCTCATCAGATTCTATTAGCATGGTGTTGTTTCCTAAAATAACTTCATTTATGTAAAACTGTTGTGGGGCTTTATACCTTACCTCAGTGTCGCCCGGCATAAACTTAAACCCTTTTTCTGCCTGCAACTGAATATGGTCTATCGTACACCATAACGAATCAATTACCTGTAGCATTTTCTTCTTGTTTTCAAAAAGCCCAGCATCCCGGTAATATTCAATCTGTTTAATGGTGCTGTTTGTGCACTCGATATTCCAAAATTCAATTGAAGGAATTTGATTGTACTCCCTTATCAATTGCTGGCCAATGGCAAAGATTTCATCAAATCCATATCTTTCAAAACAAAATTTAGCTTTATTTAAAGCAGTATCATTTTGTATTGTCTTGATACAGAAAAATAGTTTGAATGCAGAAAGTTCCGGGAAAAGGAAAAACTGAAAAAGGGTCATATCCTTACATAAGTAGCGCATTTTTTTATGGTCAAAAGAATTGATATGTTTAAACCTGCCCAATAAACCTTTCACATAATCCTCAAACGGCAGGTTGTCGGTATTGATATCCGGTGCATTAAAAATAACCGTAGTGTTTTAAATATCCAATACCTGGTCGAGTGAAATATTATATTGCTATCACAGCATTTTTAATTGCCATTCGCAAATATACAACATACAGACTAGACTAAATTATGCTCTTATTAATAAAGCCCGAAATAAGTGTACCTGGCATTTTTACTTCAGGGGATGTACGCTTTACTGCTTTAGCCGGAATTTCTTCAGCCGTGAGAGAAGGTGTAATTGCTATAAGGTCTGTTCGTAAATATTTGAATGAGATGTAAAGTGTTAAGTTATGATGCTTTGTATTCACAAGACTAATTTTATCATAACCTAGGATTTTGAAAACATTATAAATATTTAATTGTAGATAGAAATAAATCACCATTTTTTTATATTGATTTGTTCTGACGAATTAATTACCTAAATTATTCTACATCTTTTTTTCATAGATTTATGTAATTGAATCAATGATTGCATCACTCCAAAAAGTTTATGAGAATAAAAATACTTCTGCTTATTTCATCTATACTTTCATATATACCATGTTTATTTGCACAGGAAATTGATTGGCAGGAAATACAAAATGCTATCAACGGCAAAATAAACTTAGCAGAACTTCATCAACAATTAGAACAAATAAAAAAGGATGCCTTTAAAAATAATCAGTATGCTATAGTTGCCAGAAGTTTTTATCATCAAATGCAAATTGCTGATTTGAAATCAGAAGACACTTCTTACTTCAGGAATTCATTTTATATAGATAGTATTTTAAAAGATAAAAAAACACCGTTGCTTTTGCAATCTGCAATGCTGATACTAAAAGCTAAAAGAGTTGCAGGGTTTAGGCACAAGTTTAATTACCGAAACAATAAAAATATTTTTTGGATACCTGATGGCTCAACAGATTACCGAAAACTAAACAATATAGAACTTGATAGTTTAACACAGTTATATTTTGAAGAAGCAAAAAAAATAAGCCTGCAACTAAAGCAGGAAGACGTAAGAGAATTACTGTGGTTATCTACAGACCCGTTGTTGTTTCTTTTTAAGCCAAACTACACCGACATTATTTTTGCTGAGCAATTACATTATGCTGATGCAACCGTGGATGGGTTTACAAACAATAGCAGCGAATGGCTTTTGCTAAAACCCGATGAATTTATCAATAGCAAGGAACTGCCAAAAGGTTTAAACGCAAAACTGAAACCAATATACAGTTTATACCAGCAATGGGCAAACTGGCACCAGGCAGAACCTGAAATATTTTATTTTATTGAATCACTAAGCCGTAAATATTTTTACAATAAAAACAGTGCTGTTGACACTAAGCTTTACTATGAGGACTATTTGCGGGAACTGATCCAGTCGAAATATGATCCTGTAAAGGCGCATGGTATTTACCAGCTATGCCTGCTATGGTACAATAAGGGTAATAGTTATAGCAATAGTATTGATGAATATGAAAACAATTACAGCCGGTACAATTTTGTAAAATTTGATACCTATTACAGGTATTACTATATAAAAGCATTGAACTTATTTGAAAAAAGCAATGCTTTACTCGATAGCTTTTATTACCTGAAAAAAAACTTACTGGTAATGAAGCAACAAATAGAAAGTAAAAAATTAAGTATCCAAAATCAAGGTGTATACTTACCGGATGAAACAGTTTTATATCATATAGTGTTTAAAAATGTAACAACTCTTCATCTAAAAATTGTAAAACTAAATAGTTTCAATATTCAACAGTATCAGAATAAATTACTGGCGAAGGAATTAATCAGTGCTGCTTCTATTAAAACAATGGCAATAATGTTGCCGGTAGAAAAGGACTTTCAAACCCATGCAGGAAAAATTGAAACCGGCAGCTTGCCAGTTGGCTATTATGCAGTACTGTACAGTGATTCTTTAATTGAAGACGGCAACCAGCATGTCAATTTTTTTACAATAAACGTAAGCAATATTGCTGTAGTTAATAATGAAGCCCGTGTTTTTGTGCTAAACAGAACAACAGGTATGCCACTGAATAAGGCCAAGGTGTTGGTACAATATGCACCGAAATATAAAGGGCCGATAATTGATGCCCCGGTTAAAACAGTTAATGCATCGGGATACACCATTGTAAAGGAAAAAAATATTAATACAACATTTGTAATGTATGGCAGAGATACCTTGCAGGTAAAAGTAAATGAAAGCTCAATAAACAAACCAGATGAAGTTTTTGATAAAGAAGATGACGAGCTACTGGATTATTATGAAGATAATACAAAGCTGTTTTTATTTACTGACAGGGCCATTTACAGGCCCGGGCAAACTGTATATTTTAAGGGCATACTGCTAACCCGTAACCCTGTAACCGGAGAGCGGGTGGTATTAAATAAGAGCAATTTAAAGTTTTCGATATGGCAAAGGTTATTTGATAAAGAGGCGAAACAATTCACCAAACCAAAGCTGAAAATTTATCTGAATGCTGCATTCAGCAAAACGATTGATACACTCTCGCTTTCTCCTAATGAATTTGGATCTGTAACGGGAAAATTCAAAATAAGTGAAAAGGCTGCTACCGGTGATTGGGACTTAGATACAGACGATATAGATATTGACAATCAAAATAACGGGCACTTTAAAGTAGAGGAATACAAGCGGCCGTCTTTTGAGATGAGCTTAGAAAAACCAACAACTTTTTTACAATTAGGGGATAGTTTTTTTGTGAAAGTAAAAGTTAAATCTTTTGCCGGAGCTTCTCTTAATAATGTAACCATCAAGTATGATGTAAATGCATCTTTTTCTTATGCTAAAAAAGACAGCATCAACGGCAAAGAGGCAGATATATGGGAAGGAACAGAAATAGCGGATACATTAGGATTCACTGACAATGATGGGGAACTGCTGATAAAAATTCCTGCACATTTTTTAGAAGCCTACCAATTCCCCAACAAAAAATATTATGAAGTAAAATATTCAATTAACGCGGAAGCTATAGATTTTACAGGAGAAAGCCACGAAGAATCATTAGACATAAGACTTAGTAACAGGCCCGTAAAAATAAATTTTACCATTGCCAATGTGTATGAAAGAAGTGAGGTCGGCCTTGTAGCTCTTACTGCAAAAAATGAATTTTCAGGGAGCCTTGCAAAACAATTGGAAGCCACTATTTACAAGATTAATAAAAAAACAGACCTACATCTGGACGATTGGGGTAATTCAGATTACGAATTTAAAAATGAACAGTGGATTTACCAGGTAGAAAACAGTAACGAAGAAAAGGTAGCAACTGAAAAAAAGATATTGGTGTACCAGGTAACGCTCACATCCAATACAGAAAAACTACAACTTTCTAAAGAATTTTTGGAGAGCGGGAATTACAGGCTGGAAGTCATTTGCAGGGAAAATGGAAATATAGTTGGTGAAAAAATAAAAGATTTTTTGGTATTTGACCAGGCAAAAAATCTTTATCCCGATACTACAAAAGACTTTCAGCATTTGCCCATCAATATGGCAGCCAAAGGTGAAAAGATAAAATGGTATCTGGGCAATACAAAAAAGTATATTTATTCAATTTACCAGGTCCAGTATTTTGCAAAAACGGGCGAAGGAGTAAAAGCTAAATACACTTACCAAATGGAGACAGAACGGGCTGGAATAAAGGAATGGAGTTTTACCATTCCGGAAGATGCCATGGATGAAATAGGACTGACACATCTATACATTTTTAATAATAAATTATACAAAGAGACTGCCATCATTTATGTAAAAAAATCCACAGCAGATGAGCCGGAAATAATAGTGGAACAATACAGGCGAAAATTAACACCGGGAAGTAAAGAAACTTTTGTTGTAACGATTAAAAGTAAAAATGAAAATGTTGCGGCAGAACTAATGACCACCATGTATGATGCTTCTCTGGATAAAATTGAAAAGCATATATGGCACAAGCCAAACCAACAAATGCGTTACCGCCTTAATCAATCATGGCAGAATGAAATAAATGGAATAAGTTTTAATCCATTATTTGAAAAGAATATATCCCGAAATAACCTTTATGTTTACGGGGAACGAGTAAAACCATTGTGGTGGTTGAATCCATTGGATTATGCTTATGATGATCTGTATAAGTCCGGTAAAAATTTTATAGGCTACAATAATGAAATGAGTTTTAATATGCTATCAGGAACGGCTGCAGGGATAAGTATAGCAACAAATGCCTTGAATGAAGTAGTAGTGGTTGGTTATGGAAGTGTAAGGAAAGATTTAACTGGAAGTGTAGCTACTATAACTATTCGGGGAATTTCTTCATTTGGCGGCAGTAATTCTCCCATGGTCATTATGGATGGAGTTGCATATTCAGGTGATCTAAGTAAAATAAACCTGGAATCAATTACAGATGCAATCATATTGAAAGGAGCAGATGCAACTGCTGTTTATGGAAGCAGGGCTGCTAATGGAGTCATACTTATTAGTACCAAAGGACCCTTGCAACTACCTCAAATCGAAGAGCCGCCAGTAATAGTAAGAAAAAACTTTTCTGAAACTGCTTTTTTCATACCGCAAATTCATGCAGATGCCGAGGGCTATTACAATATTATGTTTACAATACCTGAAAGTGTAACCGAATGGAACTGGAAAATGCTGGCACATACAAAGGATGCAAAATTTATGGAGGCACAAAAAAATATTGTAACTCAAATACCAATGATGGTGCAACCAAATATGCCAAGATTTTTATATCAGGGGGATGTGATTAATTTGCAAACAAGAATTACCAATCTTGATACACTTGATCTTTCGGGCACTGCCAGCTGTATGGTTGAAGATGCTGTGACTGGTGAAAATATTACGGCATCAATGCTTAGCAATGCAAAACAAAATTTTACAGCAGGTAAAAAATCAAATAACAACATTGCTTACAGGGTGACAGTTCCCGAAAATTTATTACATCCTTTAAAAATAAGAATCAGTGCAAGAGCCAGTAGTTTTTCTGATGGGGGAAGAATATATCATTCCTGTTCTGAGCAAAAAAATATTGGTGTCACAAAATATTCCTTTTGTAATAACCAATAGCAACGATACTATCATTCAGTCTCCTGTTGTTCCAAAAGATGCTGTTCCATACGGCGTTGGAATGCATATTAGTCCAAAGCCACAGGCAGCCATAGTAAATGCGTTACCCTCGATGGCTTTTTATCCATACAATTGTGCAGAACAAACTTTTAATAAAATGCTTGCTTATTCAATAGCATTAAAAATGATACAGACAGACAGTGTTGCAAGGCAAACCATGAAACAACTGCAATTGCAACCTGAGGAAGTTAACACTGCAACATCATTACCAGATGAATTAAGTGAGCAGACTATGCCCTGGCTGCAGTTCAATCATGAAACCCAACTGCACCAGCAACAGTTACTAAAAATATTTGATACCCTTAAAAGCAAAAACATGCTGGGAAAATATTTGAATGATCTGGCAGCATTGCAAAATACGGATGGTGGTATTACTTGGTTTCCAGGCGGGAAAAGCAGCAACTATATTTCTTGTTATTTGCTGTGGGGATTTGGTAAATTAAAAAAAGATTCATTATTATTTCTACAAGATCAAATATCTACTACTAAATTCAATACTTTCCTGCCTCTGCTGGTTTCTTTTACAGACAACGCATTTATAGCAAAAGAAAGTTATGACTTCCATAATTTGTTTTACTTGTATTCAAGAAGTTACTGGATAAATGAATTTCCGTTGTCAGCTAATGCGATAATGAAAGTAGATTCTGTTTTATCGGCATCCTGGAAATCAGTAAATGAAAATGATTTACAAAGACAGGCATTGCTCATCATTACCAGTTTACAGTTAAAAGGAAAAGAAAATATCTTTTATCAAAAAGCAATGCAGCAAATAGAATCTATCAGGCAATTAGCCATTTCAGATAATGTAAACGGCATGAGATGGAAAGACATTAGTAATGTGGATGATTTTAGTGGAAATGATGAAGAAACCATTACTTTACTGGCGATAGCTTTTGAAACAACGGGGGATTCAAAGAATACGATAAATGCTATTATTCAATGGTTGCTCAAAGCCAAAGAACAACATAGTTGGGGCACTACAAAAGCTACAGCGGCAGTCGTTGGCTTATTATATAAACATCAACCGACACTAGTTGGTAGCTCAATGGAATTGACGGCTCTAATAAAAGATTCAAGTATTTCTGTAACGGATAATTTATTGAAAGGAGGCTTATTTGAATTTAAACAACTCATGGAATTTCCTGTATCTATTTCTCTTAAAAAAGATAATAGTACGACTGCGACTGGAGGCTTTAATTTTTACTATTTTACAGCCACCCCGCCGCAAAACGAACAATTTATTAATGTGAAAATTTCAAAGCAATTGTTCAAGTTGAATAGTATCAACGATAAATGGGAAATTATTGATAATAATGTTATTTTAAAAATTGCTGATAAAATAAAAACTATCATAACTATTGATGCACCTCGTCAATTAAAATATGTGTTCATTGATGAAAAAAGAGCTGCCTCATTAGAACCGATGGATGGGGTCAGTGGTTATGAATACGCTGCAAATTTTAGTTATTACAAATCTGTTAGGGATATAGGCTACCAGTTTTTTGCAGAACAAATACCATCTGGCATTAGTACATTATCTTATGAAACTATAGTGGCAAAAGAAGGAAGTTTCAGCAATGGGCCTATATCATTGCAATGTATGTATCAACCGCAGGTTAGGTCATATGGGATGGGAAAAGTGCTGACTTCAACTAAATAAGTATAAAACCATTGAATGATTGCCTTTTAACAAATCAAAAGTATTTAAAAGTGGTCCCGACAAGAATCGAACTTGTGTCTAAAGTTTAGGAAACTTCTATTCTATCCACTGAACTACGGGACCAATATAAATAAGCTGTAAAAGCCAAATTTGGAGTGCAAAAGTAACAAACAACACGATAGCTTCCAACA
>JANYGZ010000105.1 GCA_025362235.1 Ferruginibacter sp. | reverse complement strand
TTTTTTACTGGTCTCAACACGTTAGTTAAAGCTATGGACTTTAGTCCAAGGCTTTAGCTTCTACAAATATTTCAAACAACGTAGATAAACAAAATAAAAAAATGGCGAAGCCTCCAAATGGACTTTCAGTCCTTTCTTCAACCTATGGGTTTTTAACCCATAGTATTTGAGTTCAATTGTGTGCGAAACTGCACAACAACTGTCCGTTTTCGAACACTCCGTATTAATTTAAATTGCTTAAACGCCTATGGATAAGGGGTTTTTGCTTTGGCACAGTCATTGACTATCATAGATTCAGCAGTTATACATAGAGCTCGTACTTTTATAAAAGAGGATAAATAGCCTCAATTAAATCATAAAATCAACTCATAAAATGATAAAGAATTATTTTAAAACCGCCTGGAGAAACCTGCTAAAAAACAGGTTCTATTCAATCATAAACATAAGTGGCCTAACCGTTGGGTTAGCAGTGGGGATATTAATTTTATTATGGGTGCAGGACGAATTTAGTTTTGATGCATTTCATAAAAACGGCACCAATATTTACAAGGTAGAAAATATGGCAGGCACAGGAAGCAGCAGGCAGTTGTGGATGAACACTGCGGCGCCAATAGGTGTAATGGCGAAAAAAGAAATTCCCGGTGTTGAAGAGGTTGTACGTACAAGTTACAACGCAAATTACAGCCTGTTTAAATACAATGATAAAACATTCCAGGAGCAAAATAATTTCTATACCGATCCTGCCTTTTTTTCTGTTTTTGATTTTCCTATTGTAAAAGGGAATGCGGCAAAACCATTTACTGACGACAATTCTGTGGTACTTACCGAAAGCACCGCAAAAAAGTATTTTGGTACAGATGATGCCGTTGGAAAAGTAATTTCTGCAGATGATAAAATTAATTTTACAGTTAGCGGAGTAATAAAAGACTTCCCCAAAAATTCATCCTTCCAGGCAGATATGCTTTTTCCTATGAGCCTGTTGGCAAAAAATATGTACACAGGCAATACAGAAGGTAAAAACCTTGATAATGATTTTAACCAGTTTAATTATTATACTTATTTATTGATGAGGCCCGGTATGTCATTTGCCGGCTTTACAGATAAGCTGCGCAATATGCATTTGAAAGTTAAGCCGGATGATACAGATGTTGGGTATTTATTATTACCAGTCAGCAAAATGCATTTGTACAGGTCAGATGGTTCTGATGGAGGGTTGTCGGCTGTTCGTATGTTTTTGATCATAGCCATACTTATTTTGATCATTGCCTGTATCAATTATGTAAATCTTTCTACCGCCCGCTCTATGCTTCGTGCAAAAGAAGTAAGCCTTCGAAAAATTGTTGGTGCAGGTAAAGGGCAATTGTTTATGCAATTTATTATAGAAACAACTTTATTGTTTTTAATTGCCACTTTTTTTGCATTGATACTCATATATGCTATGATGCCAGCGTTTAATAAAATATCGGGTAAAGAACTAATCATCAATTTTACAGATTATCATATTTGGGAAGTTATCTTACTTACCATAATCGGTACATTAATTATTTCAAGCATTTACCCGGCCATATTACTATCTTCATTTGAACCGTTAAAGGCACTTAAAGGAAAAATGTCTGCACGTATCAGCGATGCATTGTTCCGTAAAATACTGGTTGTTGTTCAGTTTACTTTTTCAATGGTATTAATTACAGGAACGCTTATTATCGGCAACCAATTATCTTATATGCGGTCGAAGCAACTGGGATATGATAAAGATCATGTGCTTACCTGTAATATGATTGAAATGCGTACACATTTTGATGCGGTAAAAAGCGAACTGATGAGTCAACCGGGTGTAAGCAATGTTACCTGGGCAAGCGTTAACATCGTTCGTTATGGTGGCCAAACGGGCGATAATTCATGGGATGGTAAACAACCGGGCGAAACAATGATGGTAAGCCCAATGGCGGTTGATAAAGACTTTATCTCTTTCTTTAAAATGCAGCTAAAAGAGGGTAGCGGTTTTACGGGTTCTGTAGCAGACTCTACTCATTTTATATTAAATGAAACCGCCGTAGAAGCAACCCGTATAAAAGATCCCATTGGGAAGAAATTTAAAATGTGGAAAACAGAAGGTACTATTGTAGGTGTAGTAAAAGATTTTCATTTTTCTTCCATGCGGCAAAAAATTCAACCTGCGGTATTTTATTACGAACCCCACAGGTATGGACAGTTGTATGTAAAAACTACTGGTAACGATGCACCTAAAGCTATTGCTGCATTAGAAAAAGAATGGAAAAATTACAATGCTGCTTTTCCGTTTACCTATACTTTTTTAGATGAAACTTTTAATAGCCTGTATAAATCAGAAGAACGTACAGGATTACTTTTTAACATATTTGCCGCAATTGCCATCTTTATATCTTGCCTTGGTTTGCTGGGTCTTGCTGCATATACAGCACAGATACGTACCCGTGAGATTGGTGTACGTAAAGTAATAGGAGCAAGCGTTCCGGGCATTATTCGTTTGTTGGCCGCTGATTTTATAAAATTGGTTTTTATCGCCATTGTTATTGCTACACCAATATCCTGGTTCATCATGAATAAATGGCTGCAGGAATTCGCTTATAAAATAAATGTAGGCTGGATGGTGTTCCTGCTTTCAGGATTAGTAGCTATAGTGATTGCAGTGTTTACGATAAGTTTCCAATCAGTAAAAGCAGCATTGGCAAATCCGGTTAAAAGTTTAAGAACAGAGTAACCCCATTACTAAAAGGAGTTATTCAAGAGGGATGCCTTTTATTGAAAAAACTTTGGGAATATGTAGAGTTGTCAACTAACTCCCCTTTAGAGGGATGGGGGTAGTGTCCGCTACTGTTACAACAACTGTCCGTTTTCGTACACTTTTGATTATTTTATTTGTCAAAACCCTTACTAGTTAAGGGTTTTGGCTTTGGCATAGTCATTGACATTTTTTGTTCGACAGTCATTTTTATATTTCGACTTTGATTAGTTTAAAATATAGTAATCAATAAAATCATGTAAATCATAAAATCCCCGTTCAGACAATGTTAAAAAATTATTTTAAAAGCACTATTCGTAATCTTTGGAACAACAAAGGATACAGTTTTTTAAACATATTTGGTTTGGCCATTGGCATTACCTGTGCTGGTCTTATTTTTTTATGGGTAGAAGATGAAGTGAATTTTGATAACCAGAATGCCAAAAAAGACAGGTTGTATTATGTGCGTGAAAATCAGAAATATGATACCTATACTGCAACATTCGGTTCAACACCGGGTGTATTGGCACCGGCTATGCAGGAAGAAATACCAGGTATAGCAAATACCTGCCGCAGTTCAGAAGGACAAGCTTCATTGTTGTTTACCATTGCTGATAAACCGGTTTATGCTTCGGGTAAATATGCAGAGCCTTCTTTGTTCAGCATGTTTACGTTGCCTTTTGTAGAAGGAAATGCAACCAATGCTTTTAAAGAATTACATTCAGTTGTTATTACAGAAAAAACTGCAAAGAAGTTTTTTGGAAATGAAAAAAACATTGTTGGTAAAACAGTACGGGTTGATAATAAACAGGAC
>JANYGZ010000078.1 GCA_025362235.1 Ferruginibacter sp. | reverse complement strand
GGTACACCAGGCGGTGCAGCGATCATGCTCGATAAAATGAATGTATTTTATATAGGTGTTCCAAATCCTATCACCATTTCATCTGGTTCTGGCTGGGATAAAACAACAGTTGCTATCTCTGGCGGTACAATGACTGGATCAAATGGGAATAGGGTTGTATCTGTAACAGGTGGAACTGCAGCAACAATTACTGTTAACGCTGATGGAAAATCAAGCAAATTCGATTTCAGGGTAAAAACTATCCCTGATCCGATAGGAATGATTGGAGCAAGTAAAGGAGGAAGAATACTGGCCAGTGCTTTTAAAGCACAGGATTTTATACGGGCAGAGTTGCAAAACTTTGATTTTGACGCAAGGTTTAACGTAACCGGATCTACAGTATATTTTGCCGGTGCAGGCTTTGCAAATAGCGGCAGCATACAGACAGGTACTATAGCCAATGGAAGTTTGGCCCCCATTAAAAGTAAAATGGATTTATGTAAACCAGGATCTACTGTAACATTTGATGAATTAAAAGTTGTTGGCCCTGATGGAAGATCAAGAACAATACCTCCAGTTTCGTTTGTTTTATACTAAAAGAATCTTATATATGAAAAAGTATCTTATTAAATTTTTGTGCCTCACATTTGCACTGTCCCTGATTTTTACAGTTGCAGATGCACAAAAAAAGCGTACTGCTACCAAACGTAGTAATACCACTACAAAAAAAACAACCAAGGGTAAAACCAAGGCTAAAATAAAAGCTGCCAGCCAGGTTGATTCCGTAGCGGTAGCTGTTGCCCCGGCTCCACTTCCGGCCCGTATTGATAGTTTACCTATTTCCAAAATAAAAAAATCTTTACGCCTTGATGAGGCTGTCGATTCAAGGGATGTTCGTGATAGAATACCATTAGCTTATGAAGACCTGAGAGTGGATGACGCGGTATACCGTCAAAAGATATGGAGAGAAATAGATGCAAGGGAAAAATTAAATTTGCCCTTCCGTTATGCTGCCGATGAAAATAATGGTAACCAGCGGTTCATAAGTATTTTATTAAAGGCCATTCAGGATAGTGCTGTTACAGTTTTTGACCCGATTGATGACAGGTTTACAACTCCGCTTACTATTTCGCAGGTAGCTAAAGCGCTTGGTGGTGGCGGTGATTCTGTTCCCCATTATGATGATAAAGGCCTTATTGACCGTATTGACTGGAAAACAAGAGAGGTAAACCTGGATTCTTTTTATAAATTTAGAATAAAAGAGGAAGTTATTTTTGATAAGGAAAGCTCAAGGCTATTTTGGCGTATTTTAGGGATTGCCCCGGTAAAAAATGTGTATACTTCGACAGGAGAATATGTTGGACCTGTTGCTATGTTTTGGGTATATTATCCTGATATGCGCCCAATTTTTGCCAAGTATGAAATTTACAATGGTAAAAATATAGGGGCCAGGATGAGCTGGGAAGAATTATTTGAAACAAGGATGTTTAGTTCACGTATTATTAAAACCACTTTGGATAATCCATTTGATCTTTTCTTTAATGGAATGCCTGGTTTGAAAGATAATGGGGTATTTCAGTTACTGGAAGGAGAAAAGGTTAAAGAAAAAATATTTAACTACGAGCAGGATTTGTGGAGTTATTAATATAACATAAAATATTTATAAAGCCCCTTCAGTATTGATGGGGCTTTTTTGTGTTACGTTGTTTGCAGGGATAATGACTTACCGGTAAGCATGATAAGATTGACCGTTAAAAGCATCCATACTTATAATTTGCCGTTTACTCAATGAAACGTACCAATTGAGAAATACCCCGTTTAGGGTATAATAAAAATCAAATACTTGTATATCTTTATCCCGGTTTTTCATAGGATATTGGATTTTAAAACGGGGCTGGATTTTTATCCTGGCCCTTTTTTTATAATCATTCTGTAATGGCGGAGGTAAGGTTATTAATATATTTTGCAATTATTTTGGCTTTGGATGCTCCAATAACCTGTGTAAGTTCTTCTTCAGATTTTTCTTTTATATTTTTTACTGATTTATATTTTTTTAACAGTAAATCAATGGTGGCTTTTCCGATGCCATCTACTTTTTCCAATTCATTTTTAAAGCTTCCTTTGCTGCGTTGGTTGCGGTGAAAACCAATACCAAACCTATGTACCTCGTCGCGTATTGTTCTTATCAATTTAAGGCTTTCACTATCCCATGGTAATTTAAGCGATTCAGTATCGCCGCTAAAAAAAAGCTCTTCTTCATTTTTTGCTAAACCCACCAGTGTGGTTTCCCCAACAAGGTTTAATTTTTTAATACTTTCAATTGCAGCGCTTAGCTGCCCTTTACCGCCATCAATAATAATAAGTTGAGGAAATGGTTTTCCTTCTTCTTTTAAACGCTTGTAGCGACGATAAACCACTTCTGCCATCGTTGCAAAATCATTGATGCCTTTTACTGTTTTCACATTAAATTTTCTGTAATCATTTTTACTTGGCTGGCCATTTTTAAAACTTACCATTGCAGATACAGGATAGCTTCCCTGAAAATTTGAATTATCAAAGCATTCGATATTAACCGGTAATTCTAATAATTGAAGATCCTTCTGTAATTGAACCAAAACATTATTTACCTGTGCAGCTGTTTTATCTTCCAGTAATAAAAGTTTCTTTTTCTTTAACTCCTCTTTAAAATAATTGACATTCTTTTCAGACAACTCCAGTAATTTTTTCTTATCTCCTGCCCGCGGTACTGTTATTATAATTTCCTGTTGCGGATAATCAATTGTAAATGGAATAATGATTTCGTTTGCTTCACTGTTAAAAGTTTCTCTTAATTGAGCAATAGCAAAACTTAATACTTCTTCAGCAGTTTCGTCAAGCTTCTTATTTAATGTAATGGTTTTAGTTTGTACAATGCTGCCATTGCTTACAGCCAGATAATTTACGTAAGCTGTATCTGCTTCCTGTAAAATGCTAAATACATCTACTGTTCCTGTTCGTTCATTTATTACAGTAGAGTTTGCCTTATACTGCTGTAAATGATCAAGTTTTTTCTTTATTATTGCAGCTTTTTCAAATTCAAGCTCCTGTACTTCTTTTTGCATGTCTGCCTTAAAGTGATGTATAACCGGCGAAAGATTACCTTTTAAAATATTTTTTAATTGCTGTAAGCCCTCTTCATAATCCTGCGTGGATTGCAACCCTTCGCAGGGCCCTTTACAGTTGCCCAAATGATATTCAAGGCAAACTTTAAATTTCTTTTTTTTGATGTTAGCATCTGTAAGACTTAGCTTACAATTTCGCAGTTGAATATTTTGTTTTATAAAATCAAGCAACTCTCTTACTTTACCAACAGAAGTGTACGGGCCAAGATATTGCGATCCGTCATTTATTTTTCGTCTTGTAAAGAAAACCCTTGGAAAAGGTTCATTTTTAATAACGATATACGGATAAGATTTATCATCTTTTAAATTGATATTAAAGAGGGGTTGAAATTTTTTGATCAGTGAATTTTCCAGTAAAAAAGCATCCTGTTCACTATTAACAATTGTAAATTCAATCCGACGGATTCGATTTACCAGCTCGTGTGTTTTGTAATTCGTAAAAGTTTTAGAAAAATAAGAGCTTACTCTTTTGCGCAAACTATTTGCTTTGCCTACATATAGCAATTTATTATCGCCATCGTAATATTTATAGATGCCGGGTTGCAAAGGAATAGTAGATGCTATAACAGCAAATTCTTGTTGTGTCATTTATTTATCTTAAACCTTTTAATACAGAAATGATTTTAAAGGGGAAACTATTCAGTAAAATTCCAAATAATTTTCTCTTCTTTTAAAATTTTTGTACTGTCATTAGGCATGTTGAGAAGAGTGGTAATCATTGCCCATTTATTTGTTTTCCAGGTCAATTGTTGGGTAATTAAACCATCCTTATTTTTCAGTTGTTTTACCAGGTACACTTTTGTTATGTTTCCGGTTTCTGGATTAATATAAATATCCCAATGTCTTAGTGAAATTGAATCTGGTATTACCATTACAGGGTCATACGTCATTGTAATGGAATTAAGGGTTTGGTCATTGAAGGAAGTTTCCTTAAAAAAACTGATTAGGTTGGTTTCCTTTATTTCCGGGGAAAGAAAATTTGACAACGAAGCTGTTAATTCTGCCTTTTTCATCCATATGGAATCAGTCTTATGATCAATAGTAATGGTGTGCAATGGTGTTACAGGAAGTGAATCCAGTAAAATCATCTGCCCTTTTATAAATGAGGTTACCGGAAAAAAGGAATCTTTCTTTATTTCAGTAATAGCGGTCGAGTCAATTGAAGCTGCAGAAGTGGCTGAAGTATTATGCGAATTACAACCGTTAAAAACAATAAAAATAATTACCGAAAAAAATATTTTTTTCATTTATCAAAATTAAAAGTAAAGTTATGGTAAAACAAAAAAGTGCTATAAAGTTAACAGCAGCTTTTATATTTTTTGAAGAAGTAATTTTTGGAATCTGTAAGCAGTTAGTATTATTTTACCAGGAAGGCGTTTATTTTATCAGTTTACTGATACCAAATTTTAATCCATAATTGGTAAGCTTTTCCTGTACTGAATATTGGGTGCTGTTAGTTGTAAATAGCTGCATGCGGTACTGAGGCCCAAACTGAAGGGAGTAGCCCTTATTAGTTTTATAGCTGATATAAGTTTCAAACCCTGCATTTAGATTCCACCTGTTTAACATGGAAGTCTCCTTTACATAATTTCTTTTATCAGACGAAATCAGGAATGATTGGCCACCGATAACATAAGTTGGTTGTATGGTTGCACCTGCATACCATTGTAAATTTTCTGTGCCTGCAAGTTTTACATCCAATCCCATGGGTATCGAAATTTGAAAAGTTTCGTTGTGCAACTGAAGGGCTGTAATTCCATCGTTATTAGAGTATGGTGTTGACCTGAATACCTGGTAATGCTGACCTGTTGTAGTATTCATTGTCAGAGAAGTAGCTGAAGGGTGCGTATTTCCAAATCCATCTGAATTATATTGGGTAAAATTTAACTGTAACCCTGTTTTTATTTTTACACTTTTAAACAATGGGTACATTATGCCTGCTCCTACTTCTACACCAAAAGATGGATGTTGTGTAACCTGCCTATTAATGTCCTGGTCTGTTGTAACGGTACTTTTCAATTGTCTATAAACAACAGATGGAGTAATATACATTTGAGATCTTAATTTTCCGACCCATTTTTTTGGAGCAGGCCTATTGTATAAAGCATAATTTTCAACCCATGCTTTATCTTCATCAGATAAAATATTTACTTCTTGCTGCGCTATATTTTTTTCATTGGACTCAAGAGTATTAGGAAGGCTGAAAGCATTATTTTTTATATCATTTAAATTTGATAACGCTATAAAAGCAATAGTCTCATTAAGTTGGATTTCCTGTTGTTTACTATTTCTCTCATTCTTACTATCATCAATATCATTTTTTATTGTAACCTTATTTTTCTCATCACTAATGGGCTGAAATTTATTAGTTGTAGCAGCAAATGCCAAATGAGCATCATCTATTAGGGTAATTGTTGCAAATTTATTTTCTGCTATTGGTTTAATTGCTGTCAAAATAGATTTACTATATGATGCTGTATTGTTATCAGCAATAGCAGTATAAGTATCCTTTTTTATAACAATATTGTTGGAATTGAAAGTTGCAGGTAATTTAGTTTTACCAACTGATGTATTGCTAACTGTGGTAGGATGTAAGTTTGTAAATGCAGCTTCTGTATTTTTACTGGAAAGAATGTTCTTTTCTAAAAATGGATTGTAGAAAGGCGAAAATAAATTTACTGAAGCAAATTCCTGACTAGGTTGAGTAGAATTAACGGCTGTGAAATGGCTATTTTTATTGTCTGTATTAAGATAACCTACCAATAAAAGAATAGCTATTAGGGTAATGCACATTGCAACAGAAGGCCATTTTTTACCGGGATGAATATTGTTATAAATACTGTACCATACTCTTTTTGCAGGATACATTTTGAATTCATCCGACCTTTCTTTTAGCAGTTGTTCAAAATCATCAATATCAAAATTTCTGTCCATCTTTCACGAAATTTCTGTTGGTTTTGGTAAAAAACAATCGTTATTTTATTAGTTTGCTGCCACGGCACCACTTAATACTGAAGCTGTTTTGTTCCTTGGTTTTAGCAAAATATTTTTCTTAATCAAAATATCCTCCAACATTGTTTTAGCCCTTGTATATTGAGAACGGCTGGTACTTTCCTCAATGTCAAGCATATTGCCAATTTCTCTATGCGAATATCCTTCAATGGCATACAGGTTAAGTACTGTGCGGTAACCAACCGGCAAAATCCTTATACATTCTACAACCTGTTTTGCCTGCATAATAGAAGGTATATTTTCTTCCCTTATACCAACTCCCCCTGCATACGAAATATCTACACTGTCTGAAAATTTTTTGTTTTTTTTGAGTGTGTTGATACAGGTATGGACTACTATTCTTCTAATCCAGCCTTCTAATGCTCCTTCATTTCTATACTGATGAATTTGAGCAAATACTTTAATGAATCCTTCCTGAAGCATGTCTTCAGCATCTTCCCTATTTTTCGCAAAACGATAGCATACGCCAAGCATTTTGGGACTTAAATGGTTATACAATGCTTCCTGTGCCGCTGCATTATTTTCAAGGCATCCATTAAGCATGGTTTCTTCTGTCATAGTTGTGCTTGGTTTTACACAATAAATATAGACAATTTGGTTGTATTTATTGCTGCTTGGCATATAAATTCTTGCTTATTGCTGGTAATATTTCGCAAAAAGTAAGGTTTCTGTTAAAAATCGCAATAAAAATTATCAATCAGCCCTATTTGGGAGGCTCTTAATAATAAGGCTATCTGCTGGGTATTTAGCTTTGATGCTGTCTTTTATTGAAGCAGCCCAATTAGCGATTACCGATTTTTGATCAGCAGTAAGGATGGCATTTCTGTGTATCAATGTATATGAAGACAAGGGCATTTCATCTTCCTTTACCTGCTTAATTATTTCTTCCAGTTTTTTGTATTGCCTTCCAATTCTATAGGTAGCGAATTCAGAAAAATTAACTTCTCTTTTCCCTTCTACAATGTGATTGTTTAACCACCAGGCAACTGGCTGTATTTTTGAATACCACGGATAAATGGTGTTATTGCTATGGCAATCATAACAACTTATTTGCAAAATCTTGTTTATACTATCTGGTACTAAGTATACTTTACTTATATCGTTTGTTAGTAAACTATCAGGGCTGCTTATATTTTTTTCAGGGTGGATAAATTGGAGAATTATAACAACAACCAGTAATAAAAGCAATAGATTTTTAAAAACTTTTTTCATCAGTAAATAATGTATTTAAATTAAAATATTTCCTGTCATTTCTTCAGGGATGGGTAAGTTCATCACTTTTAAAATAGTTGGAGCAATATCACCCAGTTTTCCGCTTTTTAAATCACCCCTCCATTCTTTATCAATAACAAAAAAAGGAACAAGGTTTAGAGAGTGTGCGGTATTTGGAGTACCATCTTCATTGATTTCATAATCCGCATTGCCATGATCTGCCAACAAAAAAATGGTATAATCGCTTGCCAAAGCAGCAGTAACTACTTTTTCTACACAGGCATCAACAGTTTCAACTGCTTTTATTACTGCATTCCAAACGCCTGTATGTCCCACCATATCTGCATTTGCAAAATTTAAACAAATAAAATCGGCCGTCTTGTTTTCTATTTCAGGTATAATCGCTGTGGTAAGTTCATAAGCACTCATCTCAGGTTTCAAATCGTAGGTAGCCACTTTTGGAGAAGGGATCATGATTCTTTTTTCACCTTCAAAAGGAACTTCTCTGCCACCGCTAAAAAAGAAAGAAACGTGTGGATATTTTTCAGTTTCCGCGATGCGTATTTGCAATTTTTTATTTTGCTCTAAAATTTCTCCAAGCGTATTTTTAAGATCATCATTTTTAAAAACTACATTAATCTTTTTAAATGAATGATCATATTGCGTCATAGTAGTATAATGCAAATTAAGTTTATGCATTTCGAAAGAAGGCATATCTACCTGCGTCAACACTTCTGTAATTTCCCTGCAACGGTCTGTTCTAAAATTAAAACTTATCACTACATCACCATCTTCAATTTTTGTATTAGCAACGTTTGTATTAATGATGGGAGTTATAAATTCATCCGTTACGGCACTCTGATATGAGTTGGTGACAGCAGCTAAAATATCGTTGGTTGTATGCCCAACTCCATTTACCATTCCGTCGTAAGCCAGCTTTACCCTTTCCCATCTTTTATCTCTATCCATTGCGTAATAACGCCCAGTAACAGTAGCGATGTTTCCAGTACTTTTTTGCAAATGCTGTTGCAGGTCTGTTAAAAAATGTATCCCGCTTTTGGGATCCGTATCCCTGCCATCGGTAAAAGCATGTACCAATACATCCCGTAAACCTTCAGCAGCACAAAGCGAAACCAGTGCCTTAACATGATTTATATGCGAGTGAACACCACCATCGCTTACCAACCCAAGCAGGTGTAATGTTTTTTTATTTTCTTTAGCAAAACGAATGGCATTTAGCAAAACCCTGTTTTGCTGAAATTCACCTGTTCTGATGGCCACATTTATTCTTTGCAATTCCTGGTAAACAATTCTTCCGGCACCTAAATTAAGATGGCCAACTTCGCTGTTACCCATTTGTCCATCAGGCAAACCAACATCCTCGCCGCAGGTAATCAACGTGGAATGTGGGTATTTTTGGTAGAGAGAACTAACAAATGGCGTTTGCGCATTTTGAATAGCATCGCTGCTTTTAACTTTGCCTAAACCCCATCCATCCATTATTATTAATATAGCTTTTTTATTTTCCATATGTCAAAGTTAACTTTTTTGCAGCGTTTATAAAAAGCATCTTGCCTGTATATTATTACATATCTTACAAAAAATAATAAAAAACAGGTTGGCACGTTTTTAGCAAAATAGATAAAACAAATAATTTTATATGAAAAATTTTTTTACGATTGGTTCTCTAATAATGGTTACAGCATTAACCTCTTTCACCCTTAGTGCAGGCATCGATGATGTTATAGCAGCTATGAAAACAGGTAATGCTTCGCAGGTAGCAAAATTTTTTGATGCCACTGTAGAAATCAGTATGCCTGACAAAAGTAACAGCTATAGCAAAAGTCAGGCTGAGTTGGTTTTGAAAGATTTTTTTACAACAAACATGGTAAAAAGCTTTGATATTATTCATAAGGGCGAAAACTCGGGGTCTCAGTATTGTATTGGCACTTTGGTTACAAAGGGCGGAAACTACAGAACTACCATTTATATGAAGCAAAAAGGCGATCAGCAGGTTCTTCAGGAACTGCGTTTTGAAAACCGCTAAGCCACCAATACTTTTTATAAAACAATATATTATTAAACCTGTAAGAGTTTTTCTTTTACAGGTTTTTTATTTTTTATTTTTGTTTATATGAACTATGATTATTTATTGCAACAGTTAATTAAAAATGCCCTTGCAGAAGATATTGGTGATGGCGACCATTCTACTTTGTCGTGTATTGATAAGGATGCAAAAGGGAAAGCAACATTAAAAATAAAAGAAGATGGGCTGTTGGCCGGTCTTTCTGTGGCGGAAAAGATATTTCGTTTTATGCAGCCCGACATTATTTTTACAGCCTTCAAAAAAGATGGTGATAGTATGAAATATGGCGAAACAGCTTTTGATTTAGAAGCAAAAGTGCATACCATTTTACAAACAGAAAGGTTGGTGTTAAATACTATGCAACGTATGAGCGGTATTGCCACCCTTACTAAAACCTATGTTGATAAATTAAAAGGATACAACACCAAATTGCTGGATACAAGAAAGACTACGCCTAATTTTCGCCTGATGGAAAAAGAAGCTGTGCGTATTGGCGGAGGAGTTAATCATCGTTTTGGTTTGTATGATATGATCATGCTTAAGGACAACCATATTGATTATTGTGGTGGTATAGAAAAGGCAATTGAAAAAGCATTTCTTTATGCGCAGACAGTAAAACCCGGTTTAAAAATAGAAGTGGAAACAAGAAGTATTGATGATGTAAAAAGAGTGATGGCAGTTGGAAAGATAAACCGCATTATGCTGGATAATTTTACACCTGAGTTAATTAAGCAAGCACTAAAAATTATTGATAAACAATATGAAACTGAAGCCAGTGGCGGTATTAACCTGCAGAATATAGAAGCTTATGCTGCTACCGGGGTAGATTTTATTTCGAGCGGAGCAGTTATTCACCAGGCCAGAAGCCTTGATTTAAGTTTAAAGGCGGTTACTTTATAAATGATTTGATTTTATAAATATTTTTATCAAAATAAAACATGGCACAAAAAAAAATAAATTCTTTAGGAGGGCTTGTGTATTCAACTGACCCAAATTTTAAGCCCGTTGAAAACAATTTTGAACAACAGGAAACCATATTGCCTGCACAGCAAAAAATAAAAATCAGGCTCGATAAAAAGCATCGGGCAGGGAAGGCTGTAACATTAATAGAGGGCTTTACCGGTAAAGAAGCTGATATGGAAGACCTTGGTAAGAAATTAAAAACTTTTTGTGGAACAGGAGGTTCTGTAAAAGATGGTGAAATAATTGTTCAGGGAGACAACAGGGATAAAGTATTGCAATGGCTGCAAAAGAATGGATATAGCAATGCAAAGAAGATCGGATAATTATTATTTACCTGTGCTACTTTCTTTTACTGTTTCTACAATGCTTAATGCACCACTCGGGCATTTCCTTACCTGTTCAATAATCTTGCCCGTTTCTGAATTACTCATCTCAATCCATGGCTTTCTGCGGGGATCAAAAACTTGTGCCAACCCTCTAAAACAAATTCCCGAATGGATGCACATCTCTGGCTGCCACAAAATGGTAATTTCTCCATTAGTGTATTTATGTGTTTTTACCGGCATAATATTTTATTAACAAACATTAAATACAATTTACAACAAAAGGCTAATTTTTAAGTTAATTTTGTACAAAGCATAAAAAAAATGGTCTCGAAAATATCAGAAGGAGTTACTGTAAGTGTAGAAACCTTTTATCAGCCTGAATATAGCAACCCTTCCACCAGTGAATTTATGTTTGCGTATAAAATTACTATCGAGAATAAAAATATATACCCGGTTAAATTATTACGCAGGCATTGGTATATTTATGATGCAACCGGAAGTTTAAAGGAAGTGGAAGGAGACGGGGTTGTAGGGGTGCAGCCGCAGATAAACCCCGGTAATGAGTATCAGTACATTAGTGGGTGTAATTTACAAACTGAAATGGGTAAAATGTATGGTACTTACTTAATGGAAAATTGTAATAATAATAAGCAGTTTGAAGTAATTATTCCGGCATTTGAAATGACTGTACCATTTAAAATGAATTAAGAAATCTGCTAACCCAGGTTGTATAAATATTTAAGGTTTATATTTTGCTTCCTGGAAAATAATCTCTGTATCTAAATTCATTAACTGCTGCAAAGTAGTTTCGGGTTTTTTCTGCATATATTTTTTAATAATTTGCCATCCTGCAAATGAGCCAATATTACCTGGTGCTCCTTCACCTAATTCCTGAGTTTTTGGACCTTCGTCAATATAGTTTTTAATGATATTTTTATCAGTTATTTGTAAAAATGAATTCTTTACAAACAGGTCCCAAATAACAGCTTCATGGGCATAACAATCTTTCAGCTGATCCTGTGTATACCCTATCAATTTATACTCTTCTGTTGTTGGTAAAAAACTATTTAATAGATATAGCCTTTTGCCTTTTTCAATCATTTGGTTTATTAATGGCTTATCATCCGGTTTTTCTGGGTGTAAGTCGTTAACGATATTTTTCATACAGTTAATAGCAATATAATCAGGTTCAAATCTTTTCGAAATATATTCGGGATAAGTTTCCTGCACCATGGTACTTTTGTACAATTGGCTGTTTTTACCAAGATGCAATTGTAAGCCAACAATCAAGGCATCATCCCCTAAAATATCTCCATAACCGTCTATCGGGCCAATATAGGTAATTACCTTTTTCGGTAATTTATAATCGGGGTAATACAATTTTACAAATTGCAATCCTTTTTTTATTTCCTTTTCATAGGGGGTAAAGTCATTAAATATAGCTTCGGCGGAATCGTACACCGGCCGGTAAGACTTTATAAAACTATTTACATAAGCGGATGCAGTATCAGCAGGCCATAAAGGATCTACATTTAATATTTGAGTAAGATAATTGTTTACAAAAGAAGGAGTATTGGTATTTAATTGTTTCAGATAAGCTAAAAGATTATTACTGGTTGTATCAAAAAAATCTTTTTCAAAACGTTGTGTGGCAAGTTCAATTTTAATATTTGATGTGTCAGGAATTTTTTTGTTTGAACAGGAAAATAAAAATGCACAAATAGTAAATACAACAATGGATAATCTCATAACCAATAATGCTTTTGAAGTTTTAACTTTACAAAGAAAGAAATTAATTAGTAAACATAAAGTTACGCTCCTTTGGGAGTATAGATATGAAAATATTTTTAGCGCAGCAAAACTACCATATTGGCAATTTTGATAATAATATACAAAAAATAATTTGTGCCATTGAAGAAGCTAAAAAGCAGCAGGGAGATATCATTGTATTTAGTGAATTGTGTGTATGTGGTTATCCCCCGAGGGATTTTTTAGAGTTTGATGATTTCATCAATAAATGCCATGCAGCAGTTGAACAAATAAAAGAGCATGCAGATACTATTGCCGTTATAATTGGTGCGCCTGACAAAAACAATATTGCAAAAGGAAAAGACCTCTTTAATGCAGCATATTTTTTATACGATAAAACCATTAAGGCTATTGCCCACAAAACCTGTTTGCCTACCTACGATGTGTTTGATGAGAACCGGTATTTTGAACCGGCATATGAATGGAATGTGGTGGAATTTAAGGGAAAGAAACTGGCCATTACTATTTGTGAGGATATTTGGAACTTAGGCGATAACCCTTTGTACAGAATTTGCCCAATGGATGAATTAATGAAGCAGCAACCTGATATAATGATCAATATTTCGGCCTCCCCATTTGACTATACACATGATGAAGATAGAAAAGCAGTAGTAAAGGCAACAGTAATGAAGTATAAGCTGCCGATGTTTTATTGCAATGCAACAGGCAGCCAAACAGAAATTGTTTTTGATGGGGCATCATTGGTTTTTGATAAAGCGGCCAATCTTTGCGGGCAGCTTCCTTCCTTTCAGTCTGCGCTGCAATCTTTTATTTTAAAAGACGATGGAATGATTGATGGCCCGGTAATAGAGCCGGCCCACCAGGTGTCCGATAAAGAATTAAATCCCCTTACATTAGAAGAAAATTTAAATACCGGTAAAATATATGCCGCTATTGTGATGAGCATAAAAGATTACTTTTTTAAAATGGGTTTTACAAAAGCCATCATTGGCAGCAGCGGCGGTATTGATAGTGCTGTTACCATTTCTTTAGCTTGTGAGGCATTGGGAACTGCAAATGTAAGAGCGGTATTAATGCCTTCTCAATACTCTACCGGGCATTCAGTAACTGATGCAGAAAAGCTCAGTAAAACGCTGGGCAATCCATACGATATTTTACCCATCAAAAATATTTACGAGGCTTTTTTAACAGAGCTAAAACCAATATTTAATGACCTGCCTTTTAGTATAGCAGAAGAAAATATTCAAAGCCGTACGAGAGGCAATTTATTAATGGCTATTGCCAATAAGTTTGGATATATACTGCTCAATACATCCAACAAAAGCGAGCTTGCTACGGGGTATGGAACATTGTACGGAGATATGGCAGGTGGGCTGGGTGTACTGGGTGATTGCTATAAATTACAGGTATATTCTTTGGCAAAGTACATTAACCGTAATGGAGAAATTATTCCAGAAAACATTATTAACAAAGCACCCTCAGCAGAACTGCGCCCGGGCCAAAAAGATGCAGACTCATTACCTGATTATACAATTCTTGATAAAATATTATATCAATATATTGAGCGCCGCATGGGGCCAAAAGAAATAAAAGCCCAGGGTTTTGATGCCGGTTTAGTTGACAGGATATTGAAAATGGTAAATATGAATGAATACAAGCGCAACCAGTTTTGCCCGATTATACGTATTTCACCCAAAGCGTTTGGCGTAGGTAGAAGAGTGCCTATTGTAGGGAAATATTTAAGCTGATGCTTGGACAAATTTGCAATCCGATTTTAAATTTGTCAAAGTTGTTTCTTTTCTTCCCCGGCCCTCGAACTAAATTGGCGATTAGTAAATTTGATATCCGATGAATAAAAAAGCTATCCTCATTATTCTTATCAGTGCCTTGTTTTTTGCGACTATAAGAAGTTTGTTTTTAAAAGATTTCTTTTGACAGACTATCTAATAAAAGAAATTTTTATTTCATCAATTGAAATTTTTATTGTTGTGTTTTTAATTAGGAAACTGAAATAATTAACTCCAATATGGCGAAATGGGTTGAGACCAGTATCAGGAAAATAGTAGTTTATTTTCGAAGAAGCCAGGTAGTAATCCAAAAAAAAATCAACTTATTTTTTCTACACTCACTGCAGTACCATAAGCAAGTACTTCTGTTATTCCCTGCATTACTTCATTGGCATCGTACCTCATATTAATGATGGCATTGGCGCCTCTTTCATCAGCATGTTGCAGCATTAATTCATATGCTTCTTCTCGTGCTTTTTCGCATAGTTCTACATAAATCGAAAGTTTGCCGCCGAACAAAGACTGCACGCCACCGCCAATATTGCCCAGTATACTCCTGCTTCTTACAGTAATACCCCTTACTACGCCAAGGTGTTTGGTAATTCGGTAACCTTCCAGGTTATTGGAAGTAGTTACCAGTTGCTGATCTATCATAATTTAATTTTTTATTAAAGTTAGGGCCATTTTAACAGATTTTTCTTTCATTCATCATTACGGCTAAATTTTTGTTAGAGCAATGTTCGTATTTTCGCCCCTAAGCCAAAGGGTTTATACAATATTAGTGGCGGACATATTTTTCAATAACAAGTATTGGAGATAAATAATGCAGGCTAATTATACTCACCAATTTTTTAATTTTAAATACCGGGTTTGTTTAAAAGCCGGACTTAAATTTTTTTTATGCTACAAACAGCTGAAGATATACGTTTGCTGAACGATAAAATAAATGATGCAGCAGGTTTTGTAACCCGTATCAATGATGAACTGGGTAAAGTAATTGTTGGCCAGCACGGTATGATAGAACGCCTGCTGATAGGCCTTTTAAGCAACGGCCATGTATTATTAGAAGGTGTACCAGGTCTTGCAAAAACCCTTGCTATTAAATCGCTGGCACAATCTATAAAAGCAAATTTTAGCCGTATACAATTTACACCAGATCTGTTACCGGCAGATGTAATAGGTACCATGATTTATAACCAGGGAAAGAATGAATTTTATGTACGCAAGGGGCCTATATTTTCTAATTTTATTTTGGCAGATGAAATAAACCGGGCCCCGGCAAAAGTACAGAGTGCTTTACTGGAAGCTATGCAGGAGCGGCAGGTAACTATTGGCGACACTACCTATAAATTAGATGAGCCCTTTCTGGTACTGGCAACACAAAACCCCATTGAACAGGAAGGTACTTATCCTTTACCCGAAGCGCAGGTAGACAGGTTTATGTTAAAAGTAGTAATTGATTATCCTTCTAAAAGAGAGGAACAATTAATTATCCGCCAAAATACACAGGGGCTTAGTTTTCAGCCAGTTTACCCGGTAGCTTCTACAAGTGAAATTTTAACTGCAAAAGAATTGGTGAGACAGGTTTACCTGGATGAAAAAGTTGAACAGTACATTTTAGATATTGTTTTTGCTACAAGGTTTCCTGATAAATATAATTTGCCTAAACTGAAACCCCTTATCGGTTTTGGAGGTTCGCCAAGAGCAAGTATCAATTTGGCGTTGGCCGCAAAAGCTTATGCTTTCTTAAATAAAAGAGGTTTTGTAATACCGGAAGATGTAAGGAGTATTTGCAAAGATGTATTGCAGCACCGCATAGGATTAACCTACGAAGCCGAAGCTGAAAATATTAATGTAGAGCAAATTATCAATGAAATTTTAAGGGTGGTAAATGTGCCATAAACAATTGGCAGATTTTTAAACTCAAGATTTTAAGATGCCAATCCGAAAAATAATTGCTTAGTACTTTCAATATTTAAAATAATTAAATAGCAATGAAAATATAAATCATCTTACAACTATTACCTAAAATAATTTTCCAACAACAATCAACTAACAACGGTCAACTTTTGCTAACAACATCAGAAATAGTACATAAAGTAAAGGAGCTTGAAATAATAAGTAAAAAAATTACCACACACTTATTTACAGGCGAATACCATTCTGCGTTTAAAGGAAAGGGGATGCGTTTTAGGGAAGTAAGGGAATATTATGCCGGTGATGATGTACGTTTTATTGACTGGAATGTAAGTGCAAGGTTTAACCACCCGTTTACAAAAGTTTTTGAAGAAGAAAGAGAGCTAACGGTTTATCTATTGGTTGATATTAGTGCCAGTAATATGTTTGGTACTGTGCAGAACAGAAAAAAGGATTTGATAACTGAAATTGGTGCTGTACTCACTTTCTGCGCCATCAATAATAACGATAAGGTGGGAGCTATTTTTTTTAGCGATAAAATAGAAAAATATATTGCTCCCAAAAAAGGAAGAAAACATGCTTTATACATTGTGAGGGAACTACTAACAACAGAGCCCGTAGGCAAAGGAACAAATATGGAAGAAGCCATCCGGTTTTTTAATAAAACCAGCGGCCAAAAAAGCATTGCTTTTTTAATGAGCGATTTTGTAGATGCAGTATATGAAAATGACCTGAAAGTAATTGGTGGCAGGCACGATGTAATCGGGCTGCGTATTTACGACAAGATGGATATGCAATTACCCGATGCAGGTCTGCTGCAGATAGAAGATCTTGAATCGGGTAAAAATCAATGGGTAGACAGCAGCAATAAAATGGTACAATATAATTACCAGCAACAGTTTTTGAGGCAAAGTGAATTGAGTAAAAATTATTTCCGAAAAGCCGGTGCTGATCTTTTACACATCCGCACAGATGAAGACTATGTAAAAATTTTACAGAAGTTTTTCTTAAAAAGAAGCTAGGTTAATTGATAATTATAATTGATAATGGGCAATAGAAAAATGCAAAAAAAAGTACTGGCGATTGTAATGAGTTGTTTTGCTTTTTTATCATCTGCTGCACAACCTGTAGTAAAAACAACTGTAGATAAAAATGAAATATTAATTGGTCAGCAATTTACAGTACATGTAAAAGCCAATTTTTCAGGAGATGATTATTATATTAAATGGGTAAAGTTGCCCGATTCCTTGCAGCATTTTGAATTGATTGAAAAAAGTAAAATAGATTCAGCTTTTACTAATGAAAAATTATCAGGCCTTTCGCAAAGTTTTACATTTACCAGCTTCGATTCGGGTAAGTGGATATTTCCATCTTTTAAAATAAATTTTACCCCTGTTAAAGACGATACAACGCTAAATACTTTTACAGATTCTTTACCCGTTACTGTGTCATTTTCGGTGTCAGATACTTCCAAAACATTAAAAGATATAAAGGCCATCAGGGAAGTTGAAGTAACCAACCCACTATGGTATTGGGCCGGCGGTGCATTGGTTGTATTACTACTGTCACTATTTATATTTTGGTGGTATCGCCGAAGGAGTAAAAATGAAAAACCAATACAGTTTCAATCAAAATTATCCCCTTATGAAGAAGCAATGCAGGAACTGGAGAAATTAAAAGCGTATAATTTAATATCATCAAAAGAAATACCGCAATACCATACCAGGTTAATTGAAATTTTTAAGAATTACCTGTCGCGTAAAGAAAACAGCAATTACACAAATAAAACAACAGGGGATATTTTGATTGCCATCAGTAATAACTATAACAATAAGGAAATACTTACAAAAACTGCTACAGCCATGCGTTTCAGCGATGCAGTAAAGTTTGCAAAATATATGCCGGCTGAATCAGATATTGAATCAAATAAACAATTAATAAAAGAAACAATTCATTTAATTGAATCATCACCAACAAATACTAAATCATAAACAATCTTGTTTTTTAATTATTTAAATAATATCAGTTTTGCAGAACCACAATATTTTTTGCTGGGTTTATTAATTCCGGTAATGATTATTTGGTATGTAATAAAAAATTCAAGCACGCAGGCTGGTATTAAAGTTTCTTCTCTTAAAAGTTTTGCGGACCTAAGTTCATGGAAGAATACTTTAAGGCATTTGCCATTTATATTACGGCTTTTAAGTATTGCCTGCATTGTTACTGCATTGGCAAGGCCACAGACAAAAACGGATGAACAACAAGCAGAAGGTGACGGTGTTGATATTGTGTTATGCATTGATGTAAGTGGCAGTATGACGGCACAGGATTTTACGCCTAACCGTATGGAGGCTGCTAAAAAAGTGGCGCAAAATTTTATTGACAGCAGGCTTACTGACCGTATTGCCATTGTGATATTTTCTGGAGAAAGCTTTACACAATGCCCGTTAACAACAGACAAAGCAGTGCTTAAATCGGCAGTAGATAACATTCGTAATGGTTTGCTGGAAGATGGTACAGCCATAGGGGACGGGCTTGCAACAAGTGTAGACAGGTTGCGCAGCAGCAAATCGAAAAGCAAAGTGGTAATTTTATTAACGGATGGCGAAAATAATGGTGGATTAATTGGACCAACCAATGCCAAAGAAATTGCCAAAGCCTTTGGTATAAAAGTATATACTATCGGCGTTGGAACAGAGGGTTATGCCCCATTTCCAGTGCGGACAGAATTGGGTGTTATTATGCAGCAGCAAAAAGTTACCATCGATGAAAAACTGCTAAAGGAAATAGCGGGTGAAACTGGTGGTAAATATTTCAGGGCAAGAGACAATTTGGGTCTTGCTCATATTTATAAAGAAATAGACGGCCTTGAAAAATCGAAAGTTGAAATATCTACGCTTACAAGATATACCGAAAAGTTTTTTCCTTTTGTGATGGTCGGCCTTGGTTTATTGTTGCTTGAATTTTTATTGCGGGTTACTATATTGAAAAAATTTCCGTAGGACCTCCCTACCCTCCAAAGGAGGGCTCCTGCAGTCTTTTATTTCAAAAGTATTTCATTTTGTTGAGGACCCTTCACCCCTTTTAAGAAAGGCAAGTAGCAAATTGAAACAGCGCTCCTAAAAGAACTACAGTACAAGAGGGTGATACAACGACGATGCTCATTGCATCTTGGCCAGGACAAAAATTACCCATAAAAATAATAAGTTGCTTTTTTAATCAACCACACATAACTTACAACTTATAACTTAAAAAGTATAATGAAGGCAACAGTTTATAAAAGTACCGGGAGCTGGTACGTTGTACAAAATGAAGAAGGCGTATTTTTAAATGCCCGTATTTTAGGCAAGTTTAAAATAGATGGATTGACCAGTACAAATCCTATTGCAGTTGGTGATGTGGTAACAATTGAGGAAGAAAATGAATTGGAAGGTTCTGTAACGATTACAGAAATTGATGATCGTAAAAATTATATTACCCGTACTTCGCCAGCCAATAAACACAAGCACCATATCATTGCATCCAATATAGGCCAATCGCTTTTGTTTGCCACTTTAAAGGATCCCAAGACTTCCCAGGGGTTTATAGACCGATTTTTAATTACTTCTGAAGCTTATCAAATTCCATCCATAATTGTTTTTAATAAATCTGATTTATATAAAGAGAAAGAACTGGAAAAATTTGCAGCAATAAAATCAATTTATGAAACGATAGGCTACAAAGTGATGGGCATGAGTATTGAAAAAAATATTGGAGTAGAAGAAGTAAAAATTTTACTACAAGATAAAACCACTTTACTGAGCGGCCACTCCGGTGTTGGCAAATCTTCTTTTATCAATACTATTTTTCCAGCGCTACAATTAAAAACCCAGGATGTTAGTGGCTGGAGTGGCAAAGGGTTGCACACGACTACTTTTGCAGAAATGTTTAACCTCCCTTTTGGTGGCCGTGTAATTGATACCCCGGGTATTCGGGAACTTGGCCTGGTAGATATTCCCAAACAGGAACTCTCTCATTACTTTCCTGAAATAAGGGAGCTTATAAATGATTGCCAGTTTAATAATTGTATGCACATAAATGAGCCGGGCTGTGCTGTAAAAGCGGCAGTACAACAAGGCAGCATTCACATAGACCGTTATATCAGCTACTGTAATATTCTTGATAAAATAGAAGAAAAATCGTACTGATTAATTACACGAATTTTAAAACTGGATTACACTGATTCACCCATTCAGAAATAAGGTGACTCTAATAAACCCGCAATTGAAAAATTCGTGTAATCAGTAATAACAAGTTTAATAAAAAACTAGTAAGCCTTCCGCTCTAAAAAATGAGCAATTTCCATTACAGCATTATTTTCCTGTTGTACACTTTTTACATGCTGTGGAAAAATAGATACACCATTAAAAACATTATAATGCAACGTTAGTAAATGGTTTTTGTAATGAAAGTCCCAGTCTAATGATTCTGTTTCATCAACCTGGTTTAAAAAATTAATTTGAAGGTCTGTGGCTAATGTTTCGGCAATGGCATAAAATTTTGATACACCGCAATTGTCGTCGATAACGGCTTCGGTATTACCGAATTTCGTTTTTAAATGATAACACATGGTTATTTAGGGTTTTAATGGGTTTCGGGTAAAATGGTATTAATAAATATTTGCTTAATTTTTTATCGTGTAGTGATTCATGCTTTTAGTAAATTTTTCTACCTCCTTTATATTTCGATTGCTTAACATCTTCTCCTTTCGCAATTTTTAAATCATTGCTTAATTCTCCTGGTTGCGGGCTACCCGGGCAGCCATATTTTTCTTTCTTTTTAAAAACAAAACATCCGGTTGTAGCGGATAAATATGAAATACAAATAATTGCAAGTATAATTTTTTTCATAGGTTGTAATTAATTTATCACCTCACTCCTCAGCTCCGGCAGGCTCTTTAAACCATCTGCTATACATCAAATAATTATTGGCTATCCTGTTAATTTCGCCGTTTATCAGTTCTTCACGAATGTCTTTTACCTTTTTTGCAGGTACACCTGCATAAATGCAACCAGGCTCAATGATGGTATTTTCAAGTACTACAGCACCAGCGGCAATAATGCAATTAGAGCCAATTTTTGCATTATCCATCACAATTGCGCCCATTCCTACCAATACATTATCATCTATAACGCATCCATGTACAATTGCATTGTGTCCGATGCTAACATTATTTCCAATTATAGCCTTGGTTTTTTCATACGTGCAGTGGATAACTGCTCCGTCCTGTACGTTTACTTTATTGCCAATACGTATGCAGTTTACATCACCGCGTATTACCGCGTTAAACCATACACTGCAATCATTGCCCATTATTACATCACCTACAATAGTGGCATTGGGGGCAATAAAACAATTATCACCCATCGTTGGCAGCACGCCCTTTACCGGAAGAATTACTGGCATATTTTTTATTTTTTTGGTACAAACATTTGTATTTCATAGCACCTTCGTTGGTCACTCACTTTTACTTTTCAGCTCAAGGCAACTTTGGCATTCGTATTATTTTTTTAATAGTCACTATTTTTTTCGTATTATTTTGTTGTCAATATTTACCACGAATATCAAACTTTCTTAACGAAATTTGTAAGTTATGACGCAACGCCAGTTATTTTTAAACCATGTGGGACAAACATCTCAGGCGCCAATGGCACTCGAAATTGTAAAAGCCAAAGGCAGCAACATGTGGGATATTAATGGAAAAAAATACATTGATCTTATTGCAGGCATTAGTGTATGTAATATAGGTCACTGTCATCCAAAAGTTATTGAAGCCATAAAAAAACAGGCAGACGAATACATGCACATCATGGTGTATGGTGAGCTGGTAGAAAGCCCGCAGGTAGCTTATGCAAAAATGCTGACCGATCATTTACCAGCAGCACTCAATTCGGTTTTTTATACCGCCAGTGGCAGTGAAGCAACTGAGGGCGCTATGAAACTGTCAAAACGTTTTACAGGACGAACCCAGGTTATTTCTTTTAAAAACAGCTACCATGGCAGTACACAAGGGGCGTTAAGTATAATAGGCGATGAATATTGGCGTAATGCCTTTCGGCCACTTTTGCCCGATACAATGCAGCTTAATTATAATTCTTTTGAAGATCTGCAAAATGTTACTGAAAGAACGGCCTGCGTAATTGCAGAAACAGTACAGGCAGAAGCAGGCGTTTTGGTACCACAAAATAATTGGCTAACTGCCTTGCGAAAACGTTGCGACCGGACTGGCACTTTATTGGTACTGGACGAAATACAATGTGCATTTGGGCGAAATGGATCACTGTTTTCATTCGAGCAATTTAATGTAGTTCCTGATATATTGTTACTGGGTAAGGCGTTGGGTGGAGGTATGCCATTGGGTGCTTTTGTTGCCGATAAAAAAATAATGGATTCTCTTACTCATGATCCCGTACTGGGACATATAAATACTTTTGGGGGGCATCCCGTTAGCTGTGCAGCTGGGTTGGCAGCTTTTAATGTTTTGCTGGAAGAAAAGCTGATAGATTCAGTAAAAGAAAAAGAGTTGCTATTTCTATCTCAATTAATCCATCCCTCCATAAAAGCAGTACGAAGTTGCGGCTTAATGCTTGCGGTTGAATTTGAGAATTTTGAATTTAATAAAAAAGTAATTGATGCGTTAATTGAAACGGGCGTATTTGCAGACTGGTTCTTATTTGCTGCCAATTGTTTAAGGATTGTACCGCCATTGGTTATTACAACCGGGGAAATACGCATTACCTGTCAAAAACTGAATAGCGTTTTAGATACATTGCTGGATCAAGGTTAGGTGAAAATAAATCATAGATTTTCTGCAAAAGGATATCCTGGCTGTTATGGAATATTGTAAGTGAAGAGGTGAAAAAGGCCTACAGGAATCAATTCACTTATTTGCTGTTAACTCAGAAAATTGAGCATATGTTAGTTTAATAAAAAATTTTTATGAAATTGATTAGATCTTTCGCTTATGCGTGGCAAGGGATAGTATTTTGTTATAAAACACAGCTAAACTTCCGCATTCATTTATTAGTATTGTTGATAGTTGCAATTGCAGCATTTGTTTTTAAGATAAGTTCCACAGAGTGGCTTTTTATAATTGCTAGTTCGGCGTTGGTAGTGGCACTTGAGTTAATAAATACTGCGATTGAATATTTGTGTGACATTATTACAAAAGACCATCATCCGTCAATAAAAATTATAAAAGATTTATCGGCTGCTGCAGTTTTAATAGCTGCGGCAGGAAGTGCAGTTACGGGCATAATTATTTTTCTACCTAAAATTATCTTGCTTTTTAAATTATAACATCAAGCAACAGATTGATATATTTTAAATCAATAGTAACGTTTTAAAAATCAACCCCCATACTAAAGTACCAAATGGGGGCGCCATTAAAAAATCCCTTCATTTGCCAGCCCACATCTACTTTTAAAAAGTAGCCTAACAATGTACTTCTTGCACCAAAACCATACCCACCAGCAAAAGGTCCAACACCGCCAGCTTTATTAACAACCTGCACTGGTGGCGAACCATAAATAATATAAGGGCGGGCAATATTACTTACACTGCCTTCCCATGCAGTTCCTAAATCAATAAATTGCGTTAATTGAAAGTTGCGTATAAAAGCATTGTTTATTGGGTTATCCGATAATGTAGTAAATACAGGTAACCTAAATTCACTATTTAAAACAAGTGCATTATTGCCATTGGCTGTATTTTGTAGAAAGCCTCTTCCATTAAGGGCCAGGGTTTGAAAAGCATAACCAACATTAGGATTTGGAGGATTGTGCGTATTAAAATACCTGTCAGATCCATCTGATTTGTAATTACCTTCAAACATCATCCAGTTATCAATACCTCCAAAATAATAAATTGTTTTTTGACTACCCCAGCTAAATGCTGCAGCTGCCCTGCCTGCCCAAATAAAATTACGGTAAATGGGGTAATAGTAACGGGCATCTGCACCCCAGTTAAAATTTAAGTTACCAGTATTGGCCTTTTCCTTGCTGACATCTGCATTAAAATCAAAATAAACCTTATACCTTAAGCCATCCCAAATGTTTTGGGTGGGGTTTAAAGTATTATCATACACATACTCAAAGTGCGAAACTGCAAAAGCCTGATTTCGTCCTGCAGATTTTAAAGAACTATAAGGAGGTGTATAAATGCCTTCAAAGAAATTAGTAAGTACTACTTGTTGATCTGTTCTTATGCCTGCCCGTAATGAAATTCTCCTGGTATTATCAAAAGGATACGCCACATTTGCCTGGTATAAATTTGTAATTAACTTTAGCGGAATTGTTCCTGTAACATCGGTAAATAAAATGCTATTGCGATAATAAGAAGCTCCCCAATCAAACCTTCTTTTATAATTCTGATAAGAAAGATACCATTCATTGTCCCTTAAATTAGAAGAAAGCCTGAATGCACCAACAATCTTCACATCTTCCATTAAATCTGATGTTCCCAGTTTTATAAGCCCGTTTAATGCAGTATTAGATGTAAGCTGTATTGGCCCTTGCCCATAACCATAGGTCTGGTATGCATTAACCAATAAATTATTATTAAGACTAGCTTCTACAAAATCTGAATAAAATTTTGCAGGCTTGTATGGATATAATTTGGCGCTTTTTAATACATGGTTTTCTGATGAGTATTCCTGCGAAATTGTTTTTACTGCAAGGGCACTGTCTGTCTTTTCATCCAGAATTTCATTTTGAAAAATGTCATCATTTTTTTTAGCCGTATCCTTATTTCCTGGTTGCTTATAATACTTATCAATGTCCGTAAACGAAACTTTATCTGCCATTACAACTCCCTTCATATATTCAGTGGGTGGTACTGTTATATTACGTCTGTGTAAAGTGTTTTCATCAATTTTTAGTTTGTACAATATCTTTTCATCGCTCTGCCTGGTTACTTCACTAACCTGGTTATTTTCACCGGCAATACGGCTTTCTACAACACTGCTTTCATAATTGCTTAAAGGAAATGTATACACAGAATCGTGCGATATAGCTACTACGGCCATAGAATCTACATCTGTTTTTTTGTATACATTTAAAACACTATCCACATCTTTCAAAGAAGGATTACGTAAAATTTCATCCCCAATTATCACCAAAGTATCCAGTCCATCTGCCTTGGTGGTAAAAAAACCTGCGTAGCGGTTGCCTACGCCATTTTCGTCACTGATAAAAGTAAAGTGGTTGCTATTGTATGGTGTTGGATAACGGGCATTTCCATATTTTAAATTCGATAATTGTGTTAGCTGGTTAAGCTCTGGCTTTCCACCAAAATTGGTAATCAGAAAAATATTGTACCGGTTTTTGCTTGGCAATACAGTATCACCATTTTTAGCATTTGAACCGGGCCTGTTGCTAGAAAAGATAATTCCAGTTTTGCCGGGAAAAGAGACAAATGCAGCATCAAGATCATCATATACATCGTTGGTGATCTGGGTTACTTTTTCGTTTTCAAGATTAAGTGTAAAAATGTCTGTATGGCCATCTTTTACTGCACTTACCAATAATGTTTTACTATCCAGCATATATTTTACATCCTGTATTTGCTGAAACTGATCGGTAAGGTCAATTTTAGGATATTTTAAACGGGTAACAAGATCGTATACAAATAATTTTAAGTGCCCTTCCTGGTTATAAACTACGGTAAGCCTTGTTCCTTTGGGGTCCCATGCCATTATAGGATAGTAAGTATTGGTTTGATTTTGTTTATTTCGGTAGCCGTATTTTAATAAGGTTGTATATTCAAAATCTTCACTAAGGTTAATTTTTACGATACCTTTTTTATACTCTACCACCGCAAAAGAATTACTTCTTTTATTGGGGTTTACATTAAAGTGATAGTAATCCTGGTTTTTATTATTTACAAAACTTTCTATATAGTTTCCTTTTGGATAAGGTTTTCTTTTAGAAATATCCTTGTAATATTTCTCTTCTTCAAAAGTCATAAAATCTGCCAGCACTTGTTTAAAACTATTTTTACAAACCTGTTCGCATGCACGGTTTAAACTTTTATAGGTTCTTGCCAGGTAAAGAAGATAGGTTACGTTTTCTTTTTTATATTTTTCCTGGATATAATACCAGAAGGCATGACCTGCAAGGGCAGGTTTATCAAAAGCAAACTTGTAAAATTTTTTATAATTGCCACTTAATATTTCACTCTTTAACTGATCATCTAACGCGGTACTCCAATTTTCTCCTACAAAAGCTACATAGCCGTTGGTAAGCCACGGGGGCAGGTCCAATAATGCCTGGTTACTGGCAATTTCCCCAATATCATCTCCAAATAAAACATTGGCAGTTACAACACGGGCAATACCTTCCCTTATTTGTTTACGTAAATTTTCATGATCGCCGTTAAAATAAACAACCAGTTTATTGTTAACTAGCTTTGTGCCGCCATTTGTGCTTTGCCAGTCATCGTTACTAAGCCCAATATTTGATTGTTGCAGATCCGCATACTCATTGTATACAATTATATTAGCCCGCCTTTGTAAGCTATATTCAGTAAAGGTTTCAATGCCTGGTAATTCTTCCTCGGCAACTTGTAATACAAACTTTGCCAATTCCTGTCCACCCTGGTTAAAATAAGTATTGAAATTTGGTGTTTGATAATATTCCCATTTAAATTTTTTGAACTGTACCCGGTTCTTCCCAAACAAAACAGCATTTACCTGTGCTGATGTTGCCAATGAACCAACCAGGATAATATAGGCTAATAAGAAAAATATTCTACTGAACTTTGCCATACTTAATATAATATTTGATAATAAAATTACTCTATTCAAACCAATCATAAAAATATTGGTTTATATCTAAAATTGATGCTAATGTTTCAAATTCAATCATTTACTTTTAGCCCCATTCAGGAAAATACGCATTTATTGTTTAATGAGTTTAAACAATGTATTATTATTGATCCGGGTTGTTATTTTGACGAAGAAAAAGAAACCTTGAAGGGTTTTATAGAAAAAGAAGGGCTTATTCCAGTTATGTTGCTAAATACACATTGTCATTTAGACCATGTTTTTGGAAATAAATTTATAGCTGAAACCTATGGTTTAACCCTGCAGCTGCATGAACAAGAAAAGGCTGTATTATCATTTGCACCAACATCGGGTTTAATGTACAATATGCCTTTTGACAATTATACCGGAGAATACATTGTGGTAAAAGAAGGGGATAAAATATCATTGGGGAATGACGAACTTTTAATAATTGAAGCACCCGGACATTCGCCTGGCAGCATTTGTTTTTATTGTGCTAAACAGGATTTTGTAATTAGCGGCGACGTTTTATTTCACAGAAGTATCGGCAGAACAGATTTACCTGGCGGCGACCATCAAACTCTACTTAACAGCATTCGTCAAAAATTATTTGTATTACCCGATAAAACTATTGTGTACAATGGGCATGGTAACAGTACTTTAATTGGGGAAGAAAAAAAATACAATCCTTATATTGGATTACAGGGGTAATTATTGTACAAAATAATATATTCCATTAGTTGGCTTAATAAGCAGGGTATTAAATTTAACAGAATCAATAACTCTATATTCTTTTGTATTGCCGCAGCATTTACCTTTTTTAATTAACCACTTAACCTCTATGCTGTCCTGGGTTGTAAGGTGGTTGTAGTAGATATAGCTTTTTGATTCCGGCGTATAAAAATTTAACTGTATTGCTGTAGAATCTGTTAGTCCTTTACGAACCGATGCGTTATTTACAGTAAGGTTATTTTTCTCTTTTAATATTTGAATACTGTCTGTAAGGTATAAAGCGAACGAACCAAATAGCAGATTTTGCCCTTGATTATTTAATACTTTAAACTCAATAAAATTTGCGGGAATAAAATCACACTCGCAAGGGGGTTTATTACATGAAATGTTTGCTGACATTAAGCAAATCAACAAAATATATAAAGATGCAGGTTTCATGGTACTAAATTTATAATAATTCAAGTTACAAAAAAAAGCGACTTAAAAAAGAGTGATCAAAATTCAATCTTAAAACACCCGGCCAGGATCTTCTTTATTTTCCATAGTTAGCTCAATCAAAACGCCATTGGTATCTTTCGGATGTAAAAAACACACCAACTTATTATCAGCCCCAATCTTTGGTGTTTCATTTAACAACGTAAAACCCTCAGATTGCAACCTGGCTATTTCTGCCCCTATATCAGCTACTTCAAATGCAATATGATGGATACCTTCGCCCTTTTTTGCAATATACTTTGCAATTATGCCATCGTCTGTATTGCTTTCCAGTAATTCTATCTTTGTTTCACCGGTTTTTAAAAAAGCGGTAGTTAGATTTTCGCTCTCTATAAGTTCTGTTTTATAGCACTGACTATTTAGCAGTTTTTCAAATAAAGGAACAGAAGTTGACAGCTTTTTTACTGCAATACCAATATGGTCTATTTGTAGCATACAATTAGTGCTTGTTGAAGGATTGTTTATGAAATAAGGAAATTGATAGTAAGTTGATTGTTAACTAAGCTAAAAATAGAACCTTTTTTAGTAATTTCGTGTTATATTCACAAACAAAAGATATATGTTGAAACTGCCTATTTACTTAGATAATAATGCAACCACACCCATGGATCCAAGGGTTTTGGAAGCAATGACGCCATATTTTTTAGAACATTATGGAAACGCTGCGAGCCGAAATCATCCTTTTGGGTGGGAAGCTGAAGAAGCTGTAGATTATGCCCGTGAGCAGGTGGCTAAATTAATTGGTGCCGATGCTAAGGAAATTATTTTTACCAGTGGCGCTACAGAAGGAGATAACCTTGCTATTAAAGGTGTGTATGAAATGTATGCCAGTAAGGGAAATCATATTATTACAGCAACTACAGAACATAAGGCTGTGCTGGATACTTGTAAGCATATTGAAAAAACTGGGGGTGAAGTAACTTATTTACAGGTAAAGAGGGATGGTTTAATAGATTTGAAAGAGCTGGAAGCGGCCATAAAGCCAAGCACCATTCTTATAGCCATTATGTACGCAAATAATGAAATTGGTACTGTTCAGCCAATCAGGGAAATAAGCGCTATTGCAAAAAAACATGGAGTATTGCTTTTTTCTGACGCAGTTCAGGCGGTTGGTAAAATTCCGGTTGATGTTAATAAAGATGGCATTGACCTAATGGCTTTTACTGCTCATAAAATGTATGGGCCCAAAGGTATTGGTGCCTTATATGTACGACGTAAAAACCCAAGGGTAAAAGTTACAGCCCAAATGGACGGTGGCGGACATGAAAGAGGTATGCGCAGCGGTACTTTAAATGTACCGGGAATTGTTGGTTTTGGGAAGGCTTGTGAATTGTGCAGATTAGAAATGGAAGCAGATTCAAAAAGAATCAGCATATTAAGAGATAAACTGGAAACAGAACTGATGAAGCTGGAAGAAGCTTATATTAATGGCAGTACAGAACATCGTTTGCCACATGTAACCAATATATCTTTTAAACATGTAGAAGGCGAAGGATTATTGATGGGCTTTAATAAAAATATTGCCCTAAGTTCTGGTTCCGCCTGTACTTCAGCATCATTGGAGCCGTCGTATGTATTGAAAGCATTAGGCCTCGGCGATGATTTGGCACATAGCTCATTACGATTTGGTTTAGGACGTTTTACTACAGAAGATCAAATTGACTATACTGTTAAAGCAATAAGTGAAACGGTTTTAAGGTTAAGAGAAATGAGCCCATTGTGGGAAATGTATAAAGAAGGAATTGATTTAAATTCAATTGAGTGGGCAGCACACTAAAAATTAGTTTTTTAGGATTAAAAAGATAATAACAATATTTAAAAAATTAGCACTTTAGCTAATCATCACTTTGAAAAATTATTCATCATGGCATATTCAGAAAAAGTAATAGACCACTACCAAAATCCAAAAAATGTTGGTACGTTAGATAAGAGCAGCAAAAATGTAGGAACAGGACTGGTTGGAGCTCCCGAATGCGGCGACGTAATGCGTTTGCAAATTGAAGTTGATGACGCTACAGGTATGATAACAGATGCAAAATTTAAAACTTTTGGTTGCGGATCTGCAATAGCTTCCTCCTCTTTGGCTACAGAATGGCTGAAAGGAAAAAGTATTGATGAAGCATTAACAGTAGATAATATGGATTTTGTGGAAGAATTAAATCTTCCCCCGGTAAAAATTCACTGTTCCGTTTTAGCAGAAGATGCTATTAAGGCTGCTATTAACGATTATCGTGTTAAAAACGGTAAAGAAGCAATTAAGTTTGAAGAAAGCGTAGTTCATTAATCAGGATATTTTTATGGTAGCAACAGATAACGCAATATATATAAGCGATAAAGCAAAAGACAAGGTTATTAATCTTATGACAGACGCAGGTTTAGCAAGCGACCCATCCTATTTTTTAAGAGTTGGTGTAGTTGGTGGCGGTTGCAGTGGTTTAAGTTATAAAATGGATTTTGATAATGAGCAAAAACCGATGGACCAGTCATTTGAGGATAAAGGAATAAAAATAGTTACCGACCTGAAAAGCTTTTTATACCTCGTGAATACCGAATTAGAATTTAGCGACGGTTTAAATGGCAAAGGCTTTTATTTTAATAACCCCAATGCCAGCAGAAGCTGTGGTTGTGGTGAAAGTTTTGCAGTATAAGTTATAAGACATAATTGATTTAAAGACCCGTTTCAAAAGAAAAGGGTCTTTGTTTTAAATAGATTTTCACAGGCTGTATTTATTTATCTTTTACAATTACTGGTGGGGTAAAAATTACGTTTTCGTTATCACTTTTTGGCGACATAGGCCGTGTTGAGGGAGCAGGTGGCGGTGGCAACTTCCCATATTTATTTTCAAAATATTCTGGTTTGGCATTCCATATACTCATTCTTATTTTTTGAATAACACCTTTTTTTCTTAGTAAAATAATTTCTCCCTCTTTTGTTGAATGTACAGTAATTGTGTAACCCTTATCGTTTACAATTATTGGTGGGGTAAATCTTACATTTTCAGGCGGTGTTGGGGAGGAAGGAGGAATAGGTATGTCTATTACTTCCATTGGTGGTGCCGGTGGTGCTTTTGGTATATCAACCAGAGGCGGCGGTGGTGGAGGCATTAATTTTTTGCTAGTCTGGGCAGTTAACTGTCCCGCAATAATGCTGACAGTCATCACCATAATAATTTTTTTCATATTGAAGTTTTTTCTATGATGCATTCACAACAATATTCCATAAAAAAATCCCGCCTTTAGGCGGGACTCAGCAGTCGGTTTTGGTAAACGACTTATTGTAATGAATGTTTGATAAGCATGTTTAACTGCTTAATGAGTTAAACAAATTTTCTCAAAGCTTAATAGTAAATGGTAAAAAATAAGTAAAAAGGAGGTAGCTTATCACTTAACCAATAGCATGACAAAAACATATTTCAATATGCTGCATGGAAAGGATTTTTTTTTAATTTATTTCGCAAATAAGATATAGCATCTTATAATTAATTATGCAACAAAGCTGTTGTTGCCCTAAATTAGGGCTAAGCCACATGGCTTAATTACTTTAAATTCAAAATGATTTACAATCATTTAAAATAATGTTTGTAATGGGCTATGCAGTAAATTGCAGCAATTTTATGCCTATGTTGAGTATTTGTAAAAAAGAACTTCACCAATTTTTTAGCAGCCTTACGGGTTATATTGCTATCATTTTATTTTTGCTGGTGAATGGTATTTTTTTATTTGTATTAAAAGACAGCAATATTTTTGATTTTGGATATGCCACATTAGATAAGTTTTTTGAATTATCGCCGTGGATATTAATTTTTTTAGTGCCCGCCCTTGCGATGCGTTCGCTGTCTGAAGAGTTTAAGACAGGTACCTTTGAAATTTTGCAAACAAAGCCGCTCTCCAAATGGCAAATAGTTATTGGCAAATATTTTTCTATTTTATTAGTACTGCTTTTTGTAATTGTGCCTACATTCATTTACATCATTACTATTAAAAACTTAAGTGCAACCGGCAGTATCGATAGCGGAGGTATTACCGGCAGTTATATTGGTTTATTTTTATTGGCTGCAGTTTTTGCAGCTATCAGCTTATGCTGCAGCAGTTTTACAAGTAATGCAGTCGTAGCTTTTTTGGTAAGTGTATTTGTATGTTTACTGCTGTATTTTGGTTTTAATGCAGTAAGCAAGCTTCCGGTTTTTCAGGGGCAGGCAGATTATTTTATAGAAATGGTTGGCATTGATTTTCACTATAGAAGTATAAGTAGGGGTTTAGTAGATAGCAGGGATATACTTTATTTTTTAAGCCTTATCTTTTTATTTCTTTTAATAACAGTACAAAACCTGCATAAACGCTAAGTAATCCCTTCATGAAATCAGTTATCAATAAAATATTCAGTAGTAAAATATGGTTACGACTATCACTACTACTTAGTAAGTTATGGTTGCAACTAGCATTAATAATCAATAAGTTTTGGTTGCCAATAACATTAATACTTGTTGTAGCAATTAATTGGTTAGGATCTTTATTTCATACAAGAATTGATTTTACCAACGAAAAACGGTTTACACTTTCCCACTCAACCGAATTGATATTAAAAAATTTAGACAGCACTGTTGAAATCACTGTATTACTGGCCGGAGATGTAAAGTCTGAATTTAAAAAGCTGTCAAACAGTACAAGGGAATTACTGGAAAACTTTAAGAACTATGGCGGTAATAAAATACAATACCAATTTGAATTGCCTGGCGAAGGCTTAAGCGATTCTTTAAAAGCCAATGTATTTGATTCTTTGATCAGTTTGGGTTTACGGCCTACTAATCAGCAGGTGCAGGTAAAAGAAGGCGAAGGAAAAACACAAAGACAAATATTTCCTGGCGCAATTATTAAATACGGCGGCAGAACTATCGGGATTGATCTTTTACAGGGCCAGGTACAAAAAAGTGTTTTTAATTCGGATGATATTTTAGATAAGCAATCTTTAAATAGTGCAGAGGCCTTACTTGAATATAAGTTTGCCAATTCCATTCAAAAAATAACACAAAAAGATGTTCCGGTGGTAGCGTACGCTTACGGAAATGGAGAACCGCCCTATGGATTTTTACCAGCCAACAGTGTTTTTGAAACTCTTGGTAAAAATTTTATTGTAGATACTGTTAATATAAGGACCCAGCCTTTTTTAAATCCAGAATATGCGGCGATTGTAATTGTAAAACCTATTGCAAAATTTTCAGATGATGATAAATTTAAACTGGATCAGTATGTGATGAATGGGGGCAGGTTATTGTTTTTTATGGATGTGTTATATGCAGAAAGGGACAGCCTTCAAAATGGGGAACTGATTGCTTACTCAAGAGACTTAAATATAAATGACCTGCTTTTCAAATATGGCGTTAGAATAAATACCGACCTGCTGGCTGATAAACATTGTGATGAAATAGCTGTTGAAGTAGGTGCAGTTGGTGGCAAAAGCCAAATAAGAAAACTGCCCTGGCCTTACGCTCCTTTACTGCAACCTGGCTCTGATAATGCGATTGTAAAAAACCAGGCGGACGTATTAGGACAGTTTGCCAACTCCATTGATACTGTAGAGGCACAAGGCATTACCAAAACCATTCTTTTGGCATCATCTGCAAATGCCTATACATTACCTACCCCTGCAAGGATACAGCTTAACAGTTTACAAACAATAGAAGATGTTAGTAAATTTAATCGTAAAAATATACCGGTAGCCGTTTTGCTGGAAGGGAAATTTATAAGCATGTACGCTAACCGGGCAAGCCAGGCCCAGCTTGATACCTTAAAGAGTTATAACATCAATTTTTTAAAAGAAAGTGTTAATCCGGGTAAAATAATTGTTGTAGCTGACGCAGATATTGTACTTAACCAGGTGTCGGAAAAAATAGGCCCTTTGCCAATGGGTGTGAATAAAGAAAGTAAAATACAGTATGCTAATAAAGATTTCTTTTTAAATTCTACTGAATACCTGGCAGACAAGAACAATATCCTGGATGCAAGAGGAAAAGATTACACACTTCGTTTATTGGATATACAGAAAACAGAAACCCAACACTCTTTTTGGCAAATGATGAATATAGTGGCTCCAATATTGCTGGTTTGTTTGTTTGGGTTATGTTACCAATGGTGGCGTAAACGAAAATATACCAGGTATTAAAATGGGCAAAACAGAAATTATATATATTGTTTTTTGTGCACTGGTGGTGATTGCATTAATTTTTGACCTCGGCTTATTGAGTAAAAAAAACCAGGTAGTTACTTTAAAAAAAGCGCTTATACAAACCATTTTCTGGGTATTATTATCGGTAGCTTTTTGCATATTTATCAGGGTACTTAATGAAGGTGGAAATGGCAAACCGGATGCAATTGCTTATATGTCTGCCTACCTTTTAGAATGGTCGCTTTCTATTGATAATATTTTTGTGTTTATAATTATCTTTTCATTTTTTGGTGTAAAAGAAAATAACTATTCCCGGGTATTGTTATTGGGCATTTTAATGGCGATTATTTTTAGAATTATATTTATTGCATTAGGCAGCGAATTGGTAGCACGGTTTAGTTGGATCATGTATATATTCGGTATATTTTTAGTTTATACAGGGCTAAAAATGTTTAGTAGTAATGAAGAAGAAGAATTTTCACCAGACACCAACTGGGCCTTTAAATTTTTGAAAAAAATAATGCGGACAACTGATGAGGAACCAGACGGCCGTTTTGTTATTGTTAAAGACAAAAAGATACTCTTTACCAAGTTGGCCATGGTAGTAGTTATGCTTGGTTTGATAGACCTTGTATTTGCAATCGATTCTATCCCGGCAGTATTCTCCATTATACCCGACCCGGGTAAGAAAATGCTTATTTTCTCTTCCAATATTTTTGCAGTGTTAGGCTTAAGAAGCCTGTTCTTTTTATTGCGTGGAGCTGCCAATAAATTTAATTATTTACAGCAAGGGATTGCCATAGTATTATTATTTATCGGTATAAAAATGCTGGTGGTAAAATGGGTGCATCTGCCTGTTTGGGTATCGTTACTGGTAATTATCTTTTGTATTGGCGGATCCATTTTTTATTCCATATGGCATAAAAATAATGATGGCATGCAGCATGACATTGACTAATTATTCATCTTAAATAAAAACATTTGTACACTATTTCTCAAATAGCGCACATTATAAAAGCCAAATGGCTGCAACAAAATAATGATGCCGTTATTGCACATGTTTTATTGGACAGCCGTAAATTATTATTTCCTGAAACTTCTTTATTTTTTGCAATTGGTGGGCAACGAAGAAATGGTAATTTATTTATTGATGAACTGTATAAAAAAAATGTGAGAAATTTTGTGGTTGATGAAACCTTTACTGAAGAATCGTTAGTGCTTTACAAAGAAGCAAATTTTTTACAGGTAAATGATGTTTTAGATGCATTGCAGGCATTAACAGCCTTTCACCGCAGGCAATTTACAATTCCGGTAATTGGTATAACGGGCAGTAATGGTAAAACAATTGTAAAAGAATGGCTTTACCAATTGCTTAATAATGATTATGCTATTGTTAGAAGCCCCAAAAGTTATAATTCACAAATTGGTGTTCCGCTTAGTATTTGGCAAATGAATGCAGGGCATCAATTAGGTATTTTTGAAGCAGGCATTTCTCAGCCTGATGAAATGCAGCAACTTGAAAAAATTATTGAACCTACCATTGGCGTATTTACAAATATCGGCGAAGCGCACAACGAAGGGTTTTTAAATATCCGCCAAAAGATAAATGAAAAACTGAAGTTATTTTTACACGCCGGATTACTGATTTACTGTGCGGATGATCCAGATGTAAATGCCGCCGTAGGCACTTTTGTCAGTAATGTAAGAAACAATCATTTACTGCAGCTTTTTTCATGGAGTAAAAAATCAAAAGCCACCTTACAGATAACAGCAATCGAAAAAAAAGATGCACACACTATCATTACTGCCACTGATAACCGGGCTGAAAATATTGACCGGTCTATTGCTATAACAATTTTCTTTACTGATGAAGCGGCTATTGAAAATGCCATCACCTGCTGGTGTGTTTTATTACACTTAAATATTGCTGATACACTGATTGCCGAACAAATGTTGCTGTTGCGTTCTGTTGAAATGCGGCTTGAATTAAAACAGGGCATCAATAACTGTTCAGTAATTAATGACAGTTATAGTGCCGATATAAATTCTCTTACTATTGCATTGGATTTTTTATCACAACAGCAGCAGCATCCTAACCGTACTTTAATACTGAGTGATATTTTACAATCAGGTAAAAACAGCCGGCAATTGTATTCAGATGTAGCAGCTATTCTGCAACAAAAAAATATTAATCGTTTTATCGGCATTGGCCCCGAAATTTCACAGCAGAAGGAAGCGTTTAAAAATATTCCACAAACTTTTTTCTTTGCTTCTACTGCCGATTTTAAGCAACAGTTTTATACACTTCATTTTTATAACGAAACAATTTTACTAAAAGGTGCAAGGGTTTTTGAGTTTGAACAACTAAGTCATTTGCTGGAAGAAAAAATTCACCAGACAGTGTTGGAAATTAATTTAAATGCCATTACCCATAATTTAAAACAATACCAGCTACTACTAAACCCAGGTGTAAAAATGATGGCGATGGTAAAGGCTTTCAGTTATGGAAGCGGTAGTTTTGAAATTGCTAATTTGTTACAGTTTCATAAAGTAGATTACCTGGCAGTAGCCTATACTGACGAAGGAGTAGAACTGCGTAAAGCGGGTATTACACTACCTGTAATGGTAATGAATGCAGAAGAAGTTACTTATGACCTGATGGTACAATATAATCTTGAACCGGAAATTTTTTCTTTTAATATTTTAACTGGCTTTCAACAATATTTGCAACAGTCAGGCATAACCAATTACCCGGTACATATAAAGTTAGATACCGGTATGCACCGTTTGGGCTTTGAAGCGCAGGATATATCTGCACTTGTGCAAATTCTTCAAACAACACCAGTTTTTAAAATTCAATCTGTTTTCTCTCACCTGGTGGCCAGCGATGTTTTAGAACTTGATGACTTTACACAAATACAGGCAGATACATTTATGCAAAGTTGTGCGGTATTGCAAAAAGCCACAGGTTATTCTTTTCTAAGACATATAGGTAATACAGCCGCTATTCACCGGCATAAAAATCTGCAACTCGATATGGTGAGGCTGGGTATTGGTTTGTATGGAGTAGACAGTAGTGCAACGATGCAGCAACAATTAAAAAATGTTACCACTTTAAAAACTACTATTTCGCAGATAAAAAATGTAAAGGCTGGTGAAACTGTGGGGTATAGCAGAAAGGGAATAGTTGCCAAAGATTCTACAATTGCTACAGTTCGTATTGGCTATGCAGATGGTTACCCAAGAGCATTAAGTAATGGTAAAGGAAAAATGTGGGTAAAAGGAAACCTCTTACCGGTGATAGGAGTTGTGTGCATGGATATGACGATGCTGGATATTACCGGAACTGATATACAGGAGGGTGATGAAGTTATAGTTTTTGGAGAAGCTCTTTCTGTTCACGAAGTAGCAAATTGGGCACAAACAATTCCTTACGAAATTTTAACTGGTATATCTCAAAGGGTAAAAAGAGTTTATTTTGAGGATTAATTTCCTGCGAAGGGATATTCGCCCGTGAGTCGGTAAGTCGTTTAGAATTTAGTAATTGCCGTTAAGGCGTTTTTAGCTTAGTCATTAAGAATGAGCCATTACGTTATTTGTAGTATATTATTTTTTAATAAGTAGAATATCTACTTCATGTAAAAACACCTTAGCGGCAAAAAAAGATATATAAAAAACGCCTCGGGTCTCAACGGCAAAAAATATACTGTAAAGAAAACGCCTTAACGCCTTACCGGCGAAATAAAAATCAAACTATTATCTTTGCGTCCAATTATGAAATCAAGACACGTAACACTTATCATCCTTTTAGTTGTTTTGGCCGACCAGGCCTTAAAAGTATATATTAAAACACATTTCCAACTTGAAGAACATCACAATGTATTAGGGAAGTGGTTCCGCCTTTATTTTGTGGAAAATGAGGGAATGGCTTACGGATGGAAATTTGGTGGTCAGGCTGGCAAAATGATACTTACTTTATTTCGCCTGGGTGCGGTAATTTTTGGCGTATGGTACCTGGGTAATATTATAAAAAAGAAATACCATAAAGGTTTTATTATTTGTGCTGCATTAATATTTGCCGGGGCCCTTGGTAATTTAATTGATAGTATGTTTTATGGGATGATTTTTGAAGAAAGCTTTTCCTATCATTTGGCCAAGATGTTCCCTAAATACGGATACGCTGGTTTTTTACATGGCAAAGTAGTGGATATGCTTTATTTCCCCATTATAGAGGATGCTCATTTTCCTAAGTGGGTACCTATTTGGGGTGGAGATGATTTTGTTTTTTTTCGCCCAATTTTTAATTTAGCAGATGCATCCATATCAACTGGGGTAATTACTATTTTGGTTTTTCAAAAGCGTTTTTTTAAACAGCATTCTGATAAAAAATTATATGATACCATTGAAACAGGGGCAATTGTAAATGATGATGTACAGGTGCAATAAAATTGCATTACTAATAAAAATGCCCTGAATTTTCAGGGCATTTTTATTAGTAATATACCAGGCTAATTTATTTTAAGAATGCGTTTGGTGATGGACACATTTTCGTAAAAGACAGTGATGCTATAGATACCAGAAGCCAGGTTATCAAGGTTTTCAAGTTTGTTATTATTAAGATCTTTTTTCCCATTTACAGTTTGCATAAAAACAGTTTTACCGTAAGTATCTACAATCCGAAACCTTACTTTACCACTATTGGGTAAGGTGTAATCTATATTTATAAAGTTGCTGAATGGATTAGTATACCCTGATATAGAGAACGTGGATTTTGTATTGCTTACCAAAATTATTTCGCTGTATTTGTATAATCCATCTTTATTTACCATTTTCAACCTGTAATAAACGTTATTTGTTATATCATCTATATCAACAAAACTATATACTGAAGTCCCATTATTATTATAACCTTTTACCAACCCAATTTTTGAAAAACTTCTGCCATCTATACTTTTTTCAACTTCATAATGGCTAAAATTATTTTCATTACTGCTTATCCAATTTAGAGTAGATTTTTTATTGATGAGTCTGCCACTAAATGCTAATAATTTTACATCCAATACTCCAGAGCAATCCATTATATTAAGCATTGTATTCCCATTATTATTGAAGGCACAATTGGAATTTGCAAGATTTGAGGAATTAGTTGCTGTTACTGCCCTATACCGATGACCGCTATCAACAGTGTGGGCAATAAAAGAAGGATAAACTGTAGTATATACCCATTGCCCGCTCACAAGCGTAGGTGAACCCGTACCAGCAATACCTGTATCATTCCATGTAACACCATTATCAATACTTTTTTGCCATTTGTAATAAGTATAATTAGGAAAATAACTGGTCACTTTTGCATTAAAATCTACCTGTATGCCATCGCAACCATTTAAAACCGGGGTAATATTTAAATTTACATTTGGTTCGCAGGTAGCCAGGCTTACATCATCAATCGCCCAGTCGTTGCCGCCACCACCCGGCGAATTATTACGTATGGTTAATGTAAACGAAGTTTGTGATGAGGTTGTAACATAAGTGAACCCCTTTTTTTCCCATAAGCTACTATAGGTCAATTCTCCAGTGCTGTAATAATCAATTCCGTCTATCTGAAAAGTTAGATTAGGATTTACACCAGGTTTATAAGGCCCATTAAATGAGCTATTTGTAGCACCATTACCATTTGAATCGCAGGCGCATAAAGAACAAATATTTCTAAACCATGCGCTAAAATCATAGTAGGTATTGGTACATAAATTAGCAACCGTTTGTTGTATGGCAGGGTCTGTAGCATAGCTTGCATTTACAATTGCCATATATCCTCCTGTAGTACCAGGTGCAACAGCATTGTTACCCAATGAAGGACTCATTGCATTGGTATGGTCGCCAATAATATCCCAAATATTAAATACCCTTGATGCATGCGGTTTCGCTACAAGATTGTTGGTAGCTCCGGTGGCACTTGTATTATTGGCAATACCATAGTAACCATCATTTGGCTGCCCACCTGAGAAATTTATAAAAGTATACCCCGGTATTATAGCAGATGCATTTCTATTTTGTGTACTTCCATTACCAAAAGTTCCGTTATTTTCAATGATGGCATTTGCGCCAACATAATTATTACAACTGGGGTAATTGGCAAATACAAAAATATTGTAAGGTTTTAGATCATCTGTTACATTAACACCACTCTCTTTATATCTAAACGCCCCTCCCGGTAAATTTAGCAAAGTATTATAGGCTACACTTGCATTTATTATTACTCTAAAGGAGGCAACCATTATACAAACACCGCCATAAAACGAAGGTTTATCATTGTAATTAATTATGCCACCTGATGCAGCTGTATTGGTAGTATTATTAACGATTGTAGCGGTAGCACCTAAATTAATCCGGATATTATTTGCCACGCCATCATACATTGCCTGATCGTCGCCGGCAGCATCTGTATATGACCTGAATGTAAGGCCCTCATTGGTTATAATTTTTAAAGAACCAGGAAGGTAAGTGAAATTGCTGCCAATAGTATCATTGTAACGAACCTGTGATATACTGTAAGCAGAAAATTTTCCTACAGCAATTGCAGAACGAATCTCTAATGTATCTCCAGGTTCAAAAGTACCGCCTGTAGTATTTTTGGAAACATTAATATAACTTTTCCCAGTTTCAACCTGAGCTAAAGAAGGTACCGCTATAAATGAACATATTAAATTGAATAGTACAATAAAGGATTTATGAGGTAAATTTCTTTTCATAATTCAATCTTTAAGCATAAACAAAATTTATACTTATAGAAAGCATTTACTTAGGATAAATGCCAGTTTGATTTAAACGGACTAATTATTACAACACCAACGAAATTTAGTTACTATTATTTTATAAAAATGTATGTATGACAAAATACTTTTTTATTTATAGGTGCAGGGGGATATTATTTGCCTTTTTGACTATGTCAAAAGGGTAAATACCTAAAAAGACTTCTTAAAATCCAATAGCTGCTGGGAAGAGATTTTAATGCTATACGGTTATGTTTAGAAAAGAGTAAAAATTCTATAGAAGTAAAAGAACATATCCTTATCCAACGAAAGTATTTTCATTAAAATGCCAATACAAAAATTGCACGGTATTTTCTCTGCAACAGCAATAAAAGCTAAATAATTATTTATAAAAAATAAAATAATTATTGTGAAGAAAGATTGATAGTACTATACAAGTTTACGCAGTTTTATTTTTAGAAAAAAAGTTAGTAGCTTATTCTTCCAACCATATTGGCGGGTATAACCCATTCATCAAATTCTTCCGGGGTTACATACCCTAATTTCACTGCCATTTCTTTTAATGTTGTTCCTTCCTTATGAGCTTTTTGGGCTATCTCTGCGGCTTTGTAATAACCAATTTTTGTATTTAACGCTGTTACGAGCATTAAAGAATTATCAACATGCTTTTTAATATTAGCTTCTATGGGTGCTAGGCCAATAGCACATTTATCGTTGAACGAAACACAACCATCACCAATTAATCTTGCACTGTGTAAAAAATTATAAATCATTACTGGTTTAAAAACATTTAATTCAAAGTGACCCATACTGCCGCCAATACCAATTGTAACATCATTTCCCATTACCTGGGCAGAAATCATGGTAAGCGCTTCACATTGAGTTGGGTTTACTTTGCCAGGCATAATAGAAGACCCAGGTTCATTATCAGGGATAAAAATTTCTCCAATACCAGAACGTGGCCCCGACGAAAGCATGCGGATATCATTGGCAATCTTCATTAAACTTACTGCAATAGTTTTTAATGCGCCGTGTGATTCTACTATAGCATCATGGGCAGCCAGTGCTTCAAATTTATTTTCTGCAGTTATAAAAGGCAGGCCGGTTAATGTAGCAATATGCTTTGCAACATTTTCGGAATATCCTTCAGGCGTATTGATACCAGTGCCAACAGCAGTTCCGCCCAATGCCAGTTCACTTAGGTGCGCCAGGGTATTTTTTATTGCTTTTAATCCATGTGTTAATTGAGATACGTAGCCACTAAATTCCTGACCGACTGTTAATGGAGTAGCATCCATAAAATGGGTGCGGCCTATTTTTACAACGCCCATAAATTCGCTACTTTTTGCAGCCAAAGTATCGCGTAATTTTTCTATACCGGGTATGGTTGTTTCAATTAAAATTTTATATGCTGCGATGTGCATAGCTGTAGGAAAAGTATCATTGCTCGATTGAGATTTGTTAACATCATCATTGGGGTGCAAAAACTTTTCTTTATCCGATAGCGTACCTCCATTTATTACATGCCCCCGATAAGCAACTACCTCGTTTATATTCATATTACTTTGTGTACCACTCCCTGTTTGCCAAACTACCAGAGGAAAATAGGTATCCAATTTTCCTTCTAAAATTTCATCGCACACTTTACCTATGAGGTCGCATTTCTCTTTTGATAAAATTCCAGCATCAAAGTTGGTTAAAGCGGCGGCTTTTTTTAAGTAAGCAAAAGCTTTAATAATTTCTTTAGGCATCCTGTTTATATCTTCTGCAATTTTAAAATTGTCGATACTACGCTGGGTTTGTGCGCCATAATAAGCATCAACAGGCACTTTTACTTCACCCATTGTATCTTTTTCAATTCTATATTCCATACACTAATTTTTGATTATTTATTCTTCGCCGCAAAGTTAATTATTGCAACACTAAATAGGCCTTTTATATTATTTTACTTTCTGCATTCTTTAAAATGACGCCCTTAATTGATTTATATTTTTATGAAGAATCTATTTTATTTACCTTAGAACTTATTTAAAAAAATTTACTGAATTTATTCATATAAACATGAAGAAGTATCCTGCAATAATTTCTATACTCATTTTTAGTTTTCAATTGTTGATAGCCCAGTTGCCAAAACCGACCATGCAACAGTTGCAGTGGCATGATATGGAGTTTTACCTGTTTGCCCATTTTGGCCCTAATACATTTACCGATAAGGAATGGGGTGAGGGGACAGAGAAAGAAGAAATATTTAACCCGCAAAATTTAGATTGTCGCCAATGGTGCAGGGTGGCAAAAGCTGCAGGAGCAACGGGTATAATTATTACAGCCAAACACCATGATGGATTTTGTTTATGGCCAAGCAAATATTCTTCACACACTGTAAGAGAAAGCAAATGGAAAGATGGAAAGGGGGATGTATTGAAGGAATTATCAGCAGCATGTAAAGAGTATGGACTAAAATTCGGTGTATATATTTCTCCATGGGATAGAAACCATCCCGACTATGGAACACCAAAATATAATGACGTATTTGTAAATATGATGACTGAGCTATTCTCTAACTATGGCCCTATTTGGGAGCTGTGGTGGGATGGCGCAAATGGAGAAGGTCCAAATGGTAAGAAGCAGGTATATGACTGGGATAGATTTAAAAAAACCGTAAAAAAACTTTCTCCTAATACTGTAGTTTTTAGCGATATTGGCCCACAAATAAGGTGGGTTGGCAACGAAAAAGGTATAGCAGGTAAAACTAATTGGAATACTTTAGATACGATTGGATTTAGCGCTGGTGCCGGAGCCCCAAGCACTGATACCCTTAACATAGGAAATGTAAACGGCAAATATTGGATACCTGCAGAATGTGATGTAAGCATCAGGCCTGGCTGGTTTTATCACAAAGAAGAAGATGATAAAGTAAAAACGCCCGAACAATTATTTGATTTGTATTTAAAATCTGTTGGCAGGGGAGCTACGCTTTTACTAAATGTTCCGCCTGACAGAAGAGGGTTAATAAATGAAAATGATTCGGTTGCCCTGGTTGGTTTTAAAAAATTAAGGGAGGAGAGTTTTAAGGAAAATCTATGTAAGAATGCAGTCACCAATATTATTTCGGGAAATGCCATAAAAAATATTGCCTCATTAAACGACAATAATGTCAATACATTTATTGTGATAAAAGATGTTCAAAAAGAAAAGGTTCAAATCCATTTTAAAAAACCAACAATTATCAATTGTATAGTATTAAAAGAATTTATAGAAGACGGGCAATCTGTTCAGGAATTTAATATACAGGTTAGTAATAATAATATAACAAAAACCTTTTTGCATAGTACCATTGGTCATAAAAGGATCATCACTTTTGATGCAATCAAAGCCAATGATATTGTAATTAATTTTTTAAAAAGCAAAAGAGAAATTAAAATAGCGGAAGTAGGTGTTTATTTAATTGATAGCAAATTAATAGAAGATATAGCCAATCAATAGGCAATAAATGCATTGCAAAAATGTAAGATTGACTGGTCACAACACGTTAGTTTCAAGCTATGGACTTTAGTCCAAGGCTTTAGCTTCTACAAACTTCTAACAATCGCTTTGATAACAAAATAAGAAGAATGGCGAAGCCTCCATATGGACTTTCAGTCCTTCTTCAACC
>JANYGZ010000002.1 GCA_025362235.1 Ferruginibacter sp. | reverse complement strand
TGGGGAAGCGGCACCTTAAAAATTATCAGTAGCTGCAAAGAAGCAGGTTTACCCGACCCCGAAATTATTGAGCAGGATGGTGGCATTTTGGTAACGCTTTTTAGAAACAGGTTTAGCAAAGAACAGTTACAAAAATTGGGTTTGAATGAGCGGCAGGTAAAAGCGATTATGTATGTAGTTGAACTTAGAAGTATTACGAATTCAAAATATCAGGAGATAAATTCAGTTGGTAAAACAGTGGCTACTGAAGAATTACAAGAATTAATCGGCAAAGAGCTACTAAAGCAGGCTGGCTCAAAAGGCCGTGGCAGTAAGTATGAACTGAAAGATTAATTGGCCGCTAATTGGCCGAATTGGCCGTTAATTGACCGTTAATTGACCAATCAGCACTTACATAAATAGATATCTTTGAAATTAATTGCACAACCACTGAACAAATTGCACCATAATTGCATCATAAAAAATAATTTTAAGCGAGAAAAAAATTGGAAATTAATTACTTCACGAAACCTGGCGTTTGAAAATCGGCTGCGTTCATTTTTAAAAACAAACGACCAACAAGTAAGCATTGATTTGTTAGACACACTTGCAATACAAAGTGTGCATTTAGTTAAAGACGAAGCAACAGTTACACAGCCCGACACAGTAATGTGGTAAGGCTTTTATGATAAACAAATTAAAGATTAAAACAATGAGCAACATAAAATTATTTGAAGACAAGCAAGTGCGTACCTTTTGGGATGAAAAGGAAGAACAATGGTATTTTTCTATTGTAGATGTTGCGGAAGTATTAACCAATAGTGCCAATCCAAGAGATTATTGGTTTAAGATGAAAATGAGAGTGAAAATTGAAGATGGGCTTGAACTGTCGACAATTTGTCGACAGTTGAAATTGAAAGCTACTGATGGAAAGATGAGAGAAACCGATTGTGCAAGCACACAAAACTTACTTCGTATCATTCAATCCATCCCATCACCCAAGGCAGAGCCATTTAAACAATGGTTGGCAAAAGTAGGTTACGAAAGAATGCAGGAAATAACCAACCCCGAACAAAGTTTGGAAAGGGCAAGAGAAAACTGGCAGAAGTTGGGCAGAAGCGAAAAGTGGATTCAGCAACGGATGACAGGGCAGGAAACCCGAAACAAGCTAACCGATTACTGGAAAGAAAGCGGTGTGCAAAAAGGCGATGAGTTTGCTTTTCTTACAAATATCATTCATCAGGAATGGGCGGGCTTAACAGTAAAAAGCCATAAAGATTTAAAAGGCTTAAAATCTCAAAACCTAAGAGACCACATGAGTGAAGCCGAATTAATTTTTACAGCATTAGCCGAACTTTCAACACGGCAAATAGCCGAAGCAGAAAAAGCGAAGGGTGTAATTGAAAATGCCAAAGCTGGTAAGAAAGGCGGTTCAGTGGCAAAAAATGCAAGAAAAGAATTAGAAGCCCAAACAGGTAAAAGCGTAGTAACAGGCGAAAATTTTTTACCGCTCAAAAAGGAAAACAAAAAATTAAAATAGCATTACCAAATTACATGTAATTAACCTGGTTTTTCCGAAATGGCCGGTAAACGGAGTTTATGTCCGATACCTATAAATTCGAAATACAGAAATCAGGGAGCTGTCCGATTTTTAGCGAATAAAAGATTGACCGCTAATTGACCATTTACGGGTAGATTCAGTTGGCTCACAATTGACTTATAGTTGGCTCAAAGGACTAATGAACGACACATAAATTACTCAATAGCACAACATGAAAAATCAAGGATTTTAGGCGCAGGAATATCTTATAAATCAATAGGGGTAACAATAGAGCAATCAATGTCAAGTTATAAAATTAAGATTGATAAATACACCTGTAATAACTTAAGATTTTACAAAATCTTTCTTCAAATAAGGATTATAATCTTCAATTGGCCTTGGCAAAAAATACCCTTTTATCAAGTCAGGGTTTAATACACATATTTCAATATGCAGCCTGTCAGTAAAATTAGAGTGTGGGTAAATTTCATTGCCTTCGAAAAAAGCACACCTTATAGTATCATAAGCCTGTATATCTTTCTTTTTATTTGCTTCGTGTAAATATACAATCTAATTTTCTATTTGCGCCCTTATTGATTGGTAATATGTCACCGCTCTTTTTAGCCACTTGTAAAAGAGAATCATGTGCTTTTTTCACAATATTTATTGAAGCTGGCTCTAATAGGTTTAAACAATTTCCAAGTTCAATGATTGCCCCAAGAACAAAAGGGGTTTTTATTGGAACCTTATTTTTTTGTTTACTATTGGCGCTATCTATTGCATACTCTAATGCACGGGCAGGATTTTGTTCCCAAAAATACACGCCGGGACCTAACCAATCCCATTCATTAGTGCTTACCGTCAATTGGCCTTTTCCATTCAAAATTCTTAATCCTACTTCTCTATCACAACTATGGAAACCGGTTATTTGAAAGGGTTGATGATAAGCCAATGTTATCTATGTTATTTCCTGGCGGATGAATTATGCGTAGCTTTTTCTTTTTTTTCTTTTATTATCCCGGCATCTATAAGAAACTGCCTTGCTGATTCTTTAGTTTTTAGGGCTTCCTTAGTTACTGTCCTGATAGCCTCAATTTGTGTGTTAATAGCAACCTGTGTCATGGGGAATATTTTAAGTGATGACAGCAATCAATCGTAATGAATATCCAAATATATATACACTGTGGGACATTTACAAAAATGTATAGAAATGTGGATACAAAGGATGATAGATGGATAATCGGAAATTCTAAACTGGGTCTTTCATTTTTAAATTTAAATTGCCAACCTTATTCCTCTCTCCTCCTCACAATCAAAAACCAATCATTCTCCAACGGCAGGTAACCGTACTCGTAACAAAAAAAATAAGTATCCCCTTTTTTATTGGTGTAGGTATGTGTATTGTACTTAAACTGAAATTCTTTTTGCAGCAGTTTATCTTTATTGGTTTTTGCTGTCCCTTCATTTTCAGGTAACAGTGATTCTAAAATGCGGCGGTTTTTGCGCAGGGCATTATTGATATTGCGTACAAAGTTGTTATCGCCTGCTTTTAATTGGTTATTGTAGCCATTGCGGCAATAGTCGTCACAAAATTTTTTATCTGTTCTGCCTTTTAATGGCTTATTACAGGTCAGGCATTTTTTGGGGGCAATCTCGGCTGTCATACACGTTGGTATTGATTTACGGGAAAAGGTACTATTTATTTTTTACAAGTACAAGCGTTTACAAACGGTTATATACAACTATAAACGGCAATGATATATCTGTTTACACCAAGCAAAAAACAAAACATGAAAGAGGGGAAATTTAGTTTCAAAAAGCAGTTTTCAGATAGCAAAATATCTGACTGGTACAGGATGCTTTAGGAGGCATCAAAACTGCTTTAAATAATGTGAAAGAACATTTGCAGGGTAGCTTTAAATTTCAGACTTAACTTACTATCATAACTACTTGCCTGCATTGTAAAGATACTAAAAACCAATTACCTTTACAAGATGGAGGACAAGACAACAAAGCCGGATTGGATAACGGAAAGCGAATGGGAGATACACCCGAACGTGAAGTGGTGGGAGGACGTGCGGGTGAAGATGCAAT
>JANYGZ010000096.1 GCA_025362235.1 Ferruginibacter sp. | reverse complement strand
ATAAAAATTTACTGTCAAACACACCCTTGGATAACTGTTGAGCTATTTTATCATGTTTAATAGATAATAGTGACGCCATGCCCGTGCTGTAGTATATGAACTGGAGCATATAAGGTAGTCCGTATATAAGTCTGCAAAGTTTTCCACAAACAGTATGTTTTAAAAGGCAAGTTTAGGTTTTATTTTGCGTAAGGTGAGTTAAGTAATTCGGGGAAAATAGAATGATAGATGGATGGTATCTTCTCTTGAAGAAGCAAAAATTTTAAAGAAGTTAAAAGGTATTATGAAATAAAAGATAAGATTTTAAATAATATTAAAACATCGTTAAAAATAAATATTACGAAAATCCACTATGGCCAATGCCGCCGCCATCTCCTCCATTAGCTGGCGCACTTAGGGTTTGTTTAATTTTTAAAGAAGTAGTAATTACAGGCTTAGTCCACTTTTTTTTTGTTTTCATTTGCTTATTTTTTATTATTAACTGACCAGTTATTAAATGCTATCCAAATGCTCATTGTGAGAATAGCCCAATAATTAGCCCCAAAACTACTATAAGTTTTTGATTTAGCAATATTTTCCAATTGAATATTCATTTTAGCGTTATCAATCATATTTTTCATATTGCTATTTAGTTTTTCGCTTAACAATGGTTGAATGTTAAAAACACTTTTTTGAAAAATATGATGAAAATCAGGTGAATATGCTTGTTTATCTACTCTGTTTCTTATTTTTTCAGGAAGAACCCCTTCCATTGCTTTTTTAATCAACCCCCTTTTTAATCCATCTGCATAAAAATGTTCTACAGGTACCTGTAGTAAAAATTCAATTACCCTTCTATCTAATAAAGGATAAGTCATTTCTATTTGATGGTGAGAAGAACCGCAATCCCAATCTTCTTCAAAATTCTCAATTAAAGGATTCCAGAAATGATCTGTAAGATCAAATGGCTCTATTAAATAATTTTTGTAATTATTTGTAGTTCTTTTTTGTAATATTTTTCTTTCCTCATCATTTAGATTTAATGGAAGAATATCAATGTCCCAGGGCATTATATTTCCTTTAATTTTAACCCCCAGTTTTAGTAAGAACATAGGTAGAACAGGTTTTACTATATTCTGAACAATATGATAAAAAAGGCCTTTACCCGTTTTTTTTTTTATACTTCTGCCGAGCTTAAAAAAACTGCTGAATCTACCGGATAAAAATAAATGAGGTAAAGGTGAAATGGTTCTATTAGATGTGGTCATGTCTCCTAAATAACCTGAAAGAACCCTTCGAACCGATTGAAACTTGAATTGATTATATAAGGCTTCATCAACATAATAAGAATAATTGACAGTTGTATAATGCCGGTTAAATTTTTCATCCAAGTTACCCAAAAAATCAAGATCAGTATTGTAAATAAAGGTTGCATCAATATTTTTTTCCTGTTCCAATACTGCTTGTATATACTCCTTCTCATCTTTAATATCGGGCTCTCTAAATTGTGGATTTAATACTGAGGAAGTTGTTTTTAACCGTTTACCTTTTAAAGCCAATTGTTTAGCTGCCAGGCATGCAATGGTTCCTGAATCAAGCCCACCACTTAATGGAATGCCTACACTACCAATAACACGGGTATGATCTGCTATTGTTCTTTCCAGTATTTCTCGTAAACCTTTACCACTATATTCTGCTGTTTTAAAGTTCAAATTTCTTTTATACCTGGGTTTCCAATATTGATTAATAACAATGTTTGAGCCTGCAAATGATAGAGTACTTGCGGCACTTAACCTTACAATATTTTTCCAGGCTGTTCTATTGGGCATATTAAAAATGCAAAGTACCTGGTCCCTAAGCTGTGAATGATCGATTGATGTGTTTACAAATGAAAGTTTAACTATTGCTTTTAACTCTGTTGAAAAAACAAACCGATTATCCTGAAAATAATAAAGAAACGGCTTTACACCCATATGGTCTCTTGCACAAAACAATTCTTTTTTCTTTTTGTCCCAAATGGCAAAAGAAAAATCACCATAAATATCTTTTACAAAATCTTTGCCCCATTTACAATAGGAACGCAACAGTAGTATAGCATCTGTTGTTTCTCCTCGTTCTGCCTGATCTATATTTAACCTATCCATTAAGGTATTCCGTTCATCCAATCTGGCATTGGCGGTAATAAGAAGTCCATTCTCCTCATAAGGTGATTTATCATAAACAGATTCTGGAGTAACCTGTAGCAACATGTGCCCTAAAACAAGTGAAGGTTCCTGATATAGCCCCTGTCCATCTGGTCCACGGTGAGCCAGATCTAACTGCATTGATTTGATCCAATCCAAATCAATAGCCCGGCCTTCCAGGTCAAGTATTCCAAAAATTGCACTCATTTCTTCTTTATTTCAATTTAAGCATTTTTATAAAACAATTGTGACAATCTAGATGGTGGTATGTTTCTGTTTATTTTTTTAAGGATAAATTTCTGCAGGCAAAAGTAAAATTGTTCAATGGTAATATCTTTTGGGCGTAAAACTTTTATAACGCTGATCTCTCTGCTAATACAAGTAATTTGGTTAAAGTACGCTGGTTCACATTCGGGCATAGCCAGCAAGTATTGCGACCGGTATATTTCATTGCGGAGTGCTGTAAATTTTTCAATACCTCTAATTTCCTGAAATTTTACTTCCAAATGATCATGAATGGCCAGCACAAAAACCTGGTGAAGAGAATGTGTTTCACCTTTATCGTGAATCATTGGAAAAAAGAATTTCTCTGTTTCAGCATTTATTTGGTGAAGCCCGTTTTTCTCCTGTTTCAACTGTTGCAAACTGTCTGCCCAAAGTTTAATCCGGTCGGACATTGCCCAGATTAGGGGCTTATTATCTGTAAATAAAACTGGTGTAATATCATCAGTTAAAAATGCTGCCCCATTAAGACTGAAAGATGCTGTAATGGAAGATTTGCCAACACCAGATTCACCACATATCATTATGCCATTGCCATTGTAATTAAAACTACTCCCGTGCAATGGAAGTATCATACGCTGGTGTAAAATGGCACCATAAATAGAGCCATTCAAGTATAATTCAAGAGTGTGTTGATTATACTTTTCATAAGGGCATATTTCGATGTAATTTCCATTTTTTGCATAAAACCATGCCACTCCTTCTACTTCTAAGGCAAACTCATTTTGATTAATCTGATTCCAGTTATCAGCGTATAAAGGAAAACTAACCTGGGTTTTTTGTTCAGTTACGGTTATAGTTACATCCTTCAGGGGAAAACGAAATTTCATAAACATATTGTAATCATGGTTATTGCTTTTAAATTGTTGCATACTAACAGTAAATTTCTTTTGTTTTAACTTAATGGTTTGATATGAACCATTCGTGTTTATTACACAGCTTCGCTTTCTCAGTCACAATACACAACTAAGTTTAGCTACGCTCAAAAGTAACTCAATAAAATATACGACTCAAGGGATATATTATTAAAACCTGGTTTAAATTTTAATAATTTAAGGGGCAAATGAAGAAGTAAAGCATCGCGGCAGTAAATTATAAATACCCAGTTAATTTTAAAATTAATATTTATCAATGTGAAAAATACTTTTATTTTGCTACTTTGGTTTATTTATTAGTTTAATTACTATAATTTGTACAACTAAAAAACTTATTTAATATTTATAAATGAAAAATTTCGCTTTAATAGGAGCAGCCGGATACATAGCGCCCCGGCATTTAAAAGCCATAAAAAATACGGGAAATACCCTTTCTGCTGCTTTTGATCCTTTTGATAGTGTAGGGATAATGGACAGTTATTTCCCCAATGTTGATTTTTTTGTAGAGTTTGAGCGGTTCGACAGGCATATCGAAAAATTAAAAAGAAAAAACATACCAATTGATTTTGTCTCTGTTTGTTCTCCTAATTATTTACACGATAGCCACATTCGGTTTGGACTTAGAAATAACGCTGACGTGATCTGTGAAAAGCCAATTGTATTAAATCCCTGGAATATCGAGGCATTGCAAGAAATTGAAAAGGAAACAGGGAAGCATATTTTTTCTATTCTTCAATTGCGCTTACATCCTTCTATTATTGCACTTAGGGAAAAAGTGTTGAAAGGACCAAAAGATAAAATATATGATATCGACTTAACCTATCTCACTTCGAGGGGACATTGGTATTATACTTCATGGAAAGGTGATATTAGTAAATCTGGAGGAATAGCTACAAATATCGGAGTGCATTTTTTTGATATGTTAACATGGGTATTCGGAAGTGTAAAATCCAATATTGTACATATACATACGCATGATAGGGCTGCAGGATATTTGGATTTGGAAAAAGCAAGGGTAAGGTGGTTTTTAAGTATAAATGAACTTGCAATACCAGAAGAAGTAAGAGCGCAGGGGAAAAGTACATTCAGATCTATTAAAATTGACGGCGACGAGTTTGAGTTTAGTGATGGCTTTACTGATCTGCATACAAAATCTTATGAGGAGATTATTTCTGGCAAAGGATATCGTATTGGTGAAAATAAAAAATCGATTGACATAGTACATTATATAAGACACGCTGCTCCAGCAGGATTAAAAGGGGATTATCATCCCTTAGCAATTTTACCAAATTCTAAACATCCATTTGATTAATAAATTTATGAATAGAGATTTTTTTGCCCATGAAACCGCTATTATTGATGATGGTTGTATAATAGGAAAAGGAACAAAAATCTGGCATTTTTCGCATTTAATGCCAAATTGTGTTTTAGGCGAAAGATGTAATATCGGTCAAAATGTAGTTATCAGTACCAATGTTATTTTGGGTAACAATGTAAAGGTTCAAAATAATGTTAGTATTTATGAAGGTGTTACCTGTGATGACGATGTTTTTTTAGGACCCAGTATGGTATTTACAAATGTTATAAATCCAAGATCTGCCTTAAACAGAAAGAATCAGTTTTTAAAAACCCATGTTGGTAAAGGCGCAACTATTGGTGCAAATGCAACGATTGTTTGCAGACATGATATAGGCAAATATGCATTTATTGGTGCAGGGGCTGTAGTAACTAAGCAAGTTCCGGATTATGCACTGGTTGTAGGAAATCCGGCTAAGCAAATTGGCTGGATGAGCGAATATGGCCATCGCCTTGTTTTTAATGAGAATAATATAGCAACTTGTTTAGAAAGTAAGATGAAATACAAAATAGAAAACAACCAGGTATTTAATATTGGGAAATCTGTGTAATTAATTTTGATAATTATGACAAAGAAAACTTGTATTTTTTAAGTTAAGAATACTTGATATAAAAAATACAAATCAGTTACTATTGTAAAATTGAATCAGACATGTATTTAAATTCAAAATGTCAATTGGTCCAGTCCTTTATTTTTATTGTTTTTTGAATTATATATGCAATCCAAACTAAAAGCACAGGTACAATTACAGAAAACATCGCTGTTTCTGCACTACCTAATATACTTCCGCCCAAATAGAATAAGGTGAAAAATAGCATAAACCGAATGAAAAAATTAATTTTCTTCCAGTTTTTAAAAGTTGGGAATAGGCAAAGTATAAGTAGTACAGTTATAACTCCATTAAATGGCAACCTCAATAAAGTTTTAGGACTTTGTAAAGTATAAGAATATGGGGTATTAAAAAAAATTCTTCCCAAATTGCAAATGCAATTAAATAAAAATTTAGTTGGATGAGAAGTTATGTTGTTGATGGCAATTCTTTTAAACACTTCATCCTGTTGAACGCCTGAAAATTTATTTATTGTTTCATAATCTGTTTGATGATTTGTTTTAATTAATTCTTCATGAATATTCAGTATATTAATATTTGTTCCGGAACTTGAATTTTGTTTTAAATCCCGTGACCAATCACCATATTCTCCTTTATATGGGGTAGTCATCCAATATAAATTATTACCACCAAATGAACTCAAATAGAATATCTTACCTGTCAAGTGGTAAGTATAAATTAAATAGGGCGTTATGGTAGCTAATGCTACAAATAAAATAATTAACCCTTTACGATAATTATAAAATTTTCTATTTATTATCCAAAGTATCCCAATGCCAATTATCATAGATAGCAGAACGTAACCAAAAATAGGTTTTGTTAATGCAATAAATCCAATAATGAAACCAGTCAGAAAAATATATTTCTTTGAAAAATTTTGATTCTCAAATGAATTGAATAAACAAAAAATTAAAAGACTTACTAAAAATAAACAAAACAATTCAGGGTCAATTAAAGGCACCCATTCGTACAAATTGACATAGCAGGCTAAAAAACAACAACATATCAAAGCTTTCCGAAAAGAAGTAATCCGTAAAATAATTTTAAATAATAAAACAATTGAAAAATAATAAAAAAAAGCATTTAATATAGTTATACAAATCAGTGGTAAATGTAATGCTACAAAAGGAATCAATATTATTGAATAACCTGGGCCATTTCCTAAATAGTCAAAATCGGGAATGTGATTACCTGTGACTAAATAGTCTGTGTATATTAAATATCTTGTTTCATCTCCTTTAAAACTATTTGTTGGAAAAATTATAGCCACAACAATATAAAGTAGTAGAAATGGAGCAAAAAGTAAAAATGGGTCTTTGGGTATTTTAATATTCTTTATACTTGATAGCATATTATTGATTTAAGGCAGATAGAAAATTATTTTTTGTTAGAGCTAGGTTGATTAAGATGCTCCATTAAATGTTGATTCTTTTTCCGAAAGAATATTTAAGTCATTTGTAAGGTTATTTTTTAATAAAATATACTTGTTATCAATTAAAATTTGCCTTTTTACTTTTTAAAGAAGTACCCAAATGAAAAAGCTCTTCAAAATAACGTTTATTTTGAAGCGATAAAAACCCCAGGCCTAAAAATTGAATGGCAGCAAGAAAAGTAATACCACCAACAATAAATGATTGCGGATTCAATTTAAATTGCTCAGCAAGGCTGTAGGAAAAAGGGTATTTAACCAGAGGAATTTGAGTGTAAATTTCTTTTAAACCCGATAATACATTAAATAATAGCCAAATAATTTCGTAAAGTGAAAGACACAATAGCACAGCTCCAATACCTAAAAAAAAGATGTAGGGTCGAAAAATAAACCCGGCCATTAAACCTGAAAAAAAACTTCTTAATACTCTCAAGCTTGAGCTCCTTTTGCCCGCAAACTTATTTTGTTCTGTCCAGTCAAGGTGAGCCGGTATCTCTATAATATTTGCCCTAAGTATCATTCCTTTATACACGATTTCAGGGTTAATTTCGTAATCTTTTGTTTTTAAATTTAATGTTTGTACAAATTCTTTCCGGTAGGCCCTTACCATTCCAGTAAAAGTATAATAATCCTCCTGTGAAGCCATATGCATGAATTTATTCACCCAACTACTCATAATTTTTCTGAAGAATGGTACAGCAGTAACTTTCCCTCCTTTCATATATGGTGAGGCTATAACAATATCTGCGCTATTTTCAATAAGTTTATCTACCATTATTTCAATGTGCTCTACCGAATAGCTTAGGTCTATATCCAGCACAACAATAATTTCCCCTTTTGAATTATTGAATCCTGTTTTTATTGCATTACCCAGGTTAAGATTTGTTGGGTGGTGTATTACACTTATTTCATTTCTTAGTTTTGCAAACTCATTTGCTATAGCTGCAGTTTTATCTTTACTGCCATCATTAATGATAAGTATATCCCATTGGTATTTAAAACTTTTTGTTTCAAGGTAATTGATGATAGTGTTTATATTAATTGGAAGTATTGCTTCTTCATTGTAACAAGGCAAAACAATACTTATGTAAGGTTTATTTAGGGAAATCATAATTATTTGTATATTAAATTTTTTGCAATAAAATAACCCGAAACCTTATAACATTTTAAATATGTACCATTTTACTTTTAACAGAGTACAGGTAACATTATGCTTTCTGATTGTATTGCAGAAAAAAATTAAGCATCCTTTTTTTAATGAATCAAATATATTTCAATTAGAAATGATTATACTACCATTTTATAATTTTTTTGCAAACTGTTAAGCAATAATTTAGTAGGGCCTGTTTTAAACAATTTTATCATCAACTTTATGGTTTATTAAATTGTTTACCTTTTTCCTCGTGCGCCAATAAACATCTTCCATAAACATGTGCGAAAACTCGCCGTTGCGCCCTATACTTAAAAGGTTGTCTATATTAGTAGATTTTGAAAAATCTTTTCGTTCTTTCTCATATTCGTTTAAAAATACCGGATAAGCAATTGGTGTTCGCAACACATTATAGCCTAAATAACGTTTTTTAGCATCGGGTATTACTTCGACTATATTTTGTAAACATAGTTCTACCAGTTTTTCTTCATTCATAGTCCAAAACTCATCGTCTTTTTCACATCCAATATCAACCGTTATAATTGATTTGCCTTCTGGTGCCAGCCATGGCATAGAACGTGTAACCTCGGTAAGGCGAAAAAAAGGAAAATTTTTTTCGGGAAACCACAAAACCGTATCTGGTAAAAGATCCCTTCCGGTAAAACGCAAATTTACAAACACCATCGGCCGGTACCGAAATTTTGCTGCACCTTTTAAAGCACTTGAGCCCTTTACCAATTTTGCAAGAATATTTGCGGGAGCAGTGCTTATAACGGCTGATACCGGATACATTTCACCTTTTACTTTTACACTAACAACCTTTTCATTTTCAACTAATATTTCTTCAACAGACGAATTAAGTTTAATATAATCGTCTAAACCTTCTGCGAGTTTTTTGCATAGTATTGATGTACCTCCATTTGGGTAAACATGCCATACACCTGCACTTTCGGGCATTTCTTTATTGTAACCACAGGCAACAGCCCTGCCTGTAATTAAACTTGCCGTTTTAAGATACAATGTTTTAAATATACTACCCGGTAAACTAGCCCCTACTGCTGATGATAAATTTTCTGCTTCTGCGCCTGACCATGCTTCGATAAGTGGCAATGCTACTTCCTGAGCCAAGGCTCTTCCGTATTTTTGGCTAAACCATTCTGATGCTAAACTTGGCGTTTGTTTCCTACCCAATGCATTCATCCTGGTAGAAACAAAACTTAAAGACATACGAGGGATTTTTAATAGTCCAAATGGATAGCTGTAGCTTTTCCCTTTTAACCATACTGCTTCTCCATAATGCTTTACCAACCTGCACTCGGCTCCAACACCAATTGCATTTGCCAACCTATTGGTAACAAAGTGGGCTCCAAAATCGTAACTAAACCCATCGGAGTCTGTAAAACTTGCTGCAAGGCCTGCTAATTTATTACCGGCTTCAAAAAGTATAAACGGAATATTATTTTGTTTTAAAAAATTTGCTGCGGTTAGGCCTGCTACCCCCCCCCCAACAATTGCAATTGGTTTTTGAATTTCCATATTTATAGGTTTAAGGTTCTTAATATACTATTCTATACAAAGTACAAATAGCTCAAAGCTTTTTAAGTGGTTTTTGTAATGTTACCTGCAATATTGAACCGTTGCCAAATTTTTGCAAAATAAAATCAAGGGCAGTAAATACAGTAAGCGATAAGGTTGATTTGAGTGTAAAACGATTAATGAGCCATTTAGGGGCATTGTAATCAACAAGGGTATTATGAATTGAATAAACCCAGTTTACGGGACTGATAATTGTTCTTAAGCTTTCAATTTCAAAACCTGTATTTTTTGCAAGTTTTGTAAATGAAGAAGGGTTAAATAAGTTCCAATGTCGGGGAAAATGATAGCCACCCCAATGGCCTTTTTTAAATAATTTAAAGTCTGTCGAATCTGTATTATCTGTTACTATTACAACACGCCCACCGGGGATCAAAAGTTTATGGATGGCCTTTAATACCGCATCGGGCTTTTCTACATGCTCAATAGTCATAATCATAAACGCCAAATCATAATAATTAGGGGGCAAATCAAGTTCTTCAACAACACCCAAATGCACTTTTAAACCTGCATTAGCTGCCCTTTCGGTAACCTTACTGTCAATATCAACCCCTTCCAGTATCCAGCTTTCCCCCCCAAATTCCTTAAGCAACCCGAGGTGAAAACCATCTCCACAGCCAACATCTAATATTTTAGCATCGTCTGGTAAGTTGCTGCATTTACTTAATAGGCGCCGGGCTTCTAGGCGTGAGCGTACTTTATAAACAAATCCAAAATCTTTTTTTGAAAAATTAAATGCGTGATATGTATCTGGATAAATTATTTTTAACTCAGAAACGGTCGGTCTTGGGTTCAAATAAATTAAACCACATAAACTGCATTGCACAGCAGAAAATGTATCAATGCTTGTATGGTATTCAAAATCCTTTCCTTTACCTACAACCAAAGCTGAATCGGTTTTACAAATACAACACTGTACAAATGTTAAATCAAGACCAGTATCTGTTCCCATATATTTATTTTGGCTTAGTTTATTAATAGCTAAAATTTTATATTCAGTAGGGTTATCAATACTAATTAGACTCCTGGCTTTTCTGCGTATTATTTAGGAAATTGTAAACTTAAAAATAAAACAGGTAAGGATTTTATGACTATTTATTAAATATAAGCATAAGTATGCTAATAATGTATTTAAAATACGAAGGCAAATTATCCATACTAAATTAGTAGTATTTTTTTGATTATTACTTTAACTAGAAAAACTTCTTCCTGAAAAATAAGGTTCGATAGTTATTACAAAATTTATTTTTAGTATAAATTAAATTAGAAATTTACAAGTTGTAACTAATCAGTAATTGCAGCTATAATCAATTATGTTTTAATTCACTTTTATGAAAACCGAGTTAAAAAAAATCAACTGATTTTGTTAATAATTTTTATCATTTCGCCAGCTACATCTTTACCAAAAATTTCCGCTTGTAGACCAGGTACAATAAAGCCATTAATTTTTGATGAGATATTTTCATCTAACGGGTTAATAAGTAAATTCCATTTTTCAGTCACTGTTTCTACCCATTCAGTTTCCGTTCGTAAAGTGATACAGGCTTTTTTAAGTAAATAGGCTTCTTTTTGTATACCTCCTGAATCGGTAATTATTCTTTTTGCAGCATATTCCAAAGCAATAAAATCCAAATATCCCTGTGGTTCTATCAATTGAATATTTGAAGGTATGGTATACATTGATCGAAGCATTTTTCTTGTTCGGGGATGGACAGGGAAAATAATCTTTTCTTCCAGTTGTCCTAGTTTATTTAATATATGTTCCAGTATGCCCGTATCATCTACATTGTAATGCCGGTGGAGAGTAAGTAAATTGTATGCATTATTCTGTAATTTTAAATCTTCGACCACTGTTGATTTATTAAGGGCCACTTCAATATTGGTTTTCATGGTATCAACCATAATATCGCCTGTAAAAAAAGCGCTGCTGCCTAATCCTTCTTTATTAAGATTATCTACCGCCGTTTTTGTTGGTGCAAAAAGGTATTTTGAAACATGATCGGTAACAATTCGGTTAATTTCTTCCGGCATGGCTCTGTTATAACTTCTTAGCCCGGCTTCTATATGTATTAAAGGTATGTTTTGCTTAGCAGCAATTAATGCACCTGCGAGTGTTGAATTGGTGTCGCCAAAAACAATTACAACATCTGGTTTTTTTTCAACCATGGCTGTCTCCAGCTTCAGCATTATATTGGTAATTTGAACTGTCTGGTTACCTGCACCTACTTCCAGATGAATGTCTGGTTTTCTTATTCCAAGGTCAATAAAAATTTTTTCACTCATTGCATAATCATAATGCTGGCCGGTATGCACAATAAACTCCTGGTGCAAACCTGTTGAAAGCGCCGCTGATAATGGAGCCAGTTTTATAAATTGAGGCCTTGCACCTACAATTGAAAATATCTTCATACTGCTTTGTATAAAATTACTTTTTATTTAAGATTTGATGGGTATTTTTTTAATGATTGAAGATAGGGTTTTTGTAAATTCCCCCATTGGAAGCAGTTCAAAATTTTCTTTTAAAATCTGTATAGCTATCTCAAAAATCTCCAACTTTTTTTCACTTTTGATATTCATACCCGGAAAGAATGCAAGGGAAGGCACATGATCTTTTCCTATTAGGTCAAGAGGATGTAACAAATAACTTGGTGAGGTTTTTGTTATTTTGCACATAAAGATTGAAAACCTCAAATACATTTTCATTAACCCTAATGAAATATTACTTATGTATAACAGGTAACTCTGGTGAAAAGGTATTTTGAAGAAAGGCATTGTCGTAACTGGTATTTCAAGTAAAGTTTGCTGATTACCAAAATTCCAGATATATGGTTTAAGGGGATAAAACCCTTCTTTGTATGAACCAAATAATTCCTTTCTGCTTTCTTTTTGTTCTTTCGAAAGTTTTGAATTCCAAAAATAATATTGACGCATGAGCGGTGAGATATAAGTTGGCAAGATAGAAGCGTCAAAAATATAATTTCGTTTTTGTAATACTTGTAATAGATCGTAACTCCAGCTAAATCCCGGGCCCCTAAACATATTTGTACGCTTACCCGTTACTGTAAGTATTGCTTCTTCAGCTTTTATTATTTCTTCTTCTATTTTTTCTCCGGAATATGTTTTTAGCCATGATTCATGGTGAAAAGAATGGTTACCCACTTCATGGCCACGATCGATAATACTGCGAAGCAATACATGATTCTTTTCAATAGCAGCATCTTGCCCAACAATAAAAAAAGTGATTTTTATTTCCAGTTCATCCAGCTTGTCTAATACAACTGGCAAAAAAACATCAAGGTATGAAGGAAATTTTTCCCAACCTTCGTCACCATGAACTTTCATATAAGTCCATTGGTCATCCAGATCGAGCGAAATACTTGCTGGTAATTTTTTCTTTCCCATTTTTCTTTTCCAGTTAATTCAAAATCTCATCCAATTTTGTTTCTGCAACCCGAATCGTTTCATTTACATTCAAAGTGCCATCTTTTATATGCGAGGTGTTAATTATATAAACACCAGGAATGGAAGTTTTTACATCAGGTAAATCTTCTGAATAGCCAAGCTTTGCAACAGTAATTACATGTTTTGCCCGGGCTACACCCACAAACTTAAAGTCATCATCTGTAAGCCATGGATACATTTTTTTTAAATTGTCTGTAAAATAAGTTTTGATCTCATCATCTCCCCAATCAAAGAGCGGATCATTGGCAACAAGATATTTTGGAAGATACACAAGTGCATTTCCTCCGAGATATTTTTTATCTACAAGTGCAGACATTTCGATCACACCTGTGAAAGGTACCCAGTCATCGGTGATATTGGTAACATAAAATTGACTAATAGACTTGTCCAGCAATACTGCTACGCAAATAACACTGAGATATTCTACATCATTAAGCTTCGCTACCTCTTGAATTGATAACCCAGTGCATAATTTTGCAGCAATACCTGAAGGTAATGTTACTATAACCTCATCAAACTCTTCAGTCTCATCTACTATTCCATGGGTAAATGAAATTTGAGGTTTATTGTTGTCCGATATCTTTACCTCATTAGCCGCATGGGCTATTTTTATAAAAACCTTTTCAGAAATTAATTTTTTCTTAAATGATTCAATAACAGTTTTGTACCCGCCTGGAACAAATCCGAACATTTCCTTTTTAAGTCCGCTACGCCTGGCACCATATAGCCTTTGAATAGTAGCCCAAATAAAAACTGCTGAAGTTTTCTGATAACTTTCACCAAGTTTAGCCCGCAATAAAGGCAACCATATTTTATTATAAGTATTTGATCCTGACCAGCGTTTCAACCATGTGGTAACGTTAATCTTTTCAAGCCGTTTCCAGTTTTTTATATTTGAAGCAACAATTATAGTAAGCCCTAATCTGAATTTATCGAGTAAATTAAGGGTAGGGAATTTTAAAAATTCTATAGTGTCAGACATGGAATACAACTTGCCCTTCATATAAAATCCTGTTTTTGTTTCTACCCATTCAATCTTATCTTCCAACCCGATTTCTTCTAAAATATTTCTTGTTCTAAAATCTGATAAAAGAATAACATGGTAAAATTTATCCCATTCAATATCGCCCATTTTCCATGAACTTACCAAGCCCCCAAGTTCTGAAGCCGACTCAAATAAAGTTACTGTATGTCCCTGCTTAACTAAACGATGTGCAAGGGTCATTCCCATAATTCCTCCTCCAACAATCCCCCATTTTTTTGATTCCTTATTTAATATCAATTGCAGTATTTTACTTAATCATAAATTGTTTTTGCCATTCTATTGCTTTTATCAATCCTTGTTCAAGATCCCATTCAGGCTTAAAATCAAGCGTTGAACAAAGTTTTGAAATGTCCGGGACCCTTCTCATTACATCTTCATAATTACCAAAAGTTGCGTAGGGAATAAAATTAAGTATGGGAACTGAATCTTCCCCATTCACTAATTTCCAAATTAATATAGCAAGGTCTTTTATAGATATTTCGCCACCAGGCTTACTACCGGTATTAAATATTTCATTATCAGATTTACCGTTTTCGATACAGGCTAACAACGCATTTACTGTATCATCAACGTAGGTGAAGGTCCTTGTTTGACTTCCATCACCATGTATATCAATCGGCTCTTTTTTGTAAGCTTTTTCAATAAAAACCGATTGGGGTCCACCCCACCAAGTGAGGTTTTGGTTAGGGCCGTATGAACCAAAAAAACGCGTAATAGTATAGGTAAGCCCATATTCATCATGATTGGCAATAATATATTGTTCACCATACATTTTGGAAAGGGCATATGCCCAACGTTTTACCGTTGTTGGACCCATTACAAGATCTGAATTTTCCGAAAAAGGAACATTTGGATTTTTTCCATATACATCAGATGTTGAAGCAAAAATAATTTTTGACTTGTCATAAATACACTTTTGAACCACATTCCTTAGCATCAGGTAATTTTCATCTAAAGTCCTCAAAGCATTGGTATATCGTGGAATTTTTTGTGACGCAAGATGAATCACAATGTCCGCATGTACATCTTTCAAAATAAGAGGGTTGGCAATATCTCCCATAATGAACTGAAAATTGTCCATATCCTTCATTGATTCAACATTTCGCATAAACCCATAATTAAGATTGTCTATTCCAACAACAATATGCCCTTTATCCAATAAACATTTTGCCAAGTTGGAGCCGATAAACCCAGCTACACCTGTAATTAATATCTTCATAATTATAAGTTAACTCTTTAATCTAAGGATTTCCCCAGGGCTTTCCCCAGGGCTTTCCCCCTTTTATTTTTCTATATAAAATATTTCCTTAAAGTAATTGCTTAAAAGGATACAAACCAAAATATTGGAAAAGAAAGGTGTGATAGGTTATTAAGAGAATAAGTTTTTTAATTTCATTGTAAATATATACGATTTATTCAATTACCCAATTTTTTAAAACCTTTACTTAACCAAGTTAAAGTATTGACTATCAAACAAATTATTATAGCAAACATTGTTTTTTGTGAATTTTGATTAACAAATTGGCTTTTTTATAATTACACACTATGAGTAATTAGGCGATTCCATATAAAATTTACCCTTTTACCATCCAGAGAATTACTATCAGTAAAATTATAATGAAATAATTTAACTTCTTGTGGGATTGATACGCAAACCCTTTCAGCTATTAAGTTTCAAAAATCATTAAAAAGATATCAATTCTCTAAAAAACTAATTGGTATTAACTTTCAATTTTTCAATCGCAAAACTGGTTACACTAGTACTCCGCTAATTAAATAATATTTTAATATTTAAACTGTGCAATAGAACTTATTCTACATTATTTATAATCATAAAAGGGTTATGTTTAATGAAAAATTTACTTTTAAATTATTTATTTATCTATTTTGGCAGAACTTTTGCCATAGCATTTAAATGTGAATTGTTTAAAATACCATCAATTTCAGTTATATTTAAAAATGAAACTTTTTTGGAATGCTTAATGGATATATAAAAGTTAAAGAAATAATTATAGTTTAATAGTGTTTTAATTAATATTTTTGTTTAAAATGCCATATTCTGATACCCTCAAATAAACTGATCATTATGTCTAATCTTTTTTTTAAAAAATTTGCTCCACGTTGGATCATTTTTTGTTGTGATATAGTATTAATTTCTTTTTCTTTTATTTTCTCCTTTTTTCTTGTTGAACATCTGTCAGTTAATTTTCATGGCTTGAAGGTTTTTCTGCCTGGTTTAATTACCAACCTTGTAATAAGTATTATTTGTTTTGTTGTGTTTGCTATTTATAAAGGTATTATTAGGTACTCAGAAATCAGGGACATTGTCCGGATTATTAAATTTGCAATTCTCCAGTTTTTAATTTGGGTTCTTATTTCACTAGTAGATATTAATCAATATGTTTCGGGAACAATTTCCATTAGTTTGTTGCTAATTAATTTATTCGCTGTTATTTTTATGTTGGTAGCTTTTAGGCTTATAGTGAAAGAAATATATTTTAGGGCACAGGCAAAGCCAAACCCCGAACACCGGACACTCATTTTTGGGGCAGGTATGATGGGGCAGATTACAAGAAAAGTGTTGGAACAAGATGCTAAAATAAATACCACTTTGGTAGGCTTTATAGATGATAGTCACCATAAAATTGGTAAAAAATTAGAAGGATTACCTATTTATAGCGGTGACAGCAATCAGCTTAAAAAATTATTTCAGGAAAAGGGAATTACTCAAGTGTATATAGCCATTGATAGGTTAACTGTAGAAAGAAAAATAGCAATTACAGATTTATGTGTACCATACAAAATAAAAGTAAATGTAGTGCCTCATGCAAATCAATGGTCGGGTGGTTTATTTCAGAAAAACCAGGTGAAGGAAATGAATATTGAGGAACTGTTAGAACGTGATGAAATAATCCTTCCTATTGATTTATCAAAAGCAAGTTATAAAAATTGCACTATCTTGGTTACAGGTGCTGCAGGGTCTATTGGTAGCGAAATTTGCCGTCAGTTAATTGAGCATGGTATAAAAAAACTAATCATGCTGGATCATGCAGAGTCGGGTTTGTTTGATCTTGAATATGAATTAAGGCAAAAGGGAATGTCGCCTGGAATAATGCAGGTAGAAGTAGCATCTGTGAGAGACTATATGCGTGTAAAGAAGTTGTTCATAGCTCAGCAACCAGAAATTGTATTTCATGCAGCAGCATACAAACATGTGCCTTTGATGGAAACCTTTTCCAGCGAAGCTGTTCTTACCAATATTTTTGGCACTAAAGTGATTGCTGATTTATCAATGTTGCATGGTGTTAAGAAATTTGTATTGGTATCAACTGATAAAGCGGTTAATCCTACGAATGTTATGGGTGCAACCAAACGCATCTCAGAAATTTATATACAGTCATTAAACGACCGGATAGAATCAAATACTGAATTTATAACTACTCGATTTGGAAATGTTTTAGGGTCTGCAGGATCGGTAGTAGCAACCTTTAAAAAACAAATTGCAGATGGGGGGCCTGTAACATTAACACATCCAGATATTACAAGGTTTTTTATGACAATACCTGAAGCTGCTAAATTAGTTTTAGAGGCAGGTAAAATTGGAAAATCAAGTGATATTTTATTGTTTGATATGGGTAAGCCTGTAAAGATAATTGATCTTGCAACACGTATGATTCAACTTGCAGGATTAGTGCCTGGAAAGGATATTGCAATACAATATACACAGCTTCGCCCAGGTGAAAAAATGTATGAAGAATTGTTTAAAGATTCTGAAGAATTTGCTCCAACAAGCCACCCTAAAATTTTAAGAGCCAAAAAATGTGGTGATACAAATCCCGATTTTTATGTTTTATTAAATAAGCTGGAATCTGTAGCCGTTGCACATAGTAATGAAATGATTACACCTATTCTTAGTAAAATGCTTCCAGAATTTAATCACTCACCTAATAAGAAAATGGCAAGTGCAGATAAAGCGGGGCAACTGCCATTTAGCGTAAGTTAAAAAAGCGAGATATAATTCTCCAATATTGCGTCTCAATAAATTGAATAGTTACAATTTAAACTTTCGATTTGCTGCTAAAATTTTACAGGTTGTTTTAGCTTTTCATATCAGCATAAAAATATAATTCTAATTATGTATTCTAATCAGGGTACTAATTAACTTCTAATTACGAGTGTTTCGTCAATGATTGTTTTCTCTTTCTATCTGTCGTTCATTTATTTTTAATATTTCAATCATAAATTTTATTGTAAAGATTAACATCCATCTATATTTGCATTTCCATCAACAGCATTTTTTTCATTTTTGGTAAAGTGAAGATTGCATATTTATTTTTAATGAGTATTGGTTAAATACAATGGACAACCAAAAGCCTTATCAATTTTTAATTGTAGCAATTAATTAAAATGAGCTATCACAAAAAACAGCTATTATAAAAGCACAATAATCATGAAAAGTAAAATTATACTGTCAGGGCTTTTTTTATTATTTTTCATTGTAACTGTACGGGCACAAACACCATTCTTTAGTGATATACACCATTTTAAAAAGCTCGACAGCACTCAGCTTCCTCCAAAAAATGCTATTCTTTTTGTAGGAAGCTCATCCTTTACAAAGTGGGCAAACGTGCAGGATTATTTTCCTTTATATCCAATTATTAACAGGGGGTTTGGTGGTTCATCTCTACCTGATGTAATACAATATGCCAATGATATTATTTTTCCATATCAACCTAAACAAATTGTAATTTATTGCGGTGAAAATGATATACTCACCTTACGCAAAATAAAACCTAAACTTGCCTTTTAAAACATACTGTTTGTGGAAAACTTTGCAGACTTATATACGGACTATCTTATATGCTCCAGTTCATATACTACAGCTACGGGCATGGCGTCACTATTATCTATTAAACATGATAAAATAGCTCAACAGTTATCCAAGGGTGTGTTTGACAGTAAATTTTTATGGCAATACGCTAAGCCATATATCAAA
>JANYGZ010000093.1 GCA_025362235.1 Ferruginibacter sp. | reverse complement strand
CCGAGTGAACCACGCATGTCGTTTAGGGCCACATTTACAATAGTGGTATCTACAATTTCCAGTAAGGCACAAAATATAGCCGTTATGGTTATGATCACCCGCCTTGAGCCGTATTCAATTAATGAATCCATCTGTTGCATACAATATTTTTTTTGCCCTTATCTTTTAAGGCGAATTGGGGTTATTAAAAAGCCTTGCAATAGTAAGGCACTTATCCTGTTTACAAATTCACATCCACATCTACATTCATACCAGGTCTTAATTGTTTTACAAGCGAATCAGTCGGGTTTACAAATTCAATTTTTACAGGTAAACGTTGTACCACTTTTACAAAGTTGCCACTCGCATTATCTGGAGGTAAAAGAGAGAAAAGTGAACCGGTACCTGGTGAAAAAGAACTAAGCTTCGCTTCAAATTCATGACCCGGAAATGCATCCACATGAATGATTACTCTTTGGCCAATCCTCATTTTTTCAAATTGGGTTTCTTTAAAATTACCCACTACCCAAATATCATTGCTTAATACAATGGTAAATAATGACTGCCCTGCCTGTAAAAACTGACCATTCTGTACATTTACTTTTGACACAACACCAGACTCCGGCGCAATAACTGCTCCATAAGAAAGATTAAGTTTTGCCTCCGCCACATCTACTTCTCTTTGTTTTACAACAGCAGCAGCAACACCAATCTGCGAAGAGGTAGCCGTGCTTTGAGAGCTAACAGCACTGGTTTGTTGTGCTACCTGGTTTTTTTGCTGTATCAATACCTGCAATTGTTTTTCTGCCGTTTCTTTAGCAGCCTGTGCCTGTTCAAATTGTTGCTGTGTTATAGAGTGGTCCTGTATAAGATTTGAATACCTGTCAAAATCCTGCCTGGTTCTCCATACATTTACTTTTGCAGCTTCAATCTGTGCATCTGCAGTAGAGATGCCAGCTTTGGTTGTATTAATATTTGCTTTTGAAGCATTGGTATTGGCCTGTGCAGCACTAAAATTACTTTGAGCAGTTGCCAGTGCGGCTTCTGCCTGTTTAACCTTTAGCGCAAGGTCACGGTCATCCAGTATTAAAAGTGTATCACCTTTTTTAACAAGCTGGTTATCTTTAACCCTTACTTCTTTTACATACCCTGCCACACGGGGTATTACGGGGCTGATATTAGCCTGTATTTGCGCATCGTCTGTTTCTTCGTGGTGCTGTGCATGCATATATTTGGTAGTGCCAAACCATCCGCCAGCAGCCACCAGCAGAATCAGTACAATAAGAAAAACTTTGCTGCGCTTTTTAGGAGTTATATCTGCTTGTTTGTTGGGTGTTTCGTTTTGTTCCATAAAAAAACTTTATTATTTAGTGTAGTATTGATTAGTTATTTAAAAGCCCCGCTGTTTGTAATAATTTATTATAAGCTACAACAGCATCTGCTGCTGCATTACTGACATTTAATTTTGTTTGTAACTGCGACAGGTCTGCATCTAATAAATCGGTTGTTGTCGCCAATGAGTTATCGAATTTATTTTTTGTGATGCGATAATTTTCAGCTGCCTGGTCTACTGCTTTCTGATACACATCTATCTTTTTAAGACTAAGCAAATAGCCCTGGTATGCCTGGTTGATTTGTAAACGGATATTATCATTTAGCATGTCCTGGCTTGTAGTAATTTGTTGTACCCTTGCCTCTGCCTGTGCTATAGTAGATTTTGTTTTCCATAAAGAGGAAACATTATACTTTACGCCAACGCCTAAAGTGACTAAATTAGTAACAGTTAAAAAGTTGGGTAAATCAGCTGCAATGTAACCGGCTGTTAGTGCTAGGTTAGGATAATAATTTGCTTTTACAGATTTAACACTAAGGTCGGCTGCTTTTTTGCGTAGCGATAAGGCTCCAATATCATTGCGGCTTTGTAAGGCAAGTTGTTCATATTCTTCAATCGATTTTATTGAACCATTTTGTTGAAGACTTGATGCATCAATAATAAAAACGGTTTGCTCCGGCAGACCAAGCATCAAGGCCATGTTTACGCTGGCTAATTTGTAGTTGCTTTCGGCATCCAAAAGAGTAAGTTCGATATTAGAAGATTGAAGTTTAACTTTCAGCAAGTCGTTTTTAGCCACTATTCCATTTTTTTCAAGATTGGTAAAATCCTTTACCCGTTGATTGGATTGATCGAGATTGTCTTTTACCAATTTTACAGTAGCCATTGATTTATATAAATTACTGTAGGCATTAATGGTGTTTAAAATAACAGCCTCCCTGTTATCTTCAGCATCCAGCTTTGCGGCTTGTTCAAGATATTTTGCAGATTCAATGCCGTACTTTATTTTACCCCCGGTATATATAGGTAATGACGCATTTGCGGTTCCATATACTATATTAGTTACTCTTGGAGTTCCTGCTGGTGCCCCTCCTGGTGAGCCTTTTAAAACGATAGTTGGCTGTACAGGAACATACGCATACGAACCACTCACGTTAAAATCTGGCAAACGCCTTTCATTGGCTTCATCAATGGCAGCTGTAGCCTCATCAATTTTAGCCTTGTTATTTTTTAGTAAATGGCTGTTTTTAATACTAAGATCAATTGCTTCCTTTAAGCTAATGCTCCTTGTACTATCCTGTGCCTGTAAGGATTGTATGCTAAGCAGGCAAAATAGTATTATAAAATACCCCGCTGTTGATTTCATTTTATGCTTCATTGGTTAATATTGCTTTAAATAAAATTTTTATGTGAATGCTTAACCTTCTTTTTAAAATAGCCATAAATTCTGCATCAGCAATATGCTGCTGATTATTAAATTCCCTGTAATAATCCTTGCTCATTATAGTTTGCGTTACTGTACCAACCATTGTATTAAGCATCATTACCACGTCTATTTTCTTTTTAAAAATACCTTTCTTCTGGCCATCCTTAATTAGTTCTGATACAACTTCTGCATTTCGTATTTTAACGTTATTGGCAGCTTTTAAAATGAAAGGGTTTTTATTGGTTACCTGTGCACCAATCATAATCTTATGGAAACAGGGTTTTTGCATTACCCGCTCAATATGCTCGTCAACCAGCATATTCACTTTTTCAATGGGGGTAAGACTATCATCTTTAATCAAACTCTCCACTCTTATTTTCACACTTCCTACTCTTAATTCAAATAAGGCTTCCAGTAGTTTTTCCTTCGATCCAAAATAGTAAGAAATCATCGCCACATTTATTCCGGCTTCATCTGCTATATCCCTTACCGAAGTACCATCAAAACCTCTTTCGGCAAAAAGCTGTTCTGCCGTCTCTATAATTTGTATTTGCTTATCAGTAAAATCCATGATCTGTAATATGAAAACACAAAATTAAACAAACGTTTAATTAAAATCAAACAATTGTTTAACTTTTTTTAAAAATATTTTTTTCTTAGTGTTATTTGGCTAAAATATTATAGGTGACTAATTTTATCAATTGGTTTGTTCACCGGCTTTTTGATTAGATTTGAGAAAATAATTGCTATGTCGTTTAAAAATAAAACAGTCCTTATTACAGGAGCTTCCCGGGGCATTGGAAAAGCTATTGGTTTACGCCTTGCCAAAGAAGGTGCCAATATTGTGATTGCTTCTAAAAGCGTGGAAGAAAATCCTAAACTTGGTGGTACTATATATTCTGCCGCAGCAGAAATGGAAGCTGCGGGAGGAAAGGCATTGGCAGTACAGTGCGATATTCGTTTTGAAGACCAGGTACAGCAGGTGGTAGACAAAGCAGCGGGAAAATTTGGTGGAATAGATATATTGATAAATAATGCCAGCGCTATTAACCTCACCACTACGGAGCTGACAGAACCCAAACGATTTGATTTAATGTATGATATTAATGTACGTGGAACTTTTATGGTTAGCCGGGCCTGTATACCCTATTTAAAAAAAGGTACTAATGCACATATATTAAACTTATCGCCACCAATAAATATGGATATGAAATGGTTTGCTAACCACCTCGCCTACACGATAAGTAAATATGATATGACCATGATTGCTTTAGGGCTGGCAGCCGAATTAAAAAAATACAATATTGCAGCCAATACCCTCTGGCCCTGTACCACCATTGCCACTGCTGCAGTTAATAATTTACTGGGCGGACAAATGCTGATGAATATGAGCCGCACAACAGATATTATGGCAGATGCTGCCTGGGTTATTTTGTCGAAAGCATCTGCTGTATGTACCGGCAATAGTTTTATTGACGAAGAAGTACTGGCTACAGACGGAATAACTGATTTTGATAAATATGCTGTAGTGCCCGGGGCACAGTTGTATAAAGATCTTTTTGTTTAATAAAAATATAAAGATTCAATAAAAGTAAAAATAGCTTTAAAATAGAAATAAAAAATACGCTGTTCGGGCTATCAATAAAATTTTTAGTCAAAATATTTATTGAAAATCAATTAATTATAAAGCTTCGATAAAAATACTTTCTGATTTTGCAGGAAATTAAGGTATTCCACCCTACCTTCGCCGTCCATTAAAAAAAGCCCTTCGGGATAGCGAAGGCATCACTATCCTTCGGCTCCGCTCAGGATTCAAAGGAATTAATCTAAAATTTAAAAAAATGAGTAAACTACATTTCACCACCAAACATGCGAACGAGGCTACCGTTACACACAACTGGTATGTAATAGATGGTACTAATCAAACCGTTGGCCGTATGTGTTCTAAAATTGCGGCAGTTCTGCGTGGTAAAAACAAAGCCTATTACACTCCACATGTTGATTGCGGAGATTATGTAATTGTAATTAATTGCGAAAAGGTTAAACTAACCGGCAATAAAATGGATGAAAAAGTATATGACAACTTTAGTGGTTACCCAGGTGGCCGTAAAGAAGAAATTGCTAAAGACCTTTTAAAGCGCAGGCCAGAAGTAATCATCGAAAGAGCAATCAAAGGAATGCTGCCAAAAAACAGGTTAGGACGCAAGATGTACAAAAAATTATTTGTATACGCAGGTGCCGAACATCAGCATGGCGCTCAAAAACCAGCCGAATTAAAATTCTAAACCCCTATCTCCTAAAGGGGATTATTAAAATAGTATAAAATAAAATGGAAAAGCAAAAAAACGCAGTTGGCCGTCGTAAAGAAGCTGTAACCCGTGTTTTCTTAAGCAAGGGAGATGGTAAAATAACAATCAATGGTAAGGATTATAAAAATTACTTCTCATTGGTTTACCTGCAGAACCAGGTAGAATCGCCACTTAAAATTGTTGAATCATCTGACAAATTTGATATCGTTATTAACGCACAAGGTGGGGGCATTAAAGGCCAGGCCGAAGCTGCTAAATTAGGTATTGCCCGTGCTTTACTGGAAGTTAGTGCAGACTATCGCCCGGTATTGAAAGCAGCAGGTATGCTTAAGCGTGACCCACGTTCTGTTGAGCGTAAAAAACCAGGTCGCAAAAAAGCAAGAAAGAGCTTCCAGTTCAGCAAACGTTAGGCCCCCTCAATCCCCCAAAGGGGAATGGAAAAAAGGCATTTCGTTTTCAAATTATCAAATTATTCAAATTATCAAATTACTACCATGGAAAATACTTCCTTACAACAGCAACTTCTTGAAGCAGGTGTACATTTTGGTCACTTAAAAAAGAAGTGGAACCCTAAAATGTTACCTTACATTTTTGCTGAAAAAAAAGGTATACATATTATTGACCTGAACAAAACCGTAGAAGGTTTGCAGGAAACCGCTGCTGCACTTAAATCAATTGCAAAAAGTGGAAAAAAAATAATGTTTGTTGCTACTAAAAAACAGGCAAAAGAAATTGTTTCTGATTGTGCAAAGCGCATCAACATGCCTTACGTTACAGAACGCTGGCTGGGTGGTATGCTTACCAATTTCAATACTGTTCGTAAGAGCGTTAAAAAAATGCAGAGCATCGAAAAAATGTTGAATGACGGAAGCATTGATAACCTTACTAAAAAAGAGCGTTTGACTCTTACCCGTGATAAAGATAAAATGGAAAAAGTGTTAGGTGGCATAGCACAAATTAGCCGTGTACCTGCTGCATTATTTTTAGTTGATATCGGCCACGAGCACATTGCATTGGCTGAAGCAAAGCGTTTAAACATTACCACTTTTGGTATGGTTGATACCAATTGTGACCCTAATAAAGTGGAGTTTGCAATTCCTGCAAACGATGATGCAACTAAATCAATCGCTATTATTGTTAACTATATTGTTGCAGCAATTGCAGAAGGTTTAGCAGAGCGTTTAGCAGAAAAAGATGACGACGATAATACCAACGAAAGTGACGAAACTGCAGAAGCAAAAGCAGCCCGTTTTGAACAAAAGGCTGATAGCAGTGATGACAGAAATAAAAGAGCAAGAGGTGCAGCCCCAACAAAACGCCGTGTACCAGGACCAGGAGCAGGTGGTAGAAGGCCGGCAACTGGGAGTGGTAGTGGACCAAGGTAAAATTTAGTTCTTTAATTAACAATCTTACAATTTTGCAAAAATTCATTTGTCTAACAGCAGATGAATTTTTGAGTTAAAAAATATAATTATGAGTGCAACAATTACTGCAGCAGATATAAATAAGCTGCGTCAAACAACAGGAGCTGGCATGTTAGATTGCCGTAAAGCATTAACTGAAAGCAATGGTGATTTTGAAAGCGCTATTGACTGGTTACGTAAACAAGGTCAAAAAGTTGCTGCTAAACGCAGCGACAGGGAAGCAAAAGAAGGTGTAGTATTGGCAAAAACAACAGCAGATAACAAAACTGGTATTATTGTTTGTATCAGTTGCGAAACTGACTTTGTAAGTAAGAATGCAGAATTTGTAGCTTTTTCTCAAAACATTATGGATGCAGCAATTGCTAACAATGTAAAAAATGCAGATGAACTAAATGAAGTAACCATCAATGGTGCTAAAGTATCTGAATTGATTAATGATAAATTAGCTGCTATCGGTGAAAAAATTGCTATCAAATTTGAACGTGTTGAAGCCCCTTATGTTGCTTCTTACATACATGGAGCAAACCGTATGGGTGTATTGGTAGGTTTTAATAAAGAAGCTGTTGAAGCAGGTAAGGATGTAGCTATGCAAATTGCAGCAATGAATCCTTTGGCTATTGACGAAACTTCTATAGCTCCTGAAACAATTGCAAGAGAAAGGGAGATTGCTATTGAACAAATTAAAGCAGAAGGCAAACCAGCTGAAATGGCCGAAAAAATTGCTATTGGTAAAGTAAACAGGTTTTTTAAAGACAATACTTTAATGGCTCAGGCATTTGTAAAAGATAATGGCAAATCTGTTGCTGATTATTTAAAAAGTGTAGATGTAGATTTAAAAATATCCGAATTTAAAAGAGTGGCCTTAGGATAATTTTTCAATATATTTTTTAAAAGGCGAAACGGAAGTTTCGCTTTTTTTATGTGATTACTCCTACAAAAAAATATCGGGGCGGTTTAAAAACTATATCTTCGCAGCGCAAAAAATTATTGATTATGTTACCTAAGTACAAACGGGTTCTTCTTAAACTTTCCGGTGAATCTTTAATGGGCGATAAAAATTTTGGTTTAGACAGTGCGGTTATAGCCAGGTACGCTAAGGATATTAAAAGCATTACAGATTTAGGGGTACAGGTGGCCATTGTAATTGGAGGCGGTAATATTTACCGTGGCATGAATGAGGCTGAAACCGGTATTGAAAGGGCACAGGGAGATTATATGGGTATGTTGGCTACGGTAATTAATGGTATGGCCCTACAAAGCGGGCTTGAAAAAGCAGGTGTATATACCCGTTTACAAAGCGCCATTAAAATGGAACAAATTGCAGAGCCTTATATTCGCAGAAGGGCAATGCGGCATTTGGAAAAAGGGCGTGTGGTTATTTTTGGAGCCGGTACAGGAAACCCCTATTTTACAACGGATACAGCAGGCTCTTTGAGAGCCATTGAAATTAAGGCTGAAGTTATTTTAAAAGGTACCAGGGTTGATGGCATTTATACAGCAGATCCAGAAAAATTTCCTACAGCTACAAAATTTGAAAATATTACTTTTAATGAATGTATCAGTAAAAATTTAAAGGTGATGGATATGACGGCATTTACATTATGCATGGAAAATGAATTACCCATTATTGTTTTTGATATGAATAAAGAAGGGAATTTATTTAAGGTAGTAACAGGCGAAAAAGTAGGTACGCTTGTAAAAGGCTAACCTATATTATATATTTAAAGGGCTTTCGTTTTTAGTAACGGAAGCTTTTTCATTTGTGCCAATCCCGTAAATTTTGCAGAATATTAATAATCTATACAATTATAAATGTTTATTTTACAGGTAATAGAATAGCATCACACACTAATCTTTACAAACTATGGATAGTATAGATACTACTGATTCATTAAAACACCTTGTAGCAGAAAATGAAAGCCTTAAAGCAAGGCTGGATGAATATCAATATACCATTGCCGTTAAACAAAAAGAAATACTTGAACTACGGTTACAGATTGCTGCTGACAATGAAATAAAGAGCAATCTGGATAATCAGGTTATGGAGCTGGAGGTTTTACAAAATTATATTGGCGATATGGACAAGGGTGCAGCAATATCTGCTAACAGGGCAATTAATCTACAACCACAGACAGGTAGTTCCGAAAATATAAAGCAACAACTGTTCAACCTGAAAGAGCAATACACTTATCTACAAACGCAATTAACCGATCTGCAAACACAATTACAGGAATTGAATAACCGGAATCTTTTATTGCAACAACAAAGCAGCCGCATTGCGGAACTGGAAAGTTTTTTGGCTGATGCAGAACAGGAAAGGGATGAGTGGAAGGCCCTGGCTGGTTTGAAAGAGTAAAATACTTTTGAAAACTATTGCATTCATCCAATGATTTCTCTACTTTACCGGTCTAAAAATAATATTATATGAATTTAATCGACAGAGTAAAAAACATCTTAATTATTCCAAAAACTGAATGGGAAGTTATTAACGGCGAACCTGCTACGCCACAATCGTTATTAACAAGCTACGTATTACCGTTAGCAGTGGTCTCAGCGATAGGCCCAGTGTTAACAGGTTTTCTTTTTGCTGGTACATTTGGGCTTTCCTACTTTTTATTAGCAGCTGTTATCGCTTTTATTTCTACAATAATTGGTTATTATGTTTCCATTTACATTATCGATATGCTGGCGCCCAGTTTTGGTTCTGAAAAAGATTTAAATAAATCGGCACAATTGGTGGCTTATTCCGCCACACCTTCCTATGTAGCCGGGCTTTTATCTTTTATACCAGTTGTTGGTGGCTTGCTAAAATTTGCAGCATGGATTTATTCAATTTATATAATGTATTTAGGACTTGGGCCATTAAAGAAAACACCCGAAGATAAAAAAGTTATTTACTTATTGGTTGCCTTCCTGGTAATGATTGGTGTAACGCTGGTAGTAGGAGCAATTCTCGGTACTTTGTTGTTTGCCAGTTTTGGCTTTGGTGCTACAAGAATGATGGGTATGTAATCATAAAAAATACTATTAAAAAAGTATCTTCAGGCAACAATGAAGATACTTTTTTTATGTTCGTTATTTAACCCAATTTTACAGTTCAAATATTTTACAATGACGAATATAGCAGGTATACGAATAGAGTATAAATTGCAAACCTTAAACGAAAAAGATGTAGCAATTGATGCCATAGAACAATTTGACAAATGGTGGCAGGAAGCTATCAATAGTTCCATAGAAGAAGTAAATGCCATGACATTAGCAACAGCTACACCAGCAGGAAAACCTTCTGCCAGAATTGTTTTACTAAAAGGCTTTGATAAAAAAGGGTTTGTTTTTTTTACAAATTATCAAAGTCATAAAGGGAAAGAACTGGAAATTAATCCTCAAGGCTGCATTGTATTTTTTTGGAAAGAGCTGGAGCGCCAGGTAAGGATTGAGGGCATTGTAGAAAAAGTAAGTACTAAAGAAAGCGATATTTATTTTTTATCAAGACCTGTAGGTAGCCAGGTTGGGGCATGGGCGTCACCCCAAAGCGATATTATTACCAGTAGGGAAATAATTGAAAGTAATGCTACAAAATACAAGCAACAATTTGAAAAAGAACCAATGCACCGCCCACAATACTGGGGAGGCTACCGGTTAAAACCACAATTGATTGAGTTTTGGCAAGGAAGAGAAAGCAGGCTTCATGACAGGTTGCAATATACCTTGATTGCAAATGATGACTGGAAGGTTGAAAGGCTTGCTCCTTAGTATTAATTTGATAACGGATAACTGCGGCAATAAAGCCACAATTAACCATTGTCAATTAAATAATTTTATTAAGCCTCTTTAGCCTTAGGAGCTACATTTTTTTTAGCAGGCTTAGATGGCCTTGTTTTACCAAAAGACCCTTTTGTAATTTTACCTTTTTTGGTTTTGATATCTCCACGTCCCATTGTGTTATTTATTTTAGTTAATTAAATAAGATTAAAAAAGCAAGACCTTTAGATGTCTTGCTTTTTATTGAGCCTGTTAAAAATTACATTTTAGCAGACAATTCTTTACCGGCTTTAAATTTAGCTACTTTTTTAGCTTTAATTTTAATAACAGCACCTGTTTGTGGGTTGCGGCCATTACGGGCAGCTCTTTTAGATACTGAGAAAGTACCGAAACCAACTAACGTTACTTTACCGTTTCCTTTTAAAGTTTTAGTAACTGCTTCTACAAAAGAGTCTAAAGTTGCATTAGCCTGAGTTTTTGTAATGCCAGCATCGTCAGCAATTTTTGAAATTAATTCTGCTTTGTTCATAATAGTATTTTTGAAATTTTATTAACTGCAACAAATATAGAAGGTTTTTAATTGCAACAAAATTTTTTCTAAAAAAAGTTATTCGTACTAAATCGCTGAAAACCGCAAGGAATAAGGGATTTAAGTACCCTAAACCCAATTGCATTTGTATAAAAAATAAACGTAATTAAATAAGATTCAACACTGGCAAGGGTTTCAGCCGATAAAGCTGTAAAATCAATACCCATGCGGTTTTGCCAATAAAATACAAAGTTTTTTTTACAAAAAACTAAATTTAATTGTTTTGCACAATTAGTGAATAACTTGTAGCAATGAATTAAATGCAATGATATTACCGCCCCATTTTTTATGCGCTTTACGGCGCATGATTCCTGAAAATTTTTCTATGTATTGATTATACATTGCTTTACTATCTGCCTTGTATTGAATGGCATAGGTAGGCCCTTCCGAATCATCTGTTTCTAATAATTGTAAAACAGTTGCAGTAGTAAAGCACCCTGTATTTATAATTTCGGGAATATGCTCCTGGTGTATCCAGGCAAGCCAATCAGTTTTTACTGAGTTGTTTACCTTGGTAGTTACATTGTAAATAAACATTTAGTGATTAGTTTTTTATTTCTACAAAAATTGGGCAATGGTCACTATGCTTTACATCATGATAAATATCTGCATTTACCAGCTGGCCTTTTAGCGGTGTTGTAACGGTAATATAATCAATACGCCAACCTTTATTATTTAAGCGTACAGTCGGAAAGCGCTGGCTCCACCAGCTATAACGGTGTGGCTCTGTATGAAACTCCCTAAAAGTATCTATCCATCCGTCATTTAAAAATTTTGTCATCCATTCCCTTTCTTCCGGCAAAAAACCACTGCTGTTTTTATTGCCTTTGGGGTCGTGGATATCAATTTCTTTATGAGCAATATTATAATCGCCCACTAAAATAATTTTAGGAAATTTCTTTTTTAATTTAGTTAAATAGGCATGAAACTCATTCAGCCAAACATACTTGAATTGCTGCCTTTCTTCACCACTTGTGCCAGAAGGGAAATAAGCATTTATTAAACGTATATCACCAAAATCAAGTTGTATAACTCTGCCTTCATCATCGCTTGATACAATGCCATTGCCATACACCACATTATCCGGCTTTATTTTTGAAAAAACAGCCACCCCGCTATACCCCCTTTTTTGTGCACTAAACCAATGATGATGAAAACCGAGGGCATCTAATTGCTTAAAATCTACATCATCTTTAGTGGCTTTGGTTTCCTGCAGGCAAATGATATCTGCCGGATTGGTTTTAAGCCAATCTATAAACCCTTTTTTAAAAGCGGCACGTATGCCATTAACGTTGTAAGATATGATACGCATATTTATTTTTTATTACTATTTTAGCTGACTGCAATTTAAAAACATTGAATGGAAAGTTTTAAAAAAATCGCTGAATACATACCGGCATTTGAAAAAAAACTCAATGAAATAGTAATTAGCCTGCTTTCCGGTGATCCATTCCCCAAAAAATACCTTACTCATCTACTGCAACATAAAAAGTATTACCTGAAAATTTATGCTTCCACACTTGAATTACTATTAAAAAACTCCGGGGGGAACAAGGAGAAAATTATTTTGATTGATTATGGAGCAGGCAATGGATTATTAGGGTTATTTGCCAAATTTTGCGGATTTTATAAGGTGTACTTAAACGACATCAGTAAAAATTTTACAGATGCAGGAGAAGGATTGTCCATAGTGCTTGATATACCTATAGATGGTATAATAACAGGAGAAATTACTGCTGTTGCCAATTATTTTAAAATGGAAAAACCAACAGCAATTATTGGAACAGATGTAATTGAGCATATTTATGACCTCCATTCTTTCTTTAAAGAAATCAGCCATATTAATTCAAATATGGTTTCTATTTTTACCACAGCTTCTAACCCTGTTAATAAATTCAAGTTGCGAAAATTAAAACGATTACAGGTGAAGGATGAGTATCAAGGAGGAAGTCCTGATGATTATTTTTCATTTGGTCAAGAATCTGTAGCCCCCTTCATCAAAACAAGAGAGCAAATGATCCGTAAAAATTTTCCAGCACTTACAGATGATAATGTTTTACAATTATCAAGTTTAACAAGAGGTTTAATAGAAAAGGATATCATTAATGCTGTTCAGAAATTTATTGATTACAAAATATTACCCATTGCATTACCTCATCCAACCAATACCTGTGACCCGGTTTCTGGCAGCTGGACAGAAAGGATATTAACGGTGGAAGAATACAAAGAAATTTATTTGGATGCGGGATTTGATTTAAAAATATGTAATGGATTTTATAATGAATGCTCTGGAATCTCAAAGCGGCTTCTATTGAAAGCTGCAAACCTGTTCATTAAAATATCGGGCAGCTTAATTGCTCCCTTTATTAGTTTAGTTGGGACTCCTGTTTCAAAATAAATTTTGTGAAGCTATTAAATACTTAAGATGCTTTTTTTCCTACAGGAAAAGTAACACCTAAATTTAACATCATTTCATAAGTACCAAAAGCATGTTTGGCAGTGCCTTCGTATACCTTTAAATTGGAGTATCGGGCATAGTCCAGTTTGTTGGTATATTCCAAATAAACATACTTAAAAAGGGTAGCCCTTACCGCTGCTTCAACACCAATATTCCATCCCCCGAATTGAAACCCCTGTGTGTTTAATTTACCAAATAAACTATTTTCTACATGAGGGATAACAGGGCCAATACCAGCTTTACCAAGAAAGTCGACTTTTACTTTTTCATTTTTAGCTACATACCAATGCCAGCGTTTTACGATATTAAACAACAAAAAATTGGCTCCGTTATTTAGATAATAATAAAAATTCGGTTTAGCGAAATTGATAGAAGTATCTACATATCTCTTATCAAGGGTTCCGGTAACATGTGCCATCTGATCTGCAAAAATAAATTTAGTATGATCAAAATTTATTTCAATGGCTAGGCCTTTTTCTTTATTTATAAACAGGCCAATTCTATAATTGTATTGAGGTATTGTAAGTGGTTTGGTAAATAAGCCGTCATCCCACCCAGGATGGTCATGACCGCTAATATTTTCAAAATTGTATTTATTTCCCAGCGACGGTTGATCAATTTTTACAGTAGACTTTGTATACCACTCAGTATTATATCCCCATGAAAAATAGAATTCTTTTTTTCTTTCTGTTTTTTTGCTTTGCCCAGTAGCTGAATATGTGCCTGCTAATAATACAAATGCTGCCAGTAAGGTACTTATTTTATTTTTCATTAAACGCTGAAATTTGACATAGCAAAATTATAAGAAAAATAGCGTTAAACTATAATAGTAGTCTTTTGTCTATTACCCGATTTAATTTCGTTATTTATTTTCAATTGATAATTTAATCTAATATTGGGCTCAGCCATCTTTTCACTTCTTCCATATCCATTTCTTTTCTTACAGTATAATCACTTAACTGATCTTCATTTATTTTACCCACTCCAAAATATTTACTCGCAGGGTTTGCAAAATACCATCCACATACAGAGGATGCAGGATACATGGCCAATGATTCGGTAAGATGAATGCCTGTTGTTTCCTCTCCTCCCAGCAGGTTAAACAGTTTATACTTTTCGGTATGGTCCGGACAGGCAGGATAACCCGGTGCTGGACGAATACCCAGGTATTCTTCTTTTATGAGTTGTTCATTTGATAAGTGTTCTTCAGTCACATAACCCCAATATTCCAGTCTTGTCCTTTTATGAAGCACTTCTGCAAATGCTTCTGCAAACCTGTCGCCTAGTGCCTGTAATATGATCTTGTTGTAATCATCTAGGTTCTCATTAAATTTTTTGATATGAGGTTCCATACCTTCAATAGTTACAGAAAACCCTCCTAAATAATCGGTCGACTTACTTGTATCGGGAGCAATAAAATCTGCCAGGGATAAATTTGGCTGTCCGGCAGCTTTTTTAATTTGCTGCCTTAAGAATTGTAAGCTGATATCTTCCTTACTGGTTTTTACTATAACTGTATCAGGTGCAGTTCTATTAGCTTCCCAAAAACCAATGACCCCTCTGGCAGTTATCCATTTTTCATCAATAATTTGCTGCAATAATTTTTTTGCATCATTGTATAGCTTGGTTGCTTCTTTTCCAATAATTTCATCTGTTAACAAAGCCGGGAATTTGCCATGCATTTCCCATGCAATAAAAAATGGTTGCCAGTCAATATATTCAGCTATTTCTGCAAGGTCGTAATTTTCAAAAACCTTTGTTCCTGTAAATGTTGGTGTTACGGGTGTAAAATTACCCCAGTCAATAACCGCTCCGTTTTGTTGTGCTACTGCAAAAGGCAAATAATTTTTTATGGTTTTACGGTTAGCAAAATCTTCTTTTAATTTATGGTACTCATTTTTTATACCGTTTAAAAAATCCGGTTTTTGTTCTTTGCTCAATAAACTGCCGGCAACGGTTACGCTACGTGATGCATCCAATACATGTACCACGCCATTGTCATATTCCTGCGCAATTTTTACAGCAGTATGCATACGGCTGGTAGTAGCGCCTCCAATCAATAATGGCAGGTCCATTTGCTGTCTTTTCATCTCTTTTGCAATATGCACCATTTCATCAAGCGAAGGAGTTATAAGGCCACTTAACCCAATTATATCTACATTGTGTTTTTTTGCTTCTGATAAAATTTTGTCCGATGATACCATTACCCCAAGGTCAATGATATCGTAACCATTACACCCTAATACAACGCCTACAATATTTTTTCCAATATCATGTACATCACCTTTTACTGTTGCCAGTAATATTTTGGCAGCTCCGGCGGCCTCCTCATTGGTAGTGCCTGCAGCAAGGTGTGCCTGTTTCCTGTCTTCTTTTTCCTGCTCAATAAAAGGGGTAAGTACTGCTACTGCTTTCTTCATAACCCGGGCACTTTTTACCACCTGTGGTAAAAACATTTTGCCTGCCCCAAAAAGATCGCCTACTATATTCATACCATCCATCAACGGCCCTTCAATTACATCCAAAGGTTTTGGATATTTAATACGGGCCTCTTCTGTATCTGCATCAATATAATCAGTAATGCCGTTTACAAGGGAGTGGGACAACCTTTTTTCAACCGGTTCGTTTCTCCATTTTTCATCCTTTATTTCTACCTTTCCTTTTGCCTTTACTTTTTCTGCATGAACAATTAATTTTTCGGTGGCTTCATTGTTATCGTTATTGCGGTTGAGGATTACGGCTTCGCACATATCCCTTAAGGTCGGCTCTATTTCATCGTAAACCACTAACTGGCCTGCGTTTACAATGCCCATATCCATACCCGCTTTGATGGCATAATACAGAAACACACTATGAATAGCTTCCCGTACATGGTCATTTCCCCTGAAAGAAAAAGAGACATTACTTACGCCTCCGCTTACTTTGGTAAGTGGCATTAATCTTTTAATTTCTGCAGTAGCTTCAATAAAATCTACTGCATAATTATTATGCTCTTCAATGCCCGTTGCAATCGCAAAAATATTTGGGTCAAAAATAATATCCTGCGGATCGTAGCCAACCTGGCTGGTCAATATCTTATATGCCCTGTGGCAAATTTCTATTTTGCGTTGTTTGGTATCTGCCTGCCCTACTTCATCAAAAGCCATCACAATAACTGAAGCACCATAACTTTTACAAATAAATGCCTGTTCAATAAATTTAGACTCTCCCTCTTTCATTGAAATGGAGTTTACGATACATTTTCCCTGCACGCATTTTAGCCCTGCTTCAATTATTTCGAATTTAGAGGAATCGATCATGATGGGGATCTTTGCAATATCAGGCTCGGCTTGTACTAAATTTAAAAAAACAGTCATTGCTTCCACACCTTCCAGCATGGCATCATCCATATTTATATCAATTACCTGTGCCCCGCTTTCTACCTGTTGACGGGCAACACTTAGTGCCTCTTCATATAAACCATCTTTAATAAGTCGTGCAAATTTTTTACTGCCGGTTACATTGGTACGTTCGCCTACGTTTACAAAATTTGTTTCCGGACGAACAATAAGCGGCTCTAATCCACTTAGTCTTAAAAAAGGTTGTATATGTATTGTTTCGTTCATAAATTATTTTATAATGCTTCTTCTAAAACAGGTAAAAGCCTTGGTTTAAATTTAGCCACTTCATCTGCAATATGTTTAATATGGTCCGGTGTTGTGCCGCAGCAACCGCCAACAATATTCAGCCATCCATTGGCTGCCCATTCTTCAATGATATGTGCCGTTTCGTGCGGCTGTTCATCATATTCGCCAAACGCATTGGGTAACCCCGCATTGGGATAAGCTGAAGTATAGCAATTGGCTATAGAAGATAATTCTTCAATATGCGGCCTCATTTCCATGGCACCCAATGCACAATTAAGACCGATGCTTATTGGGTTTGCATGCATCAAAGAAATATAAAATGCTTCCAGTGTTTGTCCGCTTAAAGTACGCCCCGAAGCATCTGTAATGGTTCCCGAAATCATGATGGGTAAAGCCCCCTTTATCTCCCCCGGTGGGAGAGGAAATGGAGAAGGTGTTTGCGGAGAATTCATTTTTCTGTCCCTAAAGAATTTCTTGATGGCATAAACAGCTGCTTTTGCATTCAGGGTGTCGAATATTGTTTCAATTAATAATAAGTCTACACCACCTTCTATCAATCCCTTTATTTGATCTGTATAAGCTGCCGCCACTTCATCAAAAGTTACGGCCCTAAAACCTGGGTTATTTACATCGGGCGATAGGGATAATGTTTTATTTAAAGGCCCGATGGCGCCGGCTACAAACCTTGGTTTATCGGGGTTTTTTGTAGTGTATTCATCTGCTGCAATCCTTGCACATTTGGCTGATGCCACATTTAATTCGTAGGCAAGCGACTGCATGTCATAATCAGCCTGGGCAATTAAGGTACTGCTAAATGTATTGGTTTCAATGATATCTGCACCAGCTTCCAGGTACTGTTTATGTATGTCAATGATAATGCCTGGCTGGGTGATGCTTAACAAATCATTATTGCCTTTTACATCGGTATGCCAGTCTTTAAAACGTTCGCCACGATAGTCTGCTTCCTCCAGCTTATGCCGCTGTATCATGGTACCCATGGCGCCATCAATAATGAGTATCCTTTCTTTAAGACAATCCTGTATACTTTTTTTCATCGCTTATAAAAAGTTTAATTAATAACTAATAGTTGAAAAGAGTGACACAACGATGTTGATCATAGCTGTTGCCGCTGACAAAAAATAATTGTAAACCGGTAAACGAGAATCAATCCGTGAAGAGTTTGGGAATTGCTTTCGTTTATTAGTTCACTTCCCTTTACTAAAAGGTATTGAATACAGGCTGAACAATAAACAAATCCACCTGTAAACAGTGTAAAATTAAAACAAGTTTGCCGAAATGCAAAATGTATAAGGCGGCTTAATAACTTTATGAAAGAATGCCTGGCGGCTTAACGAGGGCTAATTACCGGCATTGATATAGTTTTCTACAGGAATTCGATTGCTGATACTTTTTGCCAGCGTCATTTCATCGGCATATTCCAGTTCGCCGCCAAAGGCAATGCCACGCGCGATAGTAGTTATTTTCACAGAAAACGCTTTTAACTTTTTACCAATATAGTAAATAGTTGTATCGCCCTGTATGTTGGCATTAAGCGCAAAAATAATCTCGGTAATATTTTCATTTTCTATGCGCTTCAACAAAGAATCAATGGTTAACTGATCAGGGCCAATACCATCCAATGGCGAAATAATTCCGCCCAGTACATGATAAACACCATTAAACTGCTGGGTACTTTCTATAGCAATTACATCCCTGATATTTTCTACCACACACAATATTTCCTGTTTACGGGATTGATTACTGCAAATATTGCATAAGTCGGCGTCGGAGATATTATGGCAGCGGGAACAGAATTTTATTTCTTCTTTCATTAATGATAATGCTTCACTAAAATTGGCCACTTCACTTGCATCCTGCTTTATAAGATGAAGCACCAAACGAAGAGCAGTTTTTTTGCCGATACCGGGTAATTTGGCAAATTGATTAACTGCATTTTCTAAAAGAGAAGAAGAAAAAATCATGGAATAAAGTTAATGGATAATTGATAATGGATAATTCTTAAATATGAATAGCTATTGTATAATTGAAGAATTATCCATTTGAAAAAATTATCAATTAAATAATTATCAATTAAAGCTTAACGTCCCGTTCGTTTTCCCAGTCTGCTTTAATCACTAATTTTTTATCAAGTGTTATTGCTATTTCTGGCTGTATTCTTTTTTCGTAATTGCCGGCGTCCCAAACACCATTATTGTTCCTGTCATATAAAATACGCAGCTCATATTCACCGGGAGGAAATAGTTTGTCGCTCCAGGTTGGGCCAATTACCGGCACTGATTTTACAACTTTATCATTGGTTATAAATTGAACAACAGGGTGCCTTGCGGTATCAAGGTTATTAAACCGTAATAACAACGAGCCATAATCGCCTTCTTTTTTTGTTACAAAGCGAATAGTATCTGTTTTTGCAAGCAGGTTATTTGCAGAATCGCTTACTGCATCTTTATCAATAATGAGGCGGTAGTTGGTTTCTGCAGGCCAATTATTTTTTATTGTAACCATTTTTCTGGTGCTGTCAATCAAAAATGTAATCCCTTTTATCTTATTAAAATTAGTATCTGTTAAAAAAATTTTTGTTGTATCAAAAATTTTCAATGTGTTGTTAAAATGAAGTTCAATATTAGAAAGGAGGTCTTGTTGCGGAGTATTTTTTAAGGCAGAAATATATTTTAATTTTTTATCCACTGCTGCCTTCACAGTTGTACCGGGCAATTTTTTTATATCTTTCTCCTCTTCATAAGCATATAGCAGCACTGTATCATTTACCGGCGCAACTATAATATCTTTATCTGCAAAGCCAAAATCTTCAATTTTTGAATTATATGTTTTACCTCCATCCTTATCGTTTAAAGCATATATTCTATAATGTCCTTCTGAAAGATTAGTAAATTTAAACCTGCCGATTATATTTACCCTTGCAACATAATCGGGCTTTCTTTGCTGTACGGAAGAATCGTTTGCATTACGGTACAACAAAACCAATAAAGTGCTGTCTGCTTTACCAGTTTCTGCCATTAGTACGGTACCGCTGAGTGTTAATGAATCGATAGTTTTACCGGTTGAAAAAACGTATGTAAAATCCCTATACGGATTACCTTCATTATTATCTGTAATAGCATTTCCAAAATTAATGGCATAGGTTGTATTTGCTAAAAGGGTGTCCTTTAGTTTAATAGTAACCGTTTTTAATTTATAATCTATTATCGGGAATGTTTTTGGAAAAGGAGATACGAGTACATTTTTTTGTTCCTCTTTTACATTGATATATTCATCAAAAACGAGTGTGATTTTATTACCCGTAAAATTAGTTGTTAATAATTTTGGTATAGCGCTAACCAAAACAGGCGGAATACTATCCCTCGGACCGCCAGTGGGTGCACCAATTTGAGCACAACCACTACCCATAATAAAAACAATATAAGTCAATAACGATAATGCAGTAGTGTACAGTAAATTTTTAATACTCATTCAATAGTGTTGAATTGCAAACTTAAACCCTTTCTTTTATTTGCCAGCAACAGTAAATCATAAAATTGATTTAATTGATGGTTTCATCTTCGGTTTCAGTATCGTACAGCGCCACTGCCAGTTTATTATCTTTTACAAAATTGCACCAATGACAATCTTTTTTGCCACAGCCTGTATAAAAATCCCTTGCCTGAATTTTTTGCCATACCACGGTAATTTGTTGCTTTACCGTTTCTATATCAGCGGGTGTTATAATAATTTTTTCTTTCCGGTATTCTTTCTTTTTATCAGGTTCTACAAAATCAAATTCGGTGCTGATTACTTTCCAGTCTTTCTGCTCGTAATTATCAATAAGTAATTTATAAAAAACGGCCTGCCGCCAATAATCGCCGCCATTAGGGTCTTTTTCAGATGGCGGCTTCATTTTGGGAATGGCGTTATCAATATTGCCGCTTTTGTAATCAACCACATTAATTTCTTTCCCATTAAATTCAAGCTTATCCAGTTTTCCCCTTAGTGGCACACCATTTACTACCACGCCGCGTATATTGCGTTCTACTGCCACCACTTTGTTCCAGGTATTGATATATTTTTCATAGTAATTTTTAAGCACCTCATCGCCGTATTCCATCCTTCGTTCAAAAGCTTCTTTTGTAAAAAGCTCCCTGTGCCGGTTCATGTACCAGTTAAAATCCAGTATCATTTTTTCCTTTGGTAGAAAGGTTTCTGTTTTACTATCCTGCATGGCACGAAACAATTTTTCCAGTGCATAATGTATTGCACTTCCAAATTCGGTTGCTTCATTTTTACCAGATGGAATGCGGATAAGGTTTTTATAGTAAAAGCCAAGTGGACAGTTAAGATAGGCGCTTAGTGCCGTTACGTTCATTACAAATTTATCCAGCAACGCAGTAATAAAATCCTCTTCTGATTTTTCAATTTCAGGAGCCTGTTGTGTAAAATTAAATAGTTCAAATTCTGTTAACTGCTCTGCTGATAGCGCAATTTTTTGTACTGGTAAAATATGTTGTTCTAAAATTTCTGCAATAAACATGGAGGGTTCCATCTCTTTGCCGTCGTTTCTTAATTTGGCATAAGAAATTTGCAAGTGTGTTTCGGCCCTTGTTAATGCTACATAAAATAAGCGGCGCAGTTCTTCTTCTTCTCTTGCTTTGGGCTGAGAAGAAAACATGGTATCCGGAAATTTATAACCACCACCGGGCTTTCGTTTCTTTTCCCATGATGAAGCATTTACACCAACAAAGAAAACATATTCAAATTCCAAACCCTTACTGCCGTGTACTGTAAGCAGGTTTACACCTTCATCGCTGCCAGCTACCTGTACCATGGGTAAAGGCAATCCTTCTTTATCCATCAGGTCAATAATATCAATAAATCCTTTTAATTGAAGTGCAGGGTTGCGTGCAGATTCTTCTTTTATAAAATCAAATAAAGCTGTTAGCAACTGCATCAGTTGAATTTTATCATCGCTTTGTAAGATATACCTAAGCACGCCTGCATTACGGATGATGTTTTCAAATAATTGTTGTAAGGTTATATTGGCAACATCGGCAATTAGTTTTTCAGCAATAGCACTTAAATTTTTAAGGCCCTCGTTTATACCAGTATCAAATAAATTTTGGGGCGGTTTATTTGCTTTGTCGTACAGCAATCTTCTTATAGAGATTTGTTCGCCATTATACTTTTTGCTGTTAACTTCTACAGCCAGTTTGGCAATTTCTATCGGGGGGATTTTGTAAAAATCGTAGTGCAAAATTTCAAAAAGCATTTCATCGCCACCATAAGGAATATCGTGCTCTGCATTCAAATAGCGCAATAACTGAATTACTTTTTTTGCAAAAGGATCTTCTAAAATATTGATGCTTCGTTTACTGTAAACCGGTATTTTTTTAAGCCGGAAATATTGCGCCAGCTCTGTGCCATATTTATTTTCTTTATAAATAATGGCAATTTTACCTGCAGCAATATCCTTTTGTATCAACTGAAATACTTCATTGGTAATGGACGCCATTTCTTCTTTTACAGAATTGTATTCTATTAAAACCGGTTGATTTGTAAGCCCGTTCACATTTATATTGGCAGCCAGTAAATCTTTACTCAATCCATCAATTTGCTTTACCAGGCGTTCTTCATTTTTACTGATCAGTGTTTTGGAAATATCCAATATGGGTTGTGTACTGCGGTAATTATTGGTCAACACAACTGTCATTAAATCCTTCGTGTAATAAGTAGCAAAGTCAAGCATGTTTTCTACATTAGCTCCCTGAAAACGGTAAATACTCTGGTCATCATCGCCCACTACAAATACGTTAGGTTTTGCCCAGTAACTGATGAGCAACTGCGCCAGTTTATTTTGTGTGCCGCTTGTATCCTGAAACTCATCTACCAATACATATTGATATTTTTCCTGGTAAGCATTTAACACATTGCTATTTTCTTCAAACACCCTTATTACCCAGGTAATCATATCATCAAAATCATAACGGTTTCTTCTTCGCATCAGGTTTTGATAGTTATCAAATTCATTTACCGCAGCACGTAATTTTTCCATTATTTCTTTTTCAGCTGCTATCTTGTCTGTACGAACATCTCCTTTTTTAAATTCTTTGGTAGCCCTTTTGGCAACATACTCATCACGCAAAGGCAGGTCATTAATATACTCATCTATTTTCTGATTGATAAAGGCAGGTGCCCATCCTTCCCTTTTCATGGAGGAAAATAAATTTTTAAGATTATTTATCTCAAAATACACATCGCCCCTGTATCTTTTTAAAGGATGGTTTTTGGGAAAGCTGTCAATAAGTATTTTAAACAACTGTATATTTTCCAATTCAGAAATGGCATCAAGCGATGTTTTTTCAAACAAGGATAAATTATCCTGTATCACTTCATTACAAAAAGCATGAAAAGTATAAATGTTTACTTTGTATGCATCTGCACCAATAAATTTTTGTAAGCGGCGGCGCATGGCAATAGTACCGGCATCTGTGTAAGTGAGGCACAAAATATTTTCCGGCAGCGCATCTGTTTCCAGTAATATTTTTCCAATCCTTGCTGCTAAAATTTGTGTTTTGCCAGTACCGGGGCCGGCAATTACCATTACAGGCCCTTCAATTGTATCAACTGCTTTACGTTGCTGTTCGTTAAGCTTTTTATATTCTTCATCAAATTTATTTTGTAACTGTTGCTGGTATGTTTGCATATTATTAATGAACCGGTTTAATACTATAATAATTTCAGATGAAACTTGTTAAAGATACCAAGTGTGCTGTTAGCTTTAAAATATTTATGATTGCCGCTTTTACGGTGAAGATGCTTCATAAACCTCTGGCGGAATTTGTAACCGCCGCCAGGCCTGCTCACGATTATTTGCAACAAAAGTCTGCTATCCTTGTTATAGGGTAAAATAGTAAAATGAGTAAAGTTTATTCTCTAAAAACAGTACAGCAATTACCCATTAGCCTTGAGGAAGCCTGGGATTTTTTTTGCAGCCCAAAAAACCTGCAGCAAATTACTCCCGCCAATATGGGCTTCAATATTATTTCAAAACACCATGGCGATAAAATGTATCCGGGACAAATTATAGAGTATACTGTAAAACCTTTACTGGGCATACCCTTGCACTGGATGAACGAAATTACCCATGTAGCCGATAAAAAATATTTTGTAGATGAACAGCGGTTTGGCCCTTACAGTTTATGGCATCATCAGCATCATTTTAAAACGGTTGGTAGTTGTGTAGAAATGACAGATATTGTACATTATAAATTACACTTTTGGTTTTTGGGCGATATTGCCAACAGCCTGTTTGTACAGCAACAATTGAAAGGAATATTTGACTATCGTTATAAAAAAATAGAAGGGCTGTTTTAAAAATGCTCATCATTTATTTCAATTTCTTTTCGTGCATTTTCAGGTAAATCTAAAAATTAGTCAACACTTAAAAATACCACTTTAGGGTATTGCAAAAGCAAAAAGATATGCTTATTTTAAAAGTTAAAATTTTTAATGCCTGTTAAAAACTCCCCCTGTTTTACCTTCTTCCAACCAAAGACATGCAACTACCTTATTTCCTAAAATCGCTTTTTAATTTTTGGTCATCAAAATAATAAATGCCAAAAATTTTACCGGCTAACTTTTATAACACGGTATCATTTTGTGCAACATTTTTATCGAATAATATTTTTATCATTTTAAAACTTAAAATTATGGCAAAAGCAAGAAGACCCGCAGGTGCTTCACAAACGTTTAAAATGGGCTGGCTACCCGACTTACCCGACGCAAGGGATTTTTCATACGCGGCACCGCTAAAAGTAATGATGAAATTACCGGCAAAAATTGATTTACAACTTACCTGTCCGCCTGTATATAACCAGGGACAACTGGGTAGTTGTACCGCCAACGCATTATCAGGAGCTTTTGAGTTTGGTCAAAAGAAACAACGCAAGGCTGCTTTTATGCCTTCGCGGCTTTTTTTGTATTATAACGAAAGAGTGGCCATACATACCGAAGCATCAGACAGTGGTGCATTTTTGAGAGATGGTATTAAATCTTTGAACAAAGATGGCATATGCAAGGAAAAAGAATGGACCTATGATGATAATGGTTCGCCCGGTGCAAAATTCAGTAAAAAGCCGCCTGCCTCCTGTTATACAAATGCCCAACAAAATCAAATAGTATCGTACCTGCGGCTTAACAATGGTAATATTAATGCGTTAAAAGGCTGCCTCGCAGAAGGCTACCCGTTTGCATTTGGGTTTACTGTGTACGAAAGTTTTATGACGGCTGCAGTAGCAAAAAATGGGGTAATGCCAATGCCCGATTTTTCAAAAGAAAAAGTGGTAAGTGGCCATGCTATTTTAGCGGTGGGATATGATGAAAAAAAACAACTGGTATTGATTAGAAATTCGTGGGGAACCGGCTGGGGAATAAAGGGGTATTTCTGGATGCCCTATGCCTATATAACCAATAGCCATCTTTGTGATGATTTCTGGACAATAAGGCTGGTAGAATAAGGATGGTTTTTAGGATAAGGCTGTTTAACAAATAAGATTTGACACAACGAAACTAAGGATACAAAGTTCACAAAGAATATGGTTGCATAGTGTTTTGCTTTGTGTGCCTGGTTTCCGTTGTAATCTTTGTGTGAAATGAATTTATTTATGAGGCAGCCTCATTTTTTATACATTTACCAAAAATTTATTATGCCGGAAAATTTGCAATTGAAAAAAGGAGAAAACCATGTGTTGCAATTAAAGGGTCTTGCTACTGCTGGTTATGAATGGGGCTATACAATTGAAAACGAAAAAATTGTTTCTGTACAAAAACAATTTGTAGCAACTGACCAAACTGAAAAGAAGTTAGCAGGTGCAAGTGCCAATGAAAGTTTTACTATCACCGGTTTACAAAAAGGAAGCACCCAGGTTCATTTTAAACAGGCCCGTTCATGGGAGACTGGTAATAGCAGCAATGAAAAACAAGTAACTGTAACCGTTATTTAAATTGCATATTAACCAGGCATCCTGGTAATATATTTTTCCATTTGTTTTATCTGGTCAGCAATTTGTGGAGTTTTAGGTTTCAGGCCTTTTGCTTTTCTAAAATATTCTTTACCTGCCCTGAATTCTCTTTTATTGATCATGATAGATGATAACTGTAAATACGCCGCCGCTTCATTTTCTTTATCAGGCAAACCAGAGCGGATTGCACCACGAATATAACTTTCGGCCTGTTTCATATCGCCCTTTTGCATAGCCAGCATGCCTAATTGTAATTTATTGGCACCTTCGGCCTGTTTCATTTGTCCGCCCATTATTCCAGTTCCATCCCCCATCAGTTCCTGGCTTTTTTTCAAATTCTTTTCGGCACCCTCGTAGTTTTGGTCTACCATGTCTAAATTACCTTTTACAGTATAATAAACAGATCGGATAGGCTTTATCAATAAAGCCGGAAACCAGATAGATTCCAGTACTTTTTTTGCAGCTTCCATATCCCCGGTTTCCATACACTCCTGTATCAGGCGCATTGGCCCAAATATAAAATGGCCCACAATTAAAATAACTGCTGCCAGGTATAATACAAACGAAGGCCAAAAACCAGCCTGTATATTAGTGAAAATTGCCAGTGCCAACAGCACAACTCCTATCCATAAACGGTATTTTATTACCAGGGTTAACCACTTCATAAACGTAAAAAATTTGGATGGCAAAGATAAGGTTAAGAAAATTACGAAAGAGGAATGTTTATGCCTTAAATGCACCTAAATACGGCTATGGAACAATCAATGTTGGAAGCTATCGTGTTGTTTGTTACTTTTGCACTCCAAATTTGGCTTTTACAGCTTATTTATATTGGTCCCGTAGTTCAGTGGATAGAATAGAAGTTTCCTAAACTTTAGACACAAGTTCGATTCTTGTCGGGACCAC
>JANYGZ010000055.1 GCA_025362235.1 Ferruginibacter sp. | reverse complement strand
ATTGCGACCCAAAAACCGGGACATACTTTACACCTAAAGAAGTCTCAAACGTCGGTCAACACAAAAGTATACCGCACAGCCCCAAAACTTAATAACCTTTGTGGATCTTTTTGGGGGGCTATGCGGATACTTTTATAAGAGGTAGACGACAGGGTTTTGATAAATACACAGATGCTGAACAACGAAAGCTATTTTGATAAACTGATGATACAAACGATAATTGGCAGTTTTGGTAAAAGCAAAATTGAGCTGGACCCCGAATCAGCAAAGTATATCAATAGCTGTTTGGTAAAAGAATACATTAACGAGTATCAAGGAAAATACGCATGGTAAACTGGAAATTATGGAAAAGCAAAACGAAATTAAAATTTTTGAAGCAAAGCAAGTAAGGTCTTTATGGGATGCTGATAAAGAGAAGTGGTACATGTCCATTGTTGATGTAATTGCAGTATTAACCGAAAGTGTTGACCCTGCTGCTTATTGGAGAAAGTTGAAACAACGCTTAAAAGAGGAAGGCAATGAAACCGTGACGAACTGTCACGGTTTGAAAATGGAAGCTCCAGATGGCAAAATGCGAATAACAGATGTAGCCGATACGGAACAATTATTCAGGTTGATACAATCTATACCATCGCCAAAGGCTGAACCATTTAAATTATGGCTGGCACAGGTAGCCAATGAACGCCTAGATGAAATGCAAGACCCCGAACTAAGCATAGACAGGGCATTAGAGCAATATCTTAAATTAGGCAATGGCGAAAACTGGATTAACCAACGCCTCAAAAGTATAGAGATAAGAAAAGAGCTTACAAACGAATGGAAAAGCAAAGGCTTGAAAGAAGGTGTGCAATTTGCAACGCTGACCGATATTATCACCAAAGCATGGGCAGGCAAAAGCACCAAAGAATACAAGATTTTAAAGGGTTTGAAAAAAGAAAACCTGAGGGATAATATGACCAATACCGAATTGATTTTAAATATGCTTGCGGAGGCTTCCACAAAAGATATTTCGCAAGCTGTTAATCCGGAAGGCTACGAGGCAAGTAAAAAAGTAGCGCAGCAAGGTGGCAATGTTGCAAAAGTTGCCTTGAAAGAGTTAGAAGCCAAAACAGGCAAAAAAGTAGTAACGGCTTTAAATGCCAACAGCGCTTTGAGCCAAAAACAAATTGAATCGCCGAAAAAAAGGCTCAATATTAAGAACAAAAAGTAACCATGGTAACACAAGACTTTACGGCAAAAACAAAAGAGCTGATTGATAACCTGAAAGGTGTTTGCGCCTCTTATGGGTTGGGCAACGATGGTAATGAATTTAAAATAATTACCCAGGTATTTCTGTATAAATTCATGAACGATAAATTTGGGTATGAAGTAAAACAACTGGAATCCAAACTGGCAAATGCAGAAAGCCTGCCTGCCGGACAGGGAGGTTGGGAACAGGAAATTGCCACCTACAGCGATAAGCAATATGAAATGTTGCTGCTGCGTATGAACCCCGATAGCGCCAAACTTAAAAGGGAACATTATCTCTCTAATTTGTACAACAAACAAGACAAAGAAGAATTTGCAAAATTTTTTGATGATACCCTTCGTGACATTGCTATTTTTAACAGCGAAATATTCTCTGTTAAAACAGGCACAGGCGAAAAAATAAAATTGTTTGATGAGTTGAGCCAGTTTATCAGTTCCCCATCACAAAGGGACAGTTTTTGCAAAGCCATCATCAACCAGTTGGTGAATTTTAGTTTTGAGAAAATCTTCAATCAGAAATTCGATTTCTTTTCCACCATTTTTGAATACCTCATTAAAGATTACAACAAAGATGGTGGCGGTAAATATGCAGAATATTACACACCACATGCAGTAGCAAAAATTATGGCCTGCATATTGGTTGATAAGCCTGTGAGCAATGTAACCGGGTATGACCCTTCAAGCGGTTCCGGCACTTTGCTGATGAGCCTGGCACATGCCATTGGCGAAGACAGGTGTACCATTTACTCCCAGGATATTTCGCAGAAGTCGAGCAGCATGTTGCGGTTGAATTTGATATTGAACAACCTTGTACACTCCATTCAAAACATCATACAGGGCAATACCATGCTTACGCCTTACCACAAAACAGGTGATAAGCTGATGGCCTTTGATTACATCGTTTCCAACCCGCCGTTTAAATTAGACTTTAGCGATTATGTAGCCGATTTGGATACCAAACAAAACAGTGACCGTTTTTTTGCAGGCTTCCCTAATGTGCCAAAAAAGGATAAAGATAAGATGGCCATCTATCCCCTGTTTATACAACACATTATTTTCTCTTTATCAAAAAAAGGCAGGGCCGCCATTGTTGTGCCTACTGGTTTTATTACCGCACAAAGCGGTATTGAAAAAAAGATAAGGGAGCGTTTGGTAGAACAGAAAATGCTGCGTGGTGTGGTGAGTATGCCCAGTAATATTTTTGCCACCACAGGTACCAACGTCAGTATTTTATTTTTAGATAAAGCAAATACCAAAGGCGATATTGTATTGATGGATGCCAGCAAATTGGGCACTACTGTAAAAGAAGGTAAGAACCAAAAGACTTTGTTATCACCTGGGGAAGAACAGTTAATTATTGAAACCTTTAATAAACACGAAGCAAAAGAAGATTTTACCGTGGTGGTGAGTTATGAGCAGATAAAAGAAAAAAACTATAGCTTTAGTGCAGGGCAATATTTTGATGTAAAGATTGAATACACCGATATTACTCCAAAAGAATTTGAAGTTAAGATGGAAGGTTTTAAGCAAAACTTAGATGTGCTGTTTGCCGAAAGTAAAACGCTGGAAACTGAAATAAAACAACAATTAAAAAATTTGCGGTATGAGCAATAAAAAAGTAGCAATCGCAGGGCATGATTTGTATCAACAAATTACTGGTTTAATTGAGCAAAGCCAAAAGCATATTGCCATACAAGCAAATAGCACGTTAACACTATTGTTTTGGAAAATTGGCAGGTTGATAAACGAAAATGTGTTGGCAAACAAGCGGGCAGATTATGCAAAACGAATTGTGTCGACACTGTCGGCACAATTGAAAAGTCAATATGGCAAAAACTTTGAGGAGAGAAATGTACGCAGAATGATGCAGTTTGCTGAGCAGTTTACCAATGAGCAAATTGTCGTTCCACTGGCACGACAATTAAGTTGGTCTCACTTTGTAGAACTATTGCCGCTGAAAACACAAGAAGCAAAACTGTTTTACGCCAATTTAGCAAGTGCCGAAACCAACAAAGAACAAGTAGAATTGTTGGAAATGCACAAGGATGGAATTATGGTAGCTGAATACTGGACAGCCATGCCCCCTAAAAAAGAGTTGGAGCAAAAGCTACACCAACTGGTAAGAGAAGCAAGAGAACGAATTGAAAGAAAAAAATTAGCATGAAATCTAAAACTTTGGAATGGGAGATTAAAAAACAATTAGGAGGATTGAAGTATGAGTAAAGGATTAACAAAAGCCTTAGAAATAATTGATGAAATTTCTATGGGGCCTTTTGGTTCTGATATTAAAGTAGAGAATTTTGTTTCATCTGGAGTTCCTGTTTTAAATGGTTCAAATGTTTCTAGTATAAAATTATTGGAAGAACAGTTTAGGTATGTAACTAAAGAGAAAGCCATTACATTTAAAAAAGCAATTGCCAGAAGAGGCGATATTGTAATTACACATCGGGGAACTTTAGGTCAAATTTCTTATATACCAGACGATTCAAAATTTCATGAATATGTAATTTCTCAAAGTCAATTTCGTGTGAGATTAAAAAGAGAATTAGTTGACCCAGCTTTTTTTGTGTATTATTTTCACACTCCCGAAGGTCAAAAAAGATAGTTAGCAAATAAATGCCATGTTGGTGTACCTGCTTTAGCACAGGCAACAACTAATTTTAGATTAATTGAAATTCCTCTTCCTTTATTTTCTACTCAAAAAAAAATAGCCTCCGTCCTCTCTGTTTTAGATGCCAAAATCGAACTCAACAACCGCATCAATGCCGAGTTAGAAGCGATGGCAAAAACGCTATACGATTATTGGTTTGTGCAGTTTGATTTTCCAACTCCCGCTCCTTCGGGGAGGGCTGGGGAGGGGCTGCCTTACAAAACAAGTGGTGGTAAAATGGTTTGGAATGAGGAGTTGAAAAGGGAGATACCGGATGGGTGGGAAGTTGTGAAGATGTCTGACTGGCTTGAATTTAATAAAAGCGGTGATTGGGGTAAAGAAGATCAAGAAGGAAATTTTACAAAGAAGGTTACATGTTTCCGGGGTGCAGATTTAAACGGTCTGAATGGTTTAGATGAATTAAAGCCACCAGTAAGATTTATACTTGAAAAGAACTCTTTTAAAATTCTTAAACCTCACGACATTATTATAGAAATATCTGGTGGAAGTCCAACACAATCAACTGGTCGTTTGGCATTCATAACAGATGCTACAATTAAAAGATTTCAAAACCCACTGATTTGTTCAAATTTTTGTAAACCTATATCACTGAAAAACGAAAAGTTACTTTACAACTTCGTTTATTACTGGAACAGCCTATACAATAATGGTGTATTTTTTGGCTATGAAGGGAAAACAAGTGGGATAAAAAATTTACTACTCGATTCATTTGTTAGCTCTTACTATACTGTTGTTCCGAAAGATTCAATCGTAGATAAATTTTACGATTTCATGGAGAACCTTCAAAATAGGAAACAAAATGCTTTAGCAGAAAATCAAAAACTCTCCAAACTCCGTGATTGGCTTTTGCCCATGCTGATGAACGGGCAGGTAAAAGTGGGGTAATGCCAGACTTCCGAAGTTTTAAAAACTTCGGAAGTCTTTACAGAGCCTTAGCCAGTCACCTATGAAGATTTGTGAACGTGAAACTTGTTCAGAAAGAAAGTGTTGTTTTAAATATCAGGGGTCTTCGTAAAATATCGGAAGTTTTTAAAACTTCCGATATTTTTGTTCGGGACTTTTCCTCCGCAAAGATTCCGCAGAGGTGACTCCTTTACACAGATTCTTTCGCAGCAGTGATGCCTTCACAAAAGGTGCCACCTCTGCAGAGGCTCCACAATTTCACAAATAATATGTTCTTATACAGTTATAGGTTTACAGTTATCTGCCTACCAAAAACAAACCTGCCTGCCGGACAGGCAGGTTTGTTTTGCAGTAATAATAAAATTTCGTTTCTTTAATAAGGAGCATCCCATTAACAGTAATTCTTTTTCAATATATGCGGTCAGTAACAGTAACCATCATTTTCTTTTTTTTGATAACAAATATTTTCGGGCAATCAATAAAAAAGAAAATAGAAATTTCTCACTTAACAGGTGATTTTTATGTTTTTACGACTTATAATTTATATAAAGGCAGTCCTATTCCGGCAAACGGAATGTACCTTGTAACAAATAATGGCGTTGTAATGTTTGACACACCCTGGGACACAACGCAATTTCAGCCTTTACTTGACAGTATAAAAACCAGGCATAATAAAATGGTGGTTCTTTGCATCGCAACGCATTTTCATGACGACAAAACTGCTGGCCTTGAATATTATAGACAACAAGGAATAAAAACTTATACTACAAAACAAACAGATGAACTCAGTAAAACCAGCGGCAAGAAAAGAGCAGCGTTCTTAATTAAAAATGATACTGTTTTCAGAGTTGGACAATATTCATTTCAAACTTATTTCCCTGGAGCTGGGCATACTGCGGACAATATTGTGGTATGGTTTGAAAAAGAGAAAATTCTTTATGGCGGTTGCCTGATAAAAAGTGCCGAAGACGATGACCTTGGTTATTTAGGTGACGCAAGTATAAAAGATTATGTAACGACAATAAAAAACGTTCAGAAAAAATGTAAAAAGCCAAAATTTATTATTATAGGGCACGGCGACTGGACAAGCACTAAATCATTGAAGCATACTTTGATAATGGCACAAGAACTCGAAAAGAAAAACTACCGCTAACTGTGGTAATAAATTTTTGTAAAGAAGGTATTTACTTTGTAAGAAAAGCGTTATTGATAATTTTAAATATTGTATAAAACATAAAAAGCAATTACTGTACTAAAAACAATGGAACCGCTTACATTTAATTTACAACCCAGCCTGCAAAACGACCTGCTACTGCTAAGGCCCTTAAGAGAAGACGATTTTGAGGATCTTTATAAGGTAGCATCTGACCCGCTTATTTGGGAGCAGCACCCGGCAAATGACCGATACAAAAAAGAAGTATTTGATGCGTTGTTTAAAGATGCCATATTATCGGCTGGAGCTTTTGCGGTGTTAGATAAAAAAACAGCGAAGATAATCGGCAGTACAAGGTTTCATCGTGTAAAAGAAACACAAAACGCCATTGAAATTGGATGGACCTTTTTGGCGCGTGAATATTGGGGAGGCCTGTATAATAAATCGATGAAATGCTTAATGATTGAGTATGCTTTTAATTTTGTTGATAATGTTCTTTTCTACATCGGCAAAAACAATATCCGCTCACAAAAAGCTGTTGAAAAAATCGGTGGCGGGCGAATCACTTCAATAGAAGGAACAGTTTTAGAAGTAAAAGAAACTTCAGCAGTAATGTATAATATCACAAAAACGGCGTGGCAATTTTAAAGATTGATATTACTCTGGATTGTTCCGGCTATTACCTTCTCCTTTATTAAGGTCATTATAGATGCATGGGTTTTACTTGTTGAAATTCATCGGCAGCATTCCTTCCAACAACGTTTTCTATGATTAAACCAACTTCTTATTTACATTGCACTATTGTTTCTACACGAACACTATAATTAAACTATGGCTGATTTAAAAAATACAAACAATACTTCCGTAGAAGATATAAAAAAGGCGGCTAATACAAACTTGGAAAATACGGTAGAAAATGTAAATTATCAACCAATAGAAAACACCGAAGAAGTTAATGAAATAATTTCTGACGGCTCGGCAGGGGCTTTTGAAGCTACAGAAAACGGAGAGGATGACGGGTATGATAATAAATTTGCAAGAAGAAATAAATAATTCAACTGGCGATTTATTGCTAATCGTTTTTTTAAGATTCATAAATGAAAGGCACTATTTCAGCCACGTTGGCAAATAATCAAAGCCTGGATGATTTTTATGCAGAACATATTGCTGATTATAACAGGCACAGGTTTGAAGCATTTGCCATCAGGGTATTTTCCGGTAATGAAACTATTTTTACCATTTATGCTCTTGATAAATTAAGGCTGGAAGACAGTAACTTACATAAAGGCCGGGTACCTGTTAAAAAATTAAACCCACAGAGTTGCCTTTCTTCTATTTTCACTTATTTTATTTCCGTTAGCAGTACATTACCTAATGGGAATTATGATATTAATGATATGGAAATAATGAATAAATGAAGCAGTTAACAGGGTTATTGTATATTTCAAAAAAATGAAATGATAAAGTGTTTTATATTATCCATTGCAATTACTCTAAAGGTTGCCACATGCAACAACTATGATTCCACACTTCCACATGAAATAATAAATATGCCCCCAGCAGACAGTTCGGCTTTTATGATTGTAGAAGTTCCTCCTGTTAAAACAAAAGTTCCCGATACACAGATCAAGCCAAAATTTAAACCCCAAAAAATTTTAAAAATCGTTGATTCAACCATGGATAAATATGCCAGTGATAGTTTACCGGCAATGCATGAAGAAAAAAATTGAACACAGAAACCAGCATGCATTTGTTATTTTGACAAATAATATTCTCCTCCATGTAAAATTGTATACGGCTGCATTATTGCTGAAGCTTCTTTTGCAAAATCGTTTGCATCGGCCGTATTAAAACCAAACATATCATAATGACAGGGGATTACTGTTTTTGCATGAATTGCTTTTGCTAGCACTGCAGCTTCTTTGCAATCTAAATTCCCTGCTACTTTACGTTCCGGCTTATTGCCATTGATGGGAAGAATAGCCACATCAACATTGAAGGGAGCAAGCAAGCCAACCATTTCATCAAACCAAATGGTATCACCACTGTGATAAATTTTATAGTTGTCAAACTCAATAACATAGCCCATAAATCTGCAATTACCTTTTTCATCTCTTTCAATTTGATTATGTTTTGCAGGAATGCCACGAAAGGTAAATCCATCAACCGTTACCGCCTTCCCATCATTTAGGCCAATAGGAAAATCAACGGCACAGTTTACTCTTTCCGCCACAAAATTTCTATTGGCTTCGGGAATAATAAATTTTATTGCAGGATTGTTTTTTAAAACAGGTACCAGTGTTTCAGCATCCAGGTGATCAGTATGGTTGTGACTTGAGGTAACAACTGATATGCCTTTCAGTAATTCCGGATGCACTACCAGCTCACTCATTCTTGTATGTGGCTTATCTGTTGTTAAATATTTTTTTGTTAATGAATCAGAAAGATAAGGGTCAATCAACACCTGCTGCCCTTTCCATTGTAGCAGGTAGCCGCTTTGCCCCAGCCACCATAAATAGAAATGTGTTTCATCATTGATGAAGGAATCCATTTCAGAAATCAATGATTCATTTTTTTTTAAAGCGGGTATTAAATTCATTACAATGATTGTCTTACTTTTTTTGCTCCTGCTACCATATTAATCAGCTTCTGCCTGGAGGCCCATCTTGCTGTCTGGCTTAATCCGCAATCTGGTGCCACTGATAGTTTTTCAGCAGGCACATATTTTAAACATCTATTAATCCTCTCCACCACATCGTCAACCGTTTCTACATAATAATTTTTTACATCAATAATACCCACTGCAACATTCATTTTTTCAGCAAATGCTGCCAGCAATTCTATTTCCGAAAATTCACGGTTGGCCATCTCAATATGAATTTCATTCACCGTCATATCCAAAAAATCGGGCAGCATGGGTTTAATACTTCTGTAACCAACAGCATGGCCCTTAAAATTTCCAAAACATAAATGTGTGCTAAGGTTACATTTACCTACAACAGGTTTTACGGTACGGTTAAAAATATCTACAAACCTTTTAGTATCTTCTTTATAAGCATAACAACTCATAGATGGTTCATCAACCGTTATCTCTGTACAACCTGCTGCCACCAATGCTTCCAGCTCTTTACTTATCATGGGCAACAATACTTCAGTAATATCAAAACGGGTTTTATATTTTTCATTGGGCAACAAACGCCCGCTTAATGTATAAGGGCCCGGTATACTTGCCTTTAATACCGGACCTGCGGGTGCCAGTTTTTTTAACCGCAGATATTCTTTAACTGCACCCAAGCCATTTGGCGCCAGCAACTCACCAACAATACTATTTTTACCACGTTGGTCATGCGCCGGCGGCCCAAACTTCCTTGTCTCGGATTGATTATTTTCAATCCCGTGTATGTACCCATAAAAAGACAAATTGAAATCAAGCCTTGTTTGTTCGCCATCGGTAATTACATCAAGGCCGGCAGTAACCTGGTCGTGTATTGCGGCAATAACGGCATCTTCTATCATTTCTTCAATATCGGCTGCGCCAAATTGATCCATATTTTTTGTTGCAAATTCCAGCCATCCGGGAAAAGGATAACTGCCAACAACTGTAGTTCGAATAGGAATAGATGTCATATTTTTAAACGGTTTTGGTAAATAAAATTTATTACAAATAATGGTTATGAAATATTAAAAATACTAAATACTTAATAGTTTAATAATCTTAAAATTTATTTTGAGATACATAACTTGAGTACCCTACTTTTTCATACAGCTTTGCCAAACGGTGTGCATGCTCGTCGTATGCTGCTTCAAAAAGCTCTGTGGCCTTTTCTATTCCTACAATACAACCAGCAGTTAATACTTTTGGAGGATGATTTTGTTGCGTCAGTATTTCGGCCAGTCTTGCCTTGATAGTATTGATAATAAATACGCCACCTAGTGTGGAGCCTGGTGCCACCGGGGTTTCCAAACCGTCAACATAAATCATAGAATCGCCTGCAGGTGCGCCAGTATCTAAAACTAAATCGGCAAAGTCTGCCAATTTTTTTCCGTCACTGCGTTTACTTGTGCTTGCCTGCAAATGCGCCGAGGTAACAACTGCCACTACTTTTATTTTTCTCTGCTGAAAAATTTCTGCCATTTCAACCGGCACTACATTGCAGCCGCTTGAGGATATTACCAATGCAGTATCTGTTTCCTTTAAATCAAAATTTCTGAGTATCCTGTCTGCAAGCCCCGGCACATTTTCTAAAAACATGGCTTGCCTTTGTCCATTGGCGCCTACTACAAGATTGTGAAATGATAGCGACAATTCAACAATAGGATTAAAACCGGGGAACGAACCATATCGTGGCCACATTTCTTCCACCATTATCCTGCTATGGCCGCTGCCAAACACATGTACCATCCCACCGCTCAGTATTGTTTCAGAAAACCACTGTGCCGCCTGTTCAATTTTTTGTTGCTGCAGCAAAACTGTATCTGCAATCGCTTTGCCTTTGCTGATGTATTGTTCTATAACATTCATATAAGTTATTTTATCTCTTCTTTATATTTTTCCATTGCATAACATGCAGCTCCAATTGCCCCGGCCAAATCACCATGTTTTGCTTTTACAATAGTCGCTTTTATTCCGCCAGGTTGCCATTCGTATTCATCAATCATTTTATTGAGTGGCACAAATAAATCATCATTGGCTTCTGCTATGCCACCACCAACAATTATAGTATCCGGCGAAATAATATTGCTTACCGATGCCAAACCAATTGCCAGTTTTTTTACAGATGTCATCCAGATATCTTTGGCAAATGCATCCCCATTTCTGTACGCAATCAATAAGTTTTGTGTAGAGGTAAATTTTCCCCCGCTTCTTTTTTCAATAGTGCAATTGCCGATGCAATCCTCTAAGCTGCCGGGCATATTTGTTACATCAGGTTCCCCGCTGCTATCTATCACCATATGCCCTATATGACCAGCTTTATTAAACGATCCCTGGAAAGCTCGTTTATTTATCAGCAATGCCCCGCCAACACCTGTTCCCAAAGTTACCATAACTGCATTGGTACTGTTTTTTGCTGCACCCGTTTTGGCCTCGGCAACCATTGCCGCCACCCCATCATTTAAAACATACGCAGTGGTATTTAAAAAATCTTCCCACACAAAATTTTCCAATCCTCCTAACCTGCCGGGCATAAATGCTATTACCGTATTATTGTTGTTGGGCAGCCCCGGTGCTGATATTCCTACAATTGTATTTGCAGCATTCATTTTTTCTTTTAATGCAGCAACGGTTGTTGCAATAGCACCTTTCCATACTTCACCATCGCCATCATTGGTAGCTGTATACAATTGATGCAGGATATTTCCTGCTGCATCAATCAAAACACCTTTAATTCGGGTACCGCCTAAATCTATTCCGATGCAGCACATCCCTCCTTCTCCCTTCCCTGAAGTAAGGGAGTGGTGTTTCATATCCTTATTAAACATTCTATCTTCCACTTTTACTTAATTTCTTTACTAAACAATTGCCTCATCCCTCATCCCTCCTTCCCTCCCCGAAGAGAAGTGACGGCTCTTCATTTCTTTACTAAACATTTCGGCCTCTCCACCCCCAGCCTCCTCTCCAAGGAGAGGAGGCGGAGGCGGTACTTCTTACCAGCACTAAACATTTTATCTTCCATTTCAACTTTATTTTTTTATTCACCTATAATACAATAATCATACTATTCAAATTTTTGAGCTCTTGACTTCTTCCTCCGCCCGGGGGAGGTTAGGAGGGGCAGCCCATCCCTCCATCTCCCTTCCCCGAAGGAAGTGAGCGGTGCATTATATCTTTACTAAACATTCTATCTTCCATTTCAACTTTATTTTTTTATTCATTTATAATACAATCGGCATACAATTCAAATTTTTGAGCTCTTGACTTGTTCCTCCCTTCGGGGGAGGTTAGGAGGGGCCGTTTTGCCCTTCACTTACCGCCCATCCTCCATCAACCGCAACTACCTGCCCTGTTGTAAATTTTGATAAATCGCTCATAAAATATATTGCCAGTCCATCCAAATCTTCTGGCTTCCCAATTCTTCCTCCATCCAAAGGTTGTTTTGTTTTGATGAAGGATAAAATTGTTTCATCTTTCGCCGCCCTTTGTGCCATGGGTGTTTCCACCAGTGCCGGGGCAATTACGTTTACAGTAATATTATCTTTTGCATAATAAGCAGCAATGGATTTACTAAACCCAATGATGGCCGCTTTTGCTGCAGCATAGGCATGCGTAGAAAAATATTTTGGCGACGGTGAATAGCCCAGCACAGAACCCATATTTAAAATGGTTCCACCAGTTTTTTGCTCAATCATTTTTTTTACCGCTGCCTGATTAGATAACATCAGTGAGGTAAGATTTAATTCCATTGTCTTGTTCCAGCCTTCCAATGTAAGTTCATGCAAGGGGCCATCACCCATTTTTCTACCACTGCCACCGGCTACATGGTACAAGCCATTAAAACTTCCGAACCTTTCTATGCAGGTATTAATTGCTTCCACAGCAGTAGCGGGCATTACAGCGTCACCAGCAATGATTATTGCATTATTCCCTAATTGCTTTTTTGCTTCGTCAACACTTTCTTCGTTTCGTCCAACACAAACCAATTTTGCACCTTTTTCACTAAAAGCTTTTGCTGCACTAAGGCCTAACCCTGTGGTGCCGCCGATGATTACTATGTTTTTATTTTTCAACATAAAATTTTAACAGGCAGAATATACGACTGTTGCTTTATCATTTTTACTGTTTCAATATATTTTCAGGGTACATGCCAGATTTGCTAAAGTGTTTGAATTAGTATGGCAATAGCAGCAACCTATAATGTTTGAAAACTGATGATGAAGATAACAACAAAAAGCTAAAAATATAATGCAGGTATCAAATTGGCCATACCAAATTGCCGTTTCTTATTTCGGCTGATGGGGAGCAGTCAGATCATTAAATAAAGAATTGCCGTTGAGTCGTTAAGACGTTTAGCAGAAAGAAAATAAAAACGTCTCAACGACTTAACGACAAAAAATTGTCGCTTATGATTTCTACAGATGGGTACAACCGTGACCGTAGGTAAAGAATTGCCGTTGAGTCGTAAAGACGTTTAGAAGAAAGCAAATAAAAACGTCTCAACGACTTAACGGCAAAATTGCTAGTAACAATGCCCCACAAATTATTAATTTAGCCAAAGCAAATAAGTGAACAATAACAGTAATCGGCAAATATCGAGATTACCAGTATAAATGTTGCCCGTATGAAAATACCGAAAGATGTAAAAGCGCCTTTGCTGAATGTTAGTAATTATGGTATCAAACTTTCTTTGGGAAGTATGGAGTAGGAAAACTTTCATTTCCAGGCAGAGAATGCTTTTCACATAAATAGAATTGAAGACTATATCCGCTTATCTAAATTGGCAGAACTGCCACTGCAGCCACACCAAAAAGAAGTATTTGATTTTATATTTTTAACCAATGGCAAAACGGTACGGAGCAAAAGCGTTGAAAGTTATGAATTTTCTAAAAACCAGTTTTTCTTTCTGCCTGCTTACCAGATAACCACCATGCAGTCCATGACTGCTGATGCATGCGGGTACTACTGCCATTTCAATTCTGATATTTTTTATAATAAACTTTTTCAGAAGGAGCTGCTGCTGCAATTTCCCTTTCTCCATTTTACCGGCAACCCCATTGAGGAAATTGATGCAAAGGCTGCTGACTCTACAATACATTTATTAAAAAGGCTGGAACAGGAGTACCAGTCGGGCGAAAAATGTAACCCCGACTTTGTTGCCAGTACCCGGCTTACTTTATTTTTTGAAATAAAACCTTTTGCACGGTCTATCAGCAGTATCAAAGATAATTCGGCATACCGTATTGCCAACGAATACAAAAATCTTTTGGTGAACCATATTCATGAAAATCAAAAAATAAGTTTTTATGCAGATATACTTACTGTTTCACCGGAGCACCTTAACCGCAGCATAAAATCAGCCTCGGAAAAACGACTCACACCTAGCTTGATGAAATATTGCTGCTTGAAGCAAAAGTATTGCTGAAACAAAGCACTTTTAACATTAGTGAAATTGCCTACAAGATCGGGAAAGAAACGCTGGGCGATTTTATCCGCTTCTTTAAATCAAAAACAGGTACCACCCCAAAACAATACCCGGTTAATAATTAATTTCGTTATACAAAGAACATATTGCTGATTTGATTATCAATTGCAAAAAGCAAAATTTGATTATATAAAATCATCCAAAGCTTTTGTAACAACTATTGCTGAAAATTATGTAGGTTTAAGAGAAATTTAGAAGTTCCCGTTTCTTATTGAATTACTTTTTAAAACAAACACACATGAAAAAAATTCCCATTGCATTTCTTCTTTTTGGATTATTAATTGTTTGTGTTATTCTTTCAAATTGTAAAAGCAATACTAAAGATGCTGTAATGGCATACAGTACCTGGGGTGCTTATGCAGGCTCAAAAGATGGCATCCGCTATTCATCCAACAGCCAGATTACAACAGCAAATGTGTCGCAACTACAGGTTGCATGGACCTATAATTCTTTTGACAGGGACACAGCAAACCGTACCCAAAATCAGTGTAATCCCATAATGGTGGATGGTATTTTATATGGCACTACACCGAGGTTAAAATTATTTGCCATCAATGCTTCTTCTGGAAAACAACAATGGTTATTTGACCCGGCTGTTGAAGATACCTCCGCGAAAAATGATCCTTATGCTTTTTATAAAGTAAGCCGGGGTATGGTTTACTGGCGGGATGAAAAAGGGGATGACCAGCGAATATTATATAGTGTGGGTGCTAAGACCTATTGCATTAATGTATTGGATGGAAAGCCTGTAAGGAGTTTTGGCAATAAAGGGTTTATTAATCTTGCCGAAAATTTAGACCGTGAGATAGGGGCTAATGCTTTTGTAGCCGGCACCACTCCGGGAGTTATTTTTAAAGATTTATTGATTGTGGGTACAAGGGTCGCAGAATCTGCAGACGCAGCCCCTGGCCATATTCGGGCCTTTGATGTCCGCACCGGCGAAAGGCGCTGGATATTTCATACCATACCACACCCCGGAGAATTGGGTTATGATACATGGCCCGATAAAGATGCCTGGAATAAACTTGGAGGAGCCAATAGCTGGGCAGGAATGTCGCTAGATGAAAAGCGGGGAATTGTTTATGTGCCGACAGGTAGCATAGGCGGAGATTTTTATGGAGGTTTCCGCAAAGGAACCAATTTGTTTGCCAATTCTTTGATTGCTTTAGATGCAGCAACAGGAAAATATCTTTGGCATTACCAGGTAGTGCATCACGACTTATGGGACCGTGACCTGCCAGCCAATCCCAACCTGGTAACTATTAAACATGATGGAAAAAATATTGATGCCGTGGCGCAGATTACTAAACACGGTTATATATTTTTGTTTGACCGCACCAATGGCAAGCCTGTTTTTCCTATAGAAGAAAAACCTGTGCCCACCATCGGATTGCCGGGAGAAGAACTCTGGCCCACACAGCCGATCCCTTCTCTGCCCGAACCTTTTGCCCGTCAGAAATTTGACCCGGAAGACGTAACTGATTTAACTCCTGAGGCCCACAAGGAAATGATGGAGAAATATAAAATAGTGAAATACAAAACCATGTTTGCACCTCCCTCAAAAGATGGCAGCATGGTATTTCCAGGTTTTGATGGTGGTGGTGAATGGGGCGGTGCAGCTGTTGATCCCGAATCTGGAATATTGTATGTAAACGCAAGCGAAATACCCTGGGCACTAACCATGATTGATGTGCCAAAGACTGATTCAAATGATCAATCTTTGAAAGGCGTTGGCCATGGTATTTACAATACATATTGTATTGCCTGTCATGGGGCAGAATTAAAAGGAAACGGAAGTTCATTTCCTTCCCTGGTAAATATTAATAAAAAGTACAGTGGGGAGCAGATAAAAAAACTAGTGGAAACTGGCCGCAATATGATGCCATCTTTTAAACAAATACCAAAAAATGAAAAGGGGGCATTGCTTGCTTTTTTATTAAATACCCCATCTAAAAAACCGGTTTCACCGGTGGGGAGAGGTGCTGCTACACCAAAAGAACCAGCCTCGCAGCCAATTGCAAATGCAGCAGCTAAAAAAAGTATTTTAGATGAAGTGCCTTATACAATTACCGGTTACAACCGCTTTTTGGATAAGGATGGATACCCTGGTGTTAAACCGCCATGGGGAACTTTAAATGCAGTGGACCTAAACAGTGGAAAATTATTGTGGAGGGTGCCGCTTGGAGAGTTTGAAGAACTAACAAAGAAAGGTATTGCCCCTACTGGTACACAGGTTTATGGTGGCCCGGTTGTAACAAAAGGTGGATTGATATTTATTGCCTCTACACAGGATGAAAAAATAAGGGCCTTTGATAAAAAAACAGGCAAGGTTTTATGGGAAGCCAAACTGCCTGCTGCCGGCTACGCAACCCCTGCTACTTATGTAATTGAAGGAAGACAGTTTGTAGTGATTGCCTGTGGTGGCGGAAAAATAGGGAGCAAATCCGGTGACCAGTATGTAGCATTTGCATTACCTGAAACCGTTAGTAAGTAAATAATAACAGGTATAAAAATATAACGATGAATTTTGTAGAAATAAATGGCGTATTAATTCACTATAAGTTTATTCAGCATCCATCTGCAGAAAACAGGGATGCCCGCACTTTTGTATTTATTAATTCATTGGGAACTGATTTCAGAATCTGGGATGATGTTGTTGAGCTGTTGAAGGGGTATGGAAATATTTTATTGTTTGATAAACGTGGTCATGGTTTATCTGCAGTTGTGAAAGCCCCCGATGGATTAAACGATTTTGCAACAGACGTGCTGGGTTTACTGCAATATCTTTCGATTAGTAAATGTATCCCTGTTGGTTTATCGGTTGGTGGTATGATTGCCCAGTTGATAGCATTTCAAAAACCTTCTGTGGTTGATAAACTAGTATTATGCGATACCCGTTTTAAGATTGGAAACGAACAAATATGGAACGAGCGGATTGGAGTAATAAATGAAAAAGGTATAGCTGCTATTTCAGGTGGCGTAATGCAAAGATGGTTTTCTGAACAATTCAGAAAAGAAAAATCCATCAGGGTAGCTGGTTACACCAATATGCTGGAACGCACACCGGCACTTGGTTACATACAAACATGCGAAGCAATTAGAGATGCTGATTTAACAGCGCAGGCAGCACAGATAAAAATTAAAACATTGTGTGTAGTGGGTTCAGAAGATAAATCTACATTACCGGAAGAAGTAAAAGACCTGGCTGATTTAATTGAAGGAGCAAGGCTTGAAGTGATTGAAGGATCAGGGCATATTCCCTGCGTAGATAACCCTGTTGCCTTAAGTAAATTGATAACTGATTTTATAAAGTAAGCTGCTTTTATTTGATTTTTTGACAGCCCTTTGAGTGAATATATAAAACGCCGTATACAATTAACTATTTGAAGATATAAAAATTAGCGTTAAACATATTGATGCCCCCTCCTGCATTTCGTCCCCAAAACAAAACAGATTTAAAACAATAAGATATTTCCCCAATGTTTGATTTTGCACATTTTTCGTCATTTTCTGCTTAGAACAGCCTATTTTTTTGTTACACCTTTGCTAACTGTTTTAAGAACGATTGCCAGATACAAACTTCAATAGACGCCATGATTGAACCCAACACCATTAAAAAAGCCGGCCCCATACAGGGCATCATCCTTGTCTTAATCAACATGCTGCCCATGATGGCCATTGTTGCATTGATGCCGGTTGTACCTGCCATTGTAGAAAACTTTAAAGAGATACCCATATTACTACATGGGCGCCCTTGGTTTTATCTACACCTGGGCTTTGCATTGCTTTAGTCTCCCCTTACGCTTGCGTCCTTATAGATAAATTTGGAAGAAGAAGGTTGCTGATTGCAACAATGATTCTTTATGGAATAGGTGGGTTGATACCCTTTTTTGTAAGCAGCTTCCCGGCATTAATGGGTGGTAGATTGTTATTAGGTGTTGGCGAAGCTTTTGTGATGACCCTTGCCAATGTTTTACTGGGCGATTATTTTTCTGTAAAAGCAAGAAACTGGTGGCTGGTGGTTCAAAGCGTTGCTGGTGCAGCCTTTGGAACATTGCTGCTTTATGCCAGTGGCCAGTTGGCAGCAAGTGGATGGCAATATCCCTTCTTAGTATATAGTGCGGCCCTGGTATTTGCACTGCTGGCATGGCTTTTTATTTTTGAACCCCTTTGAAAAAACCACTTTAGTTAAGAGGCAGATAAAGTAAAAATGACTTTAAGCCTTATTACAAAACTTTGTATAACTACATTAGTAGCTTCTACAATATGGTTTGTGTATACACTTCAGTTTTCTTTGGCATTGGATGAAATGGGGTTTAAAGACAGAAAGGAACTGGGGAAAATTTTTGCTGCTGCCAGCATAGCTGTACCCATCGGTTCATTATTATTCAAATTGGTTTCCAGCCGTCCTATTGCACTTCAATTATTGATTATGGCAACACTAATTGGAACCGGTTTATTGGGTATCGGGTTCTCGCATACTAAAACCAGTGTAATGATTTTTGCCACTATACAGCAATTAGGTTGTGGTATGACGATGCCTGTACTGATTGGATGGGGGTTCAATACCCTGCCACCTGAATTCAGGGGAAGGGGCATGGGCTTTTGGTCCAGCGTTTTTTTTCTGGGGCAATTCATTTCACCCCTTGTTGTTACAGGTGTAAAAAATATGGCTGGTTCTTTACTCAATGCGTTTGTTGCCTTCGGTGTTATATGCATTGCGCTGGGTATTATCAATTATCTATTTTCAAAAAATAAAAATGTTTCACCTGTAGAAAGTGAAATGGCGGTACACTAAAAATCTTTAAAATAAATTTTCAAAATATGGCAGACATTAAAAGAGGCGTAAGCCTGTACAGTTTCCAGGAAGAATATTTTCTGGGTAAAATGACGATGGAAGATTGCATTGCAAAAGCAGCATCCTTTGGCGCAAACGGAATTGAAATTATTGGCGAACAAATGGTACCGGGCTTTCCGAAACTTACGGATGCCTTCGTTGACCAGTGGTTTGGCTGGATGGACAAATATGGCACTACACCAGTTTGCCATGATATGTTCCTTGATTTTAAAAAATATAAAGGATATGTGATGTCGCAGCTAGATCAACTGCAATCCATCATCCGTGATTTAAAATTTGCCAACAAACTAGGCTGTAAAGTAATGCGTGTAATTGTAAGTACCACGCCCGAACTAATGGAACTGGCTGCACCTTATGCGGAAGAATATGATGTAAAAATGGGTATAGAAGTACATGCTCCCTGGCATATAGATAATGCATGGATGAAACGTCATTATGAAGTGATGGAAAAAATGAATTCGCCTTATCTAGGTTTTATACCTGATATGGGTACTTATACTAAAAAGATAGCACGGATAATAGTTGATAATTTTTTGCGTAAGGGAGCAAGTGAAAAAATTGCACAGCTTGTTGCTGATAGCTATGAAAAGGGTGTAATGGCTGAATACATTGTTGGTGAAGTAAGAAGCATGACTGATAAGCCAATTGATATCGCATTGGCTGAACAGGCAAGGCATAATAGTTATACTAATCCAAAACAGCTACTGCCATATATGAATCGCATCTTCCATATTCATGCAAAATTTTATGAAATGTTAGATGAAGATACGGAATACAGTATTCCTTATAACGAAGTGGTTGCTGTATTAAAACAGGGCGGTTTCAAGGGTTATATGTGCAGCGAGTATGAGGGCAACCGCCATATACACGATGCGTTTGTAGTGAATAGTGTAGAACAGGTGCGCAGGCAACAATTGATGCTTAAAAAATTAATCGGCGAGTAAACCCATTTACAAAAAAATTAAAAATAAAATCTATGTACGAACAATATATTATACATACAAAACCAGAAAACACTGTTGAAAACGGCACTGTCACCGGCTTTCAAGTAGGTGCTAAACTTCCTTATTATCGTGGGCTGGGCATATCAATGATTGAAGATGTTCAACTAACTATTGATGGAAAAGCTGTTGCCCCGGAAAATATCCTTGTAGTGTTGCATGGCAATACCTACACTTTAAAACAAATGGAAACAGAGCCGGAAGACAGATGGGAATTTGGTGAAGTAGGCACAATAAAAGTGTTGCAACCTGGAGGCCTTGTATCAGGAGAACATACAGTAGAACTGCTGTTTAACCTGCGTGTTTCCTATATGCCCGTAAATGCAATTAGAAAATATAGTAAGACTTTTATGGTGTAATATACCAGTCTGACCGTCCCGGTCTGACTGGTATATCATTGGCCTGACTGGAATTAATGAAAGATTAAATCCTTAAGTTAATAATATCTGTTAACACCAGAAAATAAAGGTTGTAAAAATTAAATTGCCATGTATATAGAAGAAGCAAACCAATTATTAGAACCTGGCTATTTACCATTTGAAGCCGGTTATAAACGCCTTGATAACGGCATAATGCTTGTTGCGGCACGCAGCAGTTTGATTGGCTGCAGCGGCAAGATGATTGACTGGTGGTTTAGTTTTATTGAAGACACGGCAACATACAAACTCTGGCATCCAACAGACCATGTGTATAGTGCATGGGAAGGCGAGTGTGGCACAGGAAAATATATTGGCGGTACACATATAGTAGATGAATACCTTGCTGGCCCTCCTGACATTTTTAAATTAAAAATAAATTTCCGTGACCCCTTCAGAATTATTGGATGTATCGCGGTTTGCAGCAGCCGGTGTAAGTACGGCTGTGCATGCACGTATCGGTGAGCATGACAGGCTAGGCTTTGGTGGCAAAATGGTTCATCTAATCAGGGATACCGATTATAGTTGCGAGATGCGTTCCTGTTTCTGGCTGGGTTATTTCCAGGAAAATGATGTACCCAATATTCCGGAAGTCCGTAAAGAAGCATTTCCCGATGATTTTGGCAAAAGGCTTTGCCAGCACTGTCATGAAGAGATGAGTTTATTGGCAACCTTTCTCCTAAAAATGTATGCAGAACATAATAAATAAATTGGATAACAAAGATAAACGCATGCATTTATGGCCTCAGAAAAAAAGCGTTAAGAAAATTTGAATAGTTGGCGTTAAGAAATGAAATTAATGTTACAAATGTTTGGCTTTGCTATTAGCCCGCAAGTCGCACAAAAACTGGGTTACATTTTGTTGTTTGAGCTAATTTCATTTTAGACAAGCATTCAAATTTTTAGCTTTTTTTATGCAGCCTTGATTTTTTTTGTTACTTTTTTTTATCAAGGCAAAAAATAAAAATAGGCAATGCCCTTACTGGGTAAGACTTTGCGGTTAATTTAAGTTATTCCAAAAACTGATATATCACTTATCACTATTTATTTTAAAGAATAAATATTTTTTGAAATAGCTGCTCAAAATATTCAAGAAAACTTTTGAAACTGCTATTTTTTCAAATACACCAGATACATTCCAAATTGTCGCAGCCACAAGTGGGTGGCGGATACCGGCCACGGCTCAGAACAAAATTCATTCTGCATTATTCTTTACATCATTGGGATGTTACTTGGTCTGCTCCTGTTATTGGCAAACATTAAATATACTTCAACTGCAAAAAAATAATATTGTCATTTACTACCGCTACAACACTGTTGCATTTCCAGAATAGTATCGTAAAGTTTGAGGTATTACATTTGCATTCATTTTTAGCGCAAATACATTTCAAATGAATTTTCCATTTAAAGAAATAAGAAAAAAATTATTAGCAGGTGATTTCTCCGGTTTATTCAGGATATCGAAAGATAATGGCAATAGTTTTATTCACCCTTCTGAGGTGGCAAAACTTTTTATATCCATCCCTGCAGAAAAAGCTATTGAGGCATTCAAGTCATTTCAGGCAGAGCAGGAAGTTTCTGTATTTCCCTATCTGGATAACCAACTCCAAAAAAAGGTTATCGGGAGCCTGCCAAAAGTAAGGGCCGTTTATATTTTAAATGCACTAAGTTCCGACGACCGTACTATTTTTTATTCTTCCCTGAAAGGCGTAGAACTTTCTAGTTTTCTTGAATTTTTAAATGAACCCAATAAAACTGCGCTGCATAAAGTATTGGGCTATTCTGATAAAAGTGTTGCAAGAATTATCAATACTGAGTTTGCAACAATCGAAAGCGGTATGACGATTGCCAATGCAATGGAACACTTACGTAACAATCATAAGGATACTGAAGCTGCCAACGTTATTTATGTAGTAGATGAAGACGGCAGGTTAATTGATGATATTCCGGTAAGGCGGTTTGTATTGAATGACCCACAAAAGAAAGTGGAAGATATATTGGATGGATATTGTACCAGTTTAAAAATTACTGACAGCAAAGAAGATGCAATTCAAAAATTTAAAGAATACGACAGGGTAGTATTGCCTGTTACAAACGATAATAATATTTTATTGGGTGTTGTTACGGTAGATGATGTAATGGATCTGCAGGAACAAAAAGATACTGCTGAAATTCAAAAATTCGGAGGTATCGAGGAGCTCGACTACCCTTATGTTAAAACGCCTTTTTTTTCCCTATTGAAAAAAAGAGCCGGCTGGCTCATCATTCTGTTTCTTAGCGAAATGCTTACGGCTACTGCCATGGGTGGTTTTGCCGATGAAATTTCAAAAGCTGTAGTATTGGCATTGTTTGTACCATTGGTTATGTCCAGCGGGGGTAATAGTGGTTCGCAGGCCGCAACACTTATCATAAGGGCAATGGCACTAAAAGAGCTTACCTTAAAAGACTGGTGGTGGGTAATGCGCAGAGAATTTTTATCTGGACTGGCATTGGGAATTATTTTAGGTACAATAGGCTTTATAAGGATTTCGCTTTGGCAACAATTTCATTGGTACAACTACGGGCCACATTGGATATTGATTGCAACCACCATCTTTTTTTCTTTAATAGGTATTATTTTATGGGGAACATTAAGTGGTTCGATGGTGCCAATGATTTTAAGAAAATGCGGTTTTGACCCTGCTACATCTTCGGCCCCATTTATTGCTACACTGGTAGATGTTACCGGCCTTGTAATTTATTTTAGCATTGCAGCATTATTTTTACGAGGCACATTATTATAAAATTCTGGTTTTCAAAATATAAATATGACAAAGGCAATCCTGGTTTTTACTTTCTCCACATTAAGTTGCAAGCTAACTACTGCGCAAATAAATAAGGATACCATTAAACCAAATAATTGGACAAACCATTTTCAGTTTACCACTATTGTTCAAAGCCATTCAGGTTTTAACTCCAAATATAGTGGCGACAATAGCCTTGCAGATAATGTAGAAACTGGGGCTACCACTGTAACAGCAACTTTATTTTTGGGGCGCAAATTATGGAAAGGGGCGGCCTTTTATTTTAACCCCGAAATTTCGGGTGGCAAGGGATTGAGTTCTTCCCTTGGTGTAGCAGGGGCATTAAATGGCGAAAGTTACCGGGTTGGTGCTGCCTCTCCCACTGTATTTTTGGCCAGGGCTTACCTGCAACAAAATATTCCACTGGGAAATACTACTTATGAAAATGTTACAGATGATGTAAACCAAATAGCAGGTAAAATTCCAGCAAACCGAATTACAATAAGCGCAGGGAAATTTGCTATTGGTGATTTTTTTGATGATAATAAATATGCCCATGACGCAAGAAGCGAATTTATGAATTGGTCGCTGATGGGTAATGGCGCATGGGATTACCCTGCCAATACAAGAGGCTACACAATGGGCGTGGTGGTAGAATTAATTAAGCCGAAATGGGCAGTGAGGTTTTCAAGTGTTGCAGTACCACGAATAGCAAATGCGCCACAAATGGAATATGTTATCAGCAAAGCCCATTCAGAAACATTTGAGCTGGAACGAAAACTAAACATCAATAAACGACAGGGAAATATCCGGTTGCTTTTATCAAACTCAATATCAAAAGCACCTTCCTATAGCGATGGCTTAAAAGCAATTACCGATGGTAATACATTTTTATTAGACGTTATTTCGGGCAAAGCAGAAAACAATACTTATGGGGGCAAAAAATTTGGTGCAGGATACAGTTTTGATCAGGAGCTTACAGATTACCTGGGCATTTTTAGCCGTGCAAGCTGGAATGATGGAATGTATGCCACCTGGGCTTTTACAGAGATCGACCAATCTTTTAGTATCGGCTTGTCTGTAAAAGGAACCCGATGGAAACGTACAGATGATGTTGCTGCAATTGCAATTGTACTTAATGGAATTTCAGCGGGCCATAGGGAATTTTTAAAAGCAGGCGGCTACGGATTTATTATTGGTGATGGTAATTTGAATTATAGCAGCGAAAATATTATTGAAGCATATTATAATGCCCATTTATCAAAAATATTCTGGCTAACCTTCGATTATCAATTTGTAAATAATCCTGCCTATAATAAAGACAGGGGGCCAGTACATGTATTTGCCATCAGGGCGCACATAGAAATCTGAAAAATAACAATGATGAAAACAATATTCATAAAAGTGAAAAACATACGGTTTATGTTCAGGAAAAACCACATACAATAGCATTGTAATAAACAACAGTTGCCGGCACAACACCTGCACCTGTTGAGAAAGTCTATACTTTTTTCAGTTTCCATTTACCTTTTCTAAATAAAATATACGCTGCAATACTGATAGCTGTTTCTGCAACGGGTATGGCAATAAAAACGCCTACAGGTCCCATGTCCAGCTCTTTTGACAAAAGCCATGCCAGCGGAATTTGAAAAAACCAAAACCCGAAAAAATTAATAATAGTGGGTATTTTTGTATCTCCTGCACCATTAAATGCATTAGCCATTACCATACCAATACCATAAAAAACATAACCCGCACTTATAATGCGTACAGCAAGAATTGCATACCCGGCCACGGCTGCTTCTTTTGTAAAAAATGAAATGATAAACGGTGCAAAAACCAATAATATTAACGATACCAAGCCCATAAAAACAGCATTGTATTTTGCGGTTTTAATAACAGAATCTTCGGCCCTTTGGGGTTGTTGTGCACCAAGGTTTTGCCCTACCAATGTTGCGGCAGCATTGCTCATTCCCCAGGCAGGTAAAATAAAAAACATTACCAAACGTATGGCAATCTGGTAACCGGCACTGGCATCGCTATGGCCGGTAGTAACTACCAGGCTCGCCAATACTATCCAGCTTCCTGAACCAATTAAAAACTGTAATGTTGCCGGCCATGCAATGGCAATAATGGAACGGATAACAGCAAAGTCAGGCGCCAGGTGTTTTAGCGTAAATTGTATCACCCGCTTGCCATTAAATAAATAATACAACTGGTAACAAACACCAATACCGCGGCCAATGGTTGTTGCCATTGCAGCACCTGCAACACCAAATGCTGGTATAGGCCCCAGGCCGCGTATAAGCAACGGGCACAAAATAATATTGCAGATATTGGCAAGCCATAAACTTTTCATGGCCATCATAGCGTCTCCGGCTCCACGAAAAATACCATTGATAAGAAACAGCAGCATTATCACCAGGCTCCCGCCCATGATGATGCGTGTATACCCTACCCCTGTTTCTATAGCGGCAGTTTCTGCACCCATCAGGCGCAAAATATCTTTTGCATAAATAAATCCCGGGATACTTACTGCTATTGTAATAGCAAGCGAAATAAATATAGATTGCATACCTGCTTTAGAAGCGGCCTTATTATCTTTTTCGCCTACACGCCTTGCTACCAGCGCAGTTGCAGCCATGCTGATGCCGATAGCCAAAGAATATACAATGGTAATTACTGATTCTGTAAGGCCTACTATTGAAGTGGCATGCTTGCCTAAATGACTTACAAAATAAATATCTACCACTGCAAAAACACTTTCCATACACATTTCCAGCATCATGGGTATGGCCAGCAAAATAACAGCTTTACGGATACTGCCGGTTGTATAATCCTGTAGTTCGCTATTTAATGATTGGCGAATCAATGAAAAAATACCCGAAATACGATTGGAAGTAATTTGATTTAATGACATGAAATTCTTTTTTAAATTCAATTAAATAAAAACAGCATAACAACGGCACTACCGTTGTACACATATTAATTAAAAACAGAACCTGCCGTTGCAGGTTCTTTAAAAGAATTTCATATTCGTAAAATTGAAGAATGCAAAGATTAAAAAAAAATTTGAATACTTAAAATTTATAATGATGCCCAATAATACACGCCAAACTTATAAGTAAATTCATTTCAAACAAAGAGGAACACAAAAAAAGGAACACAAAGCAATAAGGTTTTGATGAATATAATTTTTCTTTGTGAACTTTGTATCCTTGGTTCTCTTTGTGTGAAACCTATTATTTAGCCGGTGTAATTACAATATTGCGGTACTCAATAGTTCCATGATCGCCTTGCAGCAATATGGGGCCTGGGTCTCCTTCTTTGCTATTAATTGCCCCACCCGTGATGCCCGGTATCTGCTGTTCACAAATAACAGTTTTACCATTAGCCACAAGTGTTACCATTCTTCCTACAAGTGTAACATCGAATGATTGCCACTCGCCTGGATCTTTTGCTGTCATTTCTATCGGCGCAATAAAACCATAAATACCACTAAAATAAATTTTCAAAGGCTCCATTCCCTTGTTATCTGCAACCTGTATTTCATAACGGCCACGTAGGTAAACACCACTATTACTTTCTTTAGGATATCTAAATTCAATATGCAGTTTAAAATCATTAAATGTTTCATCGGTAACCAGGTTAGAACCTGGCTTAGGGCTACGCAAAATACCATTTTCCGCAACCCATTGATTTGGTCCCATGGCATGCCAGCCATCAAGATTTTTACCATTAAAAAGCTTAATTGGTTTTCCCCATACAGGTGGATTTTTCCTCCATAAAGATGGAGCCCTTTGAGCAACCCAGTTATAGGTTTTACCATCGCTTGCAATGATGGTACCTGATAAATTATCGCCATTTAATGTACCTTCAACAATAATGTCATTGTCTTCCTGTTCCCATTGTGGTGGTATGGTAAAACTCATTTTTCCATCCTTAAAATTTACCCTGGATATAGGGCGGGCACTACCTCCCGGGCCTACATACTGACCAATAAGCCTATGGGTGCCTGAATGTACAACCTCCAGCCAGGAAGGGAGTTCTTTTCCGGCTACATTAATGGTCATATCCCATCTTCCTTCAATTGATGGCTCCCCAGGTTTTTGAAAAGGAATGCCGGTTGCTTTGATAGTTGATACAGAAAACAGCATCATTGCGAATAGTATAATCAAACGCAGTTGTGTCAGCATAACGCCAGATTTTTTTTTCATATGTTTTATTTTTTATTGTTTAACAATTTAGGCATAATAAATAATTCTACAGCAGTTTTATTTTACAGCAATTTAAGTTAATTGTAAATTATGCTAATGATACTGCTACAAATTTAACCGCTTCATTTCCTTTACTGCATAATCGCAGGCCCTTGCCGTAAGCGCCATATAAGTTAGAGAAGGATTTACACAAGAACCAGAAACCATGCAGGAGCCATCCGTAATAAAAACATTGGGCACTTCGTGCATTTGGTTAAAACTATTTAATACAGAAGTCTTGGGATCATTGCCCATTCGGGCAATGCCCATTTCATGATTGGCATTTCCGGGAAAAGAAATTTTGTTGCTGACATGTACATTTTTAAAGCCGATTGTTTCCAGCATTTCTCTGGCGGTATTGCCAATGTCTTCATGCATGGCTTTTTCATTTTCTTTAAATTCGCAATTAACAGCAATCACCGGCCTCCCCCATTTATCTTTTTTATCTGTATTCAGCGTAATACGGTTATCTGCATAAGGAAGGCATTCGCCAAATGCATATAAATTCATCTGCCATCCTCCCGGCTCGGTCATTGATTCTTTAAAGGCTGCACCAATACCATTATCTGGTTGCTGCCTATTCCTGAATGCACCTCCACCAAAATGATACCCCCGCAAAAAAGCCGGCTCTTTGTTTTGTATATTTTTAAATCTTGGTATATAAATATTGGTAGGCCTTCGGCCATAGTAATACATATCGTCAAAGCCTTCTACACTAGCTGATGCCCCCAGCCCCTTGTGGTGGTCCATTAGGTTACGCCCTACCTGATCGCTGCCATTACCCATGCCATTGGGAAAACGTGAAGAAGTAGAATTTAATAAGATAAAAGCAGTAGCGACAGTAGAAGCATTAAGAAAGATAAGCCGCGAATAAAATTCAGTAGTCAAGTTTGTTTCCGTATCAATTATTTCTACTCCTTTTGCCCTTTGCTTTTGTTCGTCATACAAAACTTTATTAACCAATGAATGTGGCATTACAGTTAAATTACCGGTAGCATATGCCGCAGGAATGGTACTGGCATTGGTACTAAAATAAGCGCCAAATGGGCAACCCCTGTCACAAAGATTTCTTGCCATACATTGGCCCCTGCCCTTTACTGGGTGGGTAAGATTAGCTGTCCTTCCTATGATTACTTTACGGTCGGTATAATTTGCTTCTACTTTTCCTTTAAATAATTTTTCTACTACATTCATTTCAAAAGGGGGCTGAAAAATTCCGTCAGGTAATTGCGGTATGCCGTCTGTATTTCCACTTACACCAATAAACGACTCTACATAGTCGTACCAGGGTGCAATATCTTTATACCGTATCGGCCAGTCAATTGCAATACCATCTTTTAAATTGGCTTCAAAATCAAGATCGCTCCATCGGTAACAAGCCCTTGACCACAATAGCGAACGGCCGCCAACAACATCGGCCCTTATCCAGTCAAAACGTTTAGCTTCTTCATAAGGGTTATCACTATCGTTGATATAGAAATTTTTATTGTCTTCCCTGAATGACCAATGGCGGCTTTGTACATAATATTTCTGCAAGTCATCCTGTGTTAAATGAATATGATGCGGAAAGTTCCATGGATCTTTTGTAGCGGTTGGATAATTTGGATGAACCACATTTTCGCCACGATCCAGCAGCAATACCTTTAGGCCTTTTTCGCAAAGTTCTTTAGCAGCCCATCCGCCGCTGATACCTGATCCTACTATGATAACGTCGAAAGTATTATGTTTCTTTTTTTTATTAAATGGCAGGTCACCAGGCATAGTTTTTTTTGAATGTTGTTGATTGCGTAAAGATTGCATAAAAATTTTAGATTCAATGCGGATGTAAAATTATTTTTTTGCACAATACCAAATATGCTTTTTGACCGCCCTGTTTTTTGATAGATCAGTTGCAAAAACTAACAAAAAGAAAAAACGAATTATTGGCCTGAGTTGATGTAAATAAAAAATGTCCCCGGGAAAAGGGACACTTAATAATTTCCTGAAAACGTGAAATTAATTTTTTCTACTTGTGGTTTAGGCTAGAATACATTTTAACGTTAATGTATTCTTTGATTTCTTTCTCTAATGACTGATCTGGGATTGTTTGGTTAATCGGATTTGGACTGTGTTTTCTTTGCTTACCGGGTTTTAGTTTTTTTGTTAGGATTTGGATGTTCGCTTTTTAGTTAATCGGATTTTTAGTTTTTGTTTAGGATGTTGGATGTTGGTCCTTTTTTGGGTACTTTATTTTTTGGATTTGATACTTAACTTTTAAACTTGTTTGCCTTTCTGATGTAAAGATGCATCTAATTACTGCCGCATTTATTATTTTTCGATTAATGAGCAGGATATTTCGACGAACGGATTAAAATTGCCGTTTTGGTTAAAATTAACCTGGAATAAGCCAGCTATAGTTGTTTAAAATTTGGTAGCAATATATAATCATGGTTGATGCAAATAAAAAATGTCCCCGGTAAGGGACACTTAATAATTTCCTGAAAACGTGAAATTAATTTTTTCTACTTGTGGTTTAGGCTAGAATACATTTTAACGTTAACGTATTCCTTTGATTCTTTTCTCTAATGACTGATCTGGGTTTGTTTGGTTAATCTTGGATTTGGACTGTGTTTTCTTTGTTTACCGGGTTTTAGTTTTAGTTAGGATTTGGATTGGCTTTTTGGTTAATCGGATTTGGTTTTTTTCTTTAGGAATTGGATGTTGCTTTTTTTAGGATTAATCGGATTTTAGTTTTTGTTTAGGGTGTTGGATGCTGGTTCTTTTTTGGATACTGGTTTTTTGGATTTGATACTTAACTTTTAAACTTGTTTGCCTTTCTGATGTAAAGATGCATCCAATTACTTCCGTATCTATTATTTTTCGATTAACGAGCAGGATATTTCGACGAAAGGGTAAAAATTGGCGTTTTTGTAAAAAATTGCCGGTAATTCAGGCTGATATGAGCGTTTCAAAAATGCTTATGACTTGCTGCAAACGACCAAATAGTAAAAAGGCCTGTCGCTAAAAAGCGACAGGCCAGCAGTTTTTATTATTATAGGAGTTGCCAATAATCAATCTAAATCATGTAAGATTACATCTTCTAACTGCTATTTTGTATGTTTAAATTTATACAAATAAAAATTACCCTTTAAGCAAAAGCACCAGACCTTAATTTTTTCTTGCGCCATCAATAAATATAAGTTGTACGGTTGCTGGTTTTTTAATCTGTGCATAAAAACTTTCCAGGTAATCAATCATATATTTTTTTGTTTTGGGAATAAGTAATTGATAATTATTAATAAGGGTATATATGTTTTCTTTTTGCTTTGTAAAAATTTCGAATGTTTCATTCAGCTCTTCCATGGTGCGTGGAAACCCCCTGTAAACCCTTTCCTCCACACTCTCCGTATTTAGGCTTACATCCGGAACAGCATAGTCTGTACTCACCAGGCCTGAGTAATCAAAATCGTAAGGCACTGCAAATGGTTTTGAAAGAGAATCTTCCTTTAATTGAATAAGTTTAATATTATGATTGGCAGGAACCGACCAGTCTGTATTACCAATCATGTATTCAAAAACCTGCACTAAGGTCATTTGCTTGCGGTTGGTAGCCTCGTTGTAAAGATTGCCTGCCGTCCACTCGATACATTTGTTTCTTTTCGCCAAATCTTTTATATCCTCTGTTAAAAAAGCCTTTTCAATAAAAGCACTTTTATTATTGCTGCTATCCTTATAGTCTATATTTAACAAACGTACCCGGTAACTTTTATCGGTAAGTAAATTAAATATTTTATAGCAAAGAAATTCTTTATACAAATATTGCTCATAGGCACTATTGGGTTTACATGCATTTACTAATTTAATAGATTTTAAAGGATGCATTATGGAGGTACCGGTTTTTGTAAAAGTTAGTTTAACCGGAGGTAAGTAACAATATGCCCTTCTTGAATGGCCACGTACAACCATGCTAACCGGCTCGTCCACCGTAATACTGTCACTCAATTTGGCCTTAAAACGGGCCGGAAAAATTTTACCCGGTTTACTTTTTTGGTTAATGAGTTTACTCCAATAAGTTTCTATTGTTGCATCAAAAGTAGTTTCTTCCTTAAAGAACTGCCCCTTATCAAAAACTTTGGATTGGCAAAAAGCAAGCTGGTTGTTTAAAAAAAAATATACCAAAAGTGTGGCTAAAAATGGTTTCATAAATAATAGTTTATGCATACAAGATTTGTTATAGTAAATAAATATGCAGCGGAATTTGCATAAATCTAATGTACACAAAATTGTTGAAGTGTATTAAAAATAAATTTTATTCCTTAAATATTAGCCAGCAAAAAGAAAACCCTATAACAGATATGCCTATACGTGATTAAAAAAGCAAACTATTCAATACCCGAAAGTCAGTTTTTCATCACAGGCAATTCTATATAGGTTGGATATTCTACAGAGAAATAAACCTTTTGTGTGGCCCTTGTGTAATCCGACTCCCTTGCATCATAAATATTGGGTATAAATTTTTGAGGATTACGGTCTATCAAAGGAAACCAGGTACTCTGCACCTGTATCATTATGTGATGCCCTTTTTTAAATGTATGGTTTATATCATGAAGGTCAATAACGAACTCTGTTGCTTTATTAGGAATAAGTGCCTGGGGCTCGGAGAAACTTTTTTGAAAACGGCCTCTAAAAACTTCCATCGCCACAGGTAACTGGTAACCACTCATGTCCAAATTTTTTGTATCAAATGCAGGATAAACGTCAATTAGTTTTACAATCCAGTCCGCATCAGTACCGCTGGTAGCAGCAAAAAGATGGGCCATTATTTTGCCGGTAACAGTAATGTCCTCTGTAAGAGAATCCATCATAAAACTCAGCACATCTGGCCGGCTATAAACAAATCTTTGGTCCTCTACCTGCCACGATTTCCAGCGGCTGCCCGGGCCATAAGTAGCTTCAATTGGTAAGCTCCGGTATGGAACCGGCTTTGCTGGGTCACTTGTATAGGTTTCAAAAGCATCAGCAGCAACAGGTTTTACAAAGGAGGCTTTGTTATTTGCCCCGGCATACAGTTTTTTTATAGTGGCTTCTTTTGGTGGCCAGGTGGTATATGTTTTCCATTGGTTGCTGCCTGTTTGAAAACAGGTGGCTTCATCAAACTTGCCATCACCAATACCCTTTAACCAATAGTCGAACCATTTTTTTTGTAAGTTCCTAAACCAAATTCCTGTGCGGCTTTCAAAGGAAATCTTTCCCAGGCTATCTGCTTTATCATACCCCCATTGCCCATGGTTCCATGGGCCCAATACAATAAAATTTCGGTTGAAAGTATCTTTTTTTTCCATGTGGCTATACATCAGTTGAGGGCCATTAATATCCTCCTGGTCATAATAACCACCAACATGCAATTGTGGAATTTGTGCAGTTTGTACATAATTTAAAGGCGAGTTGGTTTGCCAGTAGGCATCATAGTTTGGATGCGCCACAAAACTGTTCCAGGTTGGTATTTTATTATGAAAATATTTATTGTTTACATTTTTTAAAGAACCTAAATTAAGGTACCAGTCAAAAAGGTCGTATTGTGGAAAAGGAAAATTGCTGTCGGTAGTTTTATCAAATTCCACCTCATAACTATATTCCATTCCATAACTTAAACGAAAAGCTCCGTTGTGATGAAAGTCGTCGCCTAAAAACAGGTCGCCCATACAAGCCTGCTCCGAAGATGCTTTTAAAGCAGGGTGCGGATCTACAGCACCCATCAATGCAAGCCAACCCGGATAAGAGATGCCGTAGATGCCTGCCTTGCCATTGTTATTAGAAACATTTTTTATAAGCCAGTCCACTGTATCCCATGTATCGGTACTTTCGTCTACGGCACCCTTCTTTACAGCATGAATAAGCGGCTGGTGTATCTGCATAATGCCTTCACTTTTATATTTGCCCCGAATATCCTGGTAAACAAAAATATACCCTTCTTTTGCCATTGTGTTACCCATTAATTCAGTCTTGAAGGTAGTATCATCAGGTATGGGAATACTTGCCCCATAAGGTGTTCGTTCTATTAAAACAGGCGATGTAGTCTTTGCATTTACAGGGCTGACAATAACGGTATATAATTTTAACCCATCACGCATAGAAATCATTACGGATGTTTTTTTATAGAATGTAATACTGTCTGTTTGTGCATTTGCAAGTAAACAGCTAACACAGAGCAAAACAATTGTTATATAAAATTTTCTCATCAAAAGTTGTATTGGTAAAGGAGTATATTAAAGATAATAATGTTTACCAGTTGAATAAAATAATTATCGTTTTAATTAATTACAATTATTGAATACAGTACTTACAGATTATTTTACAAATATCTGAAAACAGTTTTTTACAGACGGTAAGCTTTCTTTTAGCAACAATTGTTACCTTGCATTGTTTTTAGACTTCATAAACTTTGCTTGTTGAGATATTTACTACTGCTATCGTTTTTTTTATCCTGCATTTTTGCCCATGCACAAAAAATAAACAGCGCACACCAATTACATATTAATAAAATTACTGCGCCCATACAAATTGATGGCGAGATGAATGATGCAGGATGGCAGGATACAGATGCGGCCGATAATTTTTTTATGGTTACACCAATGGATTCGAGTAAATCAAATGTGAGAACCACCGTTCGTATGGCGTATGATGAAAAAAATATTTACATCATAGCCATTTGCTATCTTTCAAAAACAGGCCCATACATGGTTGAGTCTTTAAGAAGAGATTTCTCTTTTGGCAGAAATGATAATTTTATTTTTTTTATCGACCCATTTGATGACCGCACCAATGGTTTTACTTTTGGCGCCAATGCAGCAGGCGCTCAATGGGATGGTTCTTTGTATAGTGGTGGAAGCGCAGATCTTAGCTGGGACAATAAATGGGTATCTGTTGTAAAAAACTATCCGGATAAATGGATATTTGAAGCAGCAATTCCTTTTAAAACTATTCGCTATAAAAAAGGTATTACCAACTGGGGTATCAATTTTAGCAGGCTCGATATACGGGTAGCCGAAAAGTCAAGCTGGGCCCCCGTTCCAAGACAGTTCCCCACAGCATCACTTGCGTATACCGGCACCCTTGTTTGGGATGCCCCCCCACCCCAGGCTGGTCCAAACATTTCTATAATTCCTTATGTACTTGGCGGTGTTACAAAGGACTATGAACATAAAATACCCAGTTTATACAGAAAGGATATTGGTGGCGATGCAAAGATTGCTATTACTTCATCGCTTAATTTAGACCTTACAGTAAACCCTGATTTTTCGCAGGTTGAAGTTGACAGGCAGGTGACAAACCTTGACCGCTATGAATTATTTTTTCCCGAGAAAAGGCAATTTTTTTTAGAAAATGCTGACCTCTTTGCCAATTTTGGTAACATAAATATCAGGCCCTTTTTTTCACGCCGTATTGGACTTGGAGTGCCTATTAGTTTTGGTGCCCGTTTAAGCGGCAGCCTTAGTAAAGACTGGCGTATAGGCGCAATGGATATACAAACAAAGCAAGTGCCTGATATTGGTTTGCCAGCTCAAAATTTTGCTGTGTTTGCTTTACAGCGCCGGGTGTTTGCACGATCCAATATAAGGGTGATGTTTGTAAATAAAGAATCACTTAATTATACTGGCCAGAAAGATACCAGCAAACCATTGTATTCTTTATACAACCGCAACCTGGGTATAGAATATAATCTTGCATCTGCCAATAACTTATGGACAGGGAAATTTATGTTGCTAAAATCGTTCAGTCCCAATAAAACCACTAATGATTTAGTACAGTCAGGGGCGTTGCAATACACCACAAAAAAATGGATCATCTCCTGGCTGCATGAATACGTAGGTAAAAATTATACTGCAGAAGTTGGCTATGTACCACGTACTGATTATATAAAAATAAACCCCATGGTAAGCTACTTGTTTTTTCCTAAATACGGCCATGTTTTAAGTCATGGTCCGTTGGTAAGTTCAACCTATTTTTTTACGCCAAAATTTAAACAGACTGATAATGAAACCTACATTGATTATAAATTTAATTTTCGTAACCAGGCAACATTTGATACATGGATAGCTCATGATTATGTAGAATTGCTAAAACCATTTGACCCTACCAATTCAGGAAAAGATACTTTGGCAACAGGCACCAAACATAGCTGGAATGCGTGGGGTACAACCTTTACATCAAAGCCACAAAGATTATTTACTTATGCCTTTTCTACAAGGTATGGAGGATATTATGCCAATGGCACAAGGCTTAATTTAACAGCCGATTTAGGTTATCGCTTTCAACCTTTTGTAAATATTACTTTAAGCACAAGCTATAATCATATTGACCTGCCACAGCCATGGGGTATTACTGATTTCTGGCTGGTTGGCCCACGCATTGACGTTACCTTTACCAATACATTATTTTTTACCACGTTTGTGCAATATAATAACCAATTAAAAAATATAAATCTCAATACAAGGTTTCAGTGGCGCTACAAACCCGCCAGCGATTTCTTTATTGTATACACAGATAATTATTACACGGCTCCACTGTATATTCGCAACCGGGCACTGGTATTGAAGTTTACTTATTGGTGGAACATGTGATGGTGACCCGATAGCTATCGGGTGGGGAATAGTCAGTTGTGAATGGTGAATAGTGAAAATTTAATTTTAAAATAGTTTAGCATAATGAATAAAATAAAACTGCTGTGCATTATTGTAGTTTGCTTTTTTATGGCCTCTTGTGCTAAAAAAGAAAAAGTAAGCCTGCTGGTGTATAATGCAACTATCTACACAATTGACAGCGCCTTCTCTACTGCTGAAGCAATGGTGGTTAAAGATGGAAAAATATTGGCCACTGGAAAAATGGCTGATCTCGAAAAAGAATTTGAAATAACTGAAAAACTGGATGCACAGGGAAAATTTATTTATCCGGGTTTTATAGATGCACATGCACATTTTTTGGAATATGGCAAGAGGTTACAACAGGTAAGTCTTATTGGTACAGGTAGCTGGGATGAAATAATTGAGAAAGTAAAAACATTTGCTGCAGAAAATAAAGAGGGCTGGATAACAGGCGGTGGCTGGGACCAGAATGACTGGACGGTAAAAAAATTTCCATCAAATGAAAAACTGAATGAGCTGTTTCCCGACAGGCCTGTTCTTTTATCCAGGATAGATGGGCACGCTGCAATAGCAAATCAAAAGGCATTGGATATTGCCTGTATAAAAGCCGGTGATAGATTAACCGGTGGTGAAATAGAAGTAAAGCAATGGATAGAGAAAAAATCTTCTACATCTAAACTAACAGGCATATTAATTGACAATGCTTTTAATTTGGTTTTATCAAAAATCCCTTCCGCTACAGAACAACAATTTAATAAAGTATTGCTGGCGGCTCAAAAAAATTGCTTTGCTGTTGGATTAACTACCATTGATGATTGCGGATTAAATTATACTGATGTAGAGAGAATAAAAAAATTACAGGAGGCTGGTAATTTAAAAATGCGCCTGTATGTAATGTTGAGTGATGAAGAAAAGAATTTTGATTGGCTTGAAAAAAATGGCATCCTAAAAACGGACAGGTTAAATGTAAGAAGCATTAAGGTATATGCTGATGGTGCATTAGGTTCGAGAGGTGCCTGCCTGTTGCAACCCTACAGCGATAAGCCCGGCCATACTGGTTTTTTGTTAAGCAACCCCGCACATTTTGATTCTGTTGCCAGCAGGATTGTGCAAAAAGGTTTTCAGATGTGTACACATGCCATTGGGGATAGCGGCAACAGGACCATCCTGAAGATTTACGCAAAGTATTTAAAAGGAAAGAACGATTTACGATGGCGTATTGAACATGCCCAGGTAATTCATCAAAATGATTTCAAGATATTTGGCGCCAATTCAATCATCCCCTCTGTACAACCTACCCATGCAACAAGTGATATGCGCTGGGTGGCAGAAAAGTTGGGCAGTGAACGGGTAAAAGGTGCTTATGCTTATAAACAATTATTGCAACAAAACGGATGGATACCACTGGGTACCGATTTTCCTTTTGAAGATATTTCAACCTTTAAAACATTTTATGCTGCTGTGGTAAGAAAAGATGCTAAGGGTTGGCCGGATGGAGGTTACCAGCCAGCAAATGCTTTAACAAGGGAAGAGACAATAAGAGGAATGACCATCTGGGCTGCTAAAGCCAACTTTGAAGAAAAGGAGAAAGGGAGTTTGGAGAAAGGAAAACTGGCAGACTTTGTTATACTGGACGCCGATATCATGAAAGAAGCCCCTGAAAAATTATTACAGGTTAAGGTACTTAAAACATTTTTGAACGGCGAAAAAGTTTATGAAAATAAATAAGCAATTTTTTACATTATAAATGGCAGTAATTTAATCAATGGTTTAATAGATATGCTTTTTTGACAGATTTACCTTAGGATAAAGTTTTCAAAAAATAGTGAGTACGTAAACTTGATAAAAAATCAAGTAACCCATTTATACCTGCTGCTTGGGCTTTCATTTGTAAAAGCTTAACATTAGACCTGCGCACAATATTAATTTTATGTTATATTTTTACAAAAACAACCTACAATGCCAACAAAGAAAACAGCAGTAAAAAAAAGTGCTCCAGCGAAAGCACAAATACTAAAAACAATTACAGAAGAATTTATCAGTTCTTTATCAAAGCTAAAGGAGCAATTGAGTGATAAAAAATTTGATAAAAGAATAAAGAAGGCAAAAAAACTATTAGCTGCCGGCATTAAAAAAGCACCTGCAAAAAAGCTGACAAAGAAACCTGTTGCTGATGCTAAAAAATTACCTGCAAAAATAAAAAAGGCTGCAAAAATAACAAAACCTTCAAAAGCTAAAAAAATTCATAAAACAAAGTAGTTCGATAACTTTCAGTATTTACCAATTACCAGGTTTCTGGCTATTGGCAAATACTATTATATCTTAAATTATTTTTTTCTTTCCGCCTTTACTGCAATCTTTTTGATAAAGGCTGCGCAGCAATTTATTTCGGTATAGCCAAATACTGCAATTAAATAGAAGGTGAAATTTAATTTATCTTTTTAATAATTATAAGCAGTCCAAAAGTAATTTTTAAATCCGTTTAAAAAATTATTAGTTGAACTTGCAAGCAATATAACCGCTATGCATTATTGGTTTGGCTAAGATGCAGCTTTTCCCCAAGGTTTACCTCTTTTTAATATACGATATTTATTTAAAAGGTTATTTGAATTTTCCCTTCATCATAATTTAATAAATAAGTTTCAAAAAATTGAGTCATTTGGATTATATGAACTAAAACTTTTGTAGTTTTCCGTTCTATAATATTTCCTTTCTTTAAAGCCATTTATACAATTAAAAAAAATTTACATGGGCGATAGTTTGCAAATCAAAAAACAGCCGAAACAATACGATGCCATAATTGTGGGTTCGGGTGCAGGTGGAGGTATGGCAGCTTATGTGCTGGCCAATGCAGGTTTAAAAGTTTGCCTTTTGGAGGCAGGCGCTAATTACGATCCTGCCATTAATTCTTTGCAACTAAAAAATCCATGGGAATCGCCGCGGCGTGGTGCCAGTACCAAATTCAGGCCATTTGGTGATTTTGATGGTTGTTATCATGGTTGGGATATTGAAGGCGAACCCTTTACCCATGCCCCCGGGGATAAGTGGGAATGGTGGCGTGCCCGTATGGTAGGTGGCCGTACCAACCATTGGGGAAGGATTTCTTTACGCTTTGGCCCGGATGATTTTAAACATAAAAGTATTGATGGGCTTGGTGATGACTGGCCAATTAGCTATGAAGATGTAAAACCTTACTATGATAAAATTGATAAAATGATTGGTGTATTCGGCACCAATGAAGGATTAAGGAATGACCCAGACGGTTTTTTTCTACCTCCGCCCAAACCAAGGCTTCATGAAATATTTATAAAAAATGCAGGCAATAGTATTGGCATACCTGTTATTCCATCCCGCTTGTCTATACTTACCAAACCCATTAATAAAGAAAGAGGTGCCTGTTTTTTTTGTGCACAATGTGGCCGTAGCTGTAAAGTATATGGAGATTTCTCGGCTTCTTCTGTATTGATAAAACCTGCCGTTGCCACCGGTAATGTAGACCTGGTAACCAATGCCATGGTAAGAGAGGTATTAACCAATGCCAGTAACGGATTGGCAACGGGTGTTAGTTATGTTAGCAAAGAAGATATGCAGGAATACCAGGTGCAGGGCAAAGTAGTAATATTGGCAGCCAGTGCCTGCGAAAGTGCAAGGCTGATGCTGAATTCAAAATCGGCGCAACATCCTAATGGTGTGGGTAATTCAAGTAATGTTGTAGGTAAATATTTACATGATTCTACCGGTGCATCAATGGGTGGGTATCTTCCCCAGTTATTAGGCCGTAAGAGATATAATGAAGATGGTGTTGGTGGCATGCATGTGTACACGCCATGGTGGGGCGATAATAAGAAACTTGATTTTGCAAGAGGCTATCATATTGAGTACGGGGGAGGCATGGATCAGCCTGGATATGGCATTGGTATGGGCATACAAGGCCAGAATGGCAAAGTGCCTATCAATGGTAAAACAAAAGAAGCCGGCGGTTATGGTGCTTCTTTAAAAGAAGATGTACGCTATTTATATGGAGCTTCTGTGGGCATGGCAGGGCGTGGTGAAGCTCTGGCACTGGCCAGCAACTTGTGCGAAATTGATCCTAATGTTGTTGACAAATTTGGCATACCTGTATTGAGGTTTAATACAAAATACTCCGAACAGGAAGTTAACCAGGCCAAACATATGAAAGAATCTTTCAGGGAAATTATGCATAAAATGGGGGCCGTTATTACATGGGGCGATGATACTGCGGACAATCAATTTGGCCTTGCAAACCCGGGCAATATTATTCATGAAGCAGGTACCGTTCGTATGGGCGATGATAAAAAAACTTCTGCTTTAAACAAATGGAGCCAGGCGCACGATTGTAAAAATTTATTTAATGTTGATGGTGGTCAATTTGTTTCGCAGGGGGATAAAAACATTACCTGGACCATTTTGGCTTTATCAATGAGGGCCAGTGAATACATTGTTGATCAGTTGAAAAAACAGAATATTTAATTAATAACAATTATTACTCCATCACATAATTTATAAAATATTTTTATGGACAGACGTAAATCGATCAAAGCTTTATTGGTGGGCACTGCTGCCACTGGTGTATTGATAGAAAGTTGTAACCCCGCAGATAAAAAAGCGGCACCCGCTACAACTGAAAAAGCCGTTGCCGTGGATCCAAGCCGCACGCCGGAAGAATTAGAGGAAATTAAAAAGCTGGAAGCGGAAACATTTTTTACAAAAGAAGAAATGGCCACTATTACTATTCTTGCAGATATTATTATTCCAAAAGATGAAGTGAGTGGCAATGCTACAGATGCCAAAGTGCCCGATTTTATTGAGTTTATTGTAAAAGATATGCCGGAACATAAAATACCCATGCGTGGTGGTTTACGCTGGTTGCAACTGGAATCGTTTAAACGTTTTGATAAATCTTTTAATGATATTACAGATAAACAAAGGGTAGAAATTGTGGATGCTATTGCTTACCCCAATAAGGTAAAACCAGGCATGCAGCCAGGTGTTTCATTTTTTAATTTAATGAGAGACCTTACCACCACTGGTTTTTATACCTCTGAGATAGGGGTCAAGGATATTGGCTATAAAGGGAATGTGCCGAATCAATGGAACGGTGTACCTGACGATATATTAAAACAATACAATGTTGCTTACACAGAAAAGGAATTGAAGGAATGTGTAAGTTTTGATAAGGCATAAGGCTATGCCTCTTTATAGAAACGCTGATACCGTGGATTGATACGGATGGAACAGGATTTTTAAAATCTCGTTCTGAATATCAAATGGCTTTATCAGCGTTTTTTTATTAACAGGTTGATTAGTGGTAGTACCTTTATTTTGTAAACTCTGATGAAATTGTTTCTCCTGTGTCATAGGCAACAGTCACTGTAAATCCATGCCAACTTGAGCACAAGAAAGTTTTTGGATTGTCAATAGTATCAAGTGTCAAATAGCCACCTTCTTTTTGTCGCCTTATAGTTTGCTTATTCCAAACAATAGGATTTGGAAAACTGTCATTTTTAAATGGTGCGTCAATTGTCCACACTATTTGAAACTTGTCGTCTAAACAATAAATGTTTGCGTAGCCTGAATTGTCTCTAAACTTCTCATTGCTTTCCTTAACGATAATGCAGTTGTTTTCAATGCGTCTAAATTCACGAAATTCAGTCCACCGCGGTTTAAATGTCGCAATAAGAGTGCCTTTGCTGCTAAACAAGCAAAGCGTTTTGTTGTCTATTTGTTTTAGAGAAATGTACATGTGTATTGCCACAAACTTTTAAACATCCGTAAAAATCTGCATCATCAGCGTTTATCTTCAATCATTCAACGCTGAGTAAGCCATCACCCTAAATTTATCTGCAAGGTCATTATGTGTTGTATTGAGAATTTGCCGGTAAAAAACAATCACCATTTTTTCTTTGGGATCTACCCAATAAGATGTTTTAAATGCACCGCCCCAGGAGTATGTTCCTTCCTGGGAAGGAAAGTCTGCGCTACCCTTTCCTGTTACAACCGCAAATCCTAAACCAAATTTATTATTACCCAGCCAGTCAGTGGGGGCGTCGCCAATCTGGTTCATCGTCATCATTCTTACGGTATTGCGGCTCAATAATCTTTTGCCATTATAAGTACCTCCGTTCAGCATCATCTGCAAAAAAACAGCATAGTCATACGCTGTGGAGGAAAGCCCTGCACCACCTGAAAAATAGCTTTTCTTGCGCAAAGGGTAATCAATATGTCCGCCCAGCGCTTCACCGGTTTGTTTTTGCAATTTGCCTGTTGAATCTTCACTATACATATTTACCAGGCGGCTGGCCTTGGTTGCGGGCAAATTAAAATACGTATCTGCCATACCCAGTGGTTCAAAAATTCTTGTTCTAAAAAATTCGTCCAGGCTCATACCCGACCATATTTCTACAAGGTCGCCCAGTACATCTACATTTAAACCGTAAGTCCATTTTTCGCCTGGCTGATGCATTAAAGGCAGTGCCCCTAAACGGCTCATGGCATCTGATAACTTATCACCGCTTACATCTACACCTGCAGTAATATTGCTTTTTGCATAAATAGCATTGGCTTCTTTACTGCCTATTTGCGCATATCCAAGGCCGGAAGTATGCGATAAAAGGTCGCGGATAGTAGCCTGTCTTTTTGCAGGAACAGTGGTATAAGTAGTATCCGCTTCATTAAATTTATCCAGTACTTTTTCATTGGCAAAAGATGGTATATACGCAGAGATCGGGTCATCCAGTAAAAATTTCCCTTCTTCATACAACATCATAACAGCCACGCTGGCAATGGCTTTGGTTTGCGAAGCGATCCTGAAAATATCATCTTTTTTCATTGCAAGTTTAGCCTCCATATCATTGTAGCCAGCTGATTTGTAATACACTATTTTACCATTGCGAATGATCAATCCAACAGTACCATTTACCCAGCCTTTCTTAACCCACTCATTCATTTGATTATCTATTTTCTTTAAGCGTTCTTCAGAAAAACCACTTGCCGTTACATTGGCGGACTGCTCAATTTTTTGCGCAGATACATTACAGGCAATTAATACAGCCATCATTAAAAACAGTCTACTTAATTTCATAAATTTTGTTTTAGGTTTTTTAAGAACGAAAATTTGCAGGTTTAGCAATCCTGATTGTTTGCTACTGATAGTTTTATTTCAACTTTTCTGACAGCAGAAATAAAACTAAGGTATTTTTTTGTTATTTAGTTTCAGTAATAAACAAATCACAAATATTTTCGCACCTGAAAAAACAGGTGGCGGTATAAGATAAATTTGGTAAGTTTATGCTTTAATAACGATTGCAGAAAAGTCAAAAGGACATTTGTAAAGATTCCACGCTGTTCCGCTATCAATGTATTTAAACAACTCTTTCTTCTCTTACTAAAAAAACGATTATGTCATCACGTAGAAAATTTTTACAACAATCCTCCATGGTGGTTGGTGCAGGCGCCTTGTCATCTGTATTTGATAATAAGGCTTTCGCTTATTTTAAAAACCGTGTAGCACCCAGCGACCAGTTGAATATTGGTGCAATCGGTATTAATGGAATGGGCTGGAGCAATGTAAAGTCTGCTTTAAAAGTACCCGGGGTAAACCTTATAGCTGTTTGTGATATAGATAAAAATGTAATAGATAAACGGCTGGCTGAACTGGCTCCTTTAAATGTAGATGCATCTAAAATTAAAACCTATGATGACTACAGAAAACTATTGGCACAAAAAGATATTGATGCAGTAATTATTGGTACACCCGATCACTGGCATGCTTTAATAATGATACATGCATGCGAAGCAGGCAAAGATGTGTATGTAGAAAAACCTGTGGGCAATTCTATAATAGAATGCAATACCATGGTAGCTGCACAACAACGTTATAATAAAATAGTACAGGGCGGCCAATGGCAGCGGAGTCAAAAACATTTTCAGGATGCAGTTGATTTTGTGCAAAGCGGGCAGTTGGGAAATATCCGCACTGTAAAAGTATGGTGTTACCAGGGATGGATGAAACCCGGCCCTGTAGTACCTGACAGTGCACCACCTGCCGGAGTGGATTATAAACAATGGTTGGGACCTGCCAATACAAGGCCATTTAACAGCAGCCGTTTTCATTTTAATTTCAGGTGGTTTTGGGATTATGCCGGCGGGTTAATGACGGACTGGGGGGTGCATTTATTAGACTATGGATTACTGGGCATGAAAGCTGATTTGCCCATTAGTGTTGCAGCCCTTGGAGGAAGATTTGCTTATCCTGATCTGTATGAAGAAACACCGGATACATTAACCACCATTTATGAATTTGAAAAATTTAATATGGTTTGGGACTCTGCAATGGGCATTGATAATGGCTCTTACGACAGGGATCATGGTATAGCTTATATCGGTAACAACGGAACCTTGATTTTAAACCGCAACGGCTGGGAAGTAATTGAAGAAAAGCAAAGCAAAAATAAAGTTATTATGGCTTTTCAAAAACCAAGCGACAATGGGCTTGATATGCATTGGGTAAATTTTGTTGGTGCCGTAAAGAGCCGAAAAGCAGCCGACCTGCATTGCCCGATACAGGCTGGTGCACATGTGGCCACCGTGGCACAAATGGGTAATATTGCTTTCCGCAGCGGCCAAAAATTATTTTGGGACAAACCGAAAGGCACTTTCACTGATGAAGCAATTAATAAAAAATATTTACTAAAAGAATACCACAACGGTTATACACTTCCAAAACTGTAATTTATTTCACACAAAGCCCGCAAAGGATACAAAGTACACAAAGCAATACACTATTTCTTTTTTGTGTACTTTGTATCCTTTGTTTCCTTCGTGTGAAACCTTGTCAACTCTTTATAAAACTTATAAAAGATGAGCCTGGAACAAAACAGCCATGTAAAAATTATTGCCAGAGAAATATTATCCAGTAACTGGTACACGCTAAGAAAAATAACTTACGAATATTTAAAGAAAAATGGCAGCTGGCAATCGCAAAGCAGGGAAGCCTACGACAGGGGTAATGGTGCCGTTATTTTGCTGTACAGTGTTTCGCTGAAAACGGTAATTCTTACCAGGCAGTTCCGCATGCCCACTTTTATTAATGGCAACAGTAATGGTATGCTTATAGAAGCCTGTGCCGGATTGTTAGACAAAGACAATGCAGAAGACTGTATTAAAAGAGAAACCGAAGAAGAGACAGGATATAAAATCAGTGCAGTTAAAAAGGTAATGGAAGTGTACATGTCGCCGGGTTCTGTAACAGAGATGCTTCATTTTTTTATAGCTGAATATTCGCATGCTATGAAGGTAACGGAAGGCGGCGGTATTGCCCATGAACAGGAAGAAATTGAAGTACTGGAATTGCCGATGGCGCAAGCCATGCAGATGATTGAAACCGGCGAAATAAAAGATGCCAAAACAATAATGCTGTTGCAGCATTTACGATTAAAAAATATATTGTAGTTAGTGCTGCTTTTTAAAAGTGTAATTTTCCAACAATAACTTATAAAAATCAACTATTGCCTTCACGATTATTTTTTGTTTGCTTTTTTGTAACCATTGGCCTGCATGCAAATGCACAACTAAGGCGTTATGCTTTTACCGAACCAAAAATGGGTTCGCCCTTTATGATTGTACTGTATTGCAGTGACAGCTTACAAGCGGTGTATCTTGCAAAGCAAAGTTTTAAACTGGTAGATTCTTTTAATAATATTTTCAGCGATTATTTGAATAGCAGTGAGTTGATGCAATTGAATGCAGCAGCGGGCAATCATTCAAGTGTAAAGGTCTCCCCTGCCCTGCTGAATATATTGTTGCAGTCAAAAATTGCTTACGAAAAAAGTGAGGGTGCATTCGACATTACCGTAGGGCCTATTGTAAAATTATGGCGCAGTGCAAGAAAAACAAACCAGTTTCCCTCTGCAAAAAAAATAGATGCAGCAAGAGACTTAACAGGTTTTAATAAATTGATCATTGACACCGCCAATAAAGAAGTAACGCTTACAGAAACTGGTATGGGCCTTGATCTTGGTGGCATTGCAAAAGGATGGATCGCACAAAAAGTAATTGACTTTTTAAGTTCCCAAAAAATAACAATTTCCCTTGCAGATGCCGGTGGTGATATTGCTATGAGTGAAGGGCCACCAAACAGTAAGGGTTGGTCAGTTGGAGTAAATGTACCTGAGAGTAAAGAGGATTTATTAGAACAATCCCTTTTGATTCAAAATAAATCTGTGGCTACTTCCGGCGATGCTTACCAGTTTATAGAACATGATGGAAAAAGGTATTCGCATATTACTGACCCCAAAACCGGCTATGGTGTAACCTTTCAACACAATGTTACCGTTATTGCAAATGATGGCGCTACTGCAGATTGGCTGGCTACCGCATGCAGCATATTACCTATTAAAAAAGCAAAAAAACTTGCAGTAAAAATGAAGTCAGAAGTACTGATTGCAGAAAATAAAAACGATCATATTATTTTTTATTCAACCAAAGGTTTTGCGCATTATTGGAAACAGTGAGCACAATAATATTTGTAGTAGTTTATTTCTTATCTTCCGTTTAAAATAATTGCGTCAAATTGTGAAAAAAGTATTTCTTGTATTATTAAGTGTTTGCTGCTTCAATTTGATAAAAGCACAAGACAGTTCCAAAACATTTTCAGCCTGTCAATTTATTATTCCGGGTTCAACTATTCAATGCAGCCTTGTCCCGATAAAAGCAGGCAGTTTTTTTATGGGAAGCAGTGACAACGAAAAAAACAGGAACATAGATGAGGGCCCTCAGCGAAAGATTGCCATTGCAGCATTCTGGATGGGTAAATTTGAAGTGAGCAGGGATGAGTTTGATGTTTTTTATAATGATGCAACCACCAGTGAAAGTACAAGCCTTGATGCAATTAGCAGGCCCAGCCCACAATATATTGACTTTAGTTTAGGAATGGGTAAAGAAGGTGGATACCCTGTAAACAGTTTATCGCAGTACGCCGCTTTAATGTATTGCAGGTGGCTCTATAATAAAACGGGAATTTTTTACCGACTGCCTTCTGAAGCTGAATGGGAATATGCCTGCCGTGCAGGTAGTACCACCAGTTATTATTTTGGCAATGATGAAACGCAACTGGATAAATATGCCTGGTATAAAAATAACAGTGATAATAAATTTCAGAAAGCAGGATCAAAATTACCTAATGCATGGGGCCTGTATGATATGCTGGGCAATGTAAGCGAATGGACGCTGGATCATTATGATGAAAAAAGATTGGCCAACTGGCAAGACAGTGCAGGCAATGCTTTTGTTGCGCCCAATAAATCCCATTATCCCAAAGTACTTCGTGGTGGCAGTTTTATGGATGATGCTGCCGAGTTGAGAAGTGCCAAACGTACTAAATCAGATCCATCCTGGAACAGGCGGGATCCACAGATTCCTAAAAGTAAATGGTGGCTTACAGATGCCCCTTCTATCGGTTTCCGCATTATCCGCCCTTTAGAACAACCCGCTAAAGAAAAGATAGAAGAATTTTATCAACAATATCTGGGGAAATAATAAATGATAACTGATTTTATACGATATATTTCATGCTGAATAATTTAATTTCATACTGCCATTTTTAAAAACAATAAACAAATTAATTATGAACAACGATGCTTCAAAAGTTACTGGTAATTCCAGGAGAGAATTTTTAACACAGGGGTCGATACTTGCAGGCGGTTTAATTGCTGCGCCAATTTTATCAAAAGCCAATTTTTTTTCTGGTGCAGATGATGTTATTAAAATAGTATTAGTGGGTTGTGGGGGCCGTGGTACAGGTGCTGCTACACAGGCTTTGCTTAGTAAGCAAAATGTAAAACTCGTAGCGATGGCCGATGCCTTCAGGGATAATTTAGATACCTGTTATAAAAATTTAATGAGTGATGATATTGCAGAATCATCTGGGGGCCGGGGAACGGTTAAAGCAAAAATTGATGTTCCGGAAGAAAGGAAATTTACCGGCTTCGATGGGTATGTAAAAGCCATTGCACTAGCCGATGTTGTATTGCTGGCTACACCTCCCGGATTCAGGCCCATCCATTTTGAAGAAGCCATCAAACAAGGCAAACATGTTTTTATGGAAAAGCCGGTAGCAACTGATCCTGCTGGGATACAAAAAGTACTGGCGTCGGCTGCAATTGCCAAACAAAAAAAATTAAACGTAGTGGTGGGCCTCCAAAGGCATTATCAAAACTCTTATCTGGAATTATTCCAGCGCAAAGATATGATTGGTGATATCACTTCGGCGCAGGCCTGGTGGAACAATGATGGCGTATGGGTTAGGCCGCGTAAACCCGGCCAAACGGAAATGGAATACCAGATGCGCAACTGGTATTATTTTAACTGGCTATGCGGCGATCATATCAACGAACAGCATATCCATAATATAGATGTCATTAACTGGTTTAAGGGAAGCCATCCTGTAAAGGCACAGGGTATGGGTGGCAGAGAAGTAAGAAAAGGAAAAGAAAATGGTGAAATATTTGATCATCATTATGTAGAGTTTACTTATGCTGATGGCAGCATCCTTAATAGTCAATGCCGGCATATTCCGGGTACCATGAGTAAGGTGGATGAATTGTTGATTGGTACGAAGGGTAAAATATTTTGTGGCGATGCCAATATTAAAGATAATAAAGGAACCCTGTTATACCAGTTTGATAAAACAAAAGAAAACAATCCCTATCAAACAGAACACGACGACTTATTTGCCGCCATTGCAAAGGGCGAATACAAATTTGCAAATGCAGAATACGGTGCTAAAAGTACCATGACTTCTATTTTGGGAAGATTGGCAACCTACACTGGCCAGGTAGTAGAATGGGATAAAGCAATAAATTCCGGGTTGGATCTGCATCCAAAAGTTTACGACTGGAGCGCAACGCCACCAATAGTTCCGAATGCTGATGGATATTATCCTTTTGCAATACCGGGCGTTACAAAATATTTTTAATAGAAAATAAAAAGAGTGTATTTTAATGAGTGATTATGTTCAACCAAAACATAATCACTCATTCCTTGCTGTGTTACGATGAACTCTGTAAGAAAACCAACAACATAATATTATTAAGATGAAGGTTAAAAATTTAATTTTATTGTTTTTCTTTTCTTTTGCTTTCTGCATTGTTGCCAAATCACAAACCAATTTGAAAGAGTACAAATTTCCTGGCAAAGGGCTTAAGCAACATCCGTTTCTGTATGTAGGTGAATGGGATTTTCGTAACCCCAAAGCACAAAAAATGACAATCGTCCGCAACGGAAAAGTTGTTTGGCAATACTCCATACCCATGCGAACTGCAACTGGTGGTATTCAGGAATTTGATGATGCCACTTTACTTCCCAATGGAAATATTGTGTATGCATGTATGTCTGGTGCAGGTATTATTACTCCTGAAAAAAATATTATCTGGCAATATATTTGTTCAAAGGGAACAGAAACTCACTCTTGCCAGCCTATTGGCAAAGACAGCGTACTATTGGTTGTAAATGACAGTGCCAGGCCAAGGGTATTGATTAATTAATACCGAAAAAAATGAAATTCTGAAAGAAGTTATAATTCCTACAAAATCTACAAATACCCATGGACAGTTCAGGCACGTTAGAATGACAAAGGATAAAACAATTATGGTAGGGCTTTTTGCCGAAGAGAAAGTAGTGGAGTTTGATTTGGAAGGTAAAGAAATCTGGTCTGCCCCTGCAAAATCTGCATGGTCGGTAATAAAACTTAATAATGGAAATGTGCTGGTATCGGGCGATGGAAAAAGTTACACAAGGGAGATAAATAGAAAGGGCGAAACAGTGTGGGAGTTTACCCAAGCTGATGCCCCGTTTAAATTGTATAACAATCAAACAGCAACCCGTTTAGTAAATGGAAATACCGTTATTTCAAATTGGGTTGCAGGTAATAAAAATATTGATGAATGGGATACCAGTGTACAGGTTTTTGAAGTAGCCCCGGATAAAAAAATTGTATGGGCTTTGTCTTCCTGGAAAAATCCTGATTTAGGCCCAAACACTTATATACAATTACTTGATGAACCCGGGAATCCGGAAAATGGTGATTTGCAAAGATAGAATTGAGAATACCTGGTGTAAGATTTATAACTATTACTCCCGTGTTTTTACAAATTATAAATGAAAACAGTATTATCAAGTTATATTTTTTTGGACGACGGCACCATTCCCAACAGCCTGTTACCGGTAATTGTTTACAAAAAGGTATGTAACACGGGTGATAATGCGCAATGGCTTGAGCATTGTTTTCAAATGAATAACTGGACAAATAACTGGCGGGATATAGTACTCTATGGTCTCCGAAAAATTCATTCAGGCATTTTATAACTGGTATATACACTAGCTAATTTTTTGCCCCACTGGCTGGTGTTATAAAAAGTTTGGTACAATATAAAACAGCCGCAAATAATTAATACCGAACCAGTGAGCCGGTTGATCACCTGTAGGTTCCGCATAGTGAGCCGGGGCCTTATCTTACCAGCGAGCAGTACCTTTAGTGTATCCGACCCTATATTCACCAATAGGCATACTGAAAAAATTACGATTCGTTCAGCCACTGTATTAGTATTTGCAAAAACCGTAGCTGCAGTCAGCCACTCAAAAAATAAAATGGGATTAAGGGTATTGATAGAAAAACCGGTAATAAATAACCTTGCCATATGCCCGTGACCAATTGGACTGTTTACGCCGAGCGCCTGCGGCAACACAGCAGGTTTAAAAAAAGTATAGTAACAACCCAGTGCCACCAGCAACAGGCCACCCCCATAGCCAATCTGCCTGATATAAGTATTTGCAAGATGGGCGGTAAAAACAGAGAAGGTATTACTTAATATCACAAAGAGAATATCGCTGAGCCATATGCCTGCCACAAAGCTGAAGCCGCCCCGGATGCCATTTTCCAAACTTTGTTTTATTACAGTAAATAAAATGGGCCCTACTGATATAGCAAGATATAAGCCCATAGTAATACCAGTGATCAATGCCTGCAACATATTGATTGAATTGGCTGTTTAAGTACGCCCACAAGATACTATAAGACCGGAGAATTTCTAGCCCTTGTTGGTATACAACTTTCTAATCCAAATAAAAATACGCATTCCGGAGGCCAATATGGTGTTTAAGATGAGACGTGGAGCACTAACAAAAGCAAAAGTTTCAAATGCAACCCTTTTATTTGTTGTGTTGTCTTAATTAATAAAACCTGCTATTATGAAAATATACGGCCATCTTGTTTTCAGTTTATTAATAATCTTTTCAGCAGTCGGTTGTAAAAAAGATGAAACGAAGGCTTTGGAGAATGGGCAGATAGAATTAACATTGAATAATTGTGGCACTCCAAAAAATTACGGCAATAATTCTTCCGCAAGCGTGACAGTTTGTTTTATCAAGCTTGTTTCTGAAAGCCGTTGCCCTACTGGCGCAGAATGCATTTGGGAAGGCTATGCCGAGTGCGAATTTTCCATCAACGTTGATGGCGAAAACAAAAGCTTTAGGTTAGCGACTTTAAAAAATCTTTTACTAAATACGGATACCACCATCAATGGTTCTAAAATTTCATTGGTGAGTGTGTTGCCTTACCCTGATATCACGAAACCTTCAAGCGAGCCATACACTGCTATTTTAAAAATTGAGCATTGATGTCTTCGTTCCCAAGCGAATCTGGCCTTAGCCGACTCGCCGTACTACTGAGCCAAAATAATAACTTCATCGTTTCGCTAAGTTTTATATTTGTGGAGAGCAGGGGAAATATCCCGCAATGAATTTTCGTGAGCTGGATGATATTGATTTAAACAATAGTTTTAAAGAATACTACTGTGCTTCGTAGAACGGTGAGTCCTGCTGCCTAAACACCAGGCTAGTGCATAGAAAACTCACCTGTGAAGGTTTGTGATGTGAGACCTGCTCCGCGGAAGAAATCATTTTTATTTCAATTGCACAACTGCCACTGCATAAGGTTTAAGCACAACAGCGCTATCATTTAACTGCATTTGCCCAATTGGATTATCTCCTGTACTCATATCAACAAAATATACCCTTGCATCTTTTGCTTCTGCCGGCAGGTTAATTGTTATTTCTTTATTACGAGGATTGATCAACAGTATTTTTTTTCCTTTTGAAGTAACAAAAGCCTGCGATATAATATCAGCATCTTTTACTTCAGTTGAAACCAATTTATCGCCGGGGCCAAAATTATCTATCAGCAATTTTAATATCCAGTAACGTGCATTAGGTTTTCCATTTTGCCAGTTCATCATACTCACATCGGGAAATTGTGTGGGATAACCCACTAGCTGCGATTCGCCGGCAATATCAATTCCCAGTTTTGTCAGTTCAATATAAATATGGGCAAACATGGCGCCGGATAAATTCCAGTATGGGGCAGGGATATCATCACCAAGATTTGAGTTAATGATAGTACCAATTTCGTTAACAGTAGTAAAAGTTTTTGGCGACAACCTTTTGCGGATGCTTTCAATAAATTTCACTTTCTCCAGGAACGCAGTTGATTTATCAAAAAATGTATATTGATAACTGTCCAATGATTGTTCAGCATAAGATTTTGTTCCATAAAAATGATAAGAGATACCATCTAGCGGAATGCCGGGCTTATGATTCTTTGGGTTTAGGAAATATTCAAAGTATTCTGGCCTTGCATTAAATGCAAGTGATATACCAACAAACTTTGTTGACGGAGAAATTTTCTTTAATTTACCCACAATGGCATCATACATTTTTGTGTATAGCTCCGCAGAAATATTATGTTCAAGATCGGGTTCATTCAACACTTCCCAATAAGGTATATTATAATAGTGATTTGATTGATGAAATTTCCCCAGCTCATCTGTAAAGCCTCCCCTGGTGTACCAGCTAAATAATCTTGCATAATAATTGGCAAGTTCTTTCATTGTTGTATCTCTTAATTCAGTACCATCATTATATGCCCAAAAAACTTCGTAAGCATTTTCAGGATAAGGCATATCATAATTAATCTTCCACAACCATGAAGGTGTGGTACTAAAATTAATCATCACCCTGTGTCCTTTTGTTGCATTCATAAAAGCTTCCATCGTACTGTCTAAATAAGTAAAATCCCAAAAGTTTGCTGTTTTTGTTGGCCGCTTTAATTCTGCCACTGCCATCTTAGGGTAAGGACACCATGGCACATAACGAACATAATCTGCTCCCAAATTTTTTAATGCCTGGAATGTATTTGCATGAATTGATGAGCTAGGCCTGACTGCAGGATTTTCTACCACCTGTAGTGTAGGAGTGGTTTTAGATATCATGATTATTTTATTCCAGTCAACTGTTAGTTTGTTTTCCTGTGCAAACAATATATTGGCTAATGACAAAACAATAATGATGACAGTCAACAGAAATTGCTTTGATAACTGCGATAGTTTTTTATGAACTGGTTTTTTACAACAGATGCTGCAATTGGTATACAAACTTTTTTTGCCCGCAGCAATAAAATTCATTTCCATATATTTTTTGTTTATAGTATCAGCAAACTTTGATTGTTTCCATATTAAGCAGTTTACCCAGTTTATGAATCTTGCCGGCAATATGTCCTACTCCAACAGCGCAATGATGTGCAGGCCCGTAACTGTTCCATTCATTCATAAATTTTCTTGCACCAATTGAAAATTTATACCTGCTGTTGGTATTGCCGATCTGTAAAATAGCCCCTGCTACAGATTCGCCTTCTGCTACCAGCAACATTAATCCCTTATCCTTTCTTTCCACCACACTTAATAAGGTAACAGGCCCGTTTTTCACCATCATTTCTACCGATAGCCCTTTGCCGACTTTTCCATGATACACTTTTAACGGCCGCACTTTGGTTTTACCTTCTGCAATAGCAATATGGCCCGGACCATCATGCCCCATCAATATTACATCATCAGTAAAATCCATTGCATAGTATTCAGTAAAAGAACCACCCACACCAAAACTATCCATTATCTTCATAGCCTGTGCATTTTTGATCTCGTATTCTCCGGCAACAGGTATACCCTTTGCCGTAAGTAAAGAGTTACCTAATATAATTGAACTGATCGCTTCTTCATTATCTGCATTGCCTGTGCCCTTGTAATAATAAGCAATAGACCCAAGCTTGTATTGTTCCACCAGTGCATCAAGCGCCACAGATGTTATGGCTGCTTTTTCCAGCTCTTCCGATGAGCAGCCTGGCTGCACATCAAACACATCATTAATAAGCTGTACTCTTTCTTTTATTTGGCTACCCGTTACTGCTTTACGCAATGCTGCCAGTTCTTCTACTTCCAGCAATTCAATGTGCCCGCCAAAATGTGCATAGTGCAATGTAAGGTCTGTATAAATATCAAGCATTCCGCTGTAATAATGTCCCATGCATCCAAGCCTGTTATAGGCCATGACATGAGCAACTTTTGCAGCTTCCACCCATTCTTTTATTTCATTCCAGCATTCTTCATCTTTGTGCAGCATTCCTGTTACCTGGTGAAATGGTATGCCGGTGCGGTTAAACACATTGGCTATCTCCGGAACAGGGCATGCGGAACAATAGGCAAGCCACTCACCCGTTATCTTTGTACTGTCATCCATATTATTGAAAGCTGTATAGTCAATTGCCGCAGCAGGAGAAAGGTTTAATACAATAACCGGAACTTTTAATCTCTGTACAACAGGCAGTACAGTAGAAGATAATGCATAGGTAGTAACGTATAAAAAGATAATGTCAACATCCTGCTGCTTAAACATACGGCCGGTCTCAAATGCTTTATCAGTATTGTCTACCAGGCCAGCATTGAATACTGATGGATGAATGGCAGCCAGCTTTTGTTCTACAATATGCAGGTAATTTTCTAACCGTTCCTTTAACCCGGAAAACTGCGGCCAGTAAGCATCAAGGCCAATGCAAAACAAACCAATCTTCATTATTTAAAGGCTTTAGTTGTTAATAATTATGGTGATGAATAATGATCATGACGTTAATGAATCGTTTTATATTCCAATGGAGCAGAAAGCAATCTTTTGACAAACACGCAATGATTTCATACATTAGCTGATAACAAAAATATTTTTTCTATTGTGTTATGTAAATATAAGAATTGATATTTTATTTGTTTTTTTGATATTCTTGTAACCGATGGCTAATGTTAGGTAAGGTAATTAATCGCAGTAATAACAACAAACTTTGAAAAACTATTTTATATTATTTACTGAGGGCTTTAGCCCTTGTTGCCATTAGTTACTACTCTTCCAAATTTTACATTAACCAATCAACCGGGTTTGTGAAAGTGAGATTTTGTATAGAAAAAGATTTTGTATAAAAAAAGTAAACATGAAAAAAGAAGTATCAAGTTATATTTTTTTGGATGACGGCACCATTCCCAACAACCTTTTACCGGTAATTATTTACAGAAATGTATACAACACTGATAATAATGCACAATGGCTCGAACGCTGTTTTCAAACTAATAACTGGACAAATAACTGGCGGGATATAGTACTGCCCTATGACCATTTTCACAGCACCACGCATGAAGTGTTAGGCGTTAGTAAGGGATCGGTTAGCCTCAAGATTGGCGGACAAAAAAACGGTAAAATATTTGAAGTATCAGCAGGTGATGTTTTGATATTACCAGCAGGTGTTGGACATTTTGCAGTTTCGGAACACAAAAATTATGAAATTGTAGGAGGCTACCCAGAAGGAAAATCATGGGACATGATGACCGGCACTTCTGATGAAAGAAAAGCAGCATTTAGAAATATAGCTTCGCTAACTATCCCAACAACAGATCCGGTATTTAGTGCAAATGGTGCATTAATTGATTTGTGGAAATAAAACGAATTGATCTGGAATCTGAGGATTGCTGCCGACAAAAACACAGGCCAGCGCAGAGACGCACCTGTGAAGGTTTGTGATGATGAAACTTGCTCCGGAAGAAATTCATCGATACAAATCATTGTGTAACTCTAATTTATATTTATTTTCAATTTCATCCTCCTGTGTCGCAAGAATTTTTGCATATTCGAGAGCCTTTTTAGCAGAGTCCATAAATAGGGAGCCTGAATTAGCAAGTAAATTTTGTTCAGAAATACTAATAGCGCTTTTCCCTTTAGTATACATTTCAATATAGATTGGGATTACTGTAATCCATGGTTTTTGCCCTTCGTTTAACATATTTAAAAACTTGCTTTTTAGACCTAAAAATTTATCAATTTTCTTATTTAGGGTAGCCTGTTTTATAGCATGACTATAAGCGGACTTTAAAATATTATAATATTTTTTTAGAGAATCGATTTGATTATTAGAAAGCTTATAATCCGTTACATTATTTGCAACAGATTTTAATTCACGATGAATGGTTATTAAATCATATGCAGCTGGTTTGAGAGGATTCGTCAAAGTATCAATAAAATTTATGGCATCTGCTGCATCTTTTTTCTGAATATTTTGAGCATTTAATGGCTGCAATGTCAAAATAAAAACAACAGTAATAAAAAAACTTCTTTTCATGCACGAAATTTTGCTGATTTATTCTGACTAACGTTTTTTAATTGCCATGATTATTAAGTTTTTACAAAACCAACGTCTTCAGGTTTAAGCTCCAATTTAGCAATGTTTTTTTTGATTTTATCTATAACCTTTGCCTTTCTTTTCTGGTCGAAGAATAAATATTGTGTTGGTGGTGTGTAGGCTATTTTTTTTGATATCATGTTCCAGATAATAACAGCAAGCTTTCTTGCTGTTGCACTTACTGCTGCCGTTCTTCCTCTTCGGTAGGCTACCCGTTTAAAAAAATCAGGCAAATGGGTTTCTTTTAAATTACCGATTGCATTGGCGGCATTTCGCAATGCAATTTTTAAGCGGTTGCTTCCTTTGGGTATTTTATTACTTAATATTTTTCTACCGCTTATTTTATTATTGGGTGCCAGCCGCAGCCAGCTTGCAAATTGTTTGGCAGTTTCAAATTTTTTAAATCCTTCGGGGCCTACTTCGCTCATGATGGTTAAAACAGTGGCATGGCTAAGGCCTTCTATCTTCATCAAATCTACGCCGCCAAAATACTGGTAAGAAGCCTGGTTTAAATCAATGCCCTTTAGTGCATTTTTGTTTATCCGTTTATGAACTTTGTCATCGGTACGAAGTTTTTTTTACCGGGTCCGTGTTTATCTGCACTTTTAAAAAGCTATTGATTTGCGTATCACAATCTTCTATCTTTTTTTGAAAGAATAAATAACTGTCATACTCCTGTTTTAGTCCGAACAGGTAATCTTTACGGTTATTGCCTTTTAGGGCTTTTGCAATTTCATCATAAGATTTTCTACAGTTGCCGTGCCGGTGTGCTGCCAGTTTTTGAGGGTCAAGATTGCCATTGCAAATATCTGCAATGATGGCAAGCACTATAAGCCCGCAAACATCTTTTACCACTACATCCAATCTAAAGTTGAGCAGCTTAAGATACTTCTGCATTTTGTGTGTGGCTTCTACCGATAGTTGCAGCCAGTTGGTTCTTTGCCTGCAATAGGTGCGCAGGGTTTCTGTAGTGTCATCAGGTAAAAAGCTTCCGCTGAGCAATCCAATGCTGTGCGGCTTTTGAATCCACCTTGCATCCTTTACATCTGTCTTTTTCCCTTTGATGTTTTTTGTAAACTCGCCGTTACAAAGCGTAACATCAAAATCTTGTTTGGCAAGTTCAACATACAGGTTTTGCCAATAGGTACCGGTACTTTCCATAGCCACCGAATTAATGTTGTGCTTTTCAGGTGCTCACAGATAGTCTGTAAATCTTCTGCATACACATCAAACTCTTTTACATCGTCAGGGCCCTGGCCTGTTGCTACAAAGTGAGACCGGCTGCCAATGTCAATACCTGCACAGCGGGTATTGATAACATCCATTTCTAATTTTGTCATCATCATTTTTTTAAAGTGAAAAAAAATGACTCTAAGAAAATGCAGTATAGATTATAGAATATTCTGAACGGGGTTGCTCCGGTAAATCGTGGCACCACCACTGAATTCATCAACTGCCAAATTAAATTGACATTGCATTTCAACCAGAATGACGCACGGGTTTTTAAACCACTAATGTTTACATCGGCCTTGCAGAGAGTCTGCACAAAGTTCGAACTCTTCGTCCGTTAGCCAAAGAATTTAATTCTGGTCGCCGGAATACGGGGAATAACAGCTAACGTTTGTATTTACCAAGCTAAAAATAATCCATTCACTCAACACAATCAAAGCCCGCTATATATTCCTGCTGGAATTATCGCACCTACAACCCCGAGTAATAATCATATCCCTGCTCTGCCCAATAATCCGGCAGTCGCTCATCACTGAAAGAAATGGAGCCTACCCTTTTTAAATTTTTGATGCCATATTTTACGGGTATGATAAGCCGTAATGGCTGGCCATGTTTTACCGGCAATGGCTTGCCGTTTACTTCGTAAGCCAGCAGGGTTTGCGGATGCATAGCACTTGGCATATCCAATCCTACATAATAGGTTTTGTCTGGCGTTACCATGCCAACATACTGCAATGCTGCCTCTTGCTGCAAATTGTAATGCTGTATAAAATCGCTGAACTTTACGCCACCCCAATGCGATATCTGGTCCCAGCCTTCTACACATTTAAAGTCGTATACAATTTCAGTTTTTGGCAGGGCCATAATATCCTGCAGGTTTAATTGTAACTGGCTGCCATCTTTTTTATTGATGGTGAGCGACCATTTTGCGGCATCAAAATTGGCATCTTCAATACCAATCAGACTGTTCACTCTTACATTGGGATCGGCCATGGAAACCGGGTATGTTTTTACCAAATGATCGTTGCTGAAAGTTTTCCTGAATAGCAATTCGTTTTGATTAAGGGCCTTTCGAAGCGGCTTTCTTGCGCCTGCAGTAATACCGCTTTCTTCTTTGGGAGATTTGTACAGCCACCGCCACCCACCAAAGGCCAATGCATTAAGACCAATAAAACTGGTAAAAGCAATAAAGTTGCGGCGGTTGATTTGCTTTTGTGATAGCATTTTTTCTGCCGGCTGTTTGCTAAACGGTTTTTTCATCTTCACTGGTTTTAATGTTTGTAATTGGCTGTTCCTTTACAATTTCAAATCCGGATATCACCGATCTGAAATTATTCCAACCGGCAATTATTACCTGCACAATATGAATAACAAAAAATAAAACATACCCGATGGTTAAAACAAAATGCTCGATTCTTGCCAGGTGGTAACCACCGCAAAGCCAGGTTGCCCAGTAAAACTGCACCGGCTTATAAATGGCTAGTCCGGTAAACAAAGAGCCAAAACCCATCACAATAATACTTGTGTAAGCAATGCGCTGGGCGGCATTGTATTTGTTTTGTGGCGGCAGCATTTTTCTGATATGAAGGTCGTGCAACAGTACCAGCCATGCTTCCTTAAACGACTGCCTCTTGGGCAATAGCTGTCTCCATTCGCCTGAGATGGCTGTGTACAAAACATATAAAAATCCATTGATGGCAAAGAACCACATAAACAAAAAATGAAAGGCCATGCCTTCTGCAAGACGGAAAGGAATATTCAACGCTTTATTAAACCAGGCAGGAAAAAAATTAAAAAAAGTGTGCCCGAAAATAGTAAATGTATATACATCATTTGCCCAGTAAATCAGCATGCCCGACCAGATCATAATCATCAGCACCGGAAAGTTTACCCAGTGTGCCCACCTGATGGCAAGCGGGTGTTTTTCTTTTATTGATTTCATATCAGTAAATATTTTTGGCTGGCGATTACTTTTTTATTTGGTTACCCTGCTTTAAAGAAACTGCTGTTTCAATGCCTACAAAACTTTTCATCTGCCATATAAATTTTCTACAAGCTAAGAAATTAGTTTTGTTATTACTACTTTAATTCAGCCATTGCAGCACCAATAATTTTAAGGTTATTGCTTTGTTGCAGGTAAGCAACAATAGCCGTATTGTTGCCGGAAGGTAAGGGCGATGCTTTAAAATTTATTAAGCCTTCTGCTGTTGCCGGAATAGAAATAAACTGGCGGACTACATGCTCATTGGTCAATGTAAGGCCGCCATTTTCACCCCGTTTGATGGACGTTGTTTCGCTAAGCGATACCAGTGCAAAATTTATATTGCAGCCTGCATAATTTCCATCCAGCGAAAATTTTACCTGGGGTGCTGTATTGTTTTGCAAGGTTGCATTGAGTGTTTTAAAAGCGGCAGTTGGTGCTGTATGTAAAGATTTATCCAGTGCATCTTTTAAATCCTTTTCATCTGAACCAACAAATTGCATGCTACCATTTACAATCATTTGTGGTGTGTACACTGAATTGTCGTTTAGCTGGGCTGCATAAGCCCTTTGCCGCTGGGAATATTCATTTGCACTGAAAGGATCCGCCCAACCAAGGCGGTTCCAGTAATCTACATGAAAAGAGAGTGCAAAGATCTTTCTGCCATCTTTTTTTGCTTCATTGATTGTTTGCGATAAAAGCCGGTCTGCTGATGGGCAACTGGAGCAACCCTGCGAAGTAAACAATTCAATAACTGCAACAGGCTGAAAGGACGCAGTAAATTTAAAATTGGATTGAAAAGCGGAACTTGTAATCAGCAGCGAAATTATGACGGACAGCAATATTATTTTTTTCATTTTATGAGATTAAACTATTTATAATTGGCTTTGAATCTTTTCTTAAAAGATAAAAATTCCGGGATAGAAACATTCGCTACATAAGAGTTATCTGGATTGTTGTGGATGTATTCCTGGTGATAGCCTTCTGCAGTATAAAACTTTTTAAAGGGCACCACTTCAGTAACAATTTTGTTTTTGTACACTTTCAGATCGGTGAGGCGTTTTACCTCGCTTTCAATTATTTGTTTTTCTTTTTCATTTCTGTAAAAAACCATGGACCGGTATTCGGTGCCGGCATCGTTTCCCTGACGGTTGAGTGTAGTAGGGTCTTGGCTTGCAAAGAAAGCTTTTACCAGTGTTTCGTAACTTATTTTTGCAGGATCGTAATACACCTGCACAGTTTCTGCATGGCCGGTATTGCCTCCTGCAACTTTTTCGTAAGATGGGTTGGTATCTGTTCCGCCTGCATAACCGGAAACTGCATCCCGTACACCATCCAGACTTTGAAAAACAATTTCGGCATGCCAGAAACAGCCCTCAGAAAAAGTAGCTACTGCTTCATTAGCCAGGGGTTTTGTTGAACCAACAGGAAAATTTTGTGCCGAAGTGTTCAGGCAAATGCTAAGTAAAGAAATGATTGCAATTAATAGTTTCATTGTATATAGTTTTTATTTTGATGTAGTGGGTGCTGTGCCGCCTTCGGGTACAAAAATGAGGGCGCCTGAATTCATGCAATAACGTTTGCCGGTTGGTGCAGGGCCATCATCAAATACGTGGCCTAAATGCGAGCCGCTTTTGCTGTCTACAACTGCAATACGGGTACTGCCTAAACTGTTATCGACCACCAGCCTTACAGCATCAGGATTTACCGGTGCAAAAAAACTTGGCCAGCCGGTGCCTGAATCAAATTTTGCCTCAGAGCTAAAAACGGGTTGCAACGATGCCGCAGAATAGTAAGTGCCTTTTTTGTAAAAGTGATCATACTTTCCGGTGGATGGCCTTTCAGTTCCTTCCCGGCGTAAAATATAATATTGCTCTTCGGTTAACCTTGCCTTCCATTCTGCATCGGTCAATTGCATTGGATAGGTTCCCTTATTGGCTGCCACCGGAGGGTCAGGGTATTTTTTGGAAGCTGATTGTGCATTGCTGCAACTGGCTGTAAATAATATTATCGCAGCCAATAAAACAGGAGTAATCTTTTTCATGATGATTGTTTAATAATTTAATAGTGTAAAACTATTTTTTAAGTATCACGAAACTATCACAAAAGGATATTGATTTTAGTAACAACTGATTTTAACAAAGATGTTAAAAAAGTTGCAATCAAAGTAAACCCGTTGCCTTTATTTAATAACAAAAAACACGCTATACTTCGCAAATGGTAAATTAGTACATCTTACCTTGCTCGGTCTTTAACCCTTAGTAGAATTGTTCATTTAATATTGCTGACCTTATTACCTTATTTTGCCTACTCATATTATTTCCACATTATTTGATAATAAGATCTGATCATTAAAGTAATTTCCTTTCTACTAAGGTTTATCCAAAAGTAACAGAAGATTTAACTCATTTTTTGCCCAAAATCTTGCAACCAAAGCGACAATTTAAAATGTACCCAGGGATACCCGTTGCCTTTATTCAATAACAAAAAAATACGCTAACTGTTTTGATAAACCGGTAGCCTGAAAATAAAGGCACTACCGGTATTTACTTCGGTTACCAGTTCAAGGGATGACTGGTGAAGGTCCAGTATTTTTTTAATGATGGCCAGCCCTAGCCCGGTACTGTTTTTAAGATCGGTAAAATTATTGGCTTTGTAATAGCGGCCAAAAATCTGCTCCCGTTCATTTTCAGGAATGCCTATGCCTGTATCAGCTACGGTGATCTCTACTTCGTCCTGGTGTTTGTTTGTTTTGATGATGATACTTCCTCCCTCAGGCGTAAATTTCATCGCATTGTCAATCAGGTTTTGCATTACCCTTTCAATCAATGAAACATCTGCAAAAACGGGTGGTAATTCTTTTGATAAGAAAGTAGTGATGGCAATATTTTTATCTTTTGCAATCAGTTGATATTTGCTGCTGATATCATTTACAAGTTCGCTGATAAAGAAAGGTTCTTTTACCGGTTTTACCTGGTTGGCTTCCAGCTTCGACAATTCAAACAATTCAGATACCAGTTTTTCCAATTTGCCGGTGCTTTCTGAAATGATGTCCAGGTATCGCTTGCGTTCCTCGCCGGTGAGCGTATCATTTTTCATCTGCAATGTTTCAATATACCCTTGTATGATAGAAATAGGGGTTCTCAAATCATGCGATACATTGGCAATAAGCTCACGCCTTAGCACTTCTACTTCTTTTAGTTTTTCAATATTTTGGGTTAAGATATCAGCCATCTCATTAAAAATATCACCCACCTGTTTTACATCACCGGCAGACTTTACTTCCACCCTTGCAGTTAAATCTCCCTGCCTGAATTTTTGCATCACTTCAAGAATGCGGGAAAAATTCCTGGTGATAAAACGGATGATAATGAGGCCAGCCAGCAATGTTACCAGTAGTGTTATGATCATGCCACGCAAACCAAGTTGCCATAAATAATTGCGGGTAAGGCTTTTGGAAACTGCATCATACTCTTCCCCAGCCAATACCGCATAGATATAACCCGCCTGCGTTCCATTATTTGTAACGGGAGCAACTGAAAATATTTTTTCAAGCCCCACATGATGAGGGTCACTGCCTGTTACATATTCATTTCCCTTTGTGCCGATAAATTTTTTAACGGGTAGCAGGTCTATTTTATCAAGCACTACTTTTTTCTTCGGCGCATAATAAGAGAGAATTTTTCCGCCGTTATCTAACAGGTACACTTCAAGGCTGGGATTGATGGACATTACATGATCAAACATTTCTTCCATTGCCTTTTTATTTACTTTACCATCAGTAAAAGGGGTGGAGTGGGCAGCGATATCTGCTGCGGTATTTTTATTAAGCCGCTGATTTATTTCTTCAAAATAAAGACCGGAATAATGCACGGTTATGAATACAAAACACAAACCGATAAATACCAGTAGTATAAAAAAAATGGCAGCGATGCGCCAGAATAAACTATTGAACCTGTTTTTTATCATGTTGTTTAATTTCATCAGTAAAGCGATAGCCAATACCCCAGGTGGTAAGTATGTATTGTGGTTTGTTGATGTCGGGTTCTATTTTTGCCCGCAGCCGGTTGATGTGGGAGTTTACAGTATGCTCATATCCTTTAAATTCATATCCCCACACAAGCGTGAGCAGGTTATCTCTTGAATAGCTTTTACCAGGGTTGCTGATAAACAAATAGAGCAGGTCAAATTCTTTTGGAGTGACTTCGATTTTATTATTGCCCAGCAACACCTTTCTTTTTTGTGGATCCACGGTCAGCTCATAAAAAGTGATCTTCTCCTGTACATCCCCTGCATGTTTACTGATCTCCGTTCTGCGGAGGATGGCTTTTACACGGGCCATCAACTCCCGTATGCTGAATGGTTTGGTAATGTAATCATCTGCACCGGTTTCAAGGCCGATCACTTTATCTATTTCTTCGGTTCTTGCAGTGAGCATGATAATCGGCGTAGAAATTTTTTCTGCTCTCAGTATGCGGCATATTTCAACACCATCAATATCCGGCAGCGTTATATCCAAAAGGATGAGATCGAAAGCATTGGTTAAAGCATGCCTGATACCAGCCTCGCCAGTGCTGGCCATAGTGGTGGTACAGTGAAAATCTTTAAGATGAATCTCTACCAGTTCAAGAATGTTGGGATCGTCTTCAATCATTAAAATATTTTTCATCCTGCTTATTAAATTTAGTAAAAACCTTTTATCACCCTTTATAAATAATAAATGTACTGTATTAAAGAGAAACACTAAAGACTATATTTTGATAAAAGCAGCAACGTTTGTTTAACGGCTCCTTTTATTAAATGAATCCACTGCAAGCATTTTTTCTTACATTTTACCGTCAGCTTTTGCTTTTTTAATTCTTTTTCTGCTCGTCCTCCATCTTTTTATCCTCCTTCATTTTTTTGTCATCCATCTTCTTCTTGTCTTTGGCCATTTTCTTGTCTTCCTTCATTTTTTTGTCGTCCATCTTCTTCTTGTCTTTAGCCATTTTCTTGTCGTCCTTCATTTTTTTGTCATCCATCATCTTCTTGTCATCAGCCATTTTCTTGTCGTTCATCATTTTTTTGTCATCCATCATCTTCTTGTCGTCAGCCATTTTAGAAGGCTCAGTTTGGGCAAAAACACCTGCCGTAAAAACCATTGCGATTGCTGTAATAATAATTCTTTTCATTTTTTTATTTTTAAGTTTACAATAGATCAAAGGAAAAGAGAAAGTATTGCGAAAGTATCACGGAAGGATAACGTTTTGTGGGTAGTGCAGGAGGAAGGTTTTTAGTACAACCGTACAAGAATTATTATGCATCAGTATTATGCAGGAAGGCTTATATTTTGGGAAGGATATTTTACGATAATATTGCCTCGTTAAAGAATGTTTTTGGTACGCCTAATTGATACTTCGGTTGGCATGTTTTCCTGTAAATTAGATTCCGAATATCCTGCTTTATCCTCCAGCCCCAGAAACTCCAGTAGTTAAGTGTTTTTTAAAACATTCTCTGGTAGTAGTTCTACCCGCTCATTGACCAACTCGTTTCAGCAGCATTCGATGGTGAACTCAGTTTCTGGCGATTCAATACCGAGAAGAATTTAGTATCGGCACTAGGCTGGTATAATCATTTGGGAAATAGAATTTATAAATGAAACACTATCGCTTATCCTTTTAAAGTTCTCCAATACCCTTTTTATATAATTCCTTCTTCTAATTTATTTCCAACACCTGCTAATAATTTTCGAAAGGGTATTTTAATCCTATTTCGCTACGTACTTTTTTCATTATTACTTGTATGGCCATACTCCTTTTATGTGGTACAACCGAACTTTCATATTCTCCGGCCATTATCATATCATTAGCATGTTGCATTTCATAAATAAACCCGTGTGATTCCCGATCATCTTCAAAAGAATCTACAAGATTATATTCTTTATCATAAAGCTTACATCCGTAAGCTCGCCAGAAATCCGGAATTTCTATATAGCCGTCGTCGCCGAATATCCGTCCGGCATTTGTCATCCGGGTAATAATGGAAGAAAATAAAGTTGCTGTAATATCGCCATATTGAAAATTCATGGCCAAACTTTCATCAACACCTGTTGCAGTCATATCTGCCGTTGCTGTAATTTTTACAGGATCTTTGTTTGTAAAATAGTAAGCCAATGCAATTGGGTAAATACCCAGGTCAAGCAACGAACCGCCGGCAAGCATTGGATTGTACATACGCCCTTCCATATCCTTTTTCATAGGGTAAGCAAAATCGGCCTGTATCACTTTTAGCTTTCCAATCCTTCCTTCATCAACCCATTGTTTTGCTTTGTTGATGGCAGGTAAAAAATAAGTCCACATGGCTTCCATTAAAAAAAGTTTTTTACTTTTTGATACCTGCTCCAGGACTTCAAATTCTTTATCATTTACGGTAACAGGTTTTTCACACAAAACAGCTTTGCCATTTTGCAAACATTTTAAAATTTGTTCAAAATGAAAATTATGCGTGGTGGCAATATACACCGCATCAATATCACTACTGCGGTACAATTCATCATAACTTAGTGCCTGTAGAATTTTATATTCTGATGCAAATATTTTAGCCTTCTCAACATCCCTGGCAGCCACAGCTATCAATGCTGCATGTTGCATAAACTTAAAATCTTTTGCAAATTCATGAGAGATTACACCTGCCCCCAAAATACCCCATCTTATTTTTTCTTTTTTCATTTATTATACCCGGGTTTCAACCATTTCGCTGGTTGAAAATTTATACCGCATATTTCTATATACACAGATGTCCGTAATATCTTCAGGCACACCCAATGGCACAGCCCTGAAATTTGTAGATATACGATATACACTTTTAACCGGCTTTACCCTGTGCCAGCAATGGCCGTGTAAAAAAATCATAGTGCCCTTTTTTGGTGCATACATCATTTGTCCATCTATATCAGCATCGGGTACTCCTGCTGGTAACTCGCCGGCTTTATGTGTTTCGGGATAAATTATTATTTCTCCGCCGGTTGCTTCATTTATGTCATGTGTATATACCAACCGGTTTAAATTGTATTTCAATTTATTTTCCGGCGGACAATCCTGGTGCCACGCCTGTCCTTTGCTTCCCTGCTTTGAAAACATTGCCATGCAATACAAATTTTCCCAACCATCTTTTAAAATGGCACTGGTAATAGCATTCATTCCATGGTTTTTATCAATAGTATCCAGTTTTGTATTTCCCTCACGATAAGGGAACCAGGGAACTACTTCTACTGCCGATTTAGAAATGAATTCATCTGTGTGTTCCCATTTTGGATCAAGACCAAAATGCTGTAATATCATTTCGTTGGCTTCATCCATAACATCACCCGGAAAAAAATTTTCAAGAATCAGGTACCCATCTTTCCAGAATTGTTCTGCCGCCTGTTGATAATTTTCCATAACAATTATTTTTTATGCCATAAATGCGAAAACAAAGTATCCGATGCTTTTAAATACATGTTTTGAGAAGTTTCATTTAGCCACCATATTTTTAATGAATCGTTCTTAGTAATTCTTGCATCTATGTTTTTAAAATAAGGATTGTCTTTCCACATCAATCTTGTTTTCCAGGGAGCATTGATATAGTGAATGGCTTTTATCACATCCCGGTTTCTTTTTATTGTACGAAAATAGGGCATGAACCAATCTCTCCAGGCCCATTCTGCATCCGCCTGCTTTGTAAGATCAAGTGGTTTGCAAATGTTGTTTGAATCTAAAAATACGGTACTTGATTCAGCAATCATTAATGGTTTTTTGTGGTCTCTTGCAAATTGCATCATCGGATTACTGGAATCTGCGGGAATGAAATATGAATACGCTACCCAATCAACATATTCATCACCAGGATAAAATTCATTCATAATTTCCCTTGTTGCTCCGGCACCTTTTGATTGCCATACAAAGGCAGTGTTATTTACGCCCATCGAATCAAGTTTTGTTTTTATCCTTTTCCATGCAGGTATGTAAAATTCTTTTTTATAGTGGTTCCAGTCAAACCCGTCAAACTCATAGCCAATACGGAGAAACACCGGCCGGTTTCCCAACCCTTTTAACCAGTCACCTAATTGGTAAATCAAATCATCATGCCCGCCAGCCGCTGTTATACTGTCATGCCCCTGGCTAATATCAAGCCCGATGGCAAGACAAGAATTTTTGAATGTTGAATCAGAAACAGTGATTGACATATTCTCTGGCCCATCACCCCAATCATCAAATTCCGTTAGGCCACTTAATCCTTTATAGGTAAAATTAAATCCTTTGTGACCCGATAAAAAATCAGTGTATTGCGTAAAGCCACCCGCCGGGGGATAGTGGTCAAAATATCCATCGTGATACAAATCAGTTCCGCCAATTGATTCCGGTTCCTGTCCCACAAAAAGAATTACTTCTCCATCTGCAGGTTCAAACTTAGCCAGTTTATGATCAGCAGCTGTTTTTACGTTTGAATTTTTACATGAAAAAATTAACAGCGAAACGACAAGAATCAGGCATTGGTTGAAATAGCTTTTACGCATTCGATTTCTTTTTTTATGCTGGAGTCAATTTCATACTCCTGATTTTGATAACTAAACCAGTCGAAATAGGCTGGCATTTTATTGCCTGTTAAATCCTGGCAACACAAGCCAACAAAGGCACCCGTAAACGCAGGCCTGTAACGGGTGCCCCCTTCACGTACATAATCATCCGACAAAATACCTGCATTTAAAATTGAGCCAGCGATAATCCATTCATTTTCTTTGATGGCATAATAAAACTGAATATCTGCGCCGTTAAGTGCTGCCTTCAAAAAAACTAAACCGTTATCTGGTAATATAATTGGCTCTTCATAGGCTTCAATATGTTCAAAATGGTCATAAGAAATAATTTGAAGACAGCGTTTGCCTTCATCATTTGCGCTTATGAGCAAGTAATGAAAATGAGCTGTGTTATAATAGCACACCAACCCTGCAAGTTGTTGAAACGATTCCGGATTAAATAGAATAGCTGTTGCTGCTTCCATTTTTAGGCTTTCTATTCTTCTTGCCAGCAAACTCTGCTCATGCGTTGATGTCAATGATTCCCTACCGTACAATGTAAGAAATCCTGGCCGGTTTTTTAAAGAAGCCCAATCTTCTGTAATAGGAATTCTTAAAGATTGAAAATTTAAATCCAGTTCCAAACTTGTAAAGTCATCCCTGCTTTCTGTTCTATAAATTCCGTTAGCATGCAATTCATTCATAGGCACTTCCACCCGTGGCCGGTTGGTTCCGCTGCCTAAAACCGGCCAATCGTTTTTGGGCCAGTCTACCGTTTCTATTGATGTTTCCCTGCCAAGGATGCAAAGTCCCTGGGGCGTAACCGGACGGGCAGTTAAGAATACAGCAACCCAATTTCCGTTTTTCATTTGTACTAAATCTCCGTGCCCACTTTTTTGTAAATAATAATTCTTTTGTTCTCTACAACTTACAAAGGGATGATTGGGGCTTAATTCGTAAGGGCCTTCAATGTTTTTTGAACGGGCTATAGTTACTACATGGCCGTATTCTGTACCCCCTTCTGCTGTTACTAAATAATAGTAGCCGTCTTTTTTATACAGGTGTGGGCCTTCTGTTAATCCCAAACTGGAACCTTCGAAAATATGGCGGACCGGCCCGGTTAATTTTTGCGCAGTAAGTTCATATTCCTGCAGAATAACCCCGCCAAACATTTTTCCTTTGCGGTGATCTATCCGCATACTCAAATACCATTTTCTACCATCTTCATCATGAAACAAACTTCCATCAAAACCACTTGAATTTAAAAATATGGGATCTGACCAATCGCCATTAATATTATTTGTGGTAACCAAATAATTGGGGGTGTCTTTCCAAACACCGGCAAAAGATTTTACATTGGAATATACCAGGTAAAAACTACCGTTCCCATAACTTAAGCAGGGAGCCCATACACCGCAGGAATCTGGAACACCTTTCATATCCAACTGCGATAACCGCTTAAGTGGCCTTTCAATTAATTTCCAATTTTTTAAATCGGTTGAATGGTGTATTTGTACACCGGGAAACCATTCAAAAGTTGATGTGGCTATATAGTAGTCATCTTCCACCCGAATAATGGATGGGTCGGGATTGAAGCCTTTCAATATCGGGTTAGTGATTACATTCATCATTTAATTAATTCTTTTTCTAATTGTTCCAGTGTTTTACCTTTTGTTTCTACAATGTATTTCCATACAAACCACAAACAGAAGAACATGAAACCTGCATAAATAAAATAAGTGCCACTGCTGCCCAATTTTGCTAATTGAATGGGGAAGAGAGTGGCTACCAAAAAACTGGCTATAGCATTTGCTGCGCCAACAATTGAAATGGCCAGGCCACGTAACCTATTGGGAAATATTTCAGAAAACATTGCCCACATTACTGGACCAAGGGAAATAGAGAACCCGGCAATAAAGCCCAAAATACTTATCAGCACAAAAAAGGAATTTATTTTGATACCGTCCTTTAACAACAATGGTTTATACGAATCGATGTTAATGGTTGTACCGTTAGCCATTGATTTTATTGCATCGTAAAAATCAAGTTCACTTGTAAATACTTTGTCTTTTAAAACGGCAGCATTTTTAATAAAAGCATCTTTACGTAATTCAATTTCATGCCCTTCTTGATCAACAAGGTTTAATGAACTGATAACGATATTTTTCTTTTTGAATGTTGCCTTATTGTCGGCGACAGAAAAGTCGTCATACCCGGTTAATGTTGAATTTTGCTTTTTTGCTACTACCCAAAATTCATCTTTAAAAACAGATTCGGCAGCTGCAGCAATTTGATGTTGGTTGACCTGGTAGGTTGCATTTTTAAATAAAAATCCCGTAATAGTCAGCGACAGAGCCATCAGGCCCACACCCATATATAGCAATGGCTTACGGCCTAACCTGTCTATCAAAAACATAGAAACGACCGTCATTACAACAAAAACAACACCCAATACAATTGCTTGCATGAATGCGGCATCCCTTCCTCCACCTGCAGATTCAAAAACCATCGGAGCATAATAAAGTATCGCATTAATGCCAGAAAATTGCTGTAGTATACCCAGGCCAAACCCTATAATAAGAATTAACTTCATTTTTTTTGTAAACAATTCTTTGGCCTGTGCAGCAATACTCACTTTCTTTTCGGTGAGTACAGTTTTTTTTATTTCATCATATTCTTTCCAGGCATGTTCTTCTCCGTCAACACTGGTTAATATTTTTAAAGCCGCTTCATCTTTGCCATGCATAATCAACCACCGGGGGCTTTCCGGGATGAATAATACTGAAAGAAAATAAAGTATAGCAGGAATTGTTTCAACTCCCAGCATCCAACGCCAGTTAACTAACGGATCCTCAACAGTTTTTAAAATAAAATAGTTTGAAAAATAGGCAGCCGATAAACCAATCACTATTAAGAGCTGATTGAAGGAAACTAACCAACCTCTTTTTTTTGCGGGAGCTATTTCTGCAATATAAACCGGTGCCACAAGTATAGCAATGCCAACACCTAACCCGCCGATAATTCTTCCCAATAAAAAAACTTCAATAGAATTTGCAAAAGCACACATTAACCCAGTTGACGTAAAAAGGAGCGCAGCAATTAATAGGGAGGGTTTACGCCCTATCCGGTCACTTAAAGGACCGGCAATGAGGTTTCCTAAAATAGCACCCCATATAATACACGAAACAGAAAACCCAATCATAAACGAGCCATCCTGCAAATTGAAAACTGATTTATAAAATGGAATTGCCCCGGAAATTACTGACCCATCAAAGCCCAATAAAAACCCGCCAATGGCAGCAGTAAACGCCACCCAAATTATATAGAAATTATTTTTTTTCATTTATAAATTTAAATAAAACGTTTAACAAAAGCTCTTCTCGTTTGGGTGTCAATTTATTTTAGTAGTTGTAAATAATGGGATTGGCAACCAACTCTTTTTTCTTAAACTTTTATCTTTCATTATCTAAGGCAAGGCCGAAACCAGCTTCTGGCAAAATTTATTTGTTGCTGAATTTGCACCACTTTTTTATGGTGCCTGCTTCTTTTACAAGCGTAAAATAATTGGCCAGCGTTTAAAAAAGCCCGGCTTGCCAGCCAGGCTACCAAAACTAACGGCTGCTAGGCCCTATGGAAAATGTTATTTAAATTAATACCCTGGGTTTTGTACAAGTATACCAGCACCTACCAAATCAATTTCGCCTTGTGGTATTGGTAATACTTCATCTCTTCCAACTTTGAAATGCTTAAAAGCCAGTGCAGTAGCAGCATCGCCCCAACGCACTAAATCTGTAAAACGATCCCATCCTTCTGTAGCAAGTTCCAGGCGTCTTTGCAACTTTACATCTGCCAACGTAAATGAAGTGAGATTATGCGAAGGATTTCCTCCATAGGCTCTTTGAATTACCGCGTTAAGCGAGCCCAGTCCGTCGCCACCGGCACCCATCACAGAAGCTTCTGCATGCATAAGTAATACATCCGAATAACGTAATATATTTTCATTCAAACCATCACTACCTAAATTCGTCAGTGATAAAGCCGTCGATTTAGGAATGTAAAATTTCCGCACAGAAGCCTGAGAAATTAAAGCATCCGGATTGGTCCAGTAATAATGATAATATTGGGTACCGGCATCGTATGCCGTCATACCCAAATCATTCAGATAGGTAGTTGGCACAATAAAAGTGGCGTCTTTGCGGGTATCTGTATTATTATATAAATCAATTAAACCCTGCCGGGGAACACAATTTCCATAGCCACCGGTGCCGGCGGGAATTAATCCAAACATCTGGTAAGAAGCCGACCCCTGATTTTGTGTAGCCTCAGCCGATTCGAATGGCTTATTAAAAATGCCGGAGATGTAGCCGATCTGAAAAATGGCTTCGGAATTATACTCGTGATCCTGGCTGAAATTATCGGCAAAATTGGGCACTAGGCTATACTTTCCGGAACTCATAACCATTTCGCAATACTTGCGTGTATCTGCGTAATTTTTTTGGTATAGACTTGCTTTTGCCAACAGTGCATAAGCCCCTCCACTGGTAGCTCTACCTAAATTTGCACCACTATAGGATAAGGGCAAAACTTTTGCGGCAGCCAGTAAATCATTTGCAATTTGTGCATATACAGCCGCAGCGGGCGTTCTCGGATAAATTACATTAGTGGAAGTGGTGCTGATATAGCTGGTAATAAGTGGCACATCCCCAAAACTTATTACCAGTTGAAAATAAGCGAAAGCCCTCACAAATTTTGCTTCGGCTATCAATCGGGCCTGCAGGCCTTCTGTTACAAACCCCTTGAAAGTAGAATCTGAATGCATTGCAGCATTGGCCCGGGCTACAGCAGTAAACCATTTTTGCCACAGGGCAGCAATATTGGTATTGTTGGACTCAATCAACCGAAGGTCGTCGAATACAGCACCGTAGGTCCAGTAAGATGCCCACTGCGAAAGACAGTTATCGGCCCGGATGTCCTGAAACATTACCGGCAAAATATGCGTTTGTGCACCATTGATTACCTGCCATTGAATTGGATCGTAGCAAGCACTGGTGAGCGCAGTATAATCGGCCTCAGTAACCAAGGCGTTGGTGCTGTTTAAAGAAGTGATGGGATTTTTATTCAACAGTTCGTCTTTATTGCAGGAAGTAAAAATCAGGCACAACACAACAATACTTACGAGCAGGAAATGCTGTTTTTTAAATGAAATACTTTTCATATATAAGGCTTTTATTGAGTTTTAAAATTTTACTTGTAATCCGAAAATAAACATTACCGGTTGCGGATAAAACCCACGGTCGATGCCCACATCGAGTGTGTTAGAAGAAGATGACTGCCCAATTTCCGGATCGATTCCTTTATATTTTGTAATGACGAAAAGATTTTGTCCGGTAACATAAACCCGCATCTGCGACAAATGAATATGACTGAGCAAAGACTGGGGAAGGCTGTATCCCAGCGTAAGTGTTTTCAGTTTGGCAAAAGAACCATCTTTTACATAGAAATCTGAAACAGCAGTTTGCGATGTTCCGGTTCCACCAGATCCCAACACATTTTTGGGAGCGCCAGGGTCTTGATAGGATACTGGCCGGTTAGAATAACTTGCATCCAGCCTGACAGTAGCATCATAAATTTTATTGCCGGATGTTCCATAAAGAAAAGCGCTAAAATCGAATCCCTTGTATTCTGCACCGATGGTTGCCCCATAAGTTAAATCAGGAAGTCCACTGCCGAGATAGGTTTTATCATTGTTATCAATCTTTCCATCCTTGTTCAGGTCCTGAAAAATCATTTTGCCGGTTTCATCTATCTTTTCTACCTTAAACCCATAGAAACTGGCAACCGGGCGGCCTACATAAGTATTAGTAATAGGAGACGGAAATATAAATCCAATGCTTCCTCCGGGGATCGGTTGGCCCTTTTCGCCAAGCCCGGTAGTTTCGTTTTTATTATATCCCAAATTTGCAGAAGCACTCCACGAAAAAGAGTTTGTGTATTTTTTTTGGTAGGATACCTGTAAGTCTATACCGCTATTTTTGATATCGGCCACGTTAGCGGCTGCCGAAGCATAGCCTGTATAAATTGGAGTTCCCACGGGAATCAGCACACCTGAGTTCTTTTTATTATAATAATCAATGGTGAAGCCCAGGGCGTTGTTGAATAAATTTATATCCAGCCCGATATCTGTTTGCTGAGACTGTTCCCATTTTACATCTGGATTAGCGAGGTAAGGAATGCTGATTCCTGCGGTATTTAACCCTCCGAATGAGGGACCGGAATTAGGGTTTACCACGGTACTGTATTGGTAAGGATTGATGAAGTTGTTTCCGTTAATACCCCAACTGGCCCTTAATTTCATCATACTGATAAATTTAGAATCATGCATAAATGATTCTTCAGAAATCACCCAACCTGCAGAAACAGAAGGGAAAACCGCTGCTCTGTTTGACTGTCCGAAAAGAGAGGAGGCATCACTGCGAAGGGTTGCAGCAAGCAAATACTTATCCTTATAGCTATAGTTTGCTCTTCCATAAAAAGAAAGAAGGCCTGTTTCGTATGCCTGTGGCTGCGCATTCACAATTTGTGTCGGATCACGCATAAGTGCGAAATTTACCGACTTGAAATCGTTTACAAAAAATCCGGCACCAGAGAGGCTTGAACTGCTGCCTTTGGATTGTAGCACTGTAAAGCCCCCCATAACGTCGAGTTTACTATCACCCAAATTTTTAAATTTATATTTTGCATTTCCTTCCCACTGAGAAAACGTATTAGTGTAGTTGGTTTCTGTTAATGAGGCATTCAAATTATAAAAGTTTTGTGCAGGCCTGTAGTCAAACTGCGGAGTAAATTTTTTATCCGTGGCCAGCTCCTGGTAGTAATCATAAGAAGTGGAAAGTTCCAGCCCGGGAACTGGTTTCCAGGTAATGGCGCCATGATAAGTTTGGTTTTGATAGAGCGTACGATTATTTGTTATCAGCAGTGAAAGAAAAGGATTTGTGATGGCCCCAACCGCAGGTACATTTACTCCATTAACTGTTATAGGTTTTGACAAATCACCCATATTAAAAGGAATGGTTGACTTGCTGGAATCGAATGCGGGGTAAATAGATGGAAGCCCTTCAATATAATTCATCAGTGCTACTCCGGTGCCGGCGGTATTTTCGAAAAGATAGTTCCGTTCCTGCTGAACAAGATTTGCGCCGAGGTTGATATTAACATTAGGTATGGGATCGAATTCGAAATTAAATTTCAGGTTTCTTCTTTCATAGTCCGACTTTCCCTGCTTTCCGCCCACCATGCCGGTTTGTTTAAAATCGCTTCCGGAAACATAATAGGAGTATTTATCGCCGCCATTGGCAAGCGACAAAATAGCATTGTATATCGGGGCATTTTTTTCAAAAACTTCGTTGAACCAATTTGTATTCGGCAGCTTTTGTTTATCCGCATCGGATATTGGTGTGCCGCCATTTTGCGCTGCATACTTATTATAGTAATCCACGTATTGGTTGGTATTCATCAGGTCGGGCGTGTGACCCAGGTTTTGAATACCATAATAACCATCAAATGTTATAGATGGTGCCTGCATATTTCTTCTGCCATGTTTGGTTTGCAATAGTACAACGCCGTTGCCGCCACGGGAACCATAAATAGCCGCCGCTGCCGCATCTTTTAATACTGAAACATTATCTATATCAAATGAATTCAGGTAATTGATATTCGGCACTTGCATTCCATCTACAATGTATAGTGGTTGCGTATTTCCTACAGTACTGGTGCCCCGCACCCGAACAGTAAGCGGCGCCCCAGGTGAGCCTGAGGTTTGGGCTACTATCACCCCCGGTGCCGTTCCCTGTAAAGCCTGGTCCAGGCTATATACCGGCAGCGACTCGATGGTTTTAGCTTTAATGGTAGATACGGCAGTGGTTACGTTTCGTTTGGCTAGGCTACCATAACCAATCACCACAATTTCACCCATATCCGAACCGCCAGGCGTCAAAGTGATGTCTAAAATACCGGAAGAAGGAATAACCTTTTCAACGGTTTTCATGCCTACATAGGATACTACCAATGTGGATCCCGAAGCAGGAGCATCGATAGAATAAGCACCCATTGGGTTGGTGATAGTAGAAGTCTTTGTTCCCTTTATGGAAACCGTAGCTCCGGAAATCGGTTCGCCGGTAATACTGCTTTTTAATTTACCGGTAACCTTAAAGTTTTGTGCTTGTGCCACATAAAAGCCACAGCAGGAAATGAGCAATAGAAGCAAATAGATTTTGATTTTCATTTAGCAATGTTTTTGAAACTTAAAAATAGCAATCGTTATAACTGATATCTACTGGTATTTTGTTATTGTAAAAATGACTATATAGATATAGTTAATTCGACAACAAGGTAAAATTAATATTTTCACTTTTCCAATTATTTTACATATATATTTTTTAGGTAGATATAAATAATTGATAATAAATAATCTATAAACCGAATAATATTGTACAAATGACTATATCATCAATCTTAAAAAGATAATCTTTTAAAATAAATGGATTACTTCTTTATTATCTTTGCAACAACGGCTATAAAAAATACCTTTCATTTACGCAAAAAATTTACATGAACGCAACAAACGAAATCATTGATGCTTTATCTATCGACTGTGTAATTTTTGGTTTTAAAGACGCAGCCATTTCTATTTTATTGGTAAAACATGGGCAGGGAGTTACCAAGGGGCAATGGGCATTACCGGGAGGATGGATAATGTATAATGAAAGCATCGATGATGCTGCATATAGACTTCTTACTGCACAAACTGCGGTAAAAAATATTTACCTGGAACAGTACCAGGCCTTTGGGAAGGTTGGCCGGTTTCCGGAAAAAAGGGTTATTACTATATGTTATTACGCCCTGGTGAATATTGAAAAATTTGAACTCCATGCGGGTGGTTCTGTATCTCAAGTTGATTGGTTCAACATTAGGAACATTCCTAAAATGGCTTTCGATCACACAGAAATTACAAAAAAATGTTTCAGTTTTCTACAACATAAAATCCGCCACGAGCCGATTGGTTTTAACTTACTTCCTAAAAAATTCAGCTTGCTTCAACTACAGGAATTGTATGAAGCCATTCTTGATCAGAAACTTGATAAGCCCAATTTCAGAAGGAGATTAATGAAAATGAATCTGCTTGTTTCTTGTGACGAAAAACAAAAAGATGTTTGGCACAGGGCAGCGCAACTTTATAGATTTGATAAGAAGTCTTATGACCAATTACTTGATAAAGGGTTCTCTTTTGAAATATAATAATTAACGTGTTGTGTTATTAGAAACTCAACATATGTTTGATTTGAGCAAATGAAATACAAAACATCGTTGATAGGTTCACCTACTTTAACAGACTGGATAAACCGGGACCTGCCTTCACATAAACAAAAGGGCCGGTTGTATTTTATGAAAACAGAAGTATTGGACTACATCAAAAAAAATGGGGCAGCTAAAATTTGGAAATAAAATGCAGCGATAAAGAAAAGAAACTGCCTAAAAACATTTTGTACAATTCAAAAAGCCTGCCACTGGCTGGCTCAGGAGATTCTTTAAAATTGCGTTTCTTTTTGTAAGTTGCTAATACCATAAGATTAAGGTTATTTTACAAGAGTAAATATGGGTTTGATATTATTCAAACAAATACATTACCGTCTTTTGGCTTAGAATTAATTTGGGTTTTAAAAACTCCTTTTTTATAATCAACTAAATAAGTTATATAATCCTTTTTAACTTTTAATGCGTATTGAATAGCATATTTTAAGACTGAGTCCTGCCATTTGGTATTTTTACCAAATTCAATCAATTCATCTGTAATTGCTGAACCTCGTATTCCAGAACTTCGTAGCTGCGAAGATGCTGTAAGCATACCCATGTCATCAATGACCTGATACATATTCCGGTAATCCTTATTTAGTAATTTAAAATTCAAACTATCTTCCGTAGGTTGCATTTCTGCAATCACATAATGTTCATCCTTAAAAATAGTTGTACTTAATAAAGCAGGGGAACGGTTTTGCATCATGCGCTGAATAGATATAATTCTTTCTGCTTCATTTTTCCAAACGGGTTGATTGGTATTTATAAAGGGGGCAAGGGACGACTTGGTCGCCTGCTTCATATCTAATAAAAGATATTTCTCACCATATTTATTTAAACTTTTTAATAGAATCAGATATCTTTTTTGACCTACGCTTCCGGTACCGGCTAATCTGAAAACGATATCCAATATTTTGTAGTTGTAAGGACTGTTGCCATCGTTTTTAAGCCATAATTCGATATGATCCGTCAGTTCTTGTTTTAAATCCTTATGCAATCCAAAATGTTTGGGGTGATCAGGTAGTAATCTTAATTTTTTGTTTTTAATAAATGTCCTGTTTCTTAATAATAATTTAGATTTTCTTTTTGCAACGGCTATTAGAAAATCGCAAACTATACCTTTCGCAGTATTAGCTTCTATGTAATTTGGTTTTCCAGTTGCAAGTAAAGAAGAGTAAGATTTTAAAAACAGTTGCGCCATATTCAAAGCTTTTTTCTGCTCTATATTTAAAGCGTCGAAAGCAACGAAGATACTTGTGACAGTTCGCAGTACTTCAAAACAACACGGAGCCAGTATGGCTTCATCAAAATCATTTAAATCAAAATAAACAAGCCGGTTATCGCTTTTAAAACTACCAAAGTTTTCAAGATGAAGATCACCGCATATCCATGTTGTGGGTGATTCGAATAATGTTTTAGTGAGTTTTAAATCTTGGTAAAATACGTGGTTTGTTCCTCTAAAAAACCTGTACAGATTTTCACTAATGAATTTGTATTTATAGGTAATCATCTCCGGTAGAAGCGAGTTATTGAAGTCAATTAGCTGTTTAGAAATCTTTTCCATTTTATAAGGTAGTTTTATTTTTTATTCGAATTCTTAATCATATAATTGTTTTAAATAAACCTTGATAAAAAAATTTAATTAAAAGTATTAAATAAATGATACCAAAAAGTAAAGGCGTACATAGATTTTTAAATTATCTCCTGCCAAAACCAGGCATTTGTACATTAGACTTTGATATGCTTATTAAGGCACGCTGCACACATTGCTTTATCAGGCCATTTCTGTAGAAAAACAAAAGTGCGGTATTTACTATATTATTACTTACATTTCCAAATAAAAAATCAAGGAAATTTAATTGATATTAAGGCCAAGGCTTATGCCTAACCAGGGTTTGCCGTTATTAATCCAAACATATTTATTTCTGTCAGTTAAAAAATCAAATCCATAATTAATCCCGAAGTTAATTTTATTGATTGCAAACTCTACAGCTAAACCTGTTGTAATAACAGCTCCGTCATATTGATAATTGATACGGTTCAATGTAACATATTCATCTATCCTGGCAGTACCCAAACCTGCAAATCCACCAATACTATATCCATAGTGAGTCACGATACGTTTTGCCAGATTCAATGGGTTTACTTTGTAAGATAGATTGTACACATCTGTTCTGTATCCAGTAAATAAAGCACCGTTAAACCCAGTATTAAACTGGTTGGGAAACTCTCCTACCGGGCTTCGGTATTTAAATAAAATAGTGAATACATCCAGGTCAAAAGTATTGGTTCTGAAAGACACGGGCTTAAACGATTCAGACTTCTGAACCGGTGGAAAAAAAATGGTGACTGTACTCACAGTATCGATTTTCTTTGATGCGGAACGAGCCGGGTAAACTTTAATTGAATCACCGGTAACCACTAAATAATATTTGACAGGCCTTTTCGTATTTAGTTTGGATTTATAATAACCATCAATAAAATTAAACTTGGAAGAGTTGTTTAAAACTTCGCAGCTGGCAAACAAAATCAAGCTGGATACAAAAAGCAATAATCTATAAAAGACTTTCATACTGTTGTTCATTTATCTATTTCATTTTGAATTTTAGCCTCTAACTCCTTTTTAATTTTATGCATATGTTCGGCTTCCTCAATAGAATGAGATGTCTGTAATGATTCCTCTTTTTCTGTTATGGTTTTAAGCTGCGCATAATATTTCTGAATTACTCTTAATTCTTCTTCTGTCATATTTTCTACATCTACCAATCTGTTACTGGCTAGTTCATGTGCTGCCACGAGTTCATTTAATTTTAACTGCACTGCCAGTGATTCCTTGTTCTGGGATTTTTGTATTAAGAACACCATCAGAAAAGTAATGATGGTTGTGCCGGTATTAATTACCATTTGCCAAGTGTCAGAGTAATGAAAAAACGGACCAAATGCAGCCCATATTATGATGGAAGCAAAAGCTAATAAAATAGCGGGTGTACTGCCAGTAGCTTTTGTAGCTTTTGATGATAGGTTTTCGAAAAAATTTCCTTTGGATGTTGTTTTACTTTTCATGATTGGTGGTTTAATTTTTGTTGAATATATTTAAGACTCTATTTTTTCTTCTCCTGTTTCAGGGTCGTTTTCATCGTTTATTTCATTAGGATAGATCCCTATTAAAAAAATAGGGACAAGCGCTGCTGCAGTGATGCCTGTAACTGTTAATATATCTATACATTCTCTTATACAACTATACAGCTAAATTAAATTTTTAAGCAGACCTAACTAACAAGTGTTTTTAATGGGGTTGAACCGAGTGAATATATTTTACGTATCTTTTTAATTGCCCAAAAAGAAAACAATACCCAGGCAATGCCAAAGCAAAAACCGGCAATCACATCTGTAGCAAAATGCACCATTAAAATTATCCTGCTAAGGCCAATAGCAATTGTACATAACAATAATAGCAAAGAGATTGTATATTTTTTAAAAAATGAAATATTTGTCTTCCACAAAAGATATGCAAGTATACTACAAAAAATAAAAGAGGAGACCGAATGACCACTTGGAAAACTATACCCAACAATTGTTTTAACAAGTGCTGAATCAGGCCGGTGCCTTTTAAAATAAGTCTTCAATAAAAACATAACTAAAGTGCTGCTGATGGCGATGATAGAAATATCTATCGCAATTACCTTTTTATTTTTCCAAATGAGAAATGCTATTAGTAAAATATAGGCCGGTAATAAAAACTTTGTTGAACCAAAAAAAGTTATTATCAACATCGCTTTCACCAATAATGGGCTAGTGTGAGCTTTGACATAAGCTATCACAGCAGCATCAAATTGGTTATTTTTTTCTATAACGTTTTCATCTGCGATGTAAGCAAATACAAGCAGGGAGGCCGCAAAAACGAGAGTGATAACCAAAAACCCTGATGATACTTCTTTTACTAAACCAGTGATTTTTTTCATTATAAAATTGACCCTAATTCTTTTGGTTTTTAAAACAACCGTTTTATCCAGATTATTATAAAATAAATAACAATTTATAAACAATAAACACCATGCCAAGAAAAATGTTTTATATAAAATAATAAAAAATCGTGCATGAAGTGTAATTTTTTGGTATAATGTATGTCTGATTTCTGAATATATTGGTTGCGATGTGCATGGGTGTGCCTGACGACCAGGGAACGCCTGCCAACCAGCGTCTCCGGACATTTTTGACCTTCCTCATTGCTCTTTAAATAAAAATTTTCCGTAGCGGCGCAGTTGATAGAACAGGCTACTGTGCAGGCACTTAACGGTGAATGTAAATTACGTAGTAGCTTTTGAATATTGAGGAGGTAGAGCCATCTTGGAGGCAGCGGTTGGATGGACTGTTTGTCGTATTCTTCCGCCGCTTAGCCCTTTACCCGTTTACCTTAGACAATTATACCCTAACACTGATGCTAATAACATTGTTATCATTTTTGCCCAGGCAAAATAAGAATTGGGTAAATAAAATACTCATTATTTTCAAGCTATAACTGTTGTAGAAATTTATCAACATCCAATAACATTTTTACAATTTATTTGAACAAATAGGATGGCACACGTTTAGTAATATTTATTTGGCAAACCAATCTAAAAAACCAAAAAACACAACATCATGCAAAAGCAAGTTAATAACTACGGCAATGACCAAAAAACTGTTCAGCAGCAATCATCGGGTGAAGTACTGTTAGCTGATCAAAACCTGGAAAGCGGCACTGACTTTTTTAAGCCGGCACAACCTGACTATATTGTAAATGAACAAGATCAGGAGGAGTTTTTAAATGAATTTCTAAATGAAGATGACGATTTCTTATCTGGACATAGCGAAAACGCTCGTGGCCTACCTGAAGGTGGTGATGATGAAGACGAAGACGAAAATGAAGATGAAGACGATGCTGACGACAATAGAAAGCCAATGCCTAAAAGAAAAGGTGAGTTTTATTTTTAATAGCATGATAAGGGAAGAATGGATTACCGAAAAGAAAGGGATACTTATAAAATTTCCCCCCTTGTAATTGTAGAAGTCTTTACTATATTAATCTTGCATGCAAAAGTATTACTGACTGGTGGGGTAGAAAGTTATTTTATTTTTTGAACAACGGATAGCTTTGGAAGCAAATACAAAGAATTAAAAACTTTGTTTAATAAAAAAGGTCTCCGTTTATAACAAACAAAGACTTCTAACAGTTATCTTGTAAAATTGGGGAATTAGTTACTCACGAGGTTAATCCCACATTGCACATAATCATACCCGATTTCAACAAAACTTCAAACTCACAAAGCGGATGAATGTACATGGTTGGACAACTCAAGTGCAGTAGTAATTTTTCTTCAGACATTCAGAAGCTTTGCGCTGCTATTTTTAGTTTTTTATAAACCATTCCATACTTTAACTTATATTGGTAAAACGGCAGGCACCAATACACTGATCGCTTCGGGAATGATCTCTGCCACCAGCTTCCTGGTTTTTCCAAGGTATTCGCCATCCACCTGAAAATGTATGTGGCGGTTGGAGGTAAGTATAAGTTTGGAAGTTTGTAAAAGTTCGGTTTTTTTATTATTAAGGCCGCCGCTAAAAAAGCGCATCTTGAATATTTCAGTAAACGATATTTTACGGATTATGACCACTTCAAAAAAATGATCATACAAGCTGCCCATCGGGTTGATAACTACACCGTTGCCATATTTAGTGCCGTTAGCAACTACCACCATGGCTGCATCTCGTTTGATATAGTCCCCATCAGATTTTATTTGCACCTCCATCCGGCGATGTTGCCATAGTACCTTCCAGGCTGATTTAAAATAGCCCCACATACCCCGTGTGTTTTCTTCTTCAAACTTCTTCACCACAAATGCGTTGAAGCCGATATCGCTTAAGTGAATGCAAATTTCATCATTCACTTTTAGCAGGTGAATTTTTTTGAACGTTCCATGCTCAATAATTTCAAAAGCCTTTTCTGCCTCAGCAGGTATATCCAGTTCTTTGGCCATGCCATTGGCAGACCCTGCAGGGAAAATGCCCAATGGGATATCCCTGCCAAGCAATGCTTCTGCTACAAGTTTCACAGTGCCATCACCACCCACTGCTATCACCTTGTCTGGCTGCACATGGTCAATCTTTTTTTTCAGCTCCTGCAGGTCACAGCTTTCGGGCAAAAAGTGCACCATGGCATTTACTGCCTTATCCTTGAAATGATCAGCAATTATTCCATTCCAGTCTGTATTGTTTTTGCCAGAAGCCAGGTTGATAATAAACAGTAAATTTGGCATATCATTGCTGGGTAACATAGGTTGTTTTTATTTAAAATAAGATTCATTTATGGCTAAACACACAGTACTAAAATTATACCAAGGATATGGACATACTCACGATATGGTTCTGTTCGGACATGTTTTAGAAAAACCTTTAAAGCCAGTTCATGAAAATAGCCGTGGCGCCTTGAGTAATCTCTTGCATCTCCTAAATCTTTTTATTGTTAAGCCTGTGGGTAAACAAAAAGTTAAAACAACATGGCAGGGACAAACCATTGAAGCCGTATCAGAGGATGACGGTTTTTTTTTATTGGAATGGCAGGCAGCTGAAAATACGGCCGCCGGCATTCACAAATTGCCCGTAACCCTGGGAGACCCAGGCATAGGCTCTGAAACGTACGGCGAAATTGTGGTACCCTTTCTTACGCAATACGCATTTATTTCTGATATTGATGACACGGTGATGATATCTCATTCGGCTACCAGTATTAAGCGCATGAAAGAACTGTTGTTTAAATCTCCTGCACAAAGAAGGGTGTTTGAAGATGTTGTAAAACATTACCAGTTGCTGGCGCTGTCGAATACCGTAAGTGAACAACCGAATCCTTTCTTTTATGTTTCCAGCAGTGAATTTAACCTTTATGATTATCTCGTCGCAGTTTTCACCCTCAATAAATTACCACAAGGCTCGTTCCTGTTAAACCAGATTAAAAAATGGTACCAGTTGTTTAAAACAGGCAAAACGAAGCATGAAGGAAAACTGTTGAGGATCCTACGATTGTTTGTGCATTTTCCCCAACAGCGTTTTGTATTGTTTGGCGATAACTCGCAAAGCGATCCTTTTATTTATGAAAGACTCACCGAAAAATACAGCGATCGTATTGCCGCTGTTTATATCCGTAACGTGGCCAAGACCAACGAAGCAGCCACCGCAGCCGTACTCAAAAAAATTGAAGCCCGTAATATTGCAGTATTGCAGTTTACGCATAGTGGGGAAGCCATTTCGCATTCCCGGGCAATTGGTTTGATAACGGTGGAAAATGATGTGTTATAAAATGACTGATTAAAAATTACCTAAAAGCCATGCAAAAAATTACGATCAAGGGTTAGGCTAGTTTATCTCTTTCCGAAATCAATTACATTTTCAATAAATACAAATTAAAATAATCCCATTATACCTTCAGTTTCAAAATAGCTGCTTCTCTTTATTTCTTCGAATAGCATTAAGTTATATTTATGCACTTTTTAAATCTATTACAGTAACAATAGTATATCACAAATTGGAAAAGTAAATCTTTTGTTACCCGGAATTGTGATTAAAACCCGTTTGCAAATAAGCACCTAAGTAAATATTACATCTGTATGCATTATCAGCGATAAAAATGACAAGAATTTCTTATTTTGCAAGAAAAGTTCTCGAATGAAAAAATTAGAAAGGGCAAACATTATTGCTTGCCCTCCGTTTAAATTACATGTTACTTTTTTTCCCTCGTGAAAAAATAAATATTATAACACCCACCACAATAACTACCAGTAAAACGCCGCTCCATACTCCTGCTTTAAAAATACTTCCAATGGCCTGGCAACCGGAAAGCAAACCGGACAACAACAATATAAAAAAACAGATAATTGTAAGAATATTTTTTCATGATGATTACTTTTTGGTTTGAATTTTATTTTTAATTCAAGATTAATGCCATTTCTGCAAGCCATGTATGATTCATCAGGCAGGCACTTTTCTAGCCAGTTCCCTTTCCCAGAAACGGTGCTTAGCAATAGCATTTATAAAATCACGGGGTTGTTTATTTAATAGTACACCTTCGGCAATAACTTTCTCATGCTGTCCATTGGGATTTACATAAGTGTATTGCAATAAATCTACAGCTTCTCCGTCGGCTGCAATTGCCTTACAATGCCTGAAAGCTTCATTGATAAAATGGATAGCATCTGGCTCCTGCGCCAAAGCCTTACAGTGTTTTCCTGCTGGTATAAAAACAGCATCGTAGCAAACAGATGCGTCCGTTAAAAAACTTCCACCAACAGTAAGCTGTTGTTCCTTTGCTGTTTTTACGGCACCTAATTTTGGTGCTATTAATTTAACTGTTGCTCCTTCTTTTTCTAAAGCCGTTTTCATTTTAGCAACAGAATTATCATCCACACCCTTACCAATCAGAAAGGCAATTTTTCTTGTTTTGATGGAATTTTTTATGGTATCTTTCATGCTCAATGCAGGTGATTTGTCTATCACCGGTTTTGTTTTTACCGGCTCATAATCTTTTTCATTTGCATCTGCAGGCACACCAAAATTCATTGGCGTCTGCGGGCCTTTAGGAACAGGTAAACCCAAACCATCTGCAACCTGGGTTACCAAATTTTTATCTATCTGTGTCAGCATCCCCAAAACCCTTTCTCTTATATAGCCCCTTTCTACCTTTCCTAATTCAAAGGTTAAAGCATCTACAATGTGTTTTTGTTCTGCCGGAGATTGGCTGTTAAAGAACAGTGTTGCCTGGCTAAAATGGTCGAAAAAGCTTTTGCTCCTGTTGCGTACTTTTACCGCATCTATTCTTTCTGCATAACTGGTAAAGCCACCTTCTGCTGCCTTTGCCTGAAAAGGGCACCCGCCAGAAATGGAGTTGGGATGATAACTTGTTTTATCTACATTAATTGTTTGGCGCATGTGGCCATCCCGTTGATTATTATTAATGGGGGAAATGGAACGGTTGATAGGAATTTCATGAAAGTTAGGGCTGCCCAACCTTGATAGTTGTGTGTCGGTATAAGAAAATAACCGGCCTTGCAATAATGGGTCGTTGCTAAAATCAATACCTGGTACCAAATGCCCCGGATGAAAAGCCACCTGTTCTGTTTCTGCAAAAAAGTTGGAAGGATTTCTATTCAATGTCATTTTCCCCACTCTCATTACAGGTACTATTTCTTCGGGAATTAATTTAGTTGGGTCTAGTAAATCAAATGGATATTTATGTTCATCTTCTTCAGGAATAATTTGAAAGCCTAATTCCCATTCCGGAAAATTTCCGGATTCTATTGCCTCCCATAAATCACGGCGGTGAAAGTCAGGGTCTTTACCGGAAATTTTTTGTGCTTCATCCCAACAAACCGAATGAACACCCAGTAAAGGTTTCCAATGAAATTTTACAAAGCAGCTTTTATTTTTATTGTTGGTAAGCCGAAAAGTATGTACACCAAAACCTTCCATCATACGCAGGCTTCGTGGCAGCGCCCGGTCGCTCATGGCCCACATAATCATGTGCATACTTTCGGGCATCAAAGAAATAAAATCCCAAAAAGTATCATGGGCGCTTGCAGCTTGTGGTATTTCGTTATGAGGCTCTGGTTTAACAGCATGTATCAAGTCAGGAAATTTCATTGCATCCTGTATAAAAAAGACCGGCATATTATTTCCTACCAAATCGTAGATACCTTCATCCGTATAAAACTTAACAGAAAACCCTCTCACATCTCTTGCTAAATCTGAAGAACCTCTTGAGCCAGCCACAGTAGAAAACCTTACAAACACGGGGGTTTCTTTTGTATTGTCATTTAAAAAACCAGCTTTGGTATATTTCGCCATTGGCTCATATAATTTAAACACTCCATGGGCTGCGCTGCCTCTTGCATGAACAATTCTTTCAGGTATCCGTTCATGGTCAAAGTGGGTAATTTTTTCTCTTAAAATAAAATCCTCTAAAAGTGTTGCGCCACGTTCGCCTGCTTTTAAGGAGTTATTATTGTCGTTGATTTTTAACCCCTGGTTAGTCGTTAAAAATTGGCCCTCCGATGAAGTTCGGTTTTGTTCAAGGTCGGTAAGCTTTTCATTAGCTATGGGTTTTTGCTTCTTTGCCATGATGAGTAGGAGTTTGTTTTTAATAATCATTTTAAAACCCCAACGATTTAAAACATACACATTTTTAAATCATCGGGGTATTGGATAAATTCTTATTCTGTCGATTACGCATGTTGCTCTTCTTCACTACCCACATAGGCCATTACAGCACCAGGAGTAACTTCGGTGAGCTTTTCATCGGCAGCCTTTTCTTCGGCTAAAGATTCTTCTAATAACTGTTGTGCTTCATCAAGCCCCAGCAAACCTGCATAAGCCGCCAATGTACCATAAGTAGCAATTTCATAATGTTCTACTTTTTGTCCTGCTGCAATAATGCCTGCATCTCTCATAGAGCCCTTTTCTGTTTCTTCTATGATGCCCCCTGCTTCTTTAATTAATCCTTCCATCGCATCACATTTTTTTGCAACAGGTTTTTCATCAACGCTGCTGAATACTTGTTCAAGTCTTGTTACGTGTCCCTTGGTTTCTTCAAGGTGGTTTGTTAATGCGTTAGCAAGCTCTGTAGAGGTAGCATTTTTAATCATTTTGGGGATAGCTTTTGTTAAAGCTTTCTCTGCCCAGTAAATGTCTTTTAGGCCATCAACAAAAAATTCATGCAATCCTTCAGGTGCGTTTCCTTTGGATGATGCAGGCATTTTGCCATTGGTTTTTTGCGGTGCTTTTTTTTCATTTTTCATTTAAAATAAATTTTAATTGTGTAAAAGATTAGAATTGTTTAAAATCTTTTTTACCAAATTTGAGCCAAACCAAAAATTGTGAAGAAGTATATGCCAAATTCATGGAGTATAGTTGATCTGCAAAGCAAAAACACTTAAGTCTTTATGTAAATTGTAGAATTTTATCCTCAAATTAATGTGGGGCTTAGTATTTTTTTACCCATAATTCCACTGATTTTAAATAGTGAAATACTTGTGAAAAATAAACCCAGTATAATAGGTTTCATAGCTCATTAAATTATAATTTTTAAGCGTTTTGATTTAATAATATTGTCCTTCAAAATGTATTGCATCAATGGCATGATTTTGAAATTAAGAAATCAAATAAATTCAAACTTCTAACCTTAAAATTTTAAATGATGGAAAAAATTTGGGATACGAAAGGCAACCCGATAATCAACCTTTTTAAGATGGCCGCATCAGTGATAATAGGGAAAGATTTAGTAGATGAAGAAGAAGGGAAATTAAAATTTTAAGGTTATCGAAAAAACAACACAAAAATATTATTTACAATTTAATAAAAAAACAATGATAGCAACTACAACAGAAATACTATAAAGATTATGAGAGATACTGGAAATTAGTTTAGTATTTTAACTCTCATTAAACCGGTGATTAGGCCTGGCCAGCCAGCAGAACTTGCCTCTTTTAAGCCATTAAGTTTAATAAATACAAATTTTCATTTTAAAACTCAACGTTATGTTACGGTACACAGTTATATTTTTGATTATTGCAATAATAGCCGGAATATTAGGTTTTGGTGGAGTTGCAGTCGGCGCAGCAGCAATTGCTAAAATTTTCTTTTACATTTTTGTTATCCTTTTTATCTGTTCATTAGTATTTGGGAACAGGATAAAAAATTAAGGAGTTACAACCAATTGTCATTATCTTCTATCTAAGGAGTGAAGACGCCTTTTACGCTTGAACCAATTCTGTTGGGAACCGACTTGTAAATTGCAGGGAAGTTGCGCCAATATTAATAATAATGAAGTCCAGTATATTTATTATGTGGACTTAGGAGTTGTTATCCACTAAAAAACAAACAATCCTCCTTACGAATTTTCTTTTACATATATTTACTAAAACTTACAGCCATGGCAACAAAAAAAATTACCACAAAAAAATCAGCCTCGGAAAAAACAGCCTTTTATAAAATTGGTGCAAAAATAGGAAAGCTTGCAGGAGGATTAATTGCAGACAAAGATGGTTTGGTAGAAAAGGCGGATGAGGTTATTGAATCAGTAAAATCAACTATACAAAATATAACTGCCAGTAAAAAATCTGCACCCAAAAAAAAGTTAGAGACCACAACGAAAAAAGTGGCTGCAAAACAACTTGAGCCAGTTACAAAAAAATCTGCAAAACCAAGAGCTGTAAAAAAATCTTTACCTTCCACAAAAGTTAGCAAATCGGTTACTTCAAAGAAAACTACCCTGGTAAAAGTAATAAATACGGCAGCAAAAAAGGTTGCCCTCAAAAAATGATGTTTAAGCAATGCGCCGGTGACTTATGGTATTTTAATAAATGCGATTTGGGCAATGAATAATGAATTATTGTATAACATCATTTATTTTTGTTTCTTAATAGGTTCCTGAATATTTTTTGCATTTTCTATTGAATCTTGAATGCGCTTTTTTTCCTTTTTCTTAAAATAACCTTTTAATAAAAAACTGTGTTGAGCAGCCTCCATATTCTCATTTACTGTAGCAGCGGTTTTTGAAATATTACTAGCCGTTACTTTTGCTGTTTGTATGGTTTTTTCCATATTGTCTGCTAATTTATCATCTGACAGCAGCCGGCCGATACTGCCTTTGCCGCTGTTTACTTTTGCTACGATTATGGCTAGTCCATCAGTAATTGCAATAGCATTGTCTGTAACTTTTGCAAGGTTATTTAAAACCTTATCTACATTGAGCGGGTTATTGCCCTGCAATACGCTACCATTTTTAACGGGCGCCGAACCTGAATTTCCTGCACTGATCAATATCAATTTATCACCCATTAATCCATCGCTTCCAATGCTGGCAACAGCATCCGATTTAATATAGGGCTGAACATTTTTTTCAATATTCAACTCCAGCTGAACAGTTGAGTCATTAATAATCTGTATTGTTTCAACCGTACCAATATTGATACCTGCAAAACGTACAAAATTCCCTTCCTTGGTACCAGCGATATTTTTAAACTGTACCTTCACTAAAAATGTATCTGCATACAATTTTTTTTGTTTAGTAATTACAAAAATGAGGGCCAGTAATAATAACAGGCTTACTAATACAAATAGCCCGGTCTTTGTTTTTTGTGCAGCGGAAATGTTCATAATTAATTATTTAAAGAATGATTGTATAAACTGATCACTTGAATTTTCGAGTTCTTCATAATTTCCCTCAGCCACACACTTGCCCTCATTCATTACCATTACCTTATCAGCGGTAATTTTCGCACAAGACATGTCGTGCGTAATTATAACGGCGGAGGTTTGATATCTTTCCTGCATATCAAGAATAAGTTTGCTTATTTCCCTGGAGGTAATGGTATCCAAACCGGTAGTAGGTTCATCATATAATATTATTTCTGGCTTTAATATCAATGTGCGGGCAAGCCCCATACGTTTACGCATACCACCACTTAAATCGGCCGGCATTTTATCAATAGCATCTTCCAGGCCAACTGCCTCCAGCACTTCTATGCACAAAGCTTCTATTTGTTCTTTGTCTTTGAGATGGGCTACTCTTTTTAACGGAAAGGCAAGATTTTCCCTCACTGTCATAGAATCATACAGCGCCGCACTCTGAAAAAGAAAACCAATCCTGTTACGAAGAGCTTTTAATTGCTCTTCGTTCATATTTTTTACCTCTTCACCAAATACTTTTAATGAGCCCTCATCCTGAGTCAGCAATCCGGCAATACATTTAATGGTTACAGACTTACCAGTACCGGATTTCCCTAATATCACTAAATTTTCCCCTTTATTTACAAAGAGTGACATACCGTTAAGCACTGTCTTATCTCCAAAACTTTTCTTTAATCCTTCTATTTCAATAACTTTTTCTGTTGCCATATATTATCATGAATATAAAAGAGAATTACCTACCTGCACTATTATAGCGTCAATAATAATTATCCATACAGAAGCAGTAACAACGGCTGAATTGGCTGCTGTACCTACACTTGCTGTACCTCCGTTAGCTGAAAAGCCTTTAAAGCAACCGATAAAGCCGATGGCAAAGCCAAAGAAAATAGTTTTAATAAAAGCCGGTAACAAATCACCATAATCTAATATGTTGGTTGCTTTGTAAAAAAAAAGATGAAGTGAGATACCACTACTGGCGGCATTAGCCAGATAACTGCCAACTAATGCCATGCCATCTGCAAATACTGTCAGTAACGGGATCATAATAGTACAGGCCAGAATTCGTGTAACCACTAAAAATTGCACCGGGTTGGCCCCTGATACTTCCATAGCATCGATCTGTTCGGTTACACTCATACTTCCCAGTTCAGCACCAATACTAGATGCTATCTTTCCGGCGCATATTAATGCAATAATCACGGGGCCAATTTCGCGTATAACCGATACCGATACCATACCCGGAATATATCCTTCTGCCCCAAAAGCTTTAAAAGAAGGGATAGACTGCAGCGTGAGCACAACTCCTAATATAAATCCGGTCAAAGCCACAATGCCTATCGACCGGTAACCTATCACATATAATTGTCTGAAAAACTCATCCCACTCAAATCCTTTTTTGAAAATATTGCGAAAGAAGGATTTTAAAAAATAAGCCTGATCAGCTACTTTAATCAAGGTTTGGTTAAACGGTAATTGTACTGGCATAATTTATATCTTTAATAAATACGAATGCGGTATGATACTATTACCAAAAACCTGCCCACAAATATTTTAATTATTAAAAATAGCGTAGCAATCTAAAAAGCATTTTTGTGCTATGTCAAGGGCTTTAAAAAATATGGTATATGGGGAATAGTGGGGAATAATTTCAACAAAATTAATTTTGGTTTTATTATAAAGATGTTATTTCCATAAACTTATTAATAGGGGTGTCCCTAATATTGATAGTACTAATTGTAAAGAATGAGTTGGTACGATTAATGATTTTAAATTAATAGCTTTTAATATTAACCTTAAAAAAAATTTATGCCGATTTTAAACATTGTTCTTGTTCTTATTGCAGTAGGAGTTGTACTATGGCTCATTAATAAGTATATTCCTATGCAGAACACTATTAAAAACATTCTGAATGCTGTTGTGGTGATAGTGGTTGTTATTTGGCTATTAAAAGTGTTTGGCATTTGGGGAAGTTTAACGAGTTTACATGCTTAATAATATTATAATTATTGGAAAAACTTTTAAACAAATATTATGAATAAGATATTCATTGCTTTTACAGCGGGTATTATAGTAGGTATATTATATGCCCCAGCCAAAGGAAAAAACACCCGAAATAAAATAGCTAAAATTGGTAATGGTTTTAAGCAGGGGTGGAACGATATAACGGATACAATTGCAGATAAAATTGAATCAGCCAGGGAAGGGATAGATAATATAGCTGATAAATCAGTAAATAAAATAGAAAGTACTCAATTTGAAATTTAAAGTCTTTTAAAAAGGTACATCTATTTATGTGCTAGTATTTGACATATTATATTTTCAATCATTTATATCAAATAAAAATGGCAATTCTAAAAAACATGGCTCTTATTATCCAAAATCTAACACATCCTGAAGGTCAGGATGACATGTACAATTTTCGTAAAAAATCAATTGCAGGGAAACACATATCTGTCAAAAAAGGAAATATTTCAAAAGTAATAGATATTAGAGATATTAACAAAGGTTATAAAGAAGGCATAAAAAATGATTTTTTTGCAGATGACGAGAATGCAGATTATGATTATGTAAAAAATGACTTTTACGGTAACATGGAATAAGATAATGGTAAGGTATGTTGGGTATACTAAAAAGTTTAAACATTAAAATAGTAAAAACTATGGCTAAGTATTCAAAGGGCGCACAAAAAACTGTAAAATCAGCCATTAAGCGCAGCGAAAAAGGAACTTTAAAAAGTGGCAAATCCGATAAGACAGTTACCAATCCAAAACAAGCAACCGCTATAGGCCTTTCTGAGTTTAGAGAAAAAGGAGCAAAAGTTCCGGTAAAAAACGACAAATCAAAAAAAGCTGCCACTAAAAAGACTGCCACTAAAACTTCCAAACAGCCTTTGAAAGGTTCAGTAAAAAAAACGGCACCAGCTAAAACTCCCATTACTAAAAAAATTGCTGCAAAAAAAATTATCCCAAAAAAGAAAGAAATAAAAAAAGAAATACCGGAATATAAAAATTTGCCAGTCACAGAAGAATCGCTGCATACCCCCGTTGTTGCTACTCCTTTAAAAAATGAATTGCCAGGTGAGGAAAAAAGTCCTGTAATAGGACTAAATGTGGAGGATCCAATGATGCAAATAGATAAAAAACTTTTAAAGAGAATTACTACAAAACGAGATCCGAATCATAATATACACTTGTCGCAAAGTAAGAGCCCTATCAGACCTTCAGGCAAAAAACCATTATTCAATAGGTAGACATTTATTGTTCCATATATAAACGTTTTGTGCACAATAATACCAAGACATTATTGTGCACAACATAAATAAAAATTGACCAAAATTAAATTGGCCAATTTTATTTATCTCCTTCCTTATTTTTTTATCAAGTAATTAATTGCATTACTTTACGTAAAACAATTATTGACTGAATATTATTGCTAACTGCTTTTGTTTGCATTTTTTTCGTTTTGTTTTATTAAAAAAGGCATAAAAAGATGCCGTGCCTTTCGATCAGGTTTTAACTTCCGTTACTTTTTTAACTTCCTTTATCTTTTTATCATTTTCCTGAATGGTTGCCTTGCCTGTTTCTATTTCCACTGTTTTTGTTGAAACGGCATACTGGTTTGGCCTGATAGGTAAACTATATTTTATGGAGTATGCTTTTGTAAATTCTGCCCCGAAATATAAAATAATTGAAGAATAATAAACCCATAATAGTAATACTACCAGCGATCCGGCTGCGCCAAATGTGCTGCCAACATTACTTTTACTGATGTAAAAGGATATACCCATTTTACCCAACATAAATAATATTGCAGTGGCAAAGGCGCCAGTTGCAACATCTCTCCACATAATGTCTGCATCTGGCAATACTTTAAAAATAACTGCAAAAATCGATGTAATAATTGCAGCTGTAATAACGAGGTTAATAATATAAAACAACGCCATCGAAATATGCGGAAACCACAATTGCATTTTTGCATTGAAGCCATCAATTAAAGTATTTATTGTTAAAGACACTAGTAATAAAAACCCAAGCCCCACTATCAGAGAAAAAGATAGGAACCTGTTCTTTAAAAATTTTACCCATCCCTTTTTAGGTTTTGGCTTTATTCCCCAGATGGTATTTATCGAATCCTGTATCTCACTAAAAATTGCTGTTGCTCCAATCAATAATACTCCCCCACCAATTATGGCAGCTATTTTACTATGTCTCGAAATTGAGGCATTTTTAATAATGCCCTGTAACTGATCAGCTATATCCGGGCCTACAAAATTTTTAAGCTGTGCATATATTTCACCCTGCGCAGCCTGCCTGCCTAAAAACAATCCACACAATGAAATAATCAATATTATAAGCGGGCCAAGCGAAAACACCGTACTATAAGCGAGGGAGCCGCTTAATTTTGTTACTTTATCATCTCCAAAAGAGGAGAAAGATTCTTTTAAAACCTGGAACAATCCATTAAAAGATAGCCTTTTATTCTGCATAATTGAAAGGTGAATAGTATCATTTATAAAGTGAAGTAATAATTATGCCAGATTAAAGCATGACAATTTATTCCCTCAAAAAAAATAAATTTAAAAGGAGGTTTAGTTTATAACCCGGCTTTTTAAAACGAAATTATTATGCATCCATTTTAGGAACATGCTTCTTCATTTTTTCTGGATCATCGCTACCTTCAAAGGTCTTCTTCATCAATACATTCATTATCGTTCCTCTTGTTTCTTTTTGAATGAGGGGTCCAAATTTACCTCTTATAGCCCCAGTTATTTCTCTTACTTGCCATATATTTCCAGCATTTTTTTTAAATCCTCCAGCGTATTTATTTCATCTGCTTTTTTATCGTGGCGCCAGCGGCTCATTCGTGGAAACCGAAGCGCAACTCCGCTTTTATGACGGTTACTTGCAGCGATACCTTCAAAAGCGATTTCAAAAACAAGTTCAGGTTTCACTGTTCTTACAGGCCCAAATTTTTCAATAGCATTGCGTTTCACAAAAGCATCTACCTGAGCAAATTCTTTATCTGTTAGACCGCTGTAAGCTTTGGTAAATGGCACCAATTTATCAGCATTTCTTACTGCAAAAGTGTAATCAGTATATAAATTACTTCTTCGTCCGCTTCCCTTTTGTGCATAAATCATAACAGCATCAATGGTTAAAGGGTCAATTTTCCATTTCCACCAATCGCCCCTTTTTCTTCCTGTTTGATAGATACTGTTTTTTCTTTTCAGCATAAACCCCTCTGCATAATGCTCCCTGCTTTGCTGGCGCAACAGTGCCAATACATTCCAATCAGCACATTGTATTATCGGAGAAAGCTGCATTTTATCAGTAGCAGCCAACGCTATAATTTGTTCTAACTTTTGCCTTCTTTGTTGCAATGGCATATTTCTACAATCTATGCCATCACATTCTAAAACATCGTAAGCAAAAAAACTTACTGGTGCATCCTGCAATATTTTTTTATTGATATTTTTTCGGCCGATACGGGTTTGCATTAATGCAAATGGGAAGGGTGTGGCGCCATCTGCTACAATAATTTCTCCATCCAGTACCGTTCCATTGGGCAGCGATTGCTGAAACAAATTGTATTCTGGAAATTTATCTGTCATCAATTCTTCTCCACGGCTCCACACAAAAAAAATATCGTTTCTTTTTATAATCTGTCCACGAATACCATCCCATTTCCATTCCACCTGCCACTCATCAATACTGCCTAGTGTTTCCACTGCATCTTCAAGCGGGTAAGCAAGATAAAATGGATAAGGTTTAGAGATGTCTGAAATATTATTTTCATCGCTCAGCAATTCGTTAAAAGAAATAGTGGCAGGATTCCATTTGCCGCTGATGCGGTGTGCAATTACAGCAGGTGCCGTACCAGAAACTTTAGCCAAAGCATTTACCATAAGCTGCTGGCTAACACCAATACGAAAAGAGCCACTTAGTAATTTATTAAATACAAATTTTTCTGTAGTGCTTCCCAGTTGTGCCCAACCCTGCAGCATAAATTTTTTTCTATCTTCTTCAGCAGCTCTTTCTAACGAAATAAATTGCTCAATGTAATAGTTCAACGGATGTTCCTGCGGAACTTCCATAACTGTGTTACTTGCTTCCACTAACAAAGCGATGGTTTCAGATAAGTCGCCTGCAGTGTGATAACACTCATCGAGTAACCACAAGGGAATATTACAAAATTCGCTGCACCAGTTTTTTAGCAAAGTAGATGAGATGGTGCGTTTAGGCCTGCGGCCGCTGAATAATGCAATCACCCAAACTTTATCTCTATCCGCTGCCACTGAAAAATAATATTCCATTGCGGCTATCTTTTCATTGGTTTTGGTAGTGGCACTTAAAGCATCTACCAGTTGAGCAAATGCTTTCATAACAATTCAGTTTTATCCTCTGCAATTTTATCTTCTTCATCATTGCCATATTGTGTTTTTACTTCATCAGCTTCTATTCCATTTTCATTGAGGTATTTACTAAAAGCAGCCTGGAAGCCATGTGTAACAAAAACTTTTTCTGCGCCAGTTGTTTTTACTGCAGTTACAAGGCCATCCCAGTCGCAATGGTCGCTAAGTGCAAAACCTTTGTCGGCATTTCTCCTTCGTTGGTTGCCCCTAACGTGCATCCAACCACTGCATATACCCACACGATAAGGAGTAAATTTTTTCATCCACGGTGTTCCATCTGCCGACGGAGGTGCAATAACAATGGCATTTTTCAATTCCTGCTTGGTTGTTTCGGGTGTCACCCGCTTTACATCTACAAATTTGTACCCGAGTGTGTTCATCACCTGCTGCATATTATAGATGGCACCATGAACATATACAGTATCCGTGGTGTCTTTCAACGCATCCAATACTCTTTGTGCTTTGCCTAAGCTGTAAGCAATTAATACAGAAGTTTTTTCCTGCTGCCTGTTTTGCAACACCCAGTTTTGTATATCTGCATAAATTTGTCGCTGTGGTTTCCATTTGTAAATGGGCAACCCAAAGGTTGATTCGGTAATAAAAGTATTGCACTTTACAGGTTGATATGCACCACTAATTCCATCATCTTCTGTTTTATAATCGCCCGTAAAAACCCACACTTCTCCTTTGTATTCTACCCTTACCTGCGAAGAGCCGATGATATGACCGGCAGGATGAAGCGAAACTTTTACGTTATCTATAAAATGTGTTTCGCTCCATTCCGTTGCCTGGTAGTTGCCCTCGCCGAGACGCAATTGCAGAATTGGTTTTGTAAGCGAATGGCAAAGATATTTTTTACTGCCTGCACGTGCATGATCACTGTGGGCGTGTGTAATAATGGCTTTGTCCACAGGTTTCCATGGGTCTATGTAAAAGTTGCCTGCCGGGCAGTACAACCCTTTATCTGTAAATTGAATTAATGGAACCATTCATTTTTTTTCATTGTAACACTCCTGCAAATTGCAGGGGCTATATTTATTTACACCTTCCACTCTGCCTCATCTTCTTTGTGTGCCCTATTGATTTTTTTAGCTGCAACTTCAAACATTATTATCCCGGTGGTTTCAATATCCTGGGAAAACCACATCTTTAAAGTTATTAACAAACATTATTCAGGAAAGTTTTTCAAGGCATTTTTTTATATCTATTCCCTTGCCTAACACTCCTGAAAAAATGTCGCCCATTTTATTTATTCTTGGCAAAGCTTTGTAAATGGTGAATGCTGATGGTGTAAGGCCCGGCTTTACTTCTTTCCAAAGTAAAGGCATTGATACCGTGGCACCGGGATGGGGCCGCAGGCTGTAAGCAGATGCAATGGTTTGCCCACGGCGGTTTTGCAAATAATCAAGGTATATTTTGTTGTTGCCCCTTTTTTGTAAGCTTCTTTCCAGGCTTGTAAATTTTGGTAATTGCTCATTTACCATCATACATAAAAAATGAGCAAAATCTTTTACCTGTTCATATAAATATTTTTTGTCCATTGGTAAAAAAATATGAAGCCCTGTCGCGCCGGACGTTTTGCAATAACAATCTGCACCGGCTTTATCTAAAATTGTTTTAAACGCAAGGGCGGTTGCTATCACCTGTTCAAAAGTATTTTTTTCTGAAGGGTCTATATCTATTATTAAATAATCCGGTTTGTCAAGCCACTTTGTTCTGGAGTTCCATGGGTTTAATTCTATGCAACCAAGATTGTTTAGATACGCCAATGTTTGCCTGTCGTTACAAATAATATAGTCAATTTCTTTTTTTGCAGACTCAGAATAAATTTCGATGCTCTTCACCCATTCAGGTGCCTCATCACCGGCATCTTTGTGAAAAAACCCTTTATCTAAAATGCCATTAGGGTTTCTTTTTAAAGACTGTGGCCTGTCTTTTAAATAAGGCAATATATAGTCAGCTACCTGCTGATAGTAATCAATCACCATCCCTTTTGTTACGGCTTCATCAGGAAAATATGTCTTATTCAGGTTGGTAGTATTTACCTTTATTTTTCCAAAAGCCCGGATTGCTTCGTTGGGCTTTTCTTCGGCCAGCGGTTGTTGCTTTGGTGGTGTTGCTTTTTTTATCGGTGCCATATTTATTTCTTTTACCCGTTTGTCATCTCTTAACCTTAAAAAAATTGGGTGGCGCATTTTATTTTCTGTTGTCAACTCCGTAAATTTTATTTCGGCTACCAGTATTGGTTTTATCCATGTAACCCGTGCGTTGGTTTTTACAACTTCATCAAAAGGCGATTTCTTTTGAATAAGTGGTTTCAGCATTTCATAAATTTCCTTTAAATCATTATCTGTAAAACCAGAACCTGTATGCCCAACATATTTTAGTTTGCCGCCTCCAGGCATTGCCAACACCAATGCACCAAAATATTTTCGTGAGCCGGTGGGCTCTGTAAAGCCTGCAATAATTACTTCCTGAGATTTGTGGTGTTTTATTTTTAACCAGTCGCCTGTTCTTGCACCGGGATGATATAAACTTTGGGCCTTCTTTGCCATGATGCCTTCCAGGTCATTCTTCTTTGCGGCTTCAAAAAAATCTTTTCCTTTTCCACTGATGTGTTCGGAATATTTAATAACAATATTTTTTGGCAATAGTTTTTTCAGCAATTCTTTTCTTTCAATCAAAGATAATTCAGAAGTATCATTGCCGTTTAATGATAAAAGGTCAAACACATAATAGCAAATGGGATATTGGGTATTGTCTTCGTAATGCTGAAGTTTCTGAAAATCTGATTTCCCTTGTTCATTCAGTATTACAATTTCGCCGTCAAGCACTGCATCATGTTTTATTTTTTTCAGTTCCCTTACTACTAAAGGATAATCATTTATAAAACTATTGCCATTTCTTGAATACAATAAAACCTTGCCATCTTTAATTTCGCTGATGGCACGGTAACCATCCCATTTAATCTCAAAAAGCCAATCTTTATCATCAAAAGCACTGGCTGTTTCTTTAGCAAGCATTGGTTTTACATAATTATTTAGTTTTTCCCTGCTGACTTTACTTGCCTGGTAGAATTTTTTTTTTCGGGTTGTTTGTTTGCTGCTAACCATTTGTTGATAGGTGATGTTTTTGCTGTTTCCTTTTCGCTATCATACGCCTTACTTACGGCATATTCATCTTTGTGTTTTATCAGGAGCCAGGCGTTTTCCTGTTTGCCTTTTAATTTAACTAAAGCAAATTCCCCCTTCAATTTTTTCCCATATAAAATAAATTTCAGACTGCCTGATTTTAATCCGGCTTTTAATTTTTTTTCCGCATCCTTTCCTGAACTGTTAATGTCTGTGTATTTTCCATCGTCCCATATTTCCACAATGCCTGCACCATAACCTGCTGGTATCACGCCATTAAAATCTTTGTACGAGTAAGGATGGTCTTCCACCATCATTGCAAGACGTTTGTCTCCGGGGTTCATAGATGGCCCTTTTGGCACCGCCCAGCTTTTTAATACGCCATCCATCTCCAGCCTGAAGTCGTAATGCAGGTGAGATGCTTTGTGCCGCTGCACTACAAAAGATAATTTTGCGCTGTCTTTTTTAAGTACCGCTGTTGGCTCCGGCGTCACCTTAAAATTTCTTTTTGCTGCATATTTTACGAGGCTCATATCAGGATGCTTTTTTGGGTTTAGTATTCAGGCTTTCTTTTAATTGCTCCATCAGGTCTTTTGCTTTGCTGTGCACTATTTTTAAAGGAGAGCTGGTTGTTGTTTTTCCACCCTTTGCTTTGGCTTTTATCAGTTTTAATAATTGAGCAGTATATTGGTCTTTGTATTTAGTGATGGTAAACTTTCCGGATAACTGGTTGATAAGGGAAATAGCCATTTTAAGTTCAGCAGGTTTTACGGAAGATTTTGCTGGCAGTGATAATTCTTTACTTTCCCTTATTTCTTCAGCAAAACGCATCTTGCTCAATATGAGTGCTTCGCCTGAAACTTTGATGATGGCAAGGTTTTCTTTATTTCTCATTACAAAAGTTGCTACGCCTACCTTACCTGTTTTTTGCAAAGCCTCCCTTAACAAAGCATACGCCCTTACTCCTGATTTTTCCGGCGCAAGATAATAGGGCGTTTCATAATACATACTGTCTATTTCCTGTTCCAATACAAAATCCGTTATTTCTATCACTTTTGTTTTTACTGCATTGGCCGATTCAAAATCTTCATCTCCCAGCACTACATAATTATCATTCAATTTATAGCCCTTCACTATGTTTTGATAATCCACCTCTTTACCTGTTTTTTCATTTACCCTCATAAAACGGATATTGGAATGGTCTTTCTTATCCAACATATCCAAATCCAATTCACTGGCTTGGGTAGCACTAAATAATTTTACCGGTATATTCACCAGGCCAAAGCCAATTGTTCCTGTCCATAATGGTCTCATAAAAATTAATTTAGTTTAGTTCTAAAATTTTCATCACTATTTTCTCTTCTGCAGTCAAGTCTGTTTTATTGTCGTCTACTTCAATTGTATCCAACTGTTGAATATATTTTTCCAAGCTTTTATTTTCGTACATATCAATCACACCCGGATGCACATAATATTTTTTGCAAACAGTTCTTGTATTACCCAATTCTTTTGACACCATGTCCAGTGCCTCAACTACTTTCTTTTTTGATTCAGTTGTTGTTTCATAAAATCCCAATTCTTTAAAAGCTAATAAAGCCTGCACTGTGCCTGCCCATGTCCTGAAATCCTTTGCAGTAAAATCACTGCCTGCAATACCCTTTATATATTCGTTTATCATACCGGAGTCTATAGATTTACGGTCTCCGTTATCATCGTAATATTGAAACAGTTCTTTTCCAGGAATGTCCCTGCACTGCTTTACTATCGCCGCCAGTTTTTTACTCTTTATGCTAATATCGTGATGTACGCCTTTCTTTCCTTTAAAAGCAAATTTTAAATTAGCGCCATTAATATTTACGTGTTTATCTTTTAAAGTGCTTAGGCCAAAGGAGCCATATAATTTTTCATAAAAATTATTCCCAATGCGGATGTGGGTTCGTTCCATAAGGCTTACCACTGTAGCTAACACTTTTTCCATAGGCAAGCCAGGCAATGCCAAATCTTTTTCTAATTGCAAACGTATTGATGGCAATACTTTTCCAAACTCATATAGCCTAAAAAATTTTGTCTGGTTACGAAGACTGTTCCAGAGAGAATGGTATTTATATTGTTTTCGTTTCTTTATGTCTAAGCCCGTCGCCTGCAAGTGTCCGTTTGATAATTTGCATATCCATACCTGTTCCCAGGCGGGTGGTATCACCAGGCTTTTAATACGTTGCAAATTGTCATTATCTGCTACGATATTTTCTTTAAACTGGTAATTAAAACTCTTGCCATTTTTTATACGTTCAATACCAGGCTCCGTGTCCGATACGTATTTCAAATTAACGGCAGCCGCAGTTTTAACAGGGTCGTTGACAATATTGGCAATTTTTTTTCTCGGTATTTTTATTATTTCTCCTGCACTCATATTATTCGTTTAATAATTTACAATTTTACTTTTACTGTTGCTGCATGCGAGGATTTTTTTTGATTTGCCTTCTGCTATATGCAGCACTCATTGATTCCTTTCCATAGAAATATTTGTGCCTTTTTTTATTTACTTATGTTACTACTTAAATAGGAAATATTGAGGAAATTATTCTACAAAATGTACTATAAAGCGTTTCAACAATAACGAAAATGCAAATGGTATGTCATTTGTTTTCGCATAATTAAACTAATGAATTATGGCAGCTAAAGATTCTGAAATTGCTTTTATTCAAAATAAGATTATGGATATCAGCTACGCAAAGTTTAGTACTGACCTTACTCCTGAATTCTGCCTTTTTACTAATGTAATCAAAACGATAAAATCTGACAGTGATGGAAATATTTGGTTCTTTACTTCGTGTAAAGGTGAATATGCAAAAAATATTAATCAGGAATTTTTTGCTTGTCTTGACTATTATCAAAAAGGAAGAAATTTCTATTTACGTATTAATGGAAAAGCATCAATTGCTGAAACCGCTCCTGATTTTGCTGATGCCCAAATAGCTGGTAACAATAACATATTGATTAAGTGCAAAATAACAAAAGCAGAATATTTTGAGAATGAACAACAATATAAATTGTCTGCAAGAGAAAGGTTAGTCAAATATATAAGCAAATTATTTTATTCCAATTCGCACAAAATATTTGATTTTTCAGGTGTTGCCTAAATATACTTTTTTTGACAATTATTGCAATAAAATGTCCGCCGGTTTGTTTTACCCAAATAATTTTTAACGATTGGCAGGTTACAGCGAAGGCATATATTTTTTGTATGGGCTAACCAATGTTGTTTTAATTCATACGCCTTCTTCCATTTTAAAAAATCAAAGCTATAATTCCTTGTTTCTTTCACAAGGGCAGATATTTTTGTTGTAGGTATTTTACCAACCCTACTTTCAGGATGTATCTTAGCCCTATACAGCACTTCATTTTTTATTATGTTTCCTACGCCTGCAAAAATATGCTGGTCAAGCAGTGCATCACAAATGAGCATTTCAGGATATTCTTTCAGCTTTTTTATTGCCTTTTTGCTATCCCATCCATCGCTCATTATATCTGCTGACCAATCATAAATGTTATCGAGGTTTTCTTCAATTAACTTTATGGAACAGGTGTAAAAAAAGAGCGACCCATTTTTAAAACCAAGTTTCAAACGCAGGCTCCTGTCTGTTTTGGTCTGCTCGTTTACGCTGTAAGAACCAAATAACAAAAAATGAATCCTGATGGTAACAGAGGGCAGACAAATCAGAAAGTGTTTACCGAAGCTTTTAAAATCAATGATCTTTTTATTGAACAACTGGGTTTTGTCGATTTTGGCGTTCCCGGTAGCCTCCAGTATTTTTTTGCCTTTAAATTCCTGAACTGATTCTTTCAAAATTATTATTGATGGCCCTTCTGGCATATTTCTTTTTTAATAGTTATAATACAAACACTAAGCCATTTAACTGGTTTTATTTTTGCTATTGTTTTATCAAAATAAAACAGCATGAAATGGAATATAGGTTGCTCAGGTTTTAGTTATAGGGAATGGAAAGGCGAATTTTATCCTGAAAAACTTCCACAAAGCAAATGGTTTGCCTTCTATTGCGAACACTTTAATACCCTTGAATTAAATGCCAGTTTTTATAAATTTCCTTCATTGCTAACACTTAACAATTGGCATAAAAAAAGCCCTGATGATTTTTGTTTTACGCTGAAGGCAAATAGATTGATTACCCATTATAAACAGTTAATAGATACAGAAACTATTCTTTCTGATTTTTACAAAACCTGCAGAGAGGGGCTCCAGGAAAAATTGGGCGCAATATTGTTTCAATTTCCTCCAAAATTTATTTATACACAAGACAGGCTACAAAGGATTATCAGCAGCCTTGATAATAGTTTTACAAATGTTGTAGAATTCAGGGATTCACGTTGGTGGCGTGAGGATGTTTTTAAACATCTGGCTGACCATAAAATTATTTTCTGTGGCGTCAGTTACCCTCACTTACCGGATGTTGTTGTCAATAAAAATGACGAGACTATTTACTATAGGTTCCATGGCATTCCCAAAATTTATTATTCTGCCTATGAAGAGGAAAAAATACAAACGTTTGCAGATTCAATACTTTCCGCAGATAATATAAAGCAGGTTTATTGCTATTTTAATAATACTGCAACGATGGCTGCTTTGGACAATGCCCGATATTTGCAGAAATATACCAATAGCCATATCAGAAAATTAAAGAAATGAATTTTAGTTTAAGTAGAAATAAACTAATTCATGACAGAAGGGCAATTACTAATTGTTTCCATTGTATGTCAGAAAAACTAAGTATCGCCCCATTTGCCACTATTTTGTTCCTTACCGCATCTATGATATTTTCTGTATGCTGATTTGGTTTTTCGTTTCTTCCATGAATTCCTGCAGTCACTAAACATCCTTCTCTTTTAATTAAGAAGGTAGTGGTAGCTGTATCAGTAAAAAAAAGCTATTAATTGTTTATCATTAAGTGGACAAGAAGCCGGTCTTAAGCTTATACTTATTAAGTCGGTATCATTTATTTTATCTCCCTCCGGGGAAATACTTTCAATCCGCACCCAGTCATAACCGTCCCCATCAACAGGGCCGGGAACAGGTATATCAATTTTAAAAAAATCATTCCGCTGTGCCAATCTGTTTACATTTTTCCCCAACTCATCACAGAGTTTAAAATCTGCTAGTATTATTCCATTACAAATATTTTTCCAATTATTTACATCCAACAAGTTATTAGCAGATTTTCGAAAAAAATTGATTGCTTCATGTTTATTAAAACAAGTAAGTGAATATGTGTTATCTGACTTACCACCATCTTTTTGCCGGGGAATTATTTCCTTTGCCATAAGGTGATTATTAAATTCAATGTTCCCAATAATTATACCTATCTATTTGTAGAAAACATTTCGCAGCTATCATCAATTTCCACTTATAATTCTACAGGTATATACTTTGATTTATTTTACGCATTAAAAATTGTAAGTGGGGAATTATTGGGCGTTCTACATTTTCCGCAATGCTTCCTTCACGTTGCTTTTTGTGTGATTAAGGGACATTCCGGTTTCAAAATGTCCATCTTTTTCTCTTGTCGCTTTTCGTGCTACTAAAAAAAGTACCTTCATAGCAGGATTAATAATAAATAGTGTAAACTTATTTTAGAACGAGCCTTGTGCTCACAATACGCACAGTCCCTTTACCCACAAACATTTGCTAAAGAAGGCTGTGCGAAAAAGGACCATCAATGGATTCACTTACACATATTGCGCTGGGCGCCTGTTTGGGCGAGGCTTTTTCCGGTCGTACCGTTGGCAGAAAAGCATTGCTTTGGGGCATTGTTGCGCAAAGCATTCCTGATATCGATTTTATAGCTTCATCGTGCATGGATACACCTTCGGCTTTGTTGGCTCACCGCGGATTTACCCATTCAATCTTATTTGCCATTATCATTACAACAATAATGGCGTCACTTGCAAACCGATGGCATCGGCGACACAATATCTCCTACTCCTATTGGCTTTTTTTCTTTGCCGTTGCTATCCTGTCGCACCTATTTTTAGATACATTCAATAATTATGGTGTTGGCTTGCTTGAACCATTTCAGCATTCACGCATTTCATTCAACACCTTGTACGTTGCTGATCCATTTTTTTCTACTGCTCCCGGCATAGCAATGGTGATGTTGCTGGCGCTAAAACAAAAAAATATAAGAAGAAAATTCTGGTGGAAGTTTGGCTTAGGAATAAGCGGTTTGTATTTATGTTACTGCGTTATAAATAAATCCATCATTGATAGTGATGTAAAAAATATTTTTGCAAGGGAGAGCATTCACTACACACGTTATTTCACTACGCCTGCTCCATTGCAAAACTGGCTGTGGTTTGTAGTTGCTGGTAACGACAGTGGATATTACACCGGATATCGTTCAGTATTTGATCATACAAATAAATTGCACCTTGAATATTTTCCGCGTAACGCATTTTTGCTTGACAGTGTGCGCAACAAAAAAGAAGTGCAGCAACTTATTAGCTTTTCGCAGCAGTTTTATACTATTGAGAAAAGAGAAGACACATTGGTATTTAATGATCTTCGTTTTGGCCAGGTAATAGGTTGGCAAGATCCAAAAGAAGAATTTGCTTTTCATTATTATTTATATCCTCCCATTGATAACAGGCTGGTTGTGCAACGAGGGCGGTTTGCAAAATGGAACAACGAATCATTGCAAACATTCTTTCAACGTATTAAAGGAGATTAGTTTATAATGAGGGTGAAAGCAGCCTTGCTAACTTTTCAGGAAGCTGTGTCAGGAATGATCGTTTATACCATTCTTCTGCATTTAATTTTTCTGTGAATTGCAGATCTTCAAAAAAAACTTTGCGCATTTTTTCAGCGAAGGGCGCATCATAAATAATTGCATTCACTTCAAAGTTTAATTCGAAACTCCTGTGATCCATGTTTGCAGTACCTATCATCGATAAGGTTCCATCGGTTACCAAAGTTTTTGCATGTACAAAGCCTCTGTTGTAAAGATAAATTTCTACGCCTGCAATTAAAAGATCTTTATAATGCGCTTTGGATGCAGCATTCACAAGCTTTGAATCGCATTTGCCGGGCACTAATAATTTTACAGAAAGGCCGCCCAAAGCTGCTATGCGCAAGGCATAAACAACAGCATCTCCCGGAATAAAATAGGGAGTGGTAATAAGTATTTCTTTTTTCGCTAAATAGATCGCTTCCAAAACCGAAAATAAAATAGAAGGTTGAATAGAATCAGGGCCGCTTGCTGCAATTTGTACATACACATCTTCTTTTGTAGCTGCATCCTTGTTAAAATAAATGCTTTCACATTTTATTATTTTGCCGCAACAAAAATTCCAGTCGGTGACAAAAATATATTGAAGATAATAAACGCCAGGCCCATCAATACGCAGATGCGTATCACGCCAATACAATTGCTTTGGTTTATTGTTGATGTATTTATCACAAACATTAATGCCGCCAGTAAAACCTGTTTTGCCATCAATAATCACGATCTTTCTATGGTTACGGTAGTTGATGCGGTTGGCCAATAAATAAAAATGCACTTTGGAAAAAGGAAATATCTCGATCCCCGATTCACGCATTCGCTTTTCAACTTTCTTTTTTATTGCAGGGCTTCCAAAATCATCGTAGATAAACCTTACCTGCACACCTTCGTTCGCTTTTTTTATCAGTAATTCTATAATGGCGCTACCTATCTCATCCTGCTCGTAAATGTAATATTCCATGTGAATGTGATGTTTTGCTTCACCAAGACACTTCAACAGTTCAGAAAATTTTTCTTCACCATTCAGCAGGAGCTTAACGCTGTTATGGCGTGTGAGCGGACTTTGCAGCTCCCTCAGCAACATCTTTGCAAGTTCACTTTCGTCATCTACTGCTGTATTCCTGACTTCAACTATGGACTCCCCGTATTGCAGGATATCTTTTTTTATTTCGTCCAGCATCTTATCATTCTCATCACCCTTTTTGATATATAATTTTTTTTGCCAATTATTAATTCCAAATGCCAGGTAAAAAAGTATGCCTATGGCAGGAACAAAAATGCAGAAGAAAAGATAAGCCAATGCTTTATTACTGCTGTACGTTTCAAAAATTATCCGCAGGCAAACCAATATCAATAGGATAATATATATACCGCTTAAAATATAAATCCAGTTCATTGGTATCTGCGTTAGTTATTATTTATTTTTAAAACTAAACATCATTTGGTTACCGCAACAATTATTATTCATTACAAATGCAGACGGTATTAAGTTGACAAATTTAATAAACCTGTATACCGCCACACACCAAGGTGTGGTAATAGTATCTGCTTATGTAGAAAAATAGTACCCGTTCAAGTGAATGGAATGACTACTAACATTGCCTTCGGAGAAAAAGATGATTCTCTACTATTTATTACAACACTTTTTTTCGTATATTATTTATCCGTTGATTATGATATATATAGGAAAATTAAGTACCATCCCTTTGAAACAAATAGTAAGGTTTCGGCTTATAAAGTAAAAAGCAAATGTTTTTGTAAACCACCCTTTAATAAACCATATGGTGTTTAAATAAGATGGTGTTTTATAGTTTCCATAAATGAGTTGATGGTAAATGGTTTTTCAAGGTATCCATCGGCATTTACTTTTTCGCTGATATCCTTTATATCGGCATTAGCGGAAAAAATGAGGATAGGTATCTTCACATTTTTATTCTCCTTTGCCAGGGCGATAGCTTTTTCACCACCAATATCCGGTATCCATAAATCCATTAAAATTAAACCTGGGTTATATTTTTCAATATCGGAGAGAATGTTTTCACATCTTGACAGTGTTTCCACTTTGTAATTGTATTTGAATAAGATTGCTTTGCAGAGTAATAAAATTTCTGCATCATCGTCATAAATAAGAATATTGTTTTTCATTTTGCAGCCATGTTTACATATGAGCCAACGAAAGTAATCAATCTAAATAAATTGGTATAGTAAAATAAAAAGTGCTGCCGGTGCCTGGCTCACTTTCAGCCCACATAATGCCCTCATGTCTTTTAATAATATCATACGAAATGTATAAGCCGATACCCAATCCCTGAAAATGTACGGCGTGTTCCTGCACCCTGTAATACCGGTCAAAAATCTTATCCAGGTGTTCCTTATTCATACCAATGCCATAGTCTTTCACCGATACCTGCAATACATTTTCTTTTTCTACCACTTCTACCAATACGCTATTAGCGTTGGGGGAATACTTTATGGCGTTGGTCAATAAATTTATTATAACCTGCTGTAACCTGTTTTTATCAGCTTTTATAGTATGCAGGCTCTTGCCATGTTTGGTAATAATATGACTACTGCTTCCCCGCTGGATATTTTCAATGGTTTCATCCAGCATTTCATTAAAATCAAAAGTGCTGATATTATAATTGAGTTTGCCATTTTGTATTTTACTGGCATCTAATAATTCAGCAACTAAATCATGCAGCCTTTCTATAGAATTACTGGCTTTTTGTGCATACAGCAATGGAGTTGGGTTCTCTTCCCCAATCGTTAAAAGTAACAATTCCAAATAACCCTTTGCGGTAGTTAAAGGTGTTTTCATTTCGTGGCTGGCAATACTTATAAATTCATCTTTCTTTTGTTCTTTCAGTTTTTGTTCATTTATATCTGTGAAAGCGCCAATCCACTTGGAAATTTTTCCGGCTTCATTTCTTAATGGTACGCCTTCCACCACATGCCACCTGTATTCACCGCCCTTATTTCTCAACCTGGCTTCAGCGTGATATAAGTTGCCGCTTTCCAAACTTCCAAGCCAGGCATTAGTCATTGGTTCCATATCCTCCGGGTGAATAATGGCAGGCCAGTTACCTACTTCATAAGGATTAAATCCAGAGTATTCCTTCCATCTACTGGAAGCATACACCGCTTCGCCTTTTTCATTTGTAATCCAAACAAGGTGCGGCAAGGTTTCGGCAAGGCCACGAAATTTTTCTTCACTTTCTTTTAATGTTTCTTCGGCAATCCTCTTTTGCGTTATATTAGTATGTACCCATACCCATTCCCGTATTGAGCCATCTGTATTTAATAATGGGATTGCTCTTATAGAAAAATGCCCCCATTGGCCATTGCTCATTTTTAACCTATGTTCAAAATCAAATATTTTTCGTTCTTTTACTGCAACGTTCCATGCCTCAATTGTTGGTTGTGCATCATCCGGATGAACTGGTTTTGCCCAGCCGTAGCCTTGATATTCATCATAGCTTTGCCCCGTAAGCGCAGCCCATGCCGGTTGTTCCCCTTCAATTTCCCCCTTTGCATTATTTGTCCATAAAATGCCTTGTACAGCTGCCACTGCAGCGGCAAAACGTTGTTCACTCGCCTTTATTTTTTCCCCTGCCTCCACCTGTTCTGTTACATTAGCCACCACTTCCACAACACCCGAAATACTTTCATCTGTTTCCCTGTATGCCTCGTACACAAGATTGACATAAATTTTTTGGGGTTTGCCATCCTTTGTAAGTATGATGGGTATGCCAAAGGCTGTAAATTTTTCACCCGTTGTAAAAACTTTTTGTAATAATTTGTCTAAGCCCTGGTTTTTTGCTTCCGGTAAAACCTCAAATACGGGCTTACCAATAACTGCTTCGTAAGGTTTATCCCAAATAGCCAGCAGCTCTTTATTTACAATTTCAATTATATGGTCTGGGCCCCGGTACAGGCACATGGCAACAGGTGCCTGTACAATAAAGCTGCGTATTTTTTTCTGGCTTTCTTTCTGGGCTTCTTCCGTTTTTTTTCTTTCTGTAATATCTATTGTTATTGCAAACAGGTGAGGCTTACCCTCCAATAATAAACCACTCATATTCACTTCAACCGGGTATATAGTGCCATCTTTTTTCTTATGAAGGGTTTCAAACTGGGGTATTTTCTCCTGCTGTGCCATAGCAAACGCCTTACTAAAAACTTCGTCATTGTAAATAGGGTCAACATCCGGTACCCGCAGATGTTTTACTTCTTCCCTTGTGTATCCCCAGCGTTCCAGCGCCACATCGTTGATGTAGGCAAAGGTTGCGTCCTGCCTCATTAAAATAAATGGTTCGTTAGCATTATCTGCCATGTGTTTGAACCGTTTTAATTCCTGTTCTCCTTTTTTTTGCTGTGTAATGTCAGTGTTAGTAGAAATTACCATGGATACTTTTCCATTGTCGTCCAGCAATGCTGATGATTTTGACATTATCCAATTTGATTCCCCTGTATGTTTATTTACTGTTCTAAAAGTTGCTTCAGCTGGTTGGCCAGTAGAAAAAGTAATAGCAGTGGGGGCGCTTTTAACGTCAAAAGAGTTACCTTCTTCATCATATATTTCTACTGTGCTAATAACTTTTTTATACACATAATCAGGGTCTTTTTCTTTCATCATTTCTTCTGCAGAACTAAACCCTGTTATTCTCGCTGCTTCATCATTCACAAATAAAAGCTCGCCTTTACTATTACGAAGCTGAATGGCGGCTGGTACCATTCTTAAAGTAAGTTCTAATTGCTCCCTTATGGCAGCAAGTTTATTTGCCGCTTCTTTCTCTTCGGTAATATCCAGTACTGTTCCATACAGCTTAGTAGCAATATTGTTATCATTTATTACCCGTCCGTTTATTCTTATCCAATGTACAGAACCATCTTTCCATACTACCCTTGCTTCGTAAAATAAAATACCTGATTGCAAGGATATGTCATGTGCCTCGTCTCTTGCGGCTACATCATCCGGATGCAGTGCTTCCTTCAAATCCAGGTGGCTCGTTTCCTTTGAATACGCTACCCCAAATATTTCAGCAAGCCGCTCAGAAAAAACTATTTCGTTACTTACAATGTCTATTTCAAAAGTACCCAACCGTCCCGATTCCACTGCCAGGCGAATCCTTTGCTCGCTGTCCTCAATACGTTTACGGGCAACTACCTGTTCAGTTACATCAGTTAACACTACAATTATACCGGTAATTATACCATCTGACTCACGGTAAGCCTCATAAGCAAGGTTTACATAGAAGTTTTGATTTTTCCCATTTCTTAAAAACGTTATATTTATTTCCTTTGCCGAATAAGTTTCGCCAGTTTTGTAAACGCCATCCAATAGTTTTTCTAAGCCGAGGCTTCTTGCTTCGGGCATTATTTCTACTATGGGCTTGTTTATCAGCGTTTCTAATGGTTGTCCAAAAAATTCGCACATGCGCTCATTGGCAAGTTGTAAAATATGATTGGGCTCCTTAAATATACACATCGCTACGGGGGCCTTAAGTATGGTATTACGGAGATTATTTTCGCTGATTTGTATTCTTTTACTGGCGTTTTCGTTAATGGTATTTATTTGCTGGGTTATAAGCCGCAGGTGTGTTTCTTTACGCAAACGTGAAAACAGCAATGCTAAAGCAAGTATAGATAACAGGGAAAATCCTAGCAAATAAAGTGGAGTTATGGCAGCTGACTGATTTTTTGTTTGCAGGCGCAGCTGTAATGTTTTACCTTCTTCACGTAACATGAAGGCAACAAGTTTCCTTGCTTCATCCATTTTATTTGTTCCTTTTAACAGTAGGGAATCTTTTACTGCATTTGTTTGCTGAGTAGATAAAATACTGATATTTTTTTCTAAAAGAAAAAGTCTTTCAGCAACAATCTTTTTAAAGGTTAAGAAATTAGTGTGTTGGATAGAATCATCCGCCACCATTGTATTAAGCCCGGATAATAAATGATTGATTTTTTCTTCTGCCCCTATATATGGTTGAAGAAAAAGGCTGTCATTTGAAAGCAGATATCCACGTTGGCCAGTCTCCGCATCTTTTAGGGTTGACAATACTTCTGAAATGTTATTTTTAACCTCCTCGGACTTCATAACCCACTTCACAGATTCATCAAATTGTTTAACTTTATTGTACGATATAAACGCTGCAATAATCAACACTGCTATAAGCACTGAAAATAAAAAAGTGTAGGTTTTTTTTGAGAGTTCATTCATTTAAAATCTGGTGATGTTGGTAATGGTTAATTATTTATAGCCTATCATCTTACAGAGGCAGGAAATGTAAACGCTGCCTAATTTTTAAAATACCCTTTATGCTTGATAAATTGTAACTTAAGCTAAGTTCAGGGCTTCAGTATTAATAAAAGCCTCTTCCATGGATTCAAACGGGTTTTATACTTGTAAAAGTAAAAATAAAGTTTAAAACTAATAAAGTCTATAATTTAAATATTTTTTAGATTATTGCTAAATCAAAATGTGCACTTTTCTATGATTATTACCTAAAAAATAGATGGGTGTTAGGTACAGACCTATCTCACAAATGACCTAAATACCGGAGGTTATATTCTTCATGCTTATAGTTTAATATATTATGTTATTAGTAGCGTTACTTTAAAATCAGTACATCAAAAAAGCGTCTTTTTTCATATTATAAATTAAGACAGGATTTCATGTTCTAAAAAGGAACCCCAATTTCCTTGTTAATGTATATTTCTGTTTCTTTGCCGACATCAAACCATTAGTTTCTTCCTTGGCTATCTTCTTTTAAATAAATTTCCATTTGTTTGCCAGCTAAATGAAAAATAGGTTTTTTTTCTTTATTTCCCGGTGCTTTGGGAAAAATGCAGATAAGGGTTCCTTTGTAGTTAATGACAATATTGCTTCATCTTTTTTTATTAAAATACAATAATCCCCACGTGTATTTGCAACAATATTTAAGAAATAAAAAGCAGAAAGTGAGGAAAAAATTCAACGGTCTCTCTCAAAAATAACTATTTTAAAAGCATACAATTTTTTGGCACAGAATTTACCATTACAGAAATATTAATCACCAAAAAAATAATTATTATGAAACGTAGTATTCACAAAACAGGTTTCCACCTTTTCACTGTAGCTTTTTTTTATTGTTCATTCCTTTTATTAGCCGCTATAGGGTTTGCATCCTGCAACAGTGATGGAAAAAATACCGATACCAAGGAAGTGGCAGAAGATAAAAACGAAGCAAAATTTGATAAACCCAAACAGGATGACGCAGCCTTTTTAGTCAGCGCTGCTGAGATAAATTTGGAAGAAATTGATTTAGGAAACCTGGCCCAGCAAAAAGCAACAATGCCCGAAGTAAAAGAACTGGGCAAGATGATGCAAACCGAACATAGCAAAGCCTTATCCGACCTGCAGGCATTAGCTGCTAAAAAACAAATTACAATACCATCATCTCCAACAGAAAAAAATATAGATACAAAAAAAGATTTAAATGATAAAACAGGGATGGACTTTGATAAAAAGTATTGTGACATGATGGTTGATGGTCATAAACAAGCCATTGACAAATTTGAAAAGGCAGCATCCAACGCAAACGACGAAGAGGTAAGGACATGGGCAAAATCGATGTTACCATCTTTAAGAACACACTTAGAACATTCCATTACTTGCCAAAAGAACTGTGAAAAGAGTAAAATGTAAAAATGTATTCGCAAGAATAATTTGCTTACATAAAAAACCTAAAGGATTGCAACTTTTCTAAGCATGTGCTTAAGGATTTGTATTGGGCTACATCAAAGAAAATAAAATAGGGTAGCCAAAATTTGGAAACAGAACGCAGCGATTAAGAAAAGAAATTAACTAAAAAAATTATACAATTCAATAAGCCTGACAGATTTCTGTTCAGGCCTTTTTATAAGGTTACTGCCAAATTCTTTAAGCAAATATTTATCATGACTTAACAATACTTTTTTACTTTCCCGAAGTTTTTAACACCCCTGCCATCATTGTTTTAAGGATTACGTTAAAGAATGAATTATGTATATCCCTTGTGTAAGCAACATTTTCAACCCTTGTTATTCCATCGGTGCCTGGGTTAGATTTTTTTAGGATAAAAGTATTGGCGAAAAAGGAAATCAGCCCACGCTTTTTTTGCTCACCACCCTCATTCCCTTTTTTGTAAATATCAACTTTTATATCGCTGTACAAAAATTTTACTGTGCCGGTACTTGCTTGATTGTTTGCCTTCATCAAAAGTGTTAGCCCGTTTATTTTGCCTTCTTTTATTTTAAATAAACCAAGCGGTTCAAAAACTTTATTAAGCCTGTCGGTGTTCATTGCACCAAACTGTGCATTAACCGTAAACACACCCTGCGTTGCTTTTGAAAGATCAAAACCAAATATTACATGCAGCGGCCCATCTTTAAGTACCCTGCAATTGGCTTCAATTTTCATAAATGGATCAGTGGCGATTTTATTGCTGTCGTTGGTAACATTTATTGCAGTACCATTTATATTGGTAAACATAATTTTGCCCAGCATATCCGATTTTGGATTTATTTCTTCATAAGTAACATCAAGATTGCTGATTGAAACCCTATCAATAGATATCGGAAAAGGGATTTTCATTAGCAATTGCTGCGGGTACTCTCCCGCTTTTGATTCCGGCGAGGGAGGCAGTTTTCCGTCTTTGTACACTTCCAGTTTTCCGTTTTTTACAAATGCTTCTTTTGCAGAAAACCCTTCGTTAGATACGATGCTCCACCAGTCTGTTTTCTTAAAAAAAACTTCTTTAAAAGTAAGATTGTACCGATCTTTTGCATAAGGCAATTTTTTTGTAAAAGTATTTTTATCACCCCTTGGCATAATAGTAAAAGAATAAGCTGTAAGGTTTTTTTGCAAAGCGTTGATTAAAACAGAATCTACTCCAAAGTAGTATAAACTGTCGGCAGTGGCGAACCTTAATTTGCCAACAGAAATTGTTGCGTTTTCTGCATATAAAAACCTGGTACTGTCATATTGCGTTAAGGAGTCTACCAGTATTTTATCAAACTGCATATTTACTTTATTAAAAATCGATTGCTTTTCTTTTTTACTGTTTATAAATGTATGATGGAGCACATACATATTATTGATGCTAAGCCTTTTTACCGATAAGCGGTTTAAATGTGTTGAAATGCGCTGATACAATGTTTGGATGCTGGCAGTATCTTTTTCAAAACTGATAGACTTGTTTTTTTTATGAAAAATTTCAAGGCTTGGCCCGTTTATATTTATACTCTTCAGTCTACCTTTTTACCCGACGAAAAATCGTTGATGTTAATGCCGTCAATGGCGATAGATGCTATTGAAATATTAAAAATGTCTACGGGTTTTTTTCCTAAACTGTCAAGTTTTGCTGCCAAAACTGTATCCGCAATTAGCCTCACATTGCTTAAAACAAGGGTTGAATTAATTACATCAGCGTGAAGGGAATCAAATTCAACCCGGTAAAGTCCGGCCGATCCATCATACACCAATGCCTGTACCTTTTTCTTTATCATAGGATTAAAATCGTCAAGCTTTCTACATGTCAGGTAATAAATACCTCCCGAAAAAACAAGCAGTGCCAATAAAATAATGGAAATTATTTTTTTCATAGAGGCAAAAGTTCTAAAAACATACCATCAATTATTACCTGCTAACCTTTTCATTTTTAAGCTATTACTTATTTAAATGGGGAAAATTGTGGAGTTTTTTTCCCAGTCAATTAAGGGAGAAATATTTTTAAATTTAATGTTGTTGTTATTGCTACATAAAAATTTCTAACTGTAAAGGCATGGTATTTGGTTTTAGAGTTTTAGAGTCATTCGAAATATTTGAAACATACCAGGAAAACTATTGTTAAACATTAACTTGTTGTTTTTAAAAAATTATGTCCAATTTTTCAATTAGGGATTTTTCATTTTTCAGCGCAATAAAATCGAGGTGTTTATATGAAGGAGCTTTTAAAAAAACCAGGCAGTATGATAAATGCCACAACAACTACTATTGAAGATTTACTGAGTCATTTACGTGCGTATTTTCAAAAAAACAGCATTACAAGAAAAGATACAGACGAAACACCTCCCCTGCGGTCAGAGCTTTTTACAAAACACCAAATGGAGCAACATGCAGAAAGCCTTGCATTATTGCACCAGCTCGATTATAATCAGGCACCGGAACAGTTAATAAAAAGACTATCAGAAAATGAAGAGGTTTTAACAAGGGTTATCAATCTTTTGCAGGATTCAGTAAAAGAAAAAACCCGTATAAGCCCGGCAGGCGAATGGTTGCTTGATAATTATTACCTTATTGAAGAGCAGATACTAACCGGCAAACGTTATTTACCAAAAAGATACAGTAAAGGATTACCAAGGCTCATCAACACCGCATCTGCAGGGTTGCCCCGTGTATATGATATTGCACTGGAAATAATTTCGCACAGCGACGGTCATGTAGATATAGCCAGCCTGAGCAGTTTTATTGCAGCGTATCAAAAAATAAATTACCTCACTATTGGCGAACTGTGGGCCGTGCCCATTATGTTGCGGCTGGCATTACTGGAAAATTTACGGCGTGTAGCTGCAAGGATTGCTATTGACAGGATAGATGAAAACCTGGCCAATAACTGGGCCGATAAAATGATTGCCAATGCAGAAACAAATCCCAAAAACCTGGTATTGATTATTGCCGATATGGCACGCTCTAACCCGCCCATGGTAAGTGCATTTGTGGCACCGTTTACACAAAAACTACAATGGAAAGGACCCGAACTTTCTTTGGCCCTTACCTGGCTCGATCAGCACCTTGCAGAAAAAAGCACCACCATAAGTGCTATGGTGCAGGATGAAAATCAGCGGCAGGCTGCCGACCAGGTTTCTATGAGCAACAGCATCAACAGCCTGCGCTTTCTTGCCAAAATGGACTGGCGTGATTTTGTAGAAACCATGAGCGTGGTAGAACAAACATTGCGTAAAGATATTAATGGTATTTATCTGCATATGGATTTTTTTACAAGAGACAGCTATCGCCATGCGGTGGAAAAAATAGCAAAAAAAAGTGCGCTTCCGGAAAATGAAGTTGCCCATATTGCCATAATACTCGCCAAAAAAAGTGCTGATGAAAATGAAGCAGCACGCAAAACACATGTAGGCTATTACCTTATCGGCAAGGGAATAAGGCACACAGAAAAGTTTGCGAAAATCAAATTAACAGGCGTAGAATTTATTAAAGAAAAGTTGCCTGAAAATAAGCGTGGACTGTATATAACCGGTTCCTTATTGTTAACCCTGCTGATTGCAGGTGGACTTTTTTTTAAAGTTTATAGTGATGATATAAAGGGGTTGCATTTATTTTATTTCTCCCTGCTTTTTTTGTTGTGTGCCTCGCATTTATCGCTGGCTATTTCAAACTGGCTGGCTACTTTATTGGTAAGGCCACAGCAATTACCAAGAATGAATTTTTATTACGGCATACCAAACGATTGCCGCACCCTGGTGGTTGTACCTTCCATACTTTCTAATGCAGACCAGGTAAGGGAATTGGTAAAGGAACTGGAAGTACGCTTTCTTGCCAACCGGGATGATAATTTAGTTTTTGGTTTATTGACAGATTTTAAAGATGCAGAAATTGAAACATTGCCCGAAGATGAGGAATTGCTAAGCATTGCCAAAACTGAAATAATAGAACTTAATAGAAAATATAAAAGAGTACATGATGATACTTTTTTTCTTTTTCATCGCCCACGCAAATGGAATTCAAAAGATAAAATATGGATGGGTTGGGAGCGTAAGAGAGGTAAATTAACAGAATTAAATTATTTGTTGCGGGGAAGTGGTGATGACAGGTTTTGTGCAATAATTGGTGTAAAGCCTATTTACCAGGCAATAAAATATATAATTACACTTGATGCCGATACACAATTGCCACGGGATGCCGCATGGAAATTGGTAGGTATGATGGCTCATCCGCTTAACAGTCCATTATACAGTGATAAAAAGAAAAGAGTTATAGATGGTTATGGAATTATACAGCCACGTATTGCCATCAGCCTGCACGGCGCAATACGGTCATGGTATACCCGTATGCATGAAAATGATTCTGGTATAGATCCTTATACCCGTGTAACTTCTGACGTTTACCAGGATATATTTTCAGAAGGTTCTTATATTGGAAAAGGCATTTATGAAGTGGATGTATTTACAAAAGTGCTGGAAAGCCGTTTTCCCGAAAACAGGATATTAAGCCATGACCTGCTTGAAGGTGCTTATATACGATGCGCCTTTGCAAGTGATGTTCAGTTGTACGAAGAATACCCTTCACGCTACAGTGTCGATATGAACAGGCGGCACCGCTGGATAAGGGGCGACTGGCAAATTGCAAGCTGGGTTCTTCCTTATGTTCCCGGCATAAAAGGAATACATAAAAACCCATTATCTTCTTTATCCCGCTGGAAAATATTTGATAACCTTCGGCGAAGCCTTATACCTGTATCACTATTATTATTGTTACTGCTTGGCTGGACTGTTTTACATTCTCCCTGGTTTTGGACATTGTGCGTTTCTGCAATAGTGTTACTTCCATCACTTATTATTTCTGCCTGGGATATATTAAGAAAACCCGATGATGTTTTGTATCAGCACCACATTCAAAATTCTATACAGGCAGTTTACAGGAATATCTTATATGCCGCCTTTACATTAATTTGTTTACCATACGAGACATTCGTAAGTATTGATGCCATTATTCGCACTTTATGGAGGATGATTATTTCCCGAAGAAAGATGCTGGAATGGAACCCTTCCGGTTTTGACCAGGGCCAGTATAAAAGTTTATTTTCTGTGTATGTAACCATGTGGTTCGCACCTTTTATTTCAATTGCAATATTTATTTATCTTACTTTATTTTCGCCGCTTACCTTATTATTTGCGTTGCCTTTTTTTATTGCATGGTGTTTATCGCCTGCAATAGTATGGTGGCTAAGCCGTCCCTTATCTTCAGTAAAAACAAAACTAAATGCAAAGCAGGAAATTTTTCTGCGCAAACTTTCCCTTAAAACATGGGCTTTTTTTGAAGATTATGTAGCCAGTGATGATAACTGGCTTCCACCCGATAACCTGCAACAGCACCCTTTTGAGGTAATTGCACACCGCACATCACCCACCAATATTGGCCTTTCCTTACTTGCCAATCTTTCTGCTGTTGACTTTGGCTATATAACCCTTTCGCAATTTATGGAGCGCACCACCAATACATTGCAAAGCATGAAAAAGCTGGAGCGGTATAATGGCCATTTTTACAATTGGTACAATACAGAAACCTTAGAAACATTGCATCCAAAATATATATCTGCTGTTGACAGCGGCAATTTGGCGGGCCATTTACTTACCTTAAAACAGGGCCTGCTGCAAATGCCACAGCAAAAAATTATTGATCAAAAAATATTTAATGGCTTGCATGATAACATTTTATTGCTGGCAGAAAAATTAAAAGAAACCGGTACTGCTTCTTTTCAAAAATTTCAAGATGATTTTGAAAAAGATATTCTTACAGAACCAATTACTGCTGTAGATATAAAAGATAAACTCGATAATTTATCGATGCGTTTTTCAACTATGCTCCCCTTGCTCAATATTCAGTCCGGTACTGAAACGTATTATTGGACCGAAAACCTTAATAAGCAAATTAAAAATGCACTGAATGAAGTATTGATATTTTATCCATGGCTGTCATCACCTGTTCCGCAAAAATTTAAAAACGAACTGGCTTTTTTTTCAAATTTCTCTTTAAGCGAATTATCACTGCTGAAAGAAAAATTTCAGCAATCAATCAATGAAAAATATTTACCAGAAAATACAGCCGAAGAAAATAACTGGCTAAAAAATTTCCAGGAAGATCTGTACAAAATTTCCTTTTTTGCCAATCAGCAAATCAACGCTCTAACAATTCTTGCCAATGACTGCAATGGCTTTGCGGATATGGAGTATGATTTTTTGTATGATCCTGCCCGCCATTTATTAACCATCGGTTATAATGTTGAAGATCATCGCCGCGATGGTGGCTTTTATGATTTACTTGCATCAGAAGCAAGACTGGCTTCGTTTGTGGCCATTGCACAGGGAAAAATTCCGCAAGATAACTGGTTTGCTTTAGGGCGCAGGCTCACCAATGTATCGGGTGCAACCACGTTGATTTCGTGGAGTGGATCTATGTTTGAATACTTAATGCCCAATCTTGTAATGCCTTCATATCAAAATACATTGCTTGATCAAACTACTGCAGGCGTTATAAAAACACAAATTGATTATGGCAGGCAACAGGCTGTGCCGTGGGGTATTTCAGAATCTTGTTATAATATGGTTGATGCAGGCCTTAACTATCAGTACAGGGCATTTGGTGTTCCGGGGCTGGGTTTTAAACGTGGTCTTGGCGAAGATCTTGTAATTGCTCCATATGCATCTGTTATGGCATTAATGATAGATCCCGAAGCAGCATGCGAAAATCTTGAAAGGTTAAGTGCAGAAGGAAACGAAGGTCGTTATGGTTTTTTTGAGTCTATTGATTATACACCATCAAGGCTGCCCAGGGGTAAATCAAAAGTATTGATTCAATCATTTATGGTACACCACCAGGGAATGAGCCTTCTTTCGCTGGCCCATTTACTGCTGGAACAACCCATGCAAAAAAGGTTTGAAGCAGAGCCACAGTTTCAGGCTACATTATTATTATTGCAGGAACAGGTTCCGAAAGCCACGGGTTTTTATGCATCATCTGCAGATAATATGGAGATGACTACGGCAACATCGGTTTCTGAAATGCGTGTAATAAAAACATCCAATACTGCTTTACCCGAAGTACAGTTATTATCCAATGGAAAATATCATGTAATGGTTTCCAATGCCGGCGGGGGTTATAGCCGCTGGAACGAATATGCGGTTACAAGATGGCGGGAAGACAGTACCTGTGATAACTGGGGAACATTCTGTTACCTGCGTGATTTAAGTTCTGGACAATATTGGTCCACAGCCCATCACCCGACTTTAAAAGATGCAAAAACTTATGAGGCAGTTTTTTCGCAGGGTCGTGCAGAGTTTCGCAGGCTTGATAATAATATAGAAACACATACAGAAATTATTGTTTCACCGGAGGATGATATTGAAATAAGGCGGGTGCAGATAACCAACAAAACATCGTCAAAAAAGGAAATTGAAATTACCAGCTATTCAGAAGTAGTGCTGGCCCCACCCGCAGCAGATGATGCCCATACAGCATTCAGTAATCTTTTTGTGCAGACAGAAATTTTTCCTAAACAACAGGCCATCATTTGTACACGGCGGCCCCGTTCCAATGGCGAACCACAACCATGGATGTTTCATATGATGCGGATAAATGCCGGTAAAATAAACCAGGTATCTTATGAAACTGACAGGGAAAAATTTATTGGTCGCGGCAATACTGTAGTTAACCCGCAGGCCATGACTACGGCCGGTAATCTTTCGGGCTCCCAAGGTTCTGTACTTGACCCGATTGTAGCCATACGGTATACCATAACACTTAATGAAGATGAAACGCTTGTACTGGATATGATCACTGGTATTTCGCTTGTAAAAGAAACCACGCAGGCATTGATAGATAAATACCAGGACATGCATTTCAGGGACCGTGCTTTTGAATTGTCGTGGACACATAGCCAGGTAACCCTGCGGCAGATCAACGCTTCTGAATCAGATTCACAGATATATGGAAAACTTGCAGGGTCTGTTATTTATGCAAATCCCTTATTAAGGGCCAATGCAAATATCATCAAACAAAACTGGCGTGGGCAGTCTGCATTGTGGAGCTATTCTATTTCGGGAGATTTACCGGTAGTGTTATTGATTATATCTGATACCGAGAATATGGCCCTTGTTAAACAATTGGTGCAGGCAAGGGTATATTGGAAATTAAAAGGATTGGCGGTGGACCTTATTATACTCAATGAAGACCAAAGCGGCTACCGGCAGGTATTACAGGAACAGATTCAAAGCCTTGTTTCAGCAAGCAGTGGTATACATACTTCAGGTTTGCAGGGTAATATTTTTGTAAGGCACGCCGACCAGGTATCGCAGGAAGACCGCATATTATTACAAACAGTTGCACGCATTATTATTACTGATACGCATGGAAGCCTTGAAGAACAAATGAACAAAAAAAATATTTCCAGAACGGTTGTTCCGCTGCTTGTTCCATCACAATCAGATATGGTTATTGATATGAATAAATTTCCCCCACGGGAACTGGTATTTTTTAATGGCCATGGGGGGTTTACCCCAGATGGAAAAGAATATATCATTACTAGTACAAGCGGACAAACAACGCCTGCGCCATGGATAAATGTAATTGCAAATGAAAATTTTGGAACAATTGTTTCAGAAAGTGGGTCATCCTATACATGGTTTGAAAACGCACACGAATTCCGGCTTACACCATGGAACAATGATTCAGTAAGCGATTATGGGGGAGAGGCTTTTTATATCAGGGACGAAAAAACAGGTTCTTACTGGTCGCCCATGCCATTTCCGGCAGCTGGAAAATCGCAGTATATTTCACGCCATGGTTTTGGCTACAGCGTTTTTGAATGTATCGAAAACGGCATCGCCACAGAAACAACAATATATACAGCTATTGATGCATCCATAAAATTTGTTGTAATAAAAATTAATAACAGTTCCGGAAAGCAACGTAAACTTTCTGTTACCGGTTTTGTACAATGGGTATTGGCAGATTTACATGCCAAATCGCTGATGCATATTGTAACAGAAACTACAGCAGATAATAATACCATTTTTGCCAAAAATGCCTACAGTTCCGAATTCTCCAACCGGGTAGTTTTTTTTGACACTGAAGATGCAGATTCTCTTTCTGCTGACCGTACAGAATTTATTGGCCGCAATGGAACACTTCAACACCCTGAGGCTATGAAGTATGCGGGCCTCTCGGGTAAATATGGGGCAGCCTTTGATCCCTGCGCAACATTACAATCTGTATTTGACCTTGCTGATGGAATGAAAAAAGAAATTGTTTTTCGTATCGGTGCCGGAAGAGATATGGATGAGGCAAAAAAAATTGTCAACGATTTTAAAGGGGTCGATGCTGCTTTTACAGCATTGGAAAAAGTATATGAATTCTGGCAGCGCACACTTACACAGGTGCAGATTGAAACGCCGGATAAAGCATTAAATATTTTATCCAATGGATGGTTACAGTACCAGGTTATATCCTGCCGTTTGTGGGGCCGCAGCGGCTTTTATCAATCGGGTGGTGCCTTTGGTTTTAGGGACCAGTTGCAGGATGTTGCTGCGGTTTTACATGCGGATGCATCACTGGTGCGTAAACAGATTTTGCTGGCTGCTTCCAGGCAATTTAAAGAAGGCGATGTACAGCATTGGTGGCACCCGCCACTCGGCAGAGGTGTACGAACAAAGTGTTCGGATGATTTTTTATGGCTTCCCTATCTGGTATTGCGTTATTGTAATACTATAGGTGATACTGCCATCCTTGATGAAGAAATTTCATTTCTTGAAGGGCGACCATTAAATGCAAACGAAGAATCTTATTATGACCTTCCTGTTACTTCCGAAACAAAATCAACTTTATACGATCACTGTAAAATAGCGGTACAACATGGTTTGCGTTTTGGTGTGCATGGCCTGCCATTAATTGGTTCCGGCGATTGGAACGATGGGATGAATTTAGTTGGCATTGAGGGTAAAGGAGAAAGCGTTTGGCTGGGGTTTTTTTTATATGATATACTGAAAGATTTTACTAAGATTGCGCTTTTAAAAGATACCAGTTTTGCAAATGAATGTGCCGAAAAAGCGGAGGAAGTAAAAAGAAATATTAATGCGCATGCATGGGATGGGGGGTGGTACCTGCGGGCTTATTTTGATGATGGCAGTGTGCTTGGCAGCGAAAAAAATGAAGAATGTAAAATAGATTCCATTACACAAAGCTGGTCGGTTATTTCAGGGGCAGGCGACGCCGGCCGTGTTAAAGCTGCACTTGATGCGGTAAATAAATATTTGGTGCGCCGCGATAATAAACTCATACAGCTGTTGAACCCGCCTTTCAATAAATCTGCTCTTGATCCGGGTTATATAAAGGGCTATGTACCGGGGGTGCGTGAAAACGGCGGTCAGTATACACATGCTGCAATATGGGCGGTAATGGCTTTTGCAAAAGCCGGTGATGCAGAACGTACATGGGAACTTTTGCAAATGATAAACCCTATCAATCATGGAAATTCTCAAGCAAACAGCAAACTGTATAAAACCGAACCTTATGTAATGGCGGCAGATGTATATGCTGTTGCACCACACGAAGGAAGGGGAGGCTGGACATGGTATACAGGGTCTGCAGGCTGGATGTACCAGCTTATTATAGAATCTTTTCTTGGCTTAAAACGCGAAGGCAATATTTTGTCATTTCAACCATGCATACCCGAAGCATGGAAAACATTTACTATTCATTACAGATATATGGAAACTGTATACCATCTACAGGTTGAAATGAATTATGGAGCAGAAAAAATGCTAGTATTTATTGATAATGTAGAACAAGCCAGAGCATTTATTACCATGACTAATGATAAGAAAGAACATACTGCTTTAATAAAAATAAACAGGCAGAACGTGTATATACAACAATAAAAAAACATTTACACTGCTACAGCACAGTTAGGTAAACGGTGTTGTTGCAGTGCGGAAAATTATCTACATCTGTAATATTTCTGGTAAAAAAAATACTCATTGTCCTTTTCCATTTTTTGAAAGTGAAATATTACAGCTTAAAATACTGGGTTTTTAAGAAAAAAGAAAATGACCAATTTTGGTAAGGTTTTTTCTACATAAACAGTATAATACTGGTTATGAAAAAAGTTTTAATTATAGATGATGAAAAAGATTTAGGAATTATACTTAAAGAGTTTTTCACTAAAAAGAAATATGAAGTGCATATTTCTTATACTATTGAAGATGGAATGAAAAAGCTGGAAGAGGTTAAGCCTGATTATATTTTTCTTGACAATAAGCTTCCTGATGGATCGGGATGGGAGAAAACAGAATATATATTATCAAAATATCCTGCAATTGAATTAAGCCTTATCAGCGCCCATCATGTGCCCAAAACTTCTGCTACAAATTTTCGCATTTTAGAAAAGCCTATCAGTATGGAACAGCTTAATAAATTGTTTTGCTGAACAATTTATTCAAAACTAAAATAGTGATATTTTTCATTATTAAGAGTAGTTCAAAAAACTCTCTGAAAGTATTGTTAATATCCATTAGGGATTGAAGCGGCATTCCTTTTTGTGTTTCAAAAAAATTGCACAGCAAAGCCTATCTGGACTACATCAAAGAAAATAGAATGGAGCAGCTAAAATTTGGAAATAAAATGCAGCGATTAGGAAAAGAAACTGCCTAAAAACATTTTGTACAATTCAAAAAGCTTAGCAGATTTCTGTTCAGGCTTTTTTTTATAAGTTTCCTTCCAACTTCTTTAGGCAAATATTTATCTTTATTTAACAATAGTTCTTTTACTTCCCGCATAGTTTGCAAAATCGACAAGTGGCTTTCTAAATCTTGTTTGTTTGCAAATTGTTTGCAAATCTAAAAATAGGAAGTTTTTAAAGCAGTAGTAAGCACTTAATTCCCTCTAAAAATTACAGGCTAAAAGTTGATAAAAGCAAAAGAGATTGATTTGTTTTACCAAACCAATCTCTTTGTAACAAATTGAAAATCAGTGACCCTGTCAGGATTCAAACCTGAAACCTCTTGATCCGTAGTCAAGTGCTCTATTCAATTGAGCTACAGAGCCATTTTAAAATCAGTCAACCAAAAGAACTTCAAAACCTTCTGATCCGCAGTCAGATGCTCTATTCAATTGGCTACGCAGCCATTTCCGTTTTACCGGATGGCAAAAATAGAGATTTATTTTATTGAACCCAACTCTTTGTGCATTTTTGCTGTAAATAATACAATGAAACTTCAATTGGTTGCAATCGGTAAAGCGCACGAAACCTACGTTAAAGAAGGAGTGGAATTATTTACAAAACGTATTGCCAACTACTATCCCGTTGAGTGGAATATTATTGCCATGCCTAAAAATGCAGCTACATTAAGTGAAAACGGTCTCAAAAAAAAAGAAGGGGAAATAATTTTACATGCATTGCAAAAAGACGATTACCTGGTTTTGTTAGATGAAAGAGGTAAACAGTTAAATAGTGAGGGCCTTGCCAGCTTTATACAGTCAAGGGCCAACGAAAGTATTAAGCATATTGTTTTTTTAATTGGTGGTGCTTATGGTGTTAGTGACGAAGTGGTGAAAAGGGCCAATTACAAATGGAGTTTATCGCAATTGGTTTTTCCACACCAGCTGGTAAGGCTTATATTGGCAGAACAGATATACAGGGCCTGCAGCATCAACCGTAATGAAAAATATCACCATAGTTAAAATAAAACAATAGTTTTGAGTCTTAATAAATTTCTATGAATTTTTCAAGTACCCCTGTTACTTTTAGCCTCATGGCCATTAATATAATAATATCGTTAATTGGTTTTTCCAATGCCGATTTTTTGAACAAAGCCATGCTATGGCCTTATCGCGTTAAAAGAGAAAAACAATATTACCGTTTTATTTCTTCTGGGTTTATTCATGCTGATTTTATTCATTTGTTGTTCAATATGTTCAGTTTCTATTATTTTGGAACTGCTATTGAATACTATTTTTCCCAATACGGATTAGGTGGAAATATATCTTACCTGTTGCTGTATTTTTTGGCAATTATTGTTGCCGATATTCCGAGTTATATAAAAAACCAGGATAATCCTGGCTATAAATCATTAGGAGCTTCCGGAGCAGTTTCTGCAGTTATTTTTGCCTGTATATTATTTCAGCCATGGGGCACCATTCTTATTTATTTTATACCAATGCCCTTTATTGTTTTTGCATTTGTTTACCTTGGATATTGCGTTTATATGTCAAAAAAAAATATAGGACATATCAACCACGATGCACATTTATGGGGCTCTGTATTTGGATTAGTTTTTACCGCGGTGTTGATTGCCTTGCTATCACCACAACTCTTTCCGGCCATTTTGCAAGAGCTTTCCCACCCTCATTTTGGCAGGTAACTAATTTTTACAATTTTTTTTGTTGAGGGCGTAACTTTAAAACGATCATCAATCCGCATACCCATAATCCAGGTTATTTTTTTATTCATTTCCAAAACCCATGTATTTTCTTTTTGGGTTAATGATAATTTTTGATCAGTTAAAAAGCGGTTGATCTTCTTTTTCTTTTTCATCCCCAGCGGGTAAAAATAATCGCCCTGTTTCCATTTACGCAGCAGCAAGGGAAAACTTATATCAGCCGCATCCAGCATGGCTATTGAACTATCCGTTACCAGTTGTATTTTTTCTACATCGTACTTTTCAATTTGCAACTGGCCTGCTTTGAAAACAATTTTTTTATCTTTTTCTTCTATTAAAATATGTTGTGCTTCTTCACTTTGAATGGGAGCAATAATAAGCCATTTACGGTTCTTAATAATCTGATGTGAGCCAGACTCTATATACTTTCCTGTTTCACTTGTTAATAAATCAATTACCTCATCAGTCTGATGGGATGTAAAACCAAAATCTCTTATGATTTCATACAATATCGAAACAAGCGGTATTGATTTTAATAATTTTAATACAGGAATATGTATTTCACTACCTCTCTTTTCCAACAATTTACTTTTATGATGTTGAATAGATTGCTGGTAAAGTATCTCCATTTCCCTGAACCTTTGAAGGTTGTCTATCAAATTATCTTCTGCTTGTGGATATACTTTTTTTATATCAGGAATTAATTGATTACGAAAATAGTTTCTGGTGTATTTATTGGAAGCATTGGAGGAATCCTCCACAAAAGATAAATTATGTTGAATTGCGTAGGATAACAATTGCTCTTTCGTAGCAAACAATAAGGGTCTTACAAGGAAGGGCAGTAATTCATGCCTGGGCAATATTCCTTGCAAACCTCTAATACCAGTGCCTTTAAAAAAATTCATTAACAGTGTTTCCACACTATCATTCGCATGATGTGCTGTAAGTGTAAATATTCTCGGTTTATTCTCGTTCATTGTAAAATGCCAGCCTGGTGTGGGATCTTTAGTTTGAGTAACTCCTCCATCTAATTCTTCGCTAACAGTCAATTCTAAAAACCAACGGTAACGTAAGTTTCTTGCAGAAACCTGAAGACTTTGTTTATTTTCATTTGCATAGGTAGCAGTATCAAATCTTTTTATAAAAACTTGTACACCATATTTTTCTCCAAGGCTTCCAACAAATTGTTCATCTCTTTCACTCTCCTCCCCTCTAAGTTGAAAATTACAATGAGCAATTGCAAAATCGTAACCAGCCTGCTTGCATAAATGGCACAACACAACAGAATCTACACCACCGCTAACAGCCAGCAGCAATTTATCTTTCGGTTGAAAAAGATTCTCTTTTTTAATGAACGCTATAAATTTCTCAAAAAGTCCCATGATTAATTTCCGATGTATGATTTTAAGATGTCTGATGTATTTTAACTTGTTATCTTTTGCTATTCAATTGTTGAATTTAAAAGCGGCTAAAAGTTTTGTGCTAAAGAACTTATAACTCATAATTTATAACTCATAACTCTATAGCCCTATTCTTCCAAATCTTCCAACGCTCCCTGCAACTCATTATAGGAATGATTGTCCCCTGCCCTTTTTGCTTCTTCCATGCCTCGTTTATATATTCTTATAGCCCTATCAAAATCTGCAACTCTTTCCAGTAATTTTCCCAAATGATAATAAGAACCTACATAAGTTGGCTCCCGCAATAAAATTTCATTGAACAATTTGCGGGCTTCCTCGTCATTACCCACTTTAATATATTCCAATGCCAATGCATGTTGCAGAAAACTATCCTTCCCTGATGTTTTTAAATATTCCAGCAATTTTTCTATCCGGGTCATGTATTAATAATTTTTTATGTTTTTTATTTAATTTATTCAGAACAACTCTTACCTTTGTTATTAGTTGCATAAACAACTTTATTTCATAACCCCTGCCCTTCTTTGACAGAATAATAACGGGAGGCGAAAAAGAACTTACATGAAAATCTTAGTCTGTATCAGTAAAACACCTGATACCACCGCAAAAATAGCCTTCGCAGATAACAATACGAAATTCGCTGCAGATGGGGTACAATGGATCATTAATCCTTACGACGAATGGTATGCCCTGGTAAGGGCCATTGAATTAAAAGAAGCAGATGCTGCCACTGTAATTCACCTCGTTACGGTAGGTCTGGCAGACTGTGATCCCATCATCCGTAAAGCATTGGCATTAGGCGGCGATGAAGCCATCCGTATAAATGCGGATAGCCATGACAGTTATTATATTGCTTCTCAAATTGCCAACGTTGCAAAAGAGGGTAATTACGAACTTGTTTTTACCGGTAAAGAAACCATTGATTATAATGGTTCTTCTATTGGAGGCATGGTTGCTGAATTACTTGACCTGCCCTATGTTTCACTCGCAACCAAATTTACACTTACAGGAACAAGTGCCGAAATCATCAGGGAAATTGAGGGTGGCGAAGAAACAGATACCGTGCAACTATCCGTTGTTGTGAGTTGCCAAAAAGGAATGGCAGAACAACGCATCCCTAACATGAAAGGAATTATGGGTGCCAGAAGCAAACCTTTAAAAGTAGTAGAGCCTTCTGCTGTTGATGCTTTCACGGCTATTGCTTCTTTTGATTTACCTCCTGCAAAAGCGGGTGTTAAATTAGTAAGCCCGGATAATCCCGAAGAATTGGTAAGGCTACTACATGAAGAAGCGAAAGTTATTTAAGAAAGAAGTACACAACGAGTTGACTGAATTATTAATTATTAATTTTTTAATTATCAATTAAATATATGAGCGTTTTAATTTTTTTAGACCAGGCTGATGGCCATATTAAAAAGTCGGCATTTGAAGCTGCCTGTTACGGCGCTGCAATAGCAAAACAAACGGGCACTATTGCAGAGGCGATTGTACTTGGGAGCATAAATGATGATCTTGCTGCTATTGGGCAATATGGTATTACAAAAGTGCATACTGTAAAAAACGATGCACTTAATCATGTAGATGCACAGGTGTTTACTAAAATTATTGCAGATGCTGCTACCGCTACCGGGGCAACTGTTATTATATTTTCAAACAATTTTAATGGCAAAGCCATTGCGCCAAGATTAAGTGTGCGGTTAAAGGCCGGCCTTGTTTCAGGCGCTGTTGCATTACCAGATACCAGCAATGGTTTTATTGTAAAAAAGAATGTATTTAGCGGCAAGGCTTTCGCCAATGTTGCCATTAATACAGCTATTAAAATTATTTCACTAAACCCTAATTCGTTTTCTGTTGTAACAACAATCGGAACAGCGGAAGTTGCGGCTTTTGCTGCCAACGTGGATGCTGCAAAAGTAACCGTAACCAATACTAACAAAGTTGTTGGCGAAGTACCTTTAAGCGAAGCTGAAATAGTAATCAGCGGCGGTCGTGGGTTAAAGGGGCCTGAAAACTGGAGCCTTGTAACCGACCTGGCAAAATTGCTGGGCGCTGCTACTGCCTGTAGCCGCCCCGTGGCAGATATTGGCTGGCGGCCACATCATGAGCATGTTGGCCAAACAGGCCTTGCCATTGCACCCAATCTATATTTTGCCATTGGTATTTCCGGTGCTATTCAGCATTTGGCTGGTGTAAACAGAAGCAAAACAATTGTTGTGATCAATAAAGACCCTGAAGCACCTTTTTTTAAAGCAGCAGATTATGGAATTGTAGGTGATGCTTTTGAAGTGATGCCAAAGATTATTGAAGCAGTGAAGAAGATGAAAGGGTTGATATAAAAAATATTTAGTATTTATTAAAAGTCTTTCAATTGAGTTTGAAAGACTTTTGTTTTTATATTTGCCTTTGGAAGTGAATTTACTTCTTCCGCTTTGATGTTAGAATATGAAGAAAATAGAATTAGAAATAGTAGCCCTTTCGCACAGCATTACACAAACGCACTCCTATGCAGTAGTATTGGGTGAAGTAAACGGCTTACGCAGATTGCCGATAGTAATAGGTGGTTTTGAGGCACAGGCTATTGCAGTAGCCCTTGAACGTATGAGCCCAAGCAGGCCACTTACACACGACCTGATGAAAAATTTTATGATGGCCTTTAATGTTGAGTTACACGAAGTGGTGATAAACGATTTACAGGAAGGCATATTTTATAGTAAGCTGGTTTGCAGCAGTCAGAACGATACAGTAGAAATTGACTCCCGTACTTCAGATGCCCTTGCCCTTGCTGTTCGCTTTGGCTGCTCAATATATACCTACGACAATATTTTAGATAACGCCGGTATACTGATGGATAGTGATGCAAAAAAATCCACTGCACCGGTTACTACAGAAACAGGCGGCCAGGATGAACTTAGTAAATTATCTATAGAAGAACTGCATACGCTCCTTAACGAAGTATTGGAGCAGGAAGATTACATAAGAGCCATTGCAATAAGAGATGAAATAAAACTTAGAAAGTGATTTTTAATGGATAATTTTTTAATGGATAATGGATAATTTTAAAAAGCATCATTCTACTTACTTAATTAATTATTCATCAATACTACAGTTGCTTATTATCAATTAACTATTTATCAATTATCCATTAAATAAAATGGTTGTTTTCCCCAATTGTAAAATTAATCTTGGCCTTCACATCCTTAATAAACGGGAAGACGAATACCATAATATAGAAACTGTTTTTTACCCTGTTCCGTTAAAAGATGCGCTGGAAATAATTCCATCGGGTAATACAGATGCAATACAATTTACCAGTTCGGGCCTTACTATCAGCGGGGATGCTGCAACAAACTTATGTAGCAAAGCATATCATTTACTAAAAAAAGATTTTCCAAGTTTACCTGACGTAAAAATACACCTGCACAAAGCTATACCTATAGGTGCCGGTTTGGGTGGTGGTTCTGCTGATGCGGCTTTTACGTTAAAGCTTTTAAATAACCAGTTTATCTTAAATCTGTCAACCACTGAGCTTATTGATTATTCTTTACAATTAGGAAGCGATTGCCCCTTTTTTATTTTGAATGAGCCTTGTATTGCTACTGGACGTGGAGAAATAATGGAAAAAATAAAGCTGGATCTTTCGGCATATCAGCTTATGTTTGTTAACCCTGGCATTCATGTAAATACAGCAGAAGCGTTCGGTTATCTCGGTATGCAAAAAATAAATCATTCTTCGGTATCATTAAAAAATATAATAGCCCAACCGGTAAATAGCTGGCAACAATTTTTAACAAACGATTTTGAGACCTCCTTGTTTAATAAATACCCTTTAATTAAAGAAATAAAAGAAACATTATACACAATGGGGGCATCTTATGCAGCCATGAGTGGCAGTGGCAGTACAGTGTATGGCCTGTTCGAAAAAACACTTAATCCCTCCATTAATTTAAGCCAGGGCTTTTTTGTGCAGCTCCTTTCTTTATAAAAACCTGTTAATATTTGTCATAAACAACGCTTATTTTCACAAAGCCTTGGTTCGTATAATTGATTTGTGATAAATTGCACAACTATAAATTTTTAATAATGAAGAAACTCTTTTTTTCGATAGCCATTTTGATTGGTGCTAACGCATTTGCACAAAAAGCCAAAGATTCTGTTCCTAATAATTGGCACCAGCTTGATCAGGCAACCACAGGTTATTATGGTATAAGCCTCGATAAGGCATATGCATTTGTAAAAGAAAAAAAACTAAAAAGCAAACAGGTAATTGTTGCAGTTATTGATAGTGGTATTGATACTTTGCATGAAGACTTGAAACCCATTTTATGGACCAACCCAAAAGAAATTCCAGGCAATGGAATTGATGATGATAAAAACGGTTATGTTGATGACATACATGGCTGGAATTTTATTGGCGGAAAAGATGGGCGAAATGTAAAAGAAGATAGTCATGAAGCTGCCCGTGTGTACAATGATTTAAAAGCAAAGTATGGTGCAGAAATTCCGGATGAATCAGCACTTCAGCCGGCACAAAAGATAGAAGTAGAAATGTATAAAAAAGCCAAGCAGGAAGTTGTTGGCGGTGTAGACCCGGCAGAAATATCTTTTCTAAAACAGCTATTACCTGGCTTTATAAAAGGCGATTCGGTTATTATGAAAGAATTGAGTAAAGATGAATACGATTGTAATGACCTGGAAAAATATACCTCTGTCAATGCAGATGCAAAAAGAACAAAAGGTTTTTTACAGCAATTGTGCAAAGGAAATAGCAGCAATGAAATTACTAATAAACAAATTATAAGTGAATTACAAGGCGAATTAGCTAAAGCAGACGCAGCCGATAATGCCCCAAAACAATACCGCAAAGAAATTGTACAGGATGATGAAAATGATATCAACGACCGCTTTTATGGTAACAGCGATTTGATGGCTGCCACTCCATTTCACGGAACACATTGTGCCGGTATTATTGCAGCAGTAAGAGATAATAATACAGGCGTAAATGGTATTGCAGATAACGTACGTATTATGATGATACGTGCCGTACCCGATGGCGACGAACATGATAAAGACATTGCCAATGCCATTCGTTATGCAGTTGATAATGGCGCACAGATAGTAAGCATGAGTTTTGGCAAAGGTATTTCGCCTGAAAAAAAATGGGTTGATGATGCAGTGAAATATGCTGAAAGCAAAGGAGTATTGTTGGTACATGCGGCAGGTAATGATGCCAAAAATGTAGACAGCACCGACAATTTTCCAAGCCCTGTTTATTTGGATAACGGAAAAAGAGCTAATAACTGGATAACTGTTGGCGCAAGTGGTGACCCAAAAAATGGTGGTATTACCGCCAGCTTCAGCAATTATGGTAAACAACAGGTTGATGTATTTGCACCGGGTGTACAAATATATTCTTCGGTACCCGGTGGCAATAAATATGGCCATGCATCCGGTACCAGTATGGCTTGCCCGGTAGTAGCAGGCACTGCTGCATTTTTATTGGAATATTATCCTAAGCTAAGCGCCAAACAATTAAAATACATCATTGAAAAATCTGCAGTTAATCCGGGAATAGATGTAAATATTCCAGGAACAAAAGAACAAACCAAATTGAGTGAACTATCTGTATCTGGTGGTTTGCTAAACGCATATGAAGCCATTAAATTAGCCGCTACTTTAACGGGTGAAAGAAAGCAAACAGAAGTATTACCGAAGCCTACCATGGTAAAAAATAAGCAGGGTTAGTTTCACACAACGAGGGCAAAGAATAATAAAGGACACAAAAATCGATTTAAAAAATATCGCTTTGTGTACTTTGTGTGAAATTTATTTACTTTTACACAGCTTATTTTTATAACTTATAAAAATTAATCCATGTCTAAGCCATCCCCAACAACCTATGCCCCTTATTTTCAAAAATATATCGACCAGGTGCGAGATGACGACCTGTTAACAGGATTTACGATCCAGGCAGCCCAGGTAAAAAATCTTCTTGACAGTATCGACGAACAAAAATCAACCTATGCGTATGCGCCTGGTAAATGGACCTTGAAAGATTTGCTGCAACATATTACAGACACAGAAAGGATTTTTTGTTATCGTGCATTATGCTTTGCAAGAAACGAAACTTTTTCATTACCTGGTTTTGATGAAAACAGTTATGCAGCCAACACACATGCCAATAAAAGGACATGGCAAAGCCTGGCAGATGAATTTTTAGCAGTTCGTACTGCAACAGAATTATTGTTTAAAAATTTTTCTGAAGAAGAATTGTCAAGAACCGGGCTGGCTAATAATAACCCTACAAGCGCTGCCAGTATGGGCTTTATTACGTTAGGGCATTTTTACCATCATAAAAAAATAATTGAAGAAAGGTATTTTTAAGCCGTTAAAAAGTAATTTTTATTTACCATTAAAGCAAAATAGTCATAAGCCAATTTTGAAGTTTTAATAGGTATTTCAACACCATCATCTTTTGAAGGAGTGATTATCTTTTTTGTACTATAATTTCATACTACTCTTTACTAACAGCCAAACACGGTTATATTATTTTGGTAAACCCGTTACAATTGCCCTTTTATATCTTGTTAATGCAGGCGTTCCTTTATTGGTAACTTTTAAAATAAGGTGAATTGTTGCAGTACAGTCAACTGCAGGAGCTGTTACCTGTATATCATAAAGATTTGGAGAATAGAGTGCAAGGCTTATACTAATTATAAATAATAAGTAGTCCAATTTTATTAATTGGATTTTTTTCTTACTTTTAGACTATATAATAAATATAAACATGGCACTGCCAACCCCCATAACAGTTAAAGAGTCATTAAGTGAATTGAGAAGCCTTCAGCGTAATCACGGAGAACTTATCAAAAAAAGATTGCAAGTTTTAATAGACATTAAAAAGGCGGGGGAATTAGGAATATCAAAGCGTGCCTTATCTTCAATTACTGGAGTCAATCATAATAGTATTGTGAAATGGCGGAAAATGTATCAGCAAGCTGGCATTGAATCATTACTTACCCATGGTCGTAAAGGAGGTTATAAACACAGCGTTATTACATCAGATGCCCATATAGCAATTGAAAAAAAACTCAACAATCCTAAAAATGGTATAAGGGGTTATGTCGAATTATTAGAATGGGTAAATACCGAA
>JANYGZ010000030.1 GCA_025362235.1 Ferruginibacter sp. | reverse complement strand
CAATATTCAGAAGCCTCAATGTCTGCAAGGTTTGAAGTAGATTTTGATAGAATTAAATGTATTCAGGAAGACCATACAACTCCGTCTAAAGCAGTTCAAAATTTCTTGTTCTGTAGTTTTAAAAAGAAGTAAATTATTATTACCATTCAGCCAGGGCAGCGTACTTATTATTTCCAGTGTTTGCCTCTTAAATTTTCTGGCTTTTTTTTGACATATTACTGCAAATCAATAAACACTTTCACATAATAATAGCCCACAAAAAGTAAAGCAAGCCCACTAACAATTTGAATGCTTCTTCTAAGCCATGTAAGTTGAGCAAACTTTGTAACTGCACCTGAAAATAAACATACAACCAGAAAGGGTAAGCCTCTTCCGATACTAAAACATAAGGCAAGTTTAAACCTATAAAATGGGTTTGCTGATGCAGAAGAAACAGATAGAAATAGTAATAAGGCTCAGCAAATGTACCCAAGCTAAGAACCCACCAACACCCGGTTTTCTTAAAACGGCTAATTTAGTTACAGTGGTATTCCTGAAAACAAATAATGGCAAATCCTGATTTTCAATAAACAGACTTTTACTCCTCCTTTTCATAAACTGCCTTTAATTTTCCACTTTTAATAGCCCGTTTAAACACGTCATAATCTTTTTCATTCTGGTCAGCATAAGCAACGGCAAAGCGCTCAAGTGCTTTGTCAAATGTATCGCTCCTGCCTAAGTAACCACTTATAATTGCCGAATCGCCCGAGCGTGCATGTGCCAGTGCCAATGCCTGTCCGCACCAATCGGCATCTATCATCATTTCTACTTTACCAAATGCTTCTACATTCATTTTAATTTTCATGTCACGCAACTGGCGGAAATAAAATTCATTTCCTCCAACTCCCTTTGTCCATCCAAGAAATATATCGCTGGCGGGTTGCATAATGCGGTATCCGTTTACTACACGCCGGCCGTGATTATCAAAAACACTTTTGCCTGCATAAGGTTCCATTACAGAAGGGCCTGCTTGTTTCACCTGCAGAAAAAGGGGGTCTTTATCGTCGGCCATAAATAAGAAAACCCAACATCTTGTACCAACACTTCCTACTCCAACTACTTTTATTGCTGCATCTCTTAATTCGTACCGATCGAGCAGCAACCGGTGAGAAGCATGGAGCGATTCCCGGTAAATGCCAAATGCCTTTTTAATTTCTTTTTCTATTTCACCTAGCTTGTGTCCTTCCCAATGAAATATAGTGGGTAGTTGTTCTTTAATGAAGATCTTCCCGCCTACACTACCGGCAAGTTTTGGAAATACATCTTCCACAATTCTGCTTTCACGCGCCTTCTCAAGGCGCCTGATGACATTTTTTCTTACATCAGTATCTTTAATACTTGCTACCAGCATAGTAGATTCGAGCATATAATACCAAAGATCGAGCTGCCGCATCTGGCTAAATTCGAGCATGTGTTCTCTATACGACTGCACACAATTACGTACTACTTCCCGGCCAATGCTATCGCTTAAACCATTGTTTCTACAGGCAATTACAAAACTTGCTGCAAGGCGTTTAACATCCCATTCCCATGGTGCCGGCAAGGTTTCATCTAAATCGTTTATAGAAAAAATTATCTGCCTTTCCGGTGTGGCAAAACCGCCAAAATTTGACACATGTGCATCACCACAGGCCTGTACTATAATACCCGATTTGGGAGTAGTGTTAAGATCGGCTGCCATAATTTGTGCCCCTGCACGGTAAAAAGTAAAAGGCGATTGCACCATACGCCCGTGCCGCAGCGGAATTAAATCGGGCATGCGATCTTTTTCCGATTCAATGGTAAGTTCGATGGTATCGGGCCTTCCTTTCGGCGCATTCCAGGCTGCATGCGAAGTGCGTGGGCATTTATCACGCAAGGCTTTACCTTTTGCATATCGCTCAGCATAAGGCACATGTTTTTTAAAGGCAGGTATTTGGTCCAGGTCAATTTCTGGTTTTGTCCCTTTTTCATTTGCGTGATTATTCTTTTTCATGTGGCTGTTTTATTTTAACAATAAAATTTATGTATTATATGGCTATCAAAGAAAAGATTAATTGATTTAAAAAAGGCTGATAATTATCACTCTGTTAACTTACAATCATCATACAAAATAATATTTAAAATTTACTATTCAAATAAAAAAAGTCTATTATTTGGTTCAAGTCTTTAAGAATCCAATAATAGACCGGCTACATGCCATCTGCCTGCTGGGGACATGTAAGAAAACAACGCCTTAACAGAACCAATATCTGTACTGAAAGTTTTGAGTTTTTATTTACCTGGCAAGAATATTTAAACGTTTAAATTATGAAGCAATATATTTATCCTTCAGTAACCTGTTAGAACCAATACCAAGGCGCTTGATGATCATAAGTGCTTCGTTGGGTTTTATATCCAGCTTTTTGATTTTTTCTTCGGTCATAAAATAAAGTGACCCGCTCCATGGGCTTGGCGCACCGGGTACATACACGGCAATCAGGCCATTTTCAAGCCGCTCCGTTACAAAAGAAAGCTGCCATGAATCTTCAATCCATCCGAATACTACTTCCTGCATTTTATTATCCTCAGCACCTACTATGCTTTCTCCTATCCCCTTTATAAAACTATAGCCCGGTATGTTTGATAAAATAGCCGATTCGAGCCAATCAACACTTTTTTTTGCTTCCCTTGTTTTAGATAAAAGCCCCATAATAAATAAACAAATTAAAATAGTTATGATGGCCATTAGCAAGGGTATGCCTGTTCCTGCAACATTTTCAACGGGCATTTTATGGGCCAGGGGCATAATAATTTCCTTAACCCCAGCACCAGTTTTGCAAGGCCAATTAAAATTAGGGCTATCGGCACAAGAAAAATAAAGCCCCTGGCAAGAGTTGATTTCAAAAAATCTTTAGTTGAATTTGGCATCTAAATGTTGTTTTTTGCTGATTGTTAAAAAAATGTAACAGGTAATAATATAAATTCATCCTCATATTATCATCTATTTTAAAGCCTGTCATTTTAATTGTACCCGCAACAACTGGTGTGTATAAGTTGATAATTTTTGATTGATGATACCGATGCTGGCTTGATTGTTGCTTTTTACAATTGTATATACCTGTGATGTGCTGCATTGAACATTCAATAAACTAAAGCGATTGTTACATGATAAAATTTTTTTGTAAAATTCTTTTGTTGGTTTTATTTATCATTTTTTATTTGCTGATTAATATTTATTATGCCATCCTTAAGATTGGGCATTTTTTTGTACCAAAAAAAACCGACAGCCTTGCAAATAACTTTAATAGTTAGTCGCTGTTAAAAGGCTTTGTAAATTAAGACCCCGAAGTTTTAAAACTTCGGGGTCTGTTGCAGATTTATTCCGCTTTGTTGCTTTCTTCATTTTTATGCCCGCCAAATGATTTTGAAATACCGATTCCTATTAGCCAGCTATCATAGGCATTCCATTTTATATCATATCCAAGCGACCCTGATACTTCCCAGCCATTGTGTATTTCGGCTCCATATTCTACCCCTAAACGGTTAAGAAAATAATTAGCTTCTTTGGCAAATTCTCCTCCAGCACCTAATAAAAAACTCCAATGCTTGCCAGCTTTGTACATTCCCATAAGTGCTGGCGCTATTGGTATACTTCTTTCAAGCTCTTCACCTCCATGTCCCTTAACAAGAAAGGTTTCGGTGATAATATCTGTGTGCAGACCAATGGCCCATTTTGGGCAAAAATAATAGTTATAATCAATGCCCCAGGAAGGCAGGGAAAGTACAACCTTATCCCCTTCCGCATTTCGCCCCTCAAATACATGTGCATGGCCTAATACAACGCCAATACTTGAATGCCTTGTAAATTCCTCAGCAGCCTCTTCATGATGCTGGCCATAACTTTTTTTTGTACAAAAACCCATCAAAAAAATAAATATAAAAAATATCGCTGGCTGTTTCATCTTGGTATTTTAAAGTCTACAATTTGTATAATGCACTTTAAAAATCCATTGAATGCTCAATGTAAATGTACTCGTAAGCCCGTTATACTATTTCAGTATTAATCTACATTTAAAAAATTACCGCTCAATAATTGAGCGGTAATTTTTTAGTTATAAGTGTTATTAGTTTACAAAAAATTACTCTTTACTAAAAGCTCTTGCCGCTTCTGTTTCCAGGTCAAGATATTGTTCTTTTCCTGTATTGACTGTTACGAATTTAATAGTTCCCCCTTTAAACTCTCCGGGAGAACTATATAGTTTACTTACCGGATCTCCACTGTCATAACCAACACATAAGCCATCTCCTACGAGTGTGAATTTTCCTACCTGTGCTGTCATAGGTCCTGTGGCAACTTCTTTGTCGTTTATATACAGCTTCATTGTTCCTATTGATTCTCCATGCGCACCCGCTTTTTCTTTGGTGAACTCCATACCAAAAGTGTATTTTCCGGGTTTAAGTGCTGCCGATACCAACTGCTGTTGTGTAATGCCAAGGAAATTGTAAACGTAATACAATTTATGATCTTTAATAAATAAGCTATGGCCACCAAAACGTGAACCATGTGCAAAAATTACCCCAGAGGCATTGGCATCAGTAATCTCAACATTGGATACGATCTTATATGATTTGCCTCTGATATTAACTGCTACCGCTTCAGGTACCTGACTCGTATGTGGATAATAGGTATAGCTATCAGTTGGTTTTTCTTCTGTTGGGCGCTCAATACCTGCTTGCACAACTGCAGAACGATCGTCCAATGGATACGCCTGGTTTTTCTTTGCTTCTTCGTCATACAATTTCTTTAATGCTTCTAACTTTTCAGGGTTCTCTTTGGCAAGGTCCTTAGACTCAGAGCGGTCAACATCTACATGGTACAATTCCCATTTATCCTGGTCAAAATGGCCCTTACCGGTTAATGGCGCATGCACGGCAACGGCCTTCCATCCATCCTGCCAAATGGCACGTGTACCTAGCATTGTATAAAATTGAATATGCTTCTTTGTGGCATCATCTGGCTTGGCATCAAATGTATATTTCATTGAAACACCGGACAAAGGAATCTGGTCAACGCCCTTATACACCTTTGGCATTTCCAGTCCACAGATTTCGAGAATGGTGGGAACGATATCAACAGCGTGATGATACTGGTTACGCACTTCACCACGGGCCTTGATACCTTTTGGCCATGAAATGACCAATGGATCGGCGGTACCCCCTGAATAATTTGAATAACGTTTGAACATTTTAAACGGGGTGGAAAAAGCAGCAGCCCAGCCTGTAGGATAGTGCTCGTAAGTATTTGGCCCCCCCAGCTCATCAATCAGCTTCAAATTATCAGCCAGGTCATCAGGGTAGCCATTGAAGAATTTATTTTCATTAACTGAACCGCTAGGACCACCTTCGCCAGAAGCTCCGTTATCGGCACAATAAAAAATAATGGTATTATCATACTGCCCGGAAGCTTTCAGATGGTCTATTATCCTTCCAATCTGTGCATCTGTATATTCAGAGAACCCGGCATATACTTCGCATAAACGGGAGAATAATTTCTTTTGGTCTGAGCTTAGTTTATCCCAGGGAGTAAGTACATTATCGGCGGGGTTAGCCTGGTCTTCCGGCATCGGGTTAATATCAGTCAATTTGGTATCCTTTGACAATATGCCTTTTGCAATCATGCGTGGCAGCACCCATGTTCTGTAAGTATCGTAACCATCGTCAAATTTGCCTTTGTATTTTGCTATATAATCTTTTGGCGCCTGGTGTGGCGCATGGTTAGCACCCGGGCAAAACCACATAAACCATGGCTTGGATGGGTTAGCGGATTTTTGATCGCTGATCATTTTGATAGCCTGATCTGTAAGGTCTTTTGAAAGATGGTATCCTTTTTCAGGGCCATAAGGTTGTTCAATAGCATGATTATCTTCTGTAAGGTCAGGATAAAACTGGTTAGTCTCTCCCCCTATAAAACCATAAAAACGATCATAGCCCTGTTGCAGCGGCCATTGGCTTTTGTTGGCCCCGGCAGATAGGTCGGTTTCCGGTACGTTATGGTCTTTACCCAACCAGAAAGTACTCCATCCATTGTCGTTTAATATCTGTGCCATGGTAGCAGTCTGCAAAGGCAACATGGCGCTATATCCCGGAAATCCATTAGCACCTTCGGTAATTGATCCCATACCATTGAGCGTATGGTTGCGGCCGGTATTAATGCAGGAACGGGTGGGCGAACAAAGGGCAACAGTATGCCACTGGGTATAAGTTAAACCTTCCGCAGCCAGTTTATCCATAGTGGGCATATTGATTCTTCCTCCGTATGGCGACCATGCACTAAGGCCGGTATCATCATACAAAATGAACAGGATGTTTGGCGACCCTTCTGGCGCTTTTTTACGTATAAATGGCGCCCAGTCTGCTTTTGAATCACGGACATCGAGTTTAATAACGCCTTTGAAAGCGGGTGTTGAGTCTGTTGCCGATTCTGCTGCTGTTGCTGTTGCTAATCTAGTCTTTTATTGCTGATTACAACTAAACCCAAGTACTGTCATTACAACAAGAGACAGCATGAACTGAACTTTTTGTTTTATCATTGAAGATTTTTTTTTGTTTAAAAGATAGTTTTACTAAATATAAATAAGGAAATTTTTACTTTAAAAAATAATTCAAACCAGTCTACAATTGCAATAATTGCTTTTGGTAACAAGTGTGCCTTATTTTTTATTGGATATTAGCTGCGGCTATCGGGATATTGTACAGAAAAATACAAGTTGTGAGATGATAACACCACATTTTTCACTTAAGAATGGTTGCAGCATTTCTGCTGTATACAACTATTTTAATCTAAAGAACAAGGTAATAAGTTTACTGCGCCATTTTTCATAACCCAGCCATTAAACACAAAACCTGGATAGTACTTTTAATTGTGCAATATTAAAGTAATGTAATTTTTTGCCTTGTAGAATTAATTCTATAGTTACTATTTAAAAAATTTCCGTCATTATCATTTAATTGTTTTTTTTACAAACCACTGAATGTACCAAAATATATCCGCTACAGTAAATTTTTATCAGTAATACCCATTAATTATTTTGTATTGCCGTAGAACAATTAAATTAACAACCATCAACTTTATTTTTAGTAGTGCTTTCGATTATACTTCGAAATATTTGCAGGTGTTACCCAATCGTTACTTAGCATTATTTTATTGCTTCCGGGTTCTGCAGCAGGACCCAGTCTTTTACATTTGGTTTCAATAATTCTTTTGCAGCGGTTGGCCCCCAGCTACCGGCTTTGTATAGATGCAATTGTTTGGCCGGGTATTTTCTCCATGTATTGATTATTGGCATTACCACTTTCCACGCCGCTTCTACCTGGTCGGCACGCATAAATAGTGTTGCATCGCCAATCAGTACATCTAATAACAATGCTTCATATGCTTCAGGTATTGCTTCGTTGTAAGAGTCTTTATAAGTAAAATCCATTTCAACCGGTTTTAATTTCATTTGCAGGCCGGGCACTTTACTTTCAAATAATAAACTTATTTCCAGTTCGGGCTGTATGCTGATGATTAACCGGTTGGGCATAATATCATCTTTAAAAATTTTATAGGGTGAATCTTTAAACTGTATCACAATAACCGATGATTGTTTCGGGAGGCATTTGCCTGTACGTAAAAAAAAGGGAACTCCCTGCCACCGTTTGTTATCTATAAAAAGTTTTGCCGCCACAAATGTTTCTGTGGTGGATGATGAAGCCACATGCTCTTCTTTACGGTAAGCCGGTTGAGGTGTATTATTTAATGTGCCCGCTTTGTACTGGCCACGGATAATATTTTTAAATACCTGTGCAGTTGTATAGTGCCGGATATTTTTAAGCAGGCTGGCCTTTGCATCACGTATGGTTTCTGCATCGTAGCGTGGGGGACATTCCATGGCTGTAACACAAAGCAATTGCAACAGGTGATTTTGAATCATATCCCTTAAAGCACCGCTTGCATCATAATAGCCGCCGCGTTTACCAACACTTACTTCTTCTGCAACGCTTATCTGTACATGGTCTATGTATTGATTGTTCCACAATGGTTCAAAAACATAATTGGCAAAGCGGAAGGCCATAATATTTTGCACGGTCTCTTTACCAAGGTAGTGATCAATACGATAAATCTGTTTTTCAGCAAACCGTTTACGGAGAAAACGATTTAGTTTTTGGGCACTCAGCAAATCAACACCAAATGGTTTTTCTATTACTATACGGTCAAGCCTGTCCTGGTTGCAGAGCCCATGTTTGTATAAGCCGTCAGAGATGGTTTCAATAAAACGCGGTGCCACGGCATAATAAAACATACGGTTGCCCCGCTGTTTATTTGCTGTATCAAATTGCTCCAGTTTTTCTTTAAGTGAAAGATAAGTTTCTGCTTTTAAGAAATCGCCGGAAATATAATGGAGCCTGCTGGCAAATGCCTGCCATACTGCATCGTCTGCTTTGCCGTTGCGGCTAAATTCATTTACACCTGCCAGTAAATCATTTTTAAATTCCTTCTCATCAAGGGATATAAAATCTACACAAAAAATGCTAAAGGTTTCTGGCAGGTGGTTTCCTAAAAAAAGATTAAAAATTGCGGGTATTAATTTACGACGGGTAAGATCGCCTTTGGCGCCAAAAATAGTAATGGCTGCGGGGTATTTTTTTTTGGTGCTCATTTTTTTGCGTACTGTTTTTAGCAGTTATAAAAATAAAATTAGGTTAAATAAAACTGCTATATGCAATGAATTAAAAAAAAATATTTAACTGAAACTTCACAGCGTGGAAATGGCAAGGCTATCGTTACAAGAATAAAGGCATATAAAATATTACTCAATTAGTTATATTTACACAATAACCCATCCTTCGGTATGATTAATAAAGACGCTACTTATAAAACCTATGAAGAACTGGCATTAAGATTTGAAGAACAAATTCTTTCGAGAAAGGAACTGTCCATAAATATTGCCCTGCGCAATGAAACACTTACAGAAGATGAATTGAATTTTGTGATATAGCAAACACTTGACTGTAGAATTTTTATACCTGTCTCCTATTATTTTATTAGTCCATTCAATCCGTATTTAAAAAACGCCCTCTTATATATTTACAATTATGTTTATTTTCTTTTGCGTAAACTATTTTTCGCTAACACAAATTGAAATTTCCAGTTGCAGCTGAACCTAATAGCCTTCATTGTAATACACAACTTTTATTTATTACCTTCAACATCTTTAAAAAGCAACCTGCAAGAAAATATATATAATGACGCTTTATAAAAAATTACAAGAAGCCAAAAAGGTTTGCCGTAAAAGTGAGTGACACAACGATGATGCTACAGGTTGCAACTGCTGATGTCAAAAATAATTAACTCAAACAGCTTCTACAACAACCTCAATTTTATAAATCTTCTGCCATGGCCGGTGTACCCCCGAACCATTTGGTGTTTCGGTTCGATGGGATTCAAACCTAGGCATGAAGATTATTTTTTTGTTTTTGTAAACTGATTGGGTTAATAGTGTATTTTCGACACTTCTTAATTTTTATTAAAGGATGATTATTAGAAAGTGTGTATTACTGTTAGCCGGGATATTAACCAGCATTGGTGTAAGTGCCCAGTTATGTAATGGCAGCCTTGGCGATCCTGTAGTGAACATCACGTTTGGAGCTGGCCCTAATCCTGGCCCCCCTTTACCTGCTGCTGCCACCAATTATAATTATGTAACCAATGCCTGCCCCGTTAATGGATATTATACCGTACTCAATAGCGGCATCGAGTGTAATTATGCCTGGCATGTGTTGCCAAAAGACCATACCGGAAATACCAATGGATACTTTATGCTGGTGGATGCCTCTTTTGAACCCAGTGATTTTTATGTGGATACAGTAAAGGGCCTTTGTGCAAATACCACCTATGAGTTTGCAGCCTGGATGCTGAATATGAAAAACATACAGCAAGGCATACGGCCCAACATTACTTTTAAAATTGAAACCACTGCCGGCCAGGTTTTACAGAGTTATAATTCTGGTGATGTGCCCCCTGAATCAGTTGCCATGTGGAGGCAGTATGGTTTTTATTTTACCACCACAGTAGCTGATATTGTTTTACGAATGACCAATAATGCTGCTGGCGGCGATGGCAATGACCTTGCCCTGGATGATATTACTTTTCGCCCCTGCGGACCAAAAGTAGCAGTAAACATTGGGGGCACTTTAAACAGTAAAACTATTTGCACAGGATATACCGCCCCCATTACATTTAGCAGTTCAGTGGTTGGGGGCTATACGAATCCATCTTATCAATGGCAAAAAAGTATCGACAACATTAGCTGGGCAGATATACCCGGGGCAACTGGCACTACTTATACCATAGCGCCACCTGCAGTACCGGGTAATTATTTTTTTAGGCTTGCTGTGGCAGAGGGCAGTAATATTTTTTTGCCCACCTGTAGGATTGCATCACAGCCATTTGTACTGACAGTTGATCCGCTGCCTGTAGCTGCTGCATCTAATAATGGCCCTGCATGTGAAGGCACAAGCGTTACACTTACGGCTGCTAATGGCGCTGTGTATTTATGGACGGGCCCCGGAAATTATACCAGCAATAATCAGTCCCCTGTTATTACAAATGTATCTGCAGGCAACAGTGGGAAATATTATGTAACCGTTACTTCGGCCAAGGGATGTATCAACAATGATTCTACTGGTGTGTTGATTAATAAAACCCCTGCAGCAGATGCAGGCGATGACGTGAATGTATGCGAAGGGGCAAGCATTGTATTGCAGGGAAGCACTGCCAATGTTGTATCCTTGTCATGGTCGCCTGCAGAGGGTTTATCAAATCCAAACAGTCTTACGCCCCTGGCTTCGCCGGTTACCACTACATTATATATTCTTACAGTAAGCAATGGAACATGCAGTAATGCAGATTCTGTTTTGGTAAACGTGCAGGTGCGGCCTTCTGCAAATGCCGGGCCTGATAAAGCAGTTGTTGGCAATCAGTCTGCTACACTGCAGGGGCAGGCAACAGGCCCCAATATTTCTTTTTACTGGACACCCGATCTTTTTTTATTCCCCAATGGAATTTTAACTCCACAGGTATCACCGCCTTTTGATATTGCTTATGTTTTACATGCAGTATCCAATGATGGATGTGGTGAAGCTACCGATACGGTGCAGGTAAAATATTATAAGGCCATCTATATCCCAAATGCTTTTTCCCCTAACAATGACAGGCTGAACGATACCTGGAATATTCCTTCATTAACAGCATTTCCTTTAGCAGAAGTAAAGGTTTACAACAGGTTTGGGCAATTGGTATTTTATGGCAAAGGCAATACAAAAGAGTGGGATGGAAGATTTAAAGGATCGCTGCAACCTGTAGGCGCTTATAGTTATACAGTAGATTTAAAAAATGGTAATAAAGTATTGGTGGGTATGGTAATGATAGTAAAATGAAAAAAACTTGTACAACATTTAAAAATTACAGATAGCCTTCATTTTTTCCCTTTTTTTTGGCAATGATGCAGGTAGTTTATTTTAGCGACCGCTACGGATAACCGAACAGGAATACTTGATAATTTAACCCCTTAACTTTATTTATACAAATTTTCTTAACGCTTCAGCCTCTCGTTTTATAAAAGCTGCACAAGCTTTAAATTCATCTGTTGTATTAATTTCTTCAGATTCTTTACTTTGAGTTGAATACCCAACAAGATAACCACCATCTTCAAATTTTGAAAAAGTCCAAACACGGTCACCGGTTCGCTTATTTTCCGACCAAACCAGCCATTCGTTAACTAAATGTGGATGCAGATTCAACATAGCTGCTATTTCTTCTTCGTTAATTTGTCTGTGCAATTCAACATAACCCGATTCTTTTAATAAAGTAAGTGGCGACACATTTCTCCGAGTACGATAATCATACGAAAGATGCATTATTTTTTCAATTGAATCTTTTATTTGCTTTTCCATATTATTTATTTTATCATTTTAGTAACAGCTCTCACAGCTATCTTTAGAGTTGCCGCTTACTGGATCATCAATGATATAATGTTGATAGCTATCCTGTTTTTTGTTCCTGCTTCGCTGAATATTTTAATCATCCATTCCTTACGACTTTCGCCGGGATGATCCAGTATTGCCTTTATTATTTGTTTGCTGGTAAATTTTTTAAAGTCACGCAGAATATCACTTGTATCATTATTTACTGCACTTATCACAAGATGCAGGTGGTTGCTTATGATGCACCATGCATGTATAACCAAACCTTTTTCTTTTTGACAATGCCTGACGCTGTCCAGAACAATATCCCGGTATTCTCTTCTTGTAAATACATCTACCCATTCTGTTACTGCAAAAGTTATAAAATGCATTCCTTCTTTATCCCGTATTTTATATCCACCGGTACTCATTTTTTTATTATAAATGTACAAGTGTAGTTTTAATAGCCCCTGGCTTTTAGTTATTGTGATGCAGCTATAATAAGCTGTCCGTAGTTACAAACTACGGACAGCAATCAACATTTTTTCTTTTTTAAGCGATGATGTAGGCAGCTAATTTTTTAACGAACTTAAGCATAACTGAGGAGCGCTACAGATAATTTGGATAACTTAAATTATTCGCTTTGGAAGCACTGAAAAGAAAAAGCAATTGATTGCGAAAACGACAACAAAAAGCCAGCAAATCCAATAAACAAATCTAAATCCCCAATTATGATTTTGAGAGAGAATTCTATTTGAGAAAAGCAATGTAACAATACTTATAACCAAGCCTGCAAAAATCATAATCGCTTTACTCGTATAAATTTTTTGGTAAGCAACAAAAGATTCTACCTTTGTATCGTTTATTAGGTTAATATCAAAACCGTGTAAAAAAAATAAAAACCTATCTCGAAAAAAGGCTACTATTATTGCCATTAATAACGTAATTATAAATAAAAAAATAAAAGAAATATTGCTTTTCATCTTTAAAAAAATTTATCAATTTTATCTTATTTAATTCCTGAATTTACCTTATCGGAAGCAGTAGAATTATAATAATATTTCCAGGCTTTGCTTATATATTTTCCATAATTATTTATAAATTCACTTATCCGTTTATTAAAAATGAACTCCACAAAGCATGTATAAACCAGTATTTTATAATGCTATTCTATATAAAAATTTAAGCAGCACGTATTTTTACCCTATCAAAAATAGTAAACCAACGTGCCCAATATTGACATTATTACGATACGGCCAGTATTTACACAAAACAAATAAAAGAGCAATAATGCGCTTGTACAGGACAAGTTTGTGCCGCATCTTTGTATCAGAAGTTGATTGATAGAAATTAATTATCAATCATATATCCAAATATCCTGATAAAGCTAATAAAGTTAAATCCAATATCAGTCAACTTCTTTTTAAATCCTATATCCTCAATGCCTTTGGGCATTACGAAAACTACAGATCCGAACATAATTTTTAAGTCCAATATTCTGAAGAAAAAGACCAAGACAATATCCTAAACCAAAACCATCCAATTATCCTTACAACTGTTGTAAAACAGAAAGACCGATTAGACCTAAACCGGGACTAAATCATTTCTGAAGAGGCACCCCCTCAAAACTATTTTTTAAAAGGCTTCCACATTAATTGTGGAAGTTTTTTATTTTAAACTATCCCCTACCATTTTAGGCCTGGGAGTGAATGTTATTGTCGGATTATTTTATATTTCAACAATCACTACTGGCTAAAGCAGCCGTTAGAATATATTATCACTTACATTTTGGTTAATTGTAATTCAATTCAAATAAGCGTACAACAAAAGTCAAATTCACTTATTTTTGTAAAAAAACAACTTCACATGAGTAAATACAAAGCCGGCGTATTATTCGGCGCAGAATTAGAAGCCCTTTATAATGATGCTAAAGACAATCAATTTGCGATGCCCGCAGTAAACTGTATCGGCACAGACACTATTAACGGTGTTTTAGAAACAGCCGCAAAAGTTAACAGCCCGGTAATTATACAATTTAGTAATGGTGGCGCACAATTTATTGCGGGCAAAGGAATGCCTAATGATAAATTACAGGCAAATATTTCTGGCGCTATTTCCGGGGCATTACATATACATAATGTGGCCAAACACTATGGTGTACCCGTTGTACTGCATACCGATCATGCTGCAAAAAAATGGTTGCCCTGGATAAGTGCATTAATTGATGCAGGAGAAGTTTTTTATAAAGAAAAAGGTCAACCCCTGTTTAGTTCTCACATGTTAGATTTGAGTGAAGAACCTATTGAGGAAAACATTCACACTTCGGTAGAATTTTATAAAAGAATGGCTCCGTTAGGCATGAGCATTGAAATTGAATTAGGTGTTACCGGTGGCGAGGAAGATGGTGTTGATAATAGTGATATTGAAAATGACAAATTATATACACAGCCAGAACATGTGGAATATTCCTATACAGAATTAAGTAAAGTGGGTAAAATGTTTACTGTTGCTGCTGCTTTTGGTAATGTACATGGTGTGTATAAACCAGGCAATGTAGAACTAAGGCCAGAAATTTTAAATAACAGCCAGGTGTATATTCAAAACAAATTAAAAACGGGCCCTAAACCTGTTTACTTTGTGTTTCATGGTGGAAGCGGATCGCCGCAACACCAGATAAGGGAGGCCATTGGTTATGGTGCCATTAAAATGAACATCGACACCGATTTGCAATGGGCATTTTGGGATGGCGTTTTAATAAATTACAAAAAGAATGAAGGCTATCTTCAGGGACAATTGGGAAATCCCGAAGGAAGCGATAAGCCCAATAAAAAACATTACGACCCAAGGGTATGGTTACGCAAAGGACAGGAAACATTTATTAAGCGTCTTGAAACAGCTTTTGATGATTTAAACTGCAGCAATAGAAATGCATAATTTTTTATGCAGTGTTCTATGATACTTTCAGGTTTATGTATACCTTGCCGGTTATTCTGAGTGCCGCGGTTGGTGTCCTCACCAACCGCAATGCTAAATCTTACAAACCCTTAGAAAGCTAAATTTAACATTTAATAAATTTTTTAACTTTTAAAATAACCCTTCCTGCCATACAATAATAATGGTAGAAGGTGTGGCTATTATGATAAAAGAAGAAGATTTTGAAGCCAACCTTGCCGGTGAAGATGGAGAGTCGGATGAGACAAAAAGAAGTTGGTTTAAACGTATAAAAAAAGGCATCCTTACTGCTACCAAAGACAAGGCAGATGCCCCGGAGGGCTTGTGGACAAAATGCCCTAATTGTAAATTCACCTGCACCGTTACTGAGTTAAGAGAGAACTTATTTGTATGCCCAAAATGTGACCACCACCACAGGATTGGGAGTGGCGAATACTTTGAAATTTTATTTGATGAGAATGAGTATAAAGAACTGTTTTACAATATTATATCAAAAGATTATTTGAACTTTGTAGACCTTAAACCCTACTCAAAAAGGCTGGAGGAAACCTATCAGAAAACGGATATCCACGACTCCATTACGGTAGCACACGGCAAAATTAAAGAGATTGATCTAGTGGTTGCCTGTATGGATTTTGAATTTATTGGTGGCAGCCTGGGCAGTGTTATGGGCGAAAAAATAAGCCGGGCATGCGACTATTGTATACTGCACAAAATCCCCCTTTTGATTATCAGTAAAAGTGGCGGGGCCAGGATGATGGAAAGCGCTTTTTCGCTGATGCAATTAGCCAAAACATCTGGTAAGTTATCGCAACTGGCAGATGCAAAAGTTCCCTATATATCACTTTGTACCGACCCAACATTTGGTGGTACCACTGCATCGTTTGCTATGCTGGGCGATATTATATGTGGCGAACCGGGTGCATTAATCGGTTTTGCCGGCCCAAGGGTAATAAAAGAAACCATCAAAAAAGACCTGCCTGAAGGATTTCAACGAAGTGAATTTTTACTGGAGCACGGCTTTTTAGATTTCATTATCAACCGTAAAGAATTAAAAGATAAGCTGGCCAGTCTGTTGATATTGTTTAAAAATTAATGTTTCACTCAAAGAGAACAAAGGTTACAAAGTTTACAAAGAATATATTGTATAGTGCTTTTCTTTGCGGCCTTTGTTTTTCGTGGTTCACTTTGTATGAAATAAATTTATAGATGTTTCACGCAAAGAGAACAAAATTTACAAAGAATATACTGCATAGTGCTTTTCTTTGCGGTCTTTGTATTCGTGGTTCACTTTGTGTGAAATAAATTTAGCACTCACTTAAGCTTATTGGGATATTGATTGCGAGGCCTCCATCAGAAGTTTCTTTGTATTTGCTGTTCATATCAAGTGCCGTATCCCACATGGTTTTTATAACCGCATCAAGACTCACTTTTGCAAAATCAGGCGTACTTTGTAAAGCAAGCTGGCAGGCAGTTATAGCCTTGATGGCACCCATAGTATTTCTTTCAATACAGGGTATTTGTACCAGGCCGCCAATAGGGTCGCAGGTAAGGCCAAGGTGATGTTCCATCGCAATTTCAGCAGCCATCAATGTTTGCTTTTGCGTGCCGCCCAAACATTCGGTTAAAGCTGCAGCAGCCATAGCGCTGCTAACTCCAATTTCTGCCTGGCATCCACCCATTGCTGCAGATATGGTGCTGCCTTTTTTAAAAATGCTGCCCACTTCACTTGCTGCCAATAAAAACCGGATGATTTTATCATCGGTATTGCCATCACAAAAAATAATATAGTATTGTAAAACGGCAGGTATAACACCGGCTGCACCATTTGTAGGTGCAGTAACTACCCTGCCGAAAGAAGCATTCTCTTCATTTACAGCAAGGGCAAAACAACTTACCCAATCCAGCGTATATTTAAAATCATTGCCCCCCTGTCTGATAGCATTTACCCAGCTGTCATAATCATTATAACTGCGTTGTTGCAATAATTTTTTATTGAGGTCAAAACCACGGCGTTTTACAAATAGCCCACCGGGCAGGTTCCCTTTTGTATGGCAGCCAAGGTACATACATTCTTTCATTACCTGCCAAATGCCCAGTATACGTTTTTTTGTTTCCTCTTCCGGCCGCCAGGCATTTTCATTTTCCATTACCACTTCGCTAACACTCATGCCTGTACGAATACACCAATGTAAAAGATCTTCTGCTGTGTTGGTAGGAAATGGAAGTATCACTTCGTTTTTACTATCTTCAAGTGCGCCTTCTTTTACAACAAAACCACCGCCAATAGAATAATAGGTTTCTGCAAAGCCCTCCCCATTAAATAAGTTCACCAAAAATGTAAGGGCATTTGGATGAAACGGTAATGCTTCTGAAAACAAAAATTCAATATCTTCTTTGGGATCAAAATCAATTTCGTGGCGGCCATTCAGCAATAATTTTTTCATATTGCTGATATCATTGATTTTAGCGGAGATATTATTTACATCAAAACTTACCGGGTCATCGCCACATAAACCAAGCTGCACCGCAATATCAGTACCATGCCCTACCCCTGTTTTTGCCAAAGAACCATACAGCAGTACCTCTATACCTTTCACCTGCTGTAAAATATTTTTATCTTCCAGCGACTGCAAAAAAAGCTTAGCAGCCTTCCATGGGCCAAGCGTATGGCTGCTGCTGGGGCCAACCCCAATTTTAAACATGTCAAATATGGAAATGGCTTCGTGGCGCAAAAGATTTTTTTAATTATTGAACATTTACTAATTGGATATTAAAGATCAAGGTAGAATTACCTGGAATACCATTATAATCATTACAACCATAAGCCAAGGTCGGAGGCAAATATAAATTCATAGTTCCTCCTTTTTTAAGCAAAGGAAGAGCAAATTGCCATCCCTGAATTACCCCCGTTAAAGCAAAGGTTACTACAGGTTTTCCAACATTTGAATCAAAGACGGTACCATTGGTAAACTTACCAGTGTAATTAACAGATACAGTGCTTGCTGCTGTTGGTGAAACACCTTCGCCGGGTGCAACTATCTGGTAAAAAAAGCCCCTCGAATCTTGGGTAGCAGTTATAGAGTTAGCCGTAAGGTAAGCTTGGATAGTAGCAATTTCTGCCGCACTTACAACCCCTGTATTGTTGCAATTATTATTTGTTGATGAATCTTTTTTACATGCAGACATTACGAAAGGCAAAGCAATAATAATAGCGATAAATAACTTTTTGTACATACTTGTTTTAATTAATGTTTGTTAATGATTGTGTTGATTTATTTTCCTTGATTTTTAATTCCTGGTATAATTGTTCATTCATTTCCCATTTGTATTGCATGCGGAAATAAGCGTAAAAAAGAATAATTAAGCACATGGCAATAATAATTGTTATAAATGCACCGGGAGATGTCTGGGATATTTTCATATACCAATCAGCGGCAAACAACCTTACAGAAACTACTGATAAAACAATGGGGAAACCAAATAAAAAAGCCATTGGTAAACCCCTCATAATTTTGCTTGCAAAAGTATTCTCGCTTTCCCTTACCCGTTCCCAATAACGTAGAAACTGTATGTCCTTTTCGGAAATCATTTTGCGAAGTTAACTATTAATTGTGTTGTAGTTTTGCTAATTGAGCAATATTAGTTAGGTTTGTTTTACTCAAATATTATTATTTTGAAAATAGAACAACTACTGGTTCAGTATTTATACAATAGCAAACAGGTGAGCCTGCAGGGTATTGGCATTTTTAAATTAAAACCAGATATAATATTACCAACTGAAGGAGACAAGGATTTTTCAATTCCTGCGGATGCATTTTCGTTTGAGTACAGCCTGAAAATTGGAGAAGATGAGGGGCTTGTTAATTATATAGTACAACAAACCAGGAAAATAAAGCCACTTGCTTCATCTGACCTTGAATCTTACGCAATACTATCCAAGCAATTTTTAAATATTGGCAAACCTTTTATAATTGAGGGTATTGGAACCATACAAAAAAACCAGCAGGGCGAATATGATTTTATAGCCGGCCAGTTTATTACACCAAAAATGGATGATTCTCCCGTTCAGTTAAAAGAAAGAAAAGATGAAACAGTTTCTTTTGAAAGTGAGCATGTTACTGAAAACAGCGGCAAAACATTAAAAATTATATTAACCATAACAACAATTGCCTTGGCAGGCCTTACACTTTATTATTTCATGGTTGTTAAAAAGCCAGCCGCTTCAGAGTCCATTGAACAAACTGTTTCAACACCTGATACTGTTAATACCAATGTAAATAATTCCAATGTAAATGCACTTATGCCTGCCGGTGATAGTGTTAATAAAAATACCATAGATAGCAATAGCAAACCTGCAGCAACTGCTGTACAACCAATAAAGACAGGCAACAGCAGTTTTAAAGTTGTATTAAAAGAATATAATTCACAACATTCTGTACAAAGTGCTTACAACAGGTTGACCAGTTATGGCCATAAACTGGAAATTATTAAAATAGATTCTGTAAAGTATAAACTTGTTATGCCTTTTTCGGTTCCTTTATCAGATACATTAAGAGTAAAAGATTCTTTAAAAATATTTTTTGGCGGAAAGCCATATATTCAATATTAGTATTTAATGCATTTAGGACAAATGGCTAATTATTTATCAACTGTTTAAAAAAACTTTTGTCTTGCAGGCAAAAGTTTTTTTATTGTCATATCCGGTAAATAAATCTTTTATTTAAAATCTGCTTCTACAGTAATTTTGGGTTCCTTAGCAACTTTACCAACATCTATAGCTTTACTTTTAATTCCGTAATCTTCCAGTTTAATAGTAAAGCTTGCAGTAACAGTAATTGATTTGCCGGTTATGATAACTGCCCCTGTTGTTGTAACAGGTTTGGCAATGCCATGTATGGTTAATTCACCTGCAACTTCTGAGGAGTATGTTCCGTCTTTTGAAAAATTTACTGCAGCCAGGTTGGTTATTTTACCCTTAAAAGTGGATGTTTGAAATTTATCAGTTTCCAGCCAATTGTCACCATTAAAATAATCCTGCATCATCGGGTTACTAAAAGAAAAGCTTTTCATAATAGCTTCAAATGCAATACTACCCGATCTTGGATCAATAGCCGCTACTACTGTTTTATTTTCTGCTTTTGCCAGCCCATCTGAACTGGTTGTAGCATCAAAATTAATTGTTGCAGATGTAGTCATTTTCTTTTGGGCAAAAAGAAAAGTGCTCACACATATGAATGCTGCAATTAAGACTGATTTTTTCATTTTTTGCTGATTATTTATTTTTAAAGAATTGAATTATTTATTTAAAACACATCTTGTAAATGAAATAAATTCTGCTTCTAAAATCTCGCTGTAAACTCCTCCGTTACAGTATCCTTTTACGGTAACATTATCTCCTTGATTTATAGTTTTTGCTTCCCTAATGTTTTTTTGCTGAAAATTAAAAATTGCATATGATCCAGAAGCTGTATCAGCTAATTTAATATTTACTGTTGAATCAGCAGCTTCTACTGATGTTACAGTTCCGTTAACGCTTATGATCTTTCCTGCAAACTTAATATTAGCAATACTATCACTTTTTTTAAATTCTTTAATAAGATCTAAAGCTCTTATGCTATATATTGATTGCTCGTTAGCAGTATCAATAAACTTCCTGCTAGCCAAATACCATATTCCAACAGTGGCAACAGCTGAAATAAAAACGCTTATAAAAATTATATATTTCAATCGGCTCATAAGGAACTTTGCGAGGATATTTTGGCAAATATACAATGTTGAAACATTGAGAAGCATCCTTATGTAAAGTATGGTTATTGTTTTTTAAAAGAAATTTATTTTTGTATGCAAATTAGCATTAATGAAAAGTTAAAAATTTTATAAAAGCATAATTAATATTTCTTTTCCTGGTATCTGACAGAATTCAGTTATATATAGGATATTCCATCTTCGATAAATTCATTAACTTGCGCCCAATAAAAGATGTGCATATTAAAAATAAAAAATACTAAATGCATTATCGTCAATTATTTTACAGACAATATTATTTTCCCGTTTATGACAAAAAGAGATTCTTTCGTTTTTTCAAATGCGCCTGAACCACATCGTATCAGGACAAAAGAGATACTTAAAGAACATCCTGGTATTAGAAATTTAATTGGCAAAAATCCCAATACCATTTTTATTATTATTGGCCTCGTGGCATTACAAATTGTTATGTCATGGCTGGTAGCCGATAAAGCATGGTGGGTTGTTATAGGTGCCGCTTATTTGATTGGTGCATTTGCAGACCATGCATTATTTGTAATGATACATGAATGTGCACACCGGTTATTATTTAAAAAACCTGAAGCCAATAGGATGGCTGGTATTTTAGCCAATATGCCACAAATTTTTCCAAGTTCAGTTTCGTTTGAGCGCTATCATATAAAACATCATTCTTTTCAGGGTGTACATGAACTGGATGCAGATTTGCCAAACAAATGGGAAGCAAAGCTGATCAACAATTATTTTATCGGCAAAGCGCTCTGGCTTTTATTCTATCCGCTGTTTCAAGTTTTTCGTATTTCACGTTTAAAAGAAATCAAACCTTTTGATGGTTGGGTAGCTTTGAACTGGGCTGTGCAAATTGCGTTTGCTGTTGGTATTACTGTTTTTTTAGGTCCCAAAGCAATTGCTTTTCTGTTAATGAGTTTTTTCTTTTCTGTTGGCCTGCATCCATTGGGGGCAAGGTGGATACAGGAACATTATTTAACACATGGCGAACAGGAAACATACAGTTACTATGGCGTTTTAAATACAGTAGCTTTTAATGTAGGCTATCATAATGAGCACCATGATTTTCCTTCAATACCATGGAACAGGCTGCCACAGATAAGGGAAGGTGCTCCATCATTTTACAATACTTTATTTTATCATACATCGTGGACAAAATTGTTTTTCCGCTTTTTATTCGACAAGGAAATTTCCCTGTTCTCGAGGATTGTAAGAAAAGACAGGGGTAAAGTAAAACTTACTGATGAGTCGAAGCCTGATATGGAAATGGTGAAGATGAATTAAATATTTTCCTTTTTTTTTATAAAATAATTACGTCTTTCCTTGCCAAAGACAAGGAATTTTTTTATCTCCATAAGATATTTGGTTTTTCTTTTTTAAAAAAACCGGGTTCACCATTGCTACTTTATTTATTTAGCACTACCCTTTCTAAAATTTAATAACTCAATTAAACATAACACATGGCCACTACAAAAATTACCGTCAATACCAATGGGTCTCTAAAAATAGAAGGCGATATTGAACTGGTAGATAAAAATGGAAATATATATAATTTAGGTGGAAGAGAAATAATTACTCTTTGCCGTTGCGGCTTATCAAAAAACAAACCTTTTTGTGATGCATCGCACAAAGGGCATTTTGAACATGAAGCTGTTGCGTTTGACCTCCCGCCCAAAAAACAGGCATAGTAAAAAATAATTGTAAAAAAATAAAATGCACAATTTATAGAATTGTTTTTATTTTTTTTGCCCCCTTGTTATGGGCTTACCATATTTCTTCATCATCCTGTCCTTTTTCTTTACAATAAAATTTACCTTTTTATTTTTGGCAGATTTTTCGTGAAAGCTTGGCCCTGCGGCTTCTTTTGCAGGCACTTTTAGCTGGATGATTTTCATATAAACCTTTGGTTTTTCATCTTCGGTTAATATGCTTGAAATTACAAGGTCAGAAGGCAACGGCGTAATTGGAATGGCGTAGTTCATTAAACTTTCAACAGCAGCCTGGTACTCCTTTTCCTGCTCTGTAATAAATGTAATGGCAATACCCATTTTGTCTGCCCTGCCTGTTCTTCCTATCCGGTGTATATAATTTTCCGGCACTTCTGGCATGTCAAAATTTATAACATGTGTTACCTCGGCAATATCTACCCCTCTTGCGACAATATCTGTAGCAATAATAAAGCGATAATTACCTTCATGAAATTGCTTTACAGTGTTAAAGCGATGGTTCTGTTCCTTGTTGGAATGTATGACTCCTGTAGTGCCAGGAAATTTTTCTTCCAATTGTTCATACAATTCATCTGCTAGTTTTTTTGTAGCAACAAACACCAGTACTTTGGTCATTTCTTTATTAGTAGCAAGCAACAATTCCAGCAGATTAACCTTTGTATAAAAGTTAGGTACTTCATACACAGTCTGTAAAATATTTTCCAATGGTGTTCCGGTAGGTGCAGCTTCTACCCTTACCGGGTTATTGAAATAAGCAGCTATCAAAACTTCTACTTCTTCCGTAATGGTGGCTGAAAATAATAGGTTTTGTCTTTTAGCCGGCAACAGATCTAAAATGTTTTTTAATTGTGTCCTAAAGCCAAGGTTTAGCATTTCATCTACTTCATCAATCACTAACTGCCTGATGGATTTTGTTTTAAAAGCACCATTTACGGCCAGGTCGTACAGGCGGCCAGGTGTTGCTACCAAAACATCAACGCCTTTTTCCACTTCTAATTTTTGGGTATTTATGTTTACACCTCCATAAACGCCCACTACTACAAGGCTGGTATAACTGCTTAAAGCTTTTACAGCTTCTACAACCTGCGCCACCAGTTCTCTTGTTGGAACAATAATCAATACCTGTGGATTTTTATCTTTTGAAAATTTCCATTGTCTTAAGCAAGGCAATAAATAAGCAAATGTTTTTCCAGTACCCGTTTGGGCAATACCACAAACATCGCAGCCAGACATCACCACAGAAAATACTTTCCGCTGAATAGTTGTAGGACTGGTATATCCAAGATCGTCTAAAGCACTTAGTAAAGGGGTATTTAAATTTAAGTCATCAAATGTCATATCTGCAAATTAATTGCAAAGGTAACTTTACTTGTTAGTTAAACCCTATTTGTATTACAGTATATAATCAATAAAATAGTATTTTAATTTGTTATTTTTTATGGCGTAATTAATTGAAATTGCGGATAGATAATCAATAACATAATAATGGGCCTTTCCCTTCACCGGTATTTTATACTCAACAAACCATACAAGATGGTATCGCAGTTTGTGAGTCCCCATGATGTAAACTTATTAAAGGATGTACCCTATAACTTTCCGGAAGGCATACACGCAATTGGAAGGCTGGATAATCATTCAGAAGGTTTACTAATATTAACCACCAATAAAAAAGTTACCAAATTATTATTTGAAAGTAAAATACCTCATAAGCGGACTTACCTGGTACAGGTAAGGGATATTGTAACACCCGAAAAATTGCACCGCCTGCAAAATGGAGTAACTATCAGGGTTAAAGGTGGTGGATATTATACAACCACGGCCTGCGAAGTATCAATTGTAGATAAGCCGGTGAACTTATATAAACGTGAAAATGAATTTAAAGAAGGGCTGGCACATACATGGCTACTCATTACTTTAACAGAAGGAAAATTTCACCAGGTCAGGAAGATGGTAGACGCAGTGAGCCACCGCTGCAAAAGATTAATAAGAGTATCAATAGAAGACCTGCAATTAAATGATTTACAGCCGGGCGAAATAAAAGAAATTGAAGAAAAGGATTTCTTTGAAAAATTACATATCCACCAAGGATAATATTTTAAAATCAGAAAAAGTTTTTTTGCAACACAAAAACTGAATAATACAAATAAAAAAATAGTTATACAACATAATTACATCTTGGTAAAGAAGCATAACAGATGTTATTTTTTTTATAACTATTACTTTAATTAGAAAACAAATCTATGTTTTTTAACATTGTGTGAATAACTATCTCCTTCTTTTATTAAATGCAATTCGGTAAATTTGAAAAGCAGTAAATGCTGAGTAAGTACCAAACCATTTCTTTCGAAAACTTAAAACCAAATGTACATTGACAGACACCATCATTAACCTTGAGTCTGTTAACCCAATTGAATTTTTTGGCGTTAACAATGGCAAATTAGACATTCTTAAAAAGAAATTTCCCCTTTTAAAAATTTTAAGTCGAGGCACACAAGTAAAACTGAGCGGGGCTCCCGAGCAGATTGTAGATGCCAAGGAAAAGATTGATCTTATTGTTCAATACATTGAGCAAAATGGCCACATGAGCGAAAATTATTTTGAACAGATTTTAGGCGGTGACGATCAGCAGGTAGTTGATAATTTTATTGATCGTAACCCCAATGATGTATTGGTATTTGGCCCAAATGGTAAAACAGTAAGGGCACGTACTGTAAACCAAAAACGCATGGTTACAGCTGTTGATAAAAACGATATCGTTTTTGCAATTGGCCCTGCCGGTACGGGTAAAACCTATACTGCTGTTGCTTTGGCGGTAAGGGCTTTAAAAAACAAAACTGTTAAAAAAATCATTTTAACAAGGCCTGCTGTGGAAGCAGGAGAAAACCTGGGTTTTTTACCCGGAGATTTGAAGGAAAAAATCGACCCCTATTTACGCCCTTTGTACGATGCACTGGATGATATGATACCTGCTGATAAACTGGGGTATTATATGACCACAAGAACAATTGAAATTGCACCGTTGGCCTATATGAGAGGACGCACCCTGGATAATGCATTTATTATTTTAGATGAAGCACAAAATACAAATGACGGCCAGTTGAAAATGTTTCTTACACGTATCGGTGCCAATGCAAAAGCCATTATAACCGGCGATCCTACACAGGTTGATTTACCAAAAAATATGCGCAGCGGGATAGAAAAAGCTTTGCGTATTTTAAAAAATGTAGATGGCATCGCCCACATTGAACTGGATGAAGAAGATGTGGTACGGCATAAGCTGGTAAAAGCAATTATCAGGGCCTACGATAAAGACAAGGAAGTTGAGCAAAACAATGAGCGGAGATAACAATATCGAAAAACTGTTTTTTTTAAAGAGGTGGCAATTTTGCTGCCTCTTATTTTTTATTGAATCATGTACAACAAATACAGCCAGCCATAACAAACCTTTCATTACAACCGCAGAATCTATAAAATCAGCTGCAATTGTACAACGGGCAATTATACAGATTACTGAGATTGAAAAATCAATACAGGTTGGTGATTTAATTACCCGTAGCGGTAACGATTTTACAAGCGAAAGTTTACAAAAAATAAATCAACACGATAAAACCTATTCTCATTGCGGCATAGCAAGTATTGAAAACGACACTGTATTTGTATACCATGCTTTAGGTGGCGAATTTAATCCAGATCAAAAAATAAGAAGAGACCCCTTTATATTATTTTGTGAACCATACACTAACCGGGGCATTGGTATATTTAGATTTAAATTGACAAGGCCCGAAATAAAAAATACAGTAACAACTGCAAAAAAATATTACCAGTCAGGTGTTATGTTCGATATAAAATTTGATCTGCAAACCAACGACAGAATGTATTGCTCGGAATTTGTTTACAAATCTTTCTTTGAAGGCACACAGCATAACATTCAGTTTACCACAAGCCATATAAAAACCTTTACTTACATAGGTATAGATGATTTGTTTATGAACCCTGCCTGTATTGAAATAAAAAGAATAATGTATAAATGATATGAAAACTAAAAAATAAAATTATTTTTATACTCAAATCAAAAAAATACTGTTATGAAAAAAATACTTAAACCAATAGTTATTTTAAGCATGTCTTTTTTAATAAATAGCTGTGCAAGCGGGCCAGGTGGAGACCCAAAGAAAACTCTGATTGCTTTTTTTGAGGCCTTAGGTAATAAAGATATGGATGCTGCAAGAAAATTGGCTACAGCAGATAGTAAAAGCATGATTGATTTAATGGATGCAGGAATGAAAATGGCGAAAGACAATAAAGAAGCAAAAGAAATGGACAAGTTTGATAAAACTAAAATGGAATTTGGTAATGCCGTAATTGATGGAGATAAGGCCACAGTACCGGTAAAAGAAAAAGGAAGCGGGGAGCTTACAAATTTTACATTAAAAAAGGAAGGTGGTTCATGGAAAGTTGCTTTTGATAAAAGTTCTATGATGCAAATGGGAATGGATAAAATGAAAGAGAAAAATATGGGTGGCATGGACAGCTTAAATAACGCAATGGACGAATTTAAGAATATGAATAAAGACAGTCTTAAAGAAATGATGAACAACGGTATGAAATCGCTGGACTCATTAAAAAACATGATGAAGGAAGCAAAGTAGTTAAATAGAAATTGTACTGTTTTAAAAGCATCCTCCAAAACAGGATGTTTTTTATTATAGGTATTACAAAGATGTTTAACTTTAATTATGAAAATGAAATTATTTACTGTTGTTGCAGCGCTTGCAGTATTTTCATCCTGTAATGATAAACGGACAAACCCAACTACCGATATTGATGTAGCAAGGGCCTTTATAAAAGATATACTGGAGAATGATTTTAAAGATGCCAAAACTTTTGTACTGGATGAAGAGATGAACAATCAATATTTTGAATTGTCTAAAAAGAATTTTGAGCACAAATCCAAAGAAGAACTGAAAGAGTATAAAGAGGCTGATATTATTGTAAACGAATTAACTGCTGTAAATGATTCTGTGACTATTATTAACTATTCTAACACTTATAAAAAAGAATCAAAAGGAAAAGTTAAAGTGGTAAGGGTAAACGGGCAATGGCTGGTTGATTTAAAATATACTTTCCAGGAAACAACTGATCAAAAATAATATTCCAGTATAAGTTTTTTGATAGACAATAAATATATCAATTGGATTAACAACCTTAAAATTATAAACTATGTACGTATTACATCCATGGCACGGGGCACATTTTGGCGATAAAGCACCGGAAATTGTAAATGGTTTAATTGAAATTCCACAAGGTTCAAGGGCAAAGTATGAAATTGATAAAGCCACCGGCTTGTTGATACTGGACAGGATTGTATATTCTTCTTTTCATTACCCGGTCAATTACGGATTTATACCACAAACCCTGGGCGAAGATGGCGATCCGTTGGATATACTGGTGATGTGCAGCGAAAGTATTCAGCCATTATGCCTGGTAGAAGCTACCGTAATTGGTAATATGCAAATGATAGATAATGGCGAAAAGGATGATAAAATAATTGCCGTTGCTACCAAAGACCCGACGGTAAATCATTTTCACAGCATCGATGAATTACCCAAACATTTTATTGCCGTGTTAAAAAATTATTTTGAACAATATAAAGTATTGGAAAACAAAGTGGTTGAAATTGATGAGTTCCAGGATAAAGAAGCTGCCTACAAAGTGATCAACCAAGCAATAGCATTTTATAAAACCAGCTACCCTAACAAAATGTAATGAATATAAATAAAACCAAAATGGATACTCAAACATTGATTATTTTAATAATTATTGGTATTGCTGCCGGAATTTTAGGCGGTATGGTGGGTGTAGGAGGAGGAATTGTAATTGTACCTGCGCTTGTATTTTTTCTTGGCTTCTCACAAAAAATGGCTCAGGGTACTTCATTAGGAATATTGCTTTTGCCAGTAGGCTTGTTCGGGGTTATGCAGTATTACAAAGAAGGGTATGTAGATATGAAAGTAGTGCTGATTATTTCGGCAGGTTTTTTAATAGGCAGTTTACTGGGAAGTAAATTAGCCCTTAACTTACCACAGGAAACAGTAAAAAAAATATTCGCCATTTTGTTAATTGTGGTGGCCATTAAAATGTTATTTTTCGATAAAAAAAGCCCTCAAAATGCTTCTGCAATAGAACTGAAAAATGGGAGTCTTTTGAAATAATTATTCCAAGAAATTTTAAACCTGTTGATTTTAAATATAACTCTTAAAATAAGTTTTGTCAACAAGTATAACGAAAAATAATAAACCGTACGTTTATAATCTTAAATACAGCCTTTGTATTTTGAAATTTCAGCTTTATAGCCACCCAAACTTTTCAATCAATTTTTCTTTCTGGTTTCGGGCAACGGGAATACTTTGGTTATTTGACATAATTACATAATTTCCTTCGCCTCTTACATATTTTTTTATATGATCCAGATTAATGAGGTACTGCCTGTGTATGCGCAAAAAATTTCTTTCTTCCAATACTTCCTGTATATCTCCGAGTGTTTTAGCAACCATATATTGGTTGCCATCAATTGTATGTATACGGGTGTAATTATTATCCGACTCACAGTAAATAACATTTTTAATTTCTGCAAAGGTTACACCGTTCTGGTAAGGTAAAGCAATTTTATCTGGTAAATTTTTTACGCCACCATGCAGTTGCTGTTTTAGTAAACCAAGTTGTTGTATTTTTGGCCAGTGGCGCTGTTCAGCCTTTTCTACAGCAGCTTTCAGGTCTTTGCCATCAATAGGTTTTAGCAAATAATCCAAAGCACTAAAGCGAAATGCTTTTACTGCAAATTGGTCATACGCCGTTACAAACACCAAACTAAAATTTATATCCGCAATTTTTTCCAGTAGCTGAAAAGCATTCATCACCGGCATTTCAATATCCATAAAAACAATATCGGGTTGCAGCTCTTTAATTTTTATATAGCCATCTTCACTTTCTGTACACTCCCCTATTACCTGCACCTGCGGACAATACATTTTTAACTGCAATGCCAATAACTTTACACAATCAGGTTCATCATCTATAATAATAGCTTTCAGCATAAAATCATACAGGTATTTTAATGATAACTTTTGTTCCGCAGGGATTGTTCATTCCGTCTTTTAAATCTACTATCATTACATCCGCTTTAATCTGGTAAACCTGGTTGATAATGTCAATCCGTTCCGATGTCATTTTAAGTCCAAATGATTTTTGCCGGGTGGCAGATTTACTTTTATATTCAGCTGCCAGTTCACGGCCAATGCCATCATCGGTAATTTCAATCTGCAGGTACTGTTCTAACGGCAAGGATACATTAATGCAAATATTTCCTCCTTCTTTTTTATGCATCAATCCATGCCATATAGCATTCTCCACATAGGGTTGCAACAACAATGGGGGAATATCAATGTATTGCTGGTCTATTTGTGGCGACACATTAATCTGGTATTTCACTTTGTCTTTAAACCGCATCGCTTCCAGTTCTATATAGAGTCTCAATGTTTCTAATTCTTTTTGCAGCGTTACTTTTTCTGAACGGGAATTTTCCAGCACCAGTCTTATCAGTTGAGAAAATATAGTCAGGTATTCAGAGGCTGTTTGAGAATCATTTTCCAGTGTATAAAGTTTGATGGAATTAAGACAGTTAAAAATAAAATGCGGATTCATCTGTGCCCTCAATGCAGTCATTTCTGTTTCTGCAATCTTTTGCTCAAAGGCAGTTTCTATTTGTTTTATTTTTTGAGCTTCCACTACTTTGTTTTGTGTTTCAAGCTCCGTGGTTCTTTGTTGTAAAGCAGTTTGTAATTGTTGATTATAATTCTCCTGCAATTTATTTTTTTCAAGCAATACCAGTTTGCTGCGGTAGGTTAGTGCAAAGGAAAAACAGATAGCTTCAATCACCAGGCCCAACATAAGAAATACAATGGCGAAATTAATGACCAGGAACAATTCATAATTCATATCGGTAGGCAGGGTGTACAGATTTAATAATGGCATACACCATAATAGCAGCAGGCTTACTATACCGGTGAATAAAAACCATTTTACCGGGTCTTTACTTTTTACTGCCGATATTAATAAAATAATATTGAGCAGGATGATGGCAAATGGTGTTAAAATAATGCCATAATAATCCGGGTTAAAAGGAAACCAGCCAAACCGGACTTCTAAAAGTTCCAGCGTCATTTGTAGAATACATATTGCAACCAATATTTTCACCAGCAGCCAGCCCTTCTTGAAATGTATGTGCAACTGTAACATTCTCCCAATAAAAAAACTATACAATACAGGTATCAGGTAGATGAATACAGAAAAGATAACATCATGCAGCAATGAAGAAAACATGAACATACCCAACCGGATATCCATCCAGTGCAAACAGGAGAAAAAAGCTGCAATGGTGTAACAGATATACCAGATAAAAGAAACATGCCTGTACAGGTAATAATTGTAAGCAGCATAAATACCGATAAAAAAGAAACAGCCTGCCATCACCGCCAATATCAGGAAAAGATACCTGGCACCAAAAACACTTTTCACTTCTTCGGCCATGCCTGTAAATTTTGTTTCCAGGTATATGATGGGAGGAATCAGTTGGTTCTGCCTGTCTTCTGTACGCAACCAGTAGGTAGTGATGGTTTGCGGTGGTACAATTACGGGAAGCCTTCCCCGGTCATAAGCCCCTGTACTACCTGGCGGTTGATAGCCCCTGGTTTCGTAAGCTCCACTTCTTGCTATCAATTCATTACCGGTGTACAGCCGTGTAAAATAATGAACGGTACTTATACTGAGGTTTACGGTATCTGTTGCAGAGGTGTTGTGGACAGTGAATTTTTTCCATTGAATAATTAACGGCCTGCTACTAAATTTTTGTTGCCGCCATTCATCTCTGTAGGGAACAAAAACCTGTTTTTTAGCTTCTTCAAAAGAGAGTGCTTTATTAGCCTTTTCCTGGTAAATTAAACAGTAGCCTGCAATATCCAGCGATTGTTTCCAGTTGGGCTGGCCGTTGAATGCAAGCGTATCCTGTGCAGCGCATTTGCCGGTGCTTATAATGAAAAAACAAAAAGAAATCAATATCCGCTGCATAACAAAGGGGTATATTTTTAAAGTTAACCAAAGCCAACAGCATTGCCTAAAGCATTTGGCGAATAGCCAGTTTTTTGAGGGAGGGGTAAATTTTCTTTTATTGAATGCTTTATACCTGAAATACTGCTGCTCACTCACAAAGCTTGCTGTTCACCATTTACTGTTGTAAAAGAAATAAAAGGAAGCTGAATTTTACGGAATACAATTACCAAACAGTAAAAAAATACCATGATAACTTCATCACTTTCTTCCGGCAAATCAAAAAAAAATAGTGGTATAACTAACCGGCTCATTTACTATTTTATATTTCTGCTGCTCATTAGTATTGCAGGGTTTTATAAAACTTATCTTGTTAAGTTTCCCAATTTTGAAGGCTTTACATGGGTTCATCATTTTCATGGAGCAATAATGCTTACGTGGATTTTAATACTCATCGCCCAGCCTGTTTTTATCAGAACAAAAAAATTAAAATGGCATAGAATTGTTGGTAAGGCTTCTTACTTCATATTTCCATTATTGGCGCTCTCCTTTTTTCTGGTTGCCAGGGTAAGTTATTTCAGGAATATAAAAACTGATGGTGAAATTGGTGCATTGGCAAGCATGACCAGCGGTATTCCTGATATGTTTTTTATTAGCATTCTCTATGGTTTAGGAATTTATTATAAAAAGAAAACCTCCTATCACCTCCGCTTTTTTGCTTCCATAGGGTTAATGATTTTAGGTCCGGGATTGGGGCGTTTTCTAATTGTTTTTTGCGGCTTACCGCCAATGATCGCCATTCCATCAATGATAGCTAGTGTAGCAGTTATTACACTGGGTTGGATGATAGCTGATATTATAAAGAAAAGATCAGCATTCCCGATGAGTGTTTTTTTAGTGATCAATATTACAGCATTTGTAATTGGCGCCAATTCCCATTCAACCTGGTGGCAGGCTTTTGCTAAATGGGTTGCTGTTCATTTGTTTTAAGGGAACAATTGGGATTTTACTTACTAAAAACTTTTAAATCAGCAACTATGTTTACTATTCAAAAAATATCATCAAAACCAAAAACTATTTTATCTGTTTTGTTGATTTTATTTATTGGTTTAAATGCATTCTGTCAAAACAACAGCTATAAAATTTATGCGCTAAAATTCGCCACACTTAATTTTAAAATGCCAGTATCTTTTTCTGCTGTTGGTTCAACCAGTAAAGACAGTACCGGCATTTGCTATATGGTGTATTTACTAAAAGGAAATAATGGAAGGACAATTTTAGTAGATGCAGGTTTTACTGAAACCCCGACCATGTACAATATGCAGGCATTTACCTATATACGGCCAGACTCTATACTTAAAAAAATAAATATCAATCCAACTGACATTACCGATTTAATAATTACACATCCACATTGGGACCATATCGGTGGCATTGATCTTTTTCCAAAAGCAATGGTTTGGATGCAGGAGAAAGACTATAACTATTTTGTTGGCACAGCCTGGCAGAAAGACGGTGACAATTCAGGTTTTAACAGTAAAGATGTTTATAAAATTATTCAAAAAAAAATAGACAAACAACTCACGCTGGTAAAGGGCGACAGCATAGAAATTATTCCAGGCATCCGGGTTTTTATTGGCTCCCGGCACACGTATGAATCGCAATACGTTTTGGTGGGTACCGGTTCAGATAAAGTTATCATAGCCTCCGACAATACCTGGCTTTATTATAACCTCACCAGTTTGTTGTCCATACCAATAACCTTTGATCAAAAAGCTTTTATAGAAAATCTAAAAAGAATGAAAAGCATGGTAAAAAATATTGACCTGATTATCCCCGGACATGACCCATTGGTATTTTCTAAATTTCCCAAAGTAGCAGAGGGTGTAGTGAAAATAAAAAACTGACGGAACCTTATTTATAATTATTCAAACCAACAAAATATGCAACAACAACACAACGCTAAGATGGTAATGATTACAGTAATCTTTATGCTCTTTTCATCAACCGGCATTACAGCACAGGTGCCGCCCGCAGGTAAATACAATACCACCAACTATCCTGAAGACAGGAAGGCAATTGAAGCTTTGGGAATGATACAGGACAGCACTGCTTATTTAAACGATGATTATATTTCTGTTGGTGCAGAAGGGATGGTATATTATGGCAGGATGCAGGAGGAAAAGTCCTTTAAAAAATACGACCTGAAATTTAAATCGGTAATGCCAGTACAAGGAACGCAAATACTAAGAATTTTCGATGGAAAGACTGCCGTAAGCAATGCAGTATTGAATATAGTGTTTTCATCATCAAAGGGCGACTTGCAGGTTAAAGTAATAAGGTCTACTACCTATGTAAAGCAAATGGGTAAATGGTATATGGTATTTGGGCAAGGCACACGGGTGCAGACTGAGGCAGAGCTGGAAGAATCTATGAAAAAATCACTACTAAAAAATTAAGATAGCAATATTATTTATAAAAGGAAAAAATGGTAAAAAAGCGATGCATAAAGACTGATGATTTTCTTCAACCCAATTATTAAACAATAAAACTGCAGCGATGAACAACGGCAATATTCACTACAAAAAATACCTGCACAGCTTTAAGGGAAATACGCTTTGTTTTATTACCTGCCTTTGTTGCATTTGCATTCTGTTGTATGCCGGCATTCTTTTATATCCTTTAGCAACAAAAGTTTTGGAATACCTAATTGATTGTATTGGAGTAATGAACAATGCAGTAAGAGGCAGTTACCGATAGGTTGCAATACTTTCCTGAAGCACGGTAACACGATGTGAGAAAAAAAATTCCATAACACACAAATAAAATAACATGAAAAAAAAAGCAACATTAAAATGATCATTATTGCTGGTATAGTTTTGTTCTTTTCATCAAACATTGTAATGGCACAAGTGCCTCCAACAGGCAAATACAACACTACCAATTATCCCGATGACAAAAAAGCTATTGAAGCATTAACGGAGGTACAGGACAGTACAGCTTATTTAAACGATGCTTACATAGCCGTTGGGCCAGAGGGAAAAGTGTCTTATGGTTTTGAACAATGGAAGAAGGGGTTTACAGACAAGGGCGTCACTTTCAAATCTGTTACACCTAGGCCCGGCACTTATATCTTAAGAGTATACAATGGCGATGCTGCGGTTAAGAACATGATATTGGATGTAGTGTTTGCTACGACAGGCGGCGATTTTTCTATCACCGTTATAAGAACTGAAACCTACATTAAGCAAAAGGGCAAATGGTACTTTGTTAGCGGCCAGGGAACCAAGCTGGCGACAAAAGAAGAGCTGGAGGGAATGGGGAAAAAACAATGAAGAGCAATTGAAAATAATGGCAAACAGATTATTGCTGAGGTTCCCTTTTAAAACTACAACCAGCGTTTATGAAACATACTAAAACTATTGCACTCATTAGCTTATCAGGTTGTATACTGTTTTTTGTAATAGTGTGCAGCCTGCATTTTTTAAGGCCAGATAAAAACATGCTTACTTGTTTTGTAAGCGAATATGCAGTTGGTAATTACAGCTGGTTAATGACGACAGCTGGTTATGCACTTACAAGTGCAGCAGCACTGCTGTTAACAGGATTGTTACTGAATATTAAAGCATCTAAAAAAAGTAGTATAACCCTGGGTATTTTTTGTGTCGGATTTTTGTTACTTTCAATATTCCCCACAGATGTGCCGGTGGTGCCGCCAACACCCCATGGCTTGATACACCCCTTAGCTGCATTGATTGCATTAATCAGTCTGGCCATTTCAATGATTACATGGGGCTTTGATTTTAAGAAAAATGAAAATTGGAAAAGCCTTGCAAAACCTTCTATATTTTTTGGTGTTATTAGCCTGGTATTGTTCATTGTTCACTTTGCCAGCCCTATTCCACTCAAGGGGCTTACACAACGTTTTTTATTGGCATGGGATATCAGTTGGCTTTTTTTGGTGAGTCGAAAATTGTACCAGGAATCCGCAGGTGTTGCGACATCAACCAATGCTAAGCAATAATTTCTTGTTTTCAGAAATCGCTCATTCAACTAAAAAACTTATGAAAAATTGTATTAAAATAATACTGGTGCTATCATTTCACCTCGTATTTGTACAAGTAAAAAGTCAAACTCCGTCTGTGGTTAGTGGTAAAATTGAAAGGGTAGCAAACTTTCAATCCAAATTTGTTACACCAAGAAATGTGGACGTTTGGTTACCGGATGGTTATTCAGATACAACTAAATATGCCGTACTGTATATGCACGACGGAAAGATGCTGTTTGACCCGAAGTATTCCTGGAACAATTAATCCTGGAATGTGGATGATGTGGCTACGGAATTGTTTAAAATCAAAAAAACAAAACAATTTATTGTAGTTGGAATCTGGAATGATGAACAAACTAGAGCTGCGGATTATTTCCCACAAAAACCATTTGAAAGTTTATCAAAAGCTGAAAAAAATACGGTGACTGCTCAATTGCAAAAAGCAGGATTAATAAGGGAAATATTCAAACCCCAATCAGACAGTTATCTACAATTTATAGTGAATGAATTAAAGCCTTTCATTGATAAAAAATATTCCGTTTATACAAACAGGGAAAATACTTTTATTGGCGGAAGAAGTCTGGGGGCTCTGGTTTCTATCTATGCTATTTGCGAATATCCTGCAATTTTTGGCGGTGCCGCCTGCCTGTCAACCCATTGGGTTGGATCGTTAACTTTAGAAAATAATCCTGTCCCCGACGCATTTATTGCTTACCTGGATAAACGTCTTCCTGGCCCGAAAACTCATAAAATCTACTTTGATTGTGGCGACCAGACTTTAGATGCAATGTATCCGCCAATTCAAAAGAGGGTTGATAGTTTAATGTTGTCAAAAGGTTATACGGCTAAAAACTGGATGACAAAGTTTTTTCCAGGAGATGCCCACAGCGAAAGATCGTGGACTAAGCGATTAAATATTCCTTTGGCATTTCTATTCAGCAATGCTGATTCTTTTTCTAAAAATAAGCAGTGAATGCAAAAGAGGACTTCAGCCAACATACATACGCCATTTTTTGAAAAATAACACAGCAAAATAAAAAATGCTGATTTTTTACCAGTAGTTATTATAAATATCAAACTACTTTAGCACTTCAAAATCAGGCACAACTGCTTTATTATGCTTTTTAAAATTGTACAACCGTCTGTTCATGTGCAGCCGTTTATAAAAGATTATTTTCTGCTGCATTTTGTATTTGATAAAAATGCACCGGTGGCTGTAAAACCTTTTCCGGCCAATACAGATCATTGTTTGGTTTTTTATTTAAGAGGTGGAGTAATTGCTATAAATCCTGCTATGGGCACGGTGAATAATTTTGCCAGGATAGCAATCAATGGTTCGCAGGTATCCAATTTTAATTTCAATCTGTCATCAGAATTCTTGATGCTTTCGGTAAATTTTCAGCCCGGTGCATTGTCAAAATTTTTGCAAAGCCCGCTTACTGAATTTACAGATGAAAGGATTGATGCAGAAGCCATCCTGAACCCTTCAATCGGCATGCTGTATGAGCAAATAGTGAACGAACCCGTCAGTGAAAATATAATCAGGATTACTGAGCAATATTTATGGAAAAGAATACAAAAGATAAAAACTGATTTTCAGCCAATTGATAAAGTGAGCAGATTAATGGTTCAAAATCCGGCAGGTTATTCTGTAGAAAAACTGGCAGACTATGCCTGTTTATCCATTAGCCAGTTTGAGCGTCGCTTTATACAACAAATGGGAATCACGCCGAAATTGTATAACCGCATCAATCGTTTTTACAGCGCTTTTCTTTTAAAAAGTCTGCGTCCAAACCTTGACTGGTTAAGCATTGCAGTTCACAGCGGATACAACGATTACCAACATTTGGTAAAGGATTTCAAACAGTTTTCAGGCACAACACCCAACAGTTTTTTGGCTGCTGAGAACAAAGCACCTGGCAGAGAATTGGAACTGATTGCCCGCAACCGGTAAGGCATCGTATTGCATCTTTTCAGGCAGAGCTTTCAACAACATTTTTTACTTCAGGTAATGGTGTATCGTGTGTAAAAGTATGCACTGTAGTTTCATCATTACAATTCAATCAACCAAAAAAAAATAAACATGGAAACAGCGTACAAAAATCTCAGTGTATTTTTTGCAGTTATTTTAGCCTTTGTAGTATGAGGCTTTTTTAGAACGTATTTTGGCTTGTTCCCAACTTTTGCCGGCATTACCACAGTACAGCATTTTCATGGTGCCATGTTGTTAAGCTGGTTTGCCATGTTGATTGTTCAGCCTTTGTTAATACGGTATAAAAAGTTTGAATTACACAAAAAGCTGGGCAAGGTTTCTTATGTACAGATACCGCTTATTTTGATTTCTATTTTCTTGGTCACCAAAATTGGATATATCCGCAATGCAGCAATACTACCCAAAGAACAGAATATTGGTGGCCTTGCATTAAATATACCCGACATTTTTGCCTTCGCCATTTTTTATATATTGGCAATGGTTAATAAAAAAAATACTCCTGCGCACATGCGGTATATGATTGCAACTTCGCTGCTGATGCTTGGGCCCGGCACCGGAAGAGCCTTTATTATTTACGGCGGTATGTCGTTTCCACAAGGGGTTATGTACTCTATGATACTTACAGAAATTATTGCGGTAGCCCTGATTGTATACGATAAAATAAAAGGCAATTCACTTAAACCATACCTTGTTACACTGGCTGTTTTAATATTGCTTCACATTACCTGGCAGTTTCAGCTATCGGGCTGGTGGCAATGGTTTGGTGGAAAGTTTGCTATATATTTATTTTAAGCAACCTGTAAAATAAATTTTTACTTCTTTTACTTAAAAACAAAAACACGTTTTAATATTTTATAAAAATCGTATTGCCAATAAAATTTAAAGTTTTATAAAATCCAATTATATGCTTGCATCATTTCACCAATAATAAAAAACCAGAAATATATATTTAATAGTGACCCCTATTTAATTAATACCTTTTTCAAAATTTATACTTAACTAAAAAATAATAACAAATGAAAAATTTAACAGCGGGCTACAGCCGCAGAAACGCTTTACAGCAAATGGCCGCTATCACTATCGCCGCAGGTTTATCAGGTATAGTTTTGCCTGCAATTGCCCGCAACCCGGCAAAAAAAGCCGGTCCGTTACAACCCTTTTATTTGCCACCTGCTAAAGAAATATTGCAACCTGGGCCGGGTGGTATCAACATCCGCACCTGGGTACGCAGTACACAAACCAATAATCAGTTTAGCTGCGTGGAAGCCGCTGTGGCTCCCAAAAAAATGGGGCCTCCTCCGCATTTTCATAAAGAGCTGGATGAAATATGTTATGTGCTGGAAGGCACTGCAAGCGTATTGGTTGACGGAAAATTATTTGAAGTGGAAGCAGGCGGTATTCATTTACGGCCACGTGGTATTGAACATACTTTTTTTAACGGTACCGATAAACCAATCCGTTTTATGGACCTGTACTTTAACCAGAATTTTGAAGACTATTTAGAAGAATTTTTTTTAAAAATTGTACCAGACATGGTAAAGAACAATCTTTCACCAATGGATACCGGCATTGCAAAAAGAATGGCCATAAATGATGAAAAATTTGGGGTAACTATGTTTCCGCAGAAGCGTCAGGCCATTGTAGATAAGTATGGATTGATTGCATAACTTTAAATAAATTAAGTACTTCTAAAAATAAATAAACAATGGCTCTGTCCAATAAATACTTGTCGAACTTAACACCATTAAGAGGTGTAGCTGCATTGCTTACTATCATTTATCATGTAGATCTAATGCTGGGTGGCGGTGGTAACATGCTGTTAAAAACAAAAGATTCCCTGCTCTTTAGCAGGTTATACCTGATGGTGGATTTCTTTTTTATTTTAAGTGGCTTTATTATGTGCCATGTGTACGGCGAGTTATTTGCCACTTCAGTTAAAGGGCCATCTTTTAAAAAATTTACCATTGCCCGTTTTGCCAGGGTATATCCGTTGCATTTTGTGACGCTTGTTTACACGATTGTTTTTTTTTACATCTCAGGTAAATTGGGCATACCCCCATCGCCCGTTTTACAAATTAGCAACAATGGCTTTTCTATTTTTACCAATCTGCTGTTGCTGCAGTCAATGAATTTGCACAACTGGTTTAGCTGGGTGCATGCTTCCTGGTCTATCAGTGTGGAGTGGTGGGCTTACATGGTTTTTCCATTTTTGGTAAAACCCTTTATGCGGTTAAGTGCTGCGGGCAAAGCATTGGTGGCATTGTTGTGTTTTGCAGGTTACTTATGCATTACTTTCTGGCTTGTGCCATTAGTAACCATCCCCGCCGAAATACCTTTTGTAAAAGTAAACCCGGCAGCATTATCTATTAACGTAAGTTACCAGTTTGGTTTTGTAAGGTGCCTCTGTGGTTTTGTGTTGGGTATGATGATGTACCAGGGATATAAAATAGATTGGTCAAAAAAAATACTAGGTAATGGGTACGTATTGGTGGCTTTGGCAGCAGGTAGTTTTTTTTGTATGCACCTGGGTTTGGCAGATATTTTTGCAGTAAGTTTTTTCCCTTTTATCCTGTTGGCAGGCGCATATGGAAGTGTTGGCATCAATCGTTTTTTTGCAGGCCGGGCCTTTCAAAAACTGGGCGACTGGTCTTTCTCCATGTATCTGGTACACCAGCCATTGTTGTTCACTATTGGCAGTGTTATTACTTATTTAAATCCTGCTGACCCAAACAAAGTAACAGCAGGGCCGCCACCACAAATGGGCATGGGACCAGGATGGTTAGTTTGCATTGGTTTTATTGCCCTCACTTTAATGGTATCTTATTGTACATATTCTTTAATTGAAGTGCCTGCAAGGCGATGGATAAATCCTGCAAAAAAATAAGCTGTATAAGCAGGTGGCCAACATATATCAAATAGCGGAACCCAACACTTTTAGTTTTGAGTTCCGCTTGTACTTAATTGATGACCGGATGGAAAATTAAGGATCCAACTACAATAGCGACGCATAAGCAATAATGCAGGCACTCGTCACCCCACAAACTAAACGCTGTACAACTCTTCACTTCCTTGGTAAAAACAAATACCTTCCATCAATGAAATGTTTGCAGCATAAAACAAACAATGAAATTTAAGCCTGTAGTTTTATTGGGGGAATGTTCTTTTTAACCCCTCCTGGTATTTAGGCGCAGAATTATGTACACAAACCTTCATTTGAACAAATAACCAGTTGGACAGAATTTTTTTTGATATATTTTATATTTTTTGTTAGCTCTTTATCTGAAATGAATCAACTTTCTGTACGAACATTGGGGAGTACCTTAGTCATGACAAGAGGTGACGCCTCATTGTTGAGAAAGTATCCGCAAAAGGTGTCACCTCTTCGGGATAGCACACATGCCTAACAGATTAACTGCATAGCACAAGTAACCATCGCTCTTTGACCACCCCTCATTTCTGCGCCTGATTCAGATCATTGGTTTAGCCTGCACTCCTGCACCAGATTGGGATAGCTTGCTCGTTAACGCTTCACCCGTTGGTCAAAAAAGACACAACGGCGGCTGATGGAATTCTTTGATATTTTTAAATTGAGAAGTGGAACACCAACAAGGGCGAAAATTATCAGGATGCCACCTTAAAAAGGTGGCATCCTGATCAAAAAATCATTTCTTTTCAAGGGTAGGATAAGTGATACCCAGTTGCTCTAAATACGTTTTATACTTTGCAGGATTGTAATAAAATTTTTTCATCTCCGACCTGTATTTTTCCATGATCTCTTTGTTTAAAAATGTAGCAGGCGGATCGTCTTTCGTTATAAAGGGTTTGTACTGTACATCTTTTGTTTGTACATTTTTAAAATAGTTTTTGGCATTGGCAATAATCGAAGGGTTGGTAAACATATCTATCAATGTTAAAGCCGTTGCCTTGGCGCCAGCCAATGTTCCTTTGTGCGCAATGGGTGTGGCCATCGCAATGGCATCAGCCCAATGATGGCCTTTGGTACCGGGGATATTTGCAGGATGCCACAACACAATCGTGGGAACATTCCATGAAATATCGGCAATATCATCCGAACCACCACCCCAGCTAAAAGGCACCGATCCTTTTACCGTATCTATCTTTTTACTTAACCCATCAACCGATTTACCTTCTTCATCTATCTTCGGTGCATCTACCAATTTTTGTACCGCTGCTGCTAATTTTTTATCATCATCACTCCATACTGGCAATCCAACTTTCACAATATTATTATGCATTGCAATGGCCAGTGGTTTATTAAAATGGCCTGGCCAGGCAGTACCCAAAATCTGGTATTTCATTTTTTTTTCCGCCTGGGTACTGCTTGTTTGTTGCCCACCATTTACCCGGTACCCAGTTAATGAATGGCTGTGTATTAATTACTTCATACTTATCAAATATAAAATCACTGTCATTTTTTGTAAACCCATCTAACCATTCAGGCAACAGGTAGGCTTTTTCTTTTTGACCATACAAGCCACCTACATTATATTCTTTTCCATTAATGGCAATTTTTGCTTCAGGTGAAACGGCTCTTAGCAACTGCTGGCCGGTAATTTTATTTTTATAATCAACGCACACAACATTTGGAAAAATTCGAAATTTTCTATTAAACAAACCATTTGAAAAAATAATCTCTTTTTTTGATTCATTATAAATTACTTCAGCTTTACTGGATACAGGTTTTACCAGCCAGTCTTCCACCAATTGATTGTTTACCGGCCGGCTTGTATTTTGTGCAGCTGCGCCTATAAAGAATAACAGCAGAAAAAAAAGCAGTTTTCCTTTCAATTTATTTAAAAATATTTTATTTTAAAATCCATTATTTATTTTTATTTTAGGGTAATTCATTTCCAGCAATCTATCATGCCTGCTTTCTTATTCTCCACTATCTTTTGCACCTGGCAGCCTTTTCTTTAACCAGGCAATCTGCCCTCGGTGATTGGATTCGTGTTCACATACATGAAACCATTTCCAGTAAGTATTGAAAGAAGTTTTTCCATCACCAAATTTGGGATCAATTGCCAGTAACCAGGCATCATCTTTTTTCTTTAATTCAGCTAATGTCTTTTCCCTTACGGCTGTAATAAGGTCGATATAATAGTTTAGTTCGTGTCCCTTAATTACTTTGCGTCCCTCATCACCAAGGTTTAATGCTGCCTCCCAAACTTTTTTTTCACTATCAGTAAAATCATCCCTGCCTTCAAATGAATTCATTTGATAATATTTATCAACTGCACCCAAATGTAAAATCAATGCTCCAATAGTATTAGATTTAGGATCATACAAGTAATCAAGGTCGGCCATAGAAAGGCCTTTTGTACCGTTAATAATAGTACTGCGGTTATAATTCAACATTGACACCAGGGTGCCAATCTGAGGAGTATAGCCTTTCAGCGGTCCAATTACATAAAGGCTATCTTCCCCTTCAAAAGACCTTTTTTCAAAAGCTTTTGCTTCTGAAACAATTCCTGTTAGTGAGACCGAAGCAAGTACTGCCGATTGAATAAATTTTCTGCGCTGCATAAATTATTTTTTTGGATTATAAATTTTTATAAGGTAATAAATTAAAAGAAAAAACACCAATCATTTTAATTATTTATAATGGTAATAGATTTAACTGAAATACTTTCGTTCATCAAATCCTTAAATTTTTATTTACAATTTAATGCAAAGCTTACGCTCTATTAATTCTAATCTTTATGCCAATCTGACATAATTACATCATAAATGCTTATTTTTGCCCCCTAATTTTTCTGATGGATACTTTATTAGCTAACAATACAATCGTACACGACGAAAACAGGCAGGGTGAAGCATTTGCCCCTTTTGTACTGGATACCAATAGATATAAAAAATTATTTTACATAGAAAGCTATGGATGCGCCATGAATTTTGCCGATAGCGAAGTGGTGGCTTCGATACTGCAATCGAATGGTTTTGGTGCTACTAAAAATTTTGAAGAGGCCGATCTGATATTTGTAAATACATGCTCTATACGTGAAAAGGCTGAAGCTACTGTGCGTAAAAGGCTTACAGAATTCCGCAGGTTAAAGAAATCTAACCCCGGTATGCTGGTAGGTGTATTAGGATGTATGGCCGAACGGTTGAAGGCTAAATTTATTGAAGAAGAAAAGTTGGTAGATATGGTGGTGGGCCCGGATGCCTACCGCAGTTTGCCTGGTTTAATTGAAGAAGCAGAAACCGGCCAAAAGGCGGTAAATGTTTTATTAAGCCGTGATGAAACCTATGCAGATATTGCCCCTATCCGTTTAAACAGCAATGGTGTAAATGCCTTTGTAAGCATTATGCGGGGTTGTAATAATATGTGTTCGTTTTGTGTGGTACCATTTACAAGAGGGAGGGAAAGAAGCCGTGATGCCGAATCTATCATTAATGAATGCAAAACCTTATTTAATGATGGGTATAGGGAAGTAACCTTATTGGGGCAGAATGTTGACAGTTATCATTGGATTGGTTCTTCTCAAATGTCAATAGATGGAACTGGCGAAATTTATGAAGAACCAGTAAGTTTTGCTATTTTATTGGAAAGAGTTGCGCAGATTAATCCGTTATTGCGAGTACGATTTTCTACTTCTCACCCCAAAGATATTACCGATGACGTATTGTTTACCATGGCAAAATATGATAATATCTGTAACTATATTCATTTACCCGTACAAAGTGGCAGCACCAGGGTATTGCAATTGATGAACCGAACCTATACAAGGGAATGGTATATAGCCAAAGTAAACCGCATCAGGGAGTTGATACCCGATGCAGGCATATCTACTGATATGATTACAGGTTTTTGTACTGAAACGGAAGAAGATCACCAGCAATCGCTTAGCCTGATGAGGTATTGTAAGTACGATTTGGCCTATATGTATTTTTATAGTCAGCGCCCGGGAACCCTTGCTGCAAGAAGGTTTGAAGATGATGTTCCGGAAGATGTAAAGAAAAGAAGATTACAGGAAATGGTTGACCTGCACAGGCAGAATACACTCGAAAGTATGCAGCGTGATGTAGGTAAAACGTGTAAAGTGCTGGTAGAAGGTTTCTCAAAAAAAACGCAGGAAGATTTACAAGGCAGAAACGACCAGAATAAAGTGGTGGTTTTTCCAAAAGGAAATTATAAAAAAGGAGATTATGTTTTTATAAAAATAACTTCCTGTACTTCGGGTACTTTAATAGGTGTGCCGGTTACTGTCTAAAAAATTGGGATAAGTTTTGGTAAACTATTAAAACATTTCCACCCTTTATACGGCTTACCTGTAATTGAAAACAATTTGATTGATTATTTAGTGATTTCATTTAAAAAATTTCGGCATTTATATTATGGACTTACAAACAATAAAAAACCGCTTCTCTATTATCGGCAACTCACCTGCCCTTAACCATGCATTAAATGTGGCGGCACAGGTTGCCAACACAGATTTGAGTGTATTGATAAATGGTGAAAGCGGGGTGGGTAAAGAAATTTTTTCGCAGATCATTCATGCCCTTAGTGCAAGAAAACACAACCCCTTTATTGCTGTAAACTGTGGCGCTATTCCGGAAGGCACCATCGACAGTGAATTATTTGGTCATGAAAAAGGTTCGTTTACCGGTGCCATGGATAGCCGCAAAGGTTATTTTGAAACCGTAAATGGCGGCACTATATTTTTAGATGAAATAGGTGAATTGCCATTGGGTACGCAGGCACGTTTATTACGAGTGCTGGAAGCCGGTGAATATATACGTGTGGGAAGCAGTAAGGTACAAAAAACTGATGTGAGGGTTATTGCTGCCACTAATAAAGAATTAATAGAGTTTACCCAAACAGGTAGGTTTAGGGAAGATCTGTATTATCGTTTAAATACTGTGCCCATAAGGGTTCCATCGTTAAGGGACAGAAAAGAAGATATACCATTACTGTTTAGAAAATTTGCTGCAGATTTTTCTGACAGGTATAAAGGCGCTCCCATTCAGTTAGAGGATGATGCCAGGGCTTTGTTAATGAATTATCCCTGGCCGGGCAATGTAAGGGAGTTAAAAAATATTGCTGAGCAGATATCTGTTTTATCGAAAGAAAAAAATATTACGGCCAAAGAACTGCAAAGCTTTTTACCAGATCATAATTACAATCGCCTGCCTGTTTTGGCGGGAGGTAAGGCTGCTGTTAGCCAGCAGGAATTTGCCAATGAAAGGGAAATATTATACAAGTTGTTTTTTGATATGAAGAAAGATGTAAATGAACTTAAAAAAATGTTCTTCGACATTTTACAAAATCCGGGTATGGCCAGCCATATACCTGTTTATAATAATAACAATAACAATGATGGCTCATTACCTGATATAAAAAATACCGGTAACCCCCATAATTTTTCGCAGTCCCCGTTACCAGTTTTTATAAACCAAAATGGAAATGATATTCATTACCACGAACAGGTAGAAGAATCTTTGAGCATCATGGATAAAGAAAAGGAACTTATTATTAAAGCATTAAAAAAGCATAAGGGTAAACGCAAAGATGCTTCCAGCGACCTTGGCATCAGCGAAAGGACCTTATACAGAAAACTGAAAGAATATGATATTGAAGAATAATCATTTTATTCCTTTTGGCTGATAATTTTTAACATCCCGGATAATCCAAACAGGTTAATTTGCAATACGATGCAACATCCATTTCAACTTAAATACAAGCAAAGCAGTTTTATAAATAATATTACTTTGCTGTTTACTGGCTTTTTGTTAATTACCATTTTTAGTTTCTCTACCTGCAAATATTCTTTTAAAGATACCTCTCCCATCCCTTTAGATGTAAAGACTTTCAGGGTAAATTTTTTGGAAAATAAGGCCCGGTTTGTAAACCCATTATTGAGCCCGCAATTAACTGAAGCATTAAAGCAAAAAATACGCAGCAACACCAGGCTCATCCAGGTAAATGCAGATAGTGCCCACTATGACATCAGTGGTTATATAAGCGATTATAACGTAACCACCAGTGGTATATCCGGCACACAGGCCAGCACCAACCTGCTAACCGTATCATTTCACCTTATTTTTAAAAATAATTTAGACCTTACAAAAAAATTTGAAGCAGATATTTCATCAGGGTATAATTTCGCCGCTACTCAAAATATTGCCCAGGTTCAACCTACCCTAACACCAGATATAGTAAAGAATACGGTGGATGGTATTTTTAATAAAATCTTTTCAAACTGGTAAATTGTACCATCAAATAATGTTGATTTATTATAAAAAGTTTAGTTTTGAAATATGGGAAATAGTCAGCAGGTTTATGAATCTATTTTTAATAGAAGCATGTTTGAAAATGATACGAAAGATTTTCTTACAGGGCTTACAAAAGAGTATCCCTATTTTACGGCTGCCCAATTTTATTTATTACAAAAAAACGAAACCGGTAGCGATGATTATAATAAACAATTAGCTAAAACAGCTGTTCTTTTTAATAATCCGTTTTGGTTAAATTACCAGGTGGAACAATGTTTTGTATCTGTTGAATTGCCTGAGCCTGCTTTCATAAACCAGTTACCCGATAATGAGCCCCAATACAATGTTGAAATAGATGGGGGGGAAATAATACTTCCTTTAACCAATGCAACAGAAACAATTTATGAAGAGGAAAAAATAGTTGTTCCAGAACAATATATTCAACAGCAAACACCTGTGGAAATGCTGCATAAGCCTGTTGTAGAAAGCCCAACAACTGTTTTTGATGCCGAAGTAAAAACTTTATTTGAAACAACTGAAGTACCCATCGAAGAAGAAAAAGAAGAGTTGTTATTGGATAAAACAACAGAACAAACCGAACATCATCCTGATATTAATAACAATACTGAAATAAACAATTCGCCTGAAACTAATGAAGAAAATTACCAGGAAAAAGCCAAAGAAATAATAACCAATAAAATAATTGAGCCTGTTGACAATTCTTCATCAACTGAATTGCCGTTGGCAGAATCTCCGATAACTGAACAAAATAATATCTCTGAAAATAATGTGGGGGAAGAGGATGAAGAGATAAATGAAAAAGAAATTGAACCCCTCAACTTTAAATTGAACTTTACTACTTCTACTACTACCGAAGATACCATTTCATTTGAACCACTGCACACATCAGATTATTTTGCGAGCCTTGGTATAAAATTTAGTGATGAGGTAAAGGCGGATGATAAATTTGGAAAGCATCTTAAAAGTTTTACAGAATGGCTAAAAACCATGAAGAAAATCCATCCGGATCAATTACCTCAACAGACCGAACAATCCGAAAGTAGTATACAACAAATGGCAGAAAAATCAAATACAGAGGGTGAGGTATTAACGGAGGCCATGGCCGAAGTATTACTTCAGCAAGGCAAACTAGGAAAAGCCATTGAACTATATCAAAAATTAAGTTTGCTCAATCCCCTTAAAAGCGCTTACTTTGCAGCCAAAATTAACGCTATAGAAAGATAGCGGCAGTTAAAAATAATTCAAAAAACTGTCTGTAGACAGGTTTAAACAAAATAAAGAATAGTATTATGCTAATTGTATTTGGAATTTTAGTGATCCTTGCTTCTGTAATTTTAGGTTTAATTGTATTGGTTCAAAACCCTAAAGGTGGCGGATTATCAGGCAGTTTGGGTGGTTTTAGTAACCAGTTGATGGGTGTAAAACAAACTACCGATGTATTGGAAAAAGGAACCTGGGTTTTTGCATCTATTGTTGGTATCCTTTGTCTTCTTTCGCCGGTATTTATACCTTCTGGAAATGGCACATCATCAAAAAACGATGAGTTAATAAAAAATGCACCTGCTACAGCACCAAAAACCAATCAACCAACTACAGTACCTATGCCTGCAGCACCAGTTGATTCTCAAAAGAAATAAAATATTTTACAAAAATTTCTAAACCTCGTCTGCTAAAGACGGGGTTTTTTATTTTACTTTTAACATACCAATGAAAACTACATTCTACTTATTATGACCAACCTGAAAAAAACAGTACCCATTTTTTTACTTATCCTGTTTGCTGTAGCTGCTTTTATTGCATGGCGCATATTTGGCAGCAACACTAATTTTAGTGAAAGTAAAAAAAGCTTTTACATTAAAACAGGCAGTAGTTTTAATGATGTAATAAACGAACTGGAGCAACAAAAAATTCTGAAAAACCCCGGTACATTTAAATGGATTGCCATACAGTTAAAATACAATGAAAATGTAAAGCCCGGGAAATATCTGATTGAAAATGGAGCCAGCATTTACAAAATTGCTAAAATTTTAAAGTCGGGCAGGCAGACAGCAGTAAACTTAGTGATTAATAAATTGCGTACAAAAGAAGACCTGGCGCAAAAGATAGCCGCCAGTTTTGAATGCGATTCTGCTGCGGTGATTAACCTTTTAAATAACAATGACTCTTTGCTGAAACTTGGGTTGGATACCAATACCGCTATGACGGCTATAATACCCAACACTTATAGTATTTATTGGAATACACCTGCAAACCGCATTTTTAAAAAACTATATAGCGAGCAGGAAAAATTCTGGACAGATGAAAGAAAGAAAAAAGCAGCAGCATTACATTTATCGCCTCAACAGGTATATATATTGGCAAGCATTGTTGAAGAAGAAAGCAATAACCAGGAAGACAAAGGAAAAATAGCCAGTGTTTATCTTAACCGTATGCAAAATGGAATGCGGCTATCTGCCGACCCTACGGTCAGATTTGCGCTTAAAGATTTTTCTATTAAAAGAGTGTACAAAAAATATACACAAATTATTTCTCCTTACAATACTTACCTTAATGCCGGGCTGCCCCCCGGCCCTATTTGCACACCATCCGTTAAAACAATTGATGGTGTACTAAATGCGCCAACTACTAATTATTTATATTTTGTTGCCCAGTCTAATTTAACAGGATATTCAAACTTTGCCACTACTTATGAAGAACACATGGTATTTGCCAAACAATATCAGCAATGGCTAAATGGTTATTTAAAAGCAAAAGACACATTGCTTTCTGCTGCTGATGAACAATAAATTGAATACTGTAAAAAACTGTCTAAAAATGATTCCCCGAATTTTGTATTTGAGATTTTAGCCCGCAGATTTCGAGGATATACGCAGATTGGCAAACAAAAGAATGTAATTAATCTCCGTTTATTTGCGCAATCTGCGGGAACCTATTTAAACAGTTTCCAAGAATGCTTTATTTTTTTAAAAGCTTAATCAGTAGATTTGAAGATCAACAAAATAATAGTAATACTACAACTCATTGAATAAATTAGAGCGCATAATAGTAACTAAAACACCGGCGGGCTTTTTATTACAAAAGAGTAAAAAATGGTATTTGCCAGGTTTTGAAGGTGTTCCTTTGTTTGACGTGGTAGTTTTTTTTTACAAGCAGGTAAAAACTACAGGCCTTACAGAAAGGGCCTCTGCTATTGCCTATAATTTTATTATGGCCGTGCCGCCATCGCTTTTATTTTTATTTACACTAGTACCAAGTTTACCCTTTATATCTAAAAAAAGCCTTAAAATTCAGTTACACGGTTTAATAACAGATGTTATTCCTTTAAAAATACATAACGAAAACCTGATAAAATTTGTTGATTCATTTATTGACAGTTCTAAAATTGGTATTATCTCAATTGGATTTATTACCGCTTTATATTTTGCGTCCAACGCAATGATGGGTATCATGCGCTCCTTCAATAAAAACTATGTGGGCTTTGCCAAGAGACAGGGCTTACACAATCGCTGGATGGCTATCAAATTAACGGCTTTTTTATTTTTAGTGATATTGGGCAGTCTCATTTTATTGATAACCCAGGGAGCGGTATTAAAGCTTCTTGGTATTAATAGTGTAGTCATACTAAATATCATCTATTATGTAAGATGGGTATTTATTATTGGCATTATATTTTATTCGCAGGCCCTAATTTATAAATATGCACCTGCTGTACATAAACGCTGGAAACTGGTGAGCCCCGGAACTATATTGGCCACCACGCTAAGCATATTGGCATCAGTTGGCTTCTCTTATTTTGTTAATAATTTTGGTAAATACAATGCGCTGTATGGCTCCATTGGTACCATTATGGTTTTAATGGTAATGGTTTACCTTAATTCGCTGGTATTGCTGGTAGGTTTTGAATTAAATGTGAGCATCAAGACCATTAAAGCAATTGCCGATCAGCGGAAGGTTGAAGAAAAAAATAAAAAAAAATAAAGAGTATGTCTAATTTTTCGATGTATGATGTCTGATGTACTTCAAGTTTTCGAATTGAATAGAATCAGACATCAAAAAATCAGACATCAGACATATAAAAATAAGCTTTTGGCTAATCCCCTATTTCAAAGTAATTTTGCCTCGCTAATTAAAAAATATCTCAATCAATAAACAAATAACAGTATGGCATACGATGTAATTGTTTTAGGCAGTGGCCCGGGAGGATATCCGGCTGCAATAAGGGCTAGTCAGTTTGGTAAAAAGGTAGCTATTATAGAAAAAGAAAGCCTTGGTGGTATATGCCTAAACTGGGGATGTATCCCAACCAAAGCATTATTAAAAAGCGCCAATGTGTATGAGTATGCCAAACATGCTTCTGTATACGGTATTAATGTAGAAAATCCCGGGCATGATTTTGATGCCGTTATAAAAAGAAGCCGGGGTGTAGCCGATAAAATGAGCAAGGGTGTTCAGTTTTTAATGAAGAAGAATAAGATTGATGTTATTATGGGTTTTGGCAAACTGATAGCGCCAACCAAAATAGAAGTGACAGCAGGAGATGGAACCAAACAAATAGTAGAAGCAAAAAATATAGTTATTGCTACCGGTGGAAGGGCACGTGAATTACCGTCTATGCCAATTGATGGTAAAAAGATAATTGGATACCGTGAAGCAATGGTATTGCCTTCACCGCAACCTAAAAGCATGATCATATGCGGTAGCGGCGCTATAGGAAGTGAATTTGCTTATTTCTACAATGCAATGGGTACTAAGGTTACTATTGTTGAATTTATGCCACGTGTAGTACCTGTTGAGGATGAAGATATCAGCAAGGAATTGGAAAAGCAATTTAAAAAACAGGGTATTGACATAATGACCAATAGTGAAGTGTTAAGTGTTGATACCAGTGGACAGGGAGTTAAAGCAAAAGTAAAAACACCTAATGGCGAAATAGAATTAACAGCCGATATTTTGTTAAGTGCAGTGGGTGTTGTTGCCAATATTGAAAACATTGGGTTGGAAGCATTGGGTATTAAAACCGAAAAAGGAAAAATTGTTAGAGATGCAAACGGGCTTACCAATGTACCGGGCGTATACGCTATTGGTGATTGTACACCAGGACAGGCCTTGGCGCATGTTGCCACAAAAGAAGGCATTAATGCAGCAGAACATATTGCTGGCCATCATCCTGAACCAATGGATTACAATAATATTCCGGGCTGTACTTATTGCTCACCTGAAGTAGCATCTGTAGGTTATACAGAAAAAGCTGCCAAGGATGCAGGTTACGAAATTAAGGTGGGTAAATTTCCATTTATGGCAAGTGGTAAAGCAAGTGCTGCAGGTGCTACTGAAGGTTTTGTAAAAGTAATTTACGATGCTAAATACGGAGAATTTTTAGGCTGCCACATGATTGGCATGAACGTTACAGAAATGATTGCGGAGGTTGTTGTTGCTCGTAAGCTGGAAACAACCGGTCATGAAATATTGAACGCAGTTCATCCACATCCAACCATGAGCGAAGCATTGAAAGAAGCCACAGCAATGGCTTACGGAGAAGCAACAGACATTTAGTTTTCACACAAAGAAACAAAGAATACAAAGTTTACAAAGAACACGAAGTAGTATACCACTTCGTGTTCTTTGTTTTTCGTTGTGTTCTTTGTGTGAAATAATTTTGTCTTTTTAGAAACCTCGTTTACTTTAACCGCCCCATATAAAAATACAACACTTTACTTCTTAACAAATATTCATAACGCATTGAAAGGATGGTAGCATTTGTACTGCGCAAAAATGCCGGTGAAGGTTTACTTTCTTTTACAACTTTTTATTTCTGTTTAATTTTTTTATGTTCAAATTGTTAGCGGTTCGTTATTCATTTTGGTCAATCAACGTAATTTTTTTAATAATTAGCTGAAACGAAAATTTCTACTTCTGCATTACTCCAATCTTTACTTCGTTCATCATAAATTTCAAAGTCATATTTATAAGCACGGTTTGTTATTGAACTCCAAATCTCCTTCCAGGAATTGGCAACACAATCAGGCATTTTTCCTTTTGCTACTACTTTAGTAAAATTACCGGCAGGTACTGTTAACTGGTCCATACCTTTAGGAACGTCTGAATCCATTTTCACTTTGCATCCAATAAAATATGAAAAGGGCTTGGTGTTATCACCCTCATAATCAAAATAAACTGCGTAAATCTCATCACTTAATTTATAAGGTATCCTTTCTGCAAAATTTTCTGTCTCAAATTTTTGCCACAGGTTTCCGCAATCAACACTTGATTTTCCGCCTTCATTGGTAGTCTTGTTGTCGAGTTTAAGCCCGATCAATTTAAACTCAGATTTTTTTGTTTTATCCATATGATTTTTTTTGCTGGTAGTTAGTCAATTTGCAAGTGCCGCAATAAACCGGCAAAGCCGAAAAATTTCCTGGTATTTCTATTAATTATATTTTATCCTTACTTTATTAATTGTTCCATTAAACTTAAAAGGTGCTTTTTCATAATAAACTTCCAATACAGGAGAAGCTAAATCACTTCCCATACCTGCTAATTTTAATTTGACAACCTTAGCTTTAGAATCTGCATTTAAATTGTTTATTTAACTTTCTGCATTGGTGGATTTTTCCACGTTCCATCCAGGGCATTTTCTTTAGGCCAGTATAACCGTAGGGCAGATAAAAACGGACCATTTGGAGCAGGCAACCAATTAGATTCTTTGTCTTTGCCCGGTGAGGTGTTCTGAATATATATTGTTAAGCCTCCATCACTGTCACGTTTCAAACCGGGCAGCATGGGTGCATTGATCAGATACCGGTTAATAGGATTAGCCACCAATAAACTCGCAGGCAATTCATACATTGTTAATGACCAGAAGGCATTAACCGGAGGTAATTGACTGTTTGTAAACCTGAGGATATATTTATTTGCAGAAGCATCTAATTTTTGGCCATCAGCATCAACAGAATAAATAGGGTACATAGCTTCCTCTTTTGAATTGCCGAAAATACCAAGAACTGCTGCAGCCATACGGTACAGGTAATTGTTCTTTAAAAATTCCCTGGTACCAAACAGATCACCTGATGTTACCTTTCCGGCATCTAATTGTTGCTTTAACCCGGCAAAATCAACAGACCAGGCTTCTTCTATGCCTTGATGCATAGCATCTTTAACTTCCTGTGAAATTTTTGTGGTATCAATTGTACGGCCTGCTCCTATTCCTATTGTAGTAAATCTTGCCAAAAGATCCTTTTCAGATGGATTTGGAGGACAGAATTGTAAAATGAAATTTAAAATATTAAATACTTCCAGCGATGTTTTTTGAAGTGCAGGGGTAAGTGGCTTAATAAAATTAATGGGCGCTGCTGCAACAGGGGCTGCAGTGTTTAAAAACGAAGAAAGAGGCATTACTTTATAACCTGCCTGTACTTTTTTTACATTTTCGATATCAGCAGGATTAAACAATTGCGTTCTATAAAGAGGCAGAACCAGATTTGTTTCTGAATGAAAAACTTTATCAACGCCTTTGGGTGTTTCTCCTTTCCATGAAGGCCCGGCAATCATAAAAACCCCACCGTTATTGCCAGTAGTTCTGCTACCGATATAATCAAAATTAAAAGTATAGGCATCTATCAATTGAATACTAAAATAGCGGTCTTTTTCCATTTTAGGTACAACAAGTACTATAGGTTCTGTTCGCAAATCAAGTCCTAATACTCCATAAGGTGTATCAGAGTTGGGCGTCTGAACAGCTTTGTCTTGTGGTGTATATACCCGTGCCATATTCAGTAACTGGTTCCATGGTGCTTTAAATTCAACATTTGTGTTATCTACAAAATAGGCATATTCAATACGATAGGCGTCAACCATTGGGTATGCATAAATGTATGCCTCTTTAGCAATAGCTTTCACAGAATCAGGCGATAGATTTGCAGTGTTGTTGTTTTCAGTTTTATTTTGATTTGAATTACATGCACAAAATAATAGTAACATAAGTATAAGCAGCGTTGACGGAAATAATATTTTATGTTTCATAATTGTACTTATTTATTAAGTGTTGAAGTTAAATTAATCAGGTGAATTTATTTTAAAAGTTCTTTTGCGTTCATTTAAGGTTTGTATCTTTTTGGGGCGTGGCGCATAATGAACCAGTATTTGCGTATTCTAGAAAATGGGCTTCTGCCCCAGTCCGGCCTACTGATGATGAAAATAGAAATAAAATTTGATGGTTAGTGCTTAGCCGAAAGTTACTTGTGGGCCCGAACAACTGCTGCACAGAGTTACAAATGATGCGACATGGCTTCCGTCAGGCTTTTGCAAATATTTTCAAGTTTTCTTGCAGTAGCAGAAACTGTAGATACCCGTTCTTTTCTAAAATCGATTCGTTTAAAAAAATTGGCGAGTGTAGTATCTTTTAAATTTCCGATGGCATTGGCTTAGTACTTTCCCTCCGCTTTTTTTATTATTGGAAACTAGCCTTATCCAACAGTTGTTGCATGGGTATTTGTAATTTAAACCGACAGCTACTGGCTATATATTTTTCTATCATTGATAGCCTGTACATGCCTTGCATTATTGCCCTCCATTTTTTCAATAGTCATGATCTGGTCTTCTGATGCTTCCACCACATGTTTCAAAATAATCCATTGAACGCTTTCGGTAAACGGTGGTGTGGTTAACGAACCTTTATAGGTGTAATAAGATTTGAATTCATTATTGGTGAATTGGGAAATCAAATCATCAAATTTCACCTCGCCCGTTTTTAATGCACTCTTGTCCCCCTCCCTGGTTGGGATCTTATCCAAAAACTCTTTGAGAAATTTGTTTTCCGCTCCTATCTTAAACAACACTGCCACCACCAGATAAGCATCCTTGCTCACGTTAGCAGAATCATGTAAAACATTTACTATATGCATTTCCATAGGAAAGGTCACGCCATCCACCAAATGTTCCGAAGGCGTATGAAAATGAAATTGCCTGCTTGCATAATCTTTCCCATTTACAGTGCAGCTGCTTCCTTCTTTAAATTCCAGCTCTACAGTATGGCCAAGGTTTTCTGCAACAGTGATGTCTGAATGAAAGAGCAACGTAATTTTTTCACTTCCTGCTTTATCTGTTTTGCCGGAAATAATATTAATGGGCGATTGCGCAAGATTTTCTGTGTGCCTGGGAAGAGCATAGCCCTGTTCCATTTTACTGATAGCATCCGGCGCTTCGGCTTTCACTTCATTATCACTCAACAAGGTATCTGCATGAGGATGATTAATTGAAGTGTCTGAATCCGGCGTTTTTATTTTCCCGTTACCTGTACCGTTGCAGGCAAGCAGAAGGAATGTTGCAAAACAAAATACGGTTGCCAATAATTTAAGGCGCTGTGTTGGTTTCATAATAAAATTTTTGAGAAAAATTAAATCTAAATGAAAATTGAATTCTTGGATCGGTAGTTGTCCAGCCATCGTTAAAATTTTTTCGGTTGAGGTATTGAAGTTGTATTTCAAAAATTACGTCCTTGTAAGGCGTATAGATAAGGTTGGTTATTGCATATGCTCCCATTTTAAAAGCGTTGGGTGCCTGGCCATTTGAATTGTTGATTTTAACAAACGAATAGCCGAGCGTACCGCTGAATTTTTTATTCCAGTAATGATCATAGAAACCTACAAAACCTGTAATGGGCAACGCAACGCCTTCAATGGAATTTGTGCCGGCATTTTTGATTCCAATATCTGCAGGGGCATCTCTCACGTAATTCTCGATGCCTTTTCCGTAAAGCAATTGGAAGTGAATCATGTCCTGCTTAAATACTTTGATTCTTGAGCTCAAATTAAGTCCCCAGCCGGTTTGTTTTCCACTATAATCAACACCGGTTGTATCCAGGTCTTTCCATTTAAGTTGCCTTATCAAACCCGCCAGCTCTATATATCCCCAGGGTTTGCTGCGGCGATATTCTGCAGTTAAATCCGGTAACCTAAATTCTGGTTTAACGTTTTTTAGTTCTATCATATCCGCATACTGTCCATCATCTGCTGTGCCACCGGGTTTCTCCAGCGCTATCGTCAATTTCGTATCACCCTGTATGGGCATATAACGAATTTGGGGGTTACGAATATTGGCCATTCCATTCGGTCCCCAATATTCAAGATCGTTAGGAAATACATCTATATCTACAAACGGACTCCAGGTTTGGCCAACACCGAATTTTCCCAACTCGCCGTAAGCATGACGAAGATGAAACGTGGTTTGTCCTGCATCTGCCCCTGTTCCAAACAAATCAAATTCAAACAAAGTAGTCAACGGACCTAATGGTGTTGAAATATAACTTTTCAATCCAAATCTTGTTTGCCGCACACTAAAATAAATCTGTCCATCAGGAGCAAATTGGTTTTTATAGGAAGGTAATTTAGTAGGTCTCGGCACATCATACCATTTAGGATCCATTTGTTTGAAATCATAGATGACATCAGTGAGAATGAAACCGTAAATTTCCATGTTGGACCGGTTTTGCGCAGCCTGGGTTGGAGCTTTTTTATTTTTTATTGAATCGGCTACTGGGAGTTGTGCCATAGCTACTGTACTAACAAGCATCACACCTGATAAAAAGATTCCTGTTCCCCAAAAGAATATACTAACATTTTTACTCTCCCCTAACATAAAGTGAGCATTATAAACTTAAATATAAGATGTTAGGATTATTGGCATAGTTAATTGATGGTTAATATTCCTGTTGGCAACAACCGGCGTATTAGCCTTCGAAATGTAGTAGAAAACCCGATTCTCTTTAATTGCACTAAGTTCTATGAATAAATTGTAGTTACTTTGAAATTCTGTTACCTGCGTATTCTTTTCTGCCGGTGGCTGAAATCATTTCGCCAATTTTTCCAAGTCCATATTCTGGCATGTTATTGTAAATGCATTCATAGTTTCCTTCATTTACTTTATAAGTTTCGTGCCATATCCCAACATCACCATTGCTTTTGACTTTTAAATTAAAAGCTTTCCATGCAGGATAATGATGGCCATTTCTGTCTTTAGCGTACGCTTCAAGATGTTCAAATGATCTCCAGTATTGAACCATTACAGGAGGAATACCACCAAACACCTGAAAGCCCAGAAAACCGCTTTCTGGTTTGTCGGAAAGTTCTTTTACCATTTTTGGCATTGCGGATGCAACAGGAATCCATTTATGGAATTTCCAAAATCGATTAATTCGCATTCCAATTATAAAGACCACAAAGTCTCCATCAATTTTAACTGTCATTCGTTGATTAATTGTCTTACTCATCGTTAAAGGTTTAGGTTTTTAATATTGATTGTTGATTGTGCTTCCGTACAGCCGCCATAACGCCAAACTGCTTATTAGCAGCATGTGGTTTAAATCGTTTATTCGTCAATATGTTGTTTCAGGTGTTTATAAAATCCAATCAAAACAATGATGCAAACCGCGAGCATACACAACGCAAGTGATACGAGCAAGAACGAAATCAGGCCTTCAATCGCTCCGGCTCCTTCCTGCCCGCCTGCAATGGGCATCATTTTTCCAAATCCTGTAACCGCAGCAATAATTACTGCTATAAGATTGGCAAATGTTCCATAAACCACCAACCAGAAAGTCACTTTTAGAAGTGTTTGGGGAAGAATTAGCCGTTTCCAGATAAGGCCAAGTATTACTAAAAACATACCGTTCATTACACCTTCAAGGTGAGCAGAAAGAGCCATACGAGGATTTGGCATGTTTTGAACAAACACTCCGACCGTAAGCCCTATCAGAAAAAGAAATAAGCCAAGAAAAATAAGTTTGTCTCCCTGCTCTGATTGAGTATTTCTATTCATAGTTAGATTGATATTATATTGTCAGTTTCTGTTTTGTTCTTATTGAACCATGCCAAAACGAAAAATTCGCTGCACCGAAAATAATAATTACTTGTTTCATTATTGTTATCGCTTGCTGCTTGTAGTGTCGTCAGTGTATTTCTGCCAACGAGAATTTGTGATAAAACTTTCCAGTCAAATATACATACAATGTGAATAGTTAAAAAGGTGTATAGTTTTTGTTATAAAACAGCAGGCAATTTATACAAGGAAACAATCGCCATCAAACGTATTTGCCACATTGAATGATCAGCTAAGTGCCGAAAGAATTGGGGTTATACATATACATATTAAAAGGCTTGCAAAAAGTAAACGGAGAAATGAACCTGATCATGTGCTTCGCCTAGGTTCATGACACACGAACTCTTCGCTTCAATCAATCGCCATACATTGGGATAATAATTTTTAAGAAAGCTGAACATTATAGCTATCGGATCATCAATACCTGTTTCATAAAATTTGGCAAAGTAAAAATGTATTGTATATGTTGTGATCGAAAGCTTAAAAAATTTGACCGAAAGATTTATAACAGCAATGCTTTTATAGCGGCTTTCTTTTGCCTTGCAATGGGCAATTGCGTACCATCTTCCAGCAGCAGGTAATCGCCATCTGTCTTAACCCAGCTTTTAATAAATTTTTTATTTACCAGGTGCGACTGGTGGCAGCGGATAAATCCATATGCTGCCAATAATTCTTCATATTCATAAATAGGTTTTGCTACCAGTATTTTTTCTTTATTGTTTAGAAAAAATAAGGTATAGCTGTTTTGCGATTCGCAATGCACAATATGCTGCGTTTGTACAAAGCGTGTTTCTTTGGCAGAGGGCAATGCAATACGTTGTTCTTCTTTTGAATTGTTTTGTTGCAGCAGCGTGATGAAATGTTGAAGGTGCATGTTCTGTTTTTTCAGCATGCTTTTTTCAATAGCTTTTTGCACGGCATGTTGCAGGTCTTCTACCTTAATGGGTTTTAATATATAATCCAGCGCAGCAAACTTTACAGCCTGTATGCCGTACTGATCGTAGGCCGTAATAAAAATGATCTCAAAATCAAGTCGTGGCAATGCCTGTAAAAGCTGGAAACCATTTTTACCCGGCATTTGTATATCCAAAAAAACAACATCAGGGTTGTTTTGCCTGATGATGTTGATACCGTCATCCGCATTGGTGGCGGTGGCAACAATGGCAATGCCGCTGCAATGCTTTTGCAGCAACAGTTGAAGATTCAAAACATTATTCTCTTCATCATCTATCACAATACCTGTTACCATTACAGCCAGTTTTTAAAAGTTAAAAGTACTGTAGTTCCGTTTGAGTTGCTGTCAATTTTTAGGGCAATGTTTTGGGCGGCATCATTTTGGTTAAAGAGTTGCAGCCTTTCTTTTGTAAGCAGCAATCCATAACCACTTGTTTTATTGAGTGGCGAAAAACCTTTGCCATTATCCTGTATCGTTATCAGCATATCTTTTTCTTTAGCAATTATAGATAGTGTTATAATGCCTTCCTTCTGTAAAGAAGATATGCCATGCTTAATGGCATTTTCCAATAAAGGCTGCAATAATAAAGAAGGCATTTCTGTGGCGCTGGTATTAATATTTTCATCAACACTAATGTGGTATTTAAAGGCAAAGCGCAACTGCTCTAACTTAATATAGGTATCGGCTGTTTGCAGTTCAATAGTTAAGGGCAGCATTTCCTTTTCGTTGTTGCGCATAGAATCTCTCAGCAGCGACGAGAACTCTGCAAAATAATAGTTCGCATCTTCAATTTTGTTTTGGTTCATAAGGCTTTGTATAGAGCTCATTGCATTGAAGGTAAAATGAGGGTTTAGCTGGGAACGCACCGCCTTTTGTTCAAGCTGCAAGGTGACTGCTTTTCTTTTTTGCAGGCGCAGTTTACGGCGGTTGTTTATAAACAGGATGATGAACAGCAACAGCAAACTGCCTAACACAATCCATAGCGCCATCAAGGTTTTTGTTTGATACCAAAATGGTTTTATCTCAAATAAATAACTGCTTATGTTATGCCTTTGCTTGCTGTACCGCATCTTTAATTCGTAGCTGCCATGCGCCAGGTTATTGAGCCATACAAAATTATTATCATAATCATTGGGCTTCCAGTCAACTACAGTTTTACCATCTTTTACCAATGAATATTCCAACGCTTCTTTCCAATAGATGGAGGCATTCAGGTAAAAAATAATATTGCTTTCGCCCGGTTCAAACACAAAGGTTTTTGG
>JANYGZ010000021.1 GCA_025362235.1 Ferruginibacter sp. | reverse complement strand
AATGATACCCGCTGGGGCGTACGCATGCGTGGCGAAGGGCATATTGCCGCAATGGTAGCTCAGCAATATAAAAAATACGGCAAGCTCTACGGAATGAATGCTGAAGAATGGAGCCTGAATACATCCTTATTTAAAAGGCCGGGGGAACAGGGAAAACTTTTTTGATTATTAAATTATTCAACATGCAATCAATTACTGCAACTTATTTAACAGATATTATTTTCAGGGCAATTAATGAAACAATCATGGTGCGTCGTGCTTCACAAAAAAATCATTTACATTACCTCAATTACCCCACCGCCAGAGAAGAAGAAATAGTAGATTTTATTTTGTCCATTCCTTATTTCGATGAGCAGCTTAAAAAATTTTTGATGGATAAACAAAAGGAAACAACCACCATCATCAGCCAAACATGGGAAACCGCATTTATTGTAAAATGTAAATCATGGGCGAATAACAATGATTGGTTGCATAAAGACCCCATCTGTTTAATCGGGTTTTATCCGGAGTATATTACAAAGCGTAAAGATTTTTTGAGGTTGCCTTATTGAGAAACTGAAGGAGAGCATAATCTAAATACTAAAGAATCATTGAAGGAATTGGTTGGATAAGGAGAATTTTAGTGAGAAAAAAACCAATAACGTTTACGGAATATGAAGTTAAAGGATTGCTGAGTCTGGTTATTTAGATAATATTCATATTTGGTTTATCTTGAGAATAATAAATACTTTTAATAATGGCCTACAAAGATTTACATGAAGAACCCTTTGATGAAAGTACAATTGCTAAGCTTGAGATTTTTGAAGATTATGCACAAGCCTGGATTCCAACATTTGTAATGCAGGGAGTTCCAACTATTTGTATTTTCGATTTCTTTGCCGGTACAGGTTACGACAAGAATGGAGTTGCAGGAAGTCCAATTCGAATCTTAGAAAAAATTAGAGAACAGATTGGCTATATCTTTCAGAAGAAAGTAAAAGTTAAGGTTTATTTAAATGAGTTTGAACCACTTAAAAGGGAACAAAAGAAATTTGAATTCCTTCAAAGTGCTTGTTTTGAATATCTTGAAATGCATAAGGATGTTAAACGAGCGATCGAAATAGAATACTTTAATGAGAACTTCGAAGATTTATTTCCAAAACTGATTTTAGAAATAATGCAATTTCCTTCATTGGTTTATCTTGACCAAAATGGCATTAAATTTCTCTCTGACAAATATTTATTAGAACTGGAAAGGACACGACAAACAGATTTCCTATACTTTGTTTCGGCTTCATATTTCTGGCGTTTTGGCGATAGTAAGGAGTTTAAGGAACATTTGGATATTGATATGATAGAAGCAAAGAAAGACCCTTACAAATTTATCCACCGAAATATTATTGAACAGTTGAGAAAGAAATTGCCAAATAACACTAAAGTAAAATTGTATCCATTCTCTCTTAAAAAAGGAGCAAACATTCATGGCATTATTTTCGGGGCATCTCATCCAAGGGCCGTTGATAAATTTTTATCAATCGCATGGAAAAGAAATGAAACTAATGGACAAGCAAACTTTGATATAGATGATGACGCAAGTAAAAAACAACTAGATATTTGGGCTGGTAAAAAACTGACTAAAATTGAAGAGTTTAAAGAAAACCTAAGAACAAAAGTTTTAGCAGGGCAAATAAAAAACAATTTTGATGCGTTACATTTTGTACATGATGAAGGACACATTGGCAATCATGCAGCCGATAGTTTAAAAGAAATGAAAAAGAATCGAGAGATTACATATGATGGAACCTCCCCTTTAGTAACATATGACAATGTTTACAAAAACATTAAAAAAATGGAGTATAAAATATTAAAAAAATAATTATGGCACAATCATCAATTGAATGGACAGAAATGACCTGGAACCCAACAACAGGTTGCAACAAAATTTCGGCAGGTTGCAAATTTTGCTATGCAGAAGTAATGACACGTCGTTTAGAAGCGATGGGGATAGAAAAATATAAAGATGGTTTTAAATTAAGAACACATGAAGATGCCTTGTTAACACCTTATGGCTGGAAATCCCCTAAAATAGTTTTTGTTAACTCTATGAGTGATATGTTTCACAAAGACGTGCCACTGGAGTTTATCAAAAAGGTTTTTGATACAATGAATAACTGCCCTCAACATACTTTCCAGGTGTTGACAAAACGTTCAGACATACTATTGAAATATCATAAAGAATTAAACTGGACACATAATATTTGGATGGGCGTATCGGTAGAAGATTCAAGAGTAAAACACCGCATTGATGATTTGCGTAAAACAAATGCTAGGGTAAAGTTTCTTTCCTGTGAACCATTGATCGGGCCATTACCTAAAATGAATCTTAAAAAAATTGACTGGGTTATTGTAGGTGGTGAAAGTGGAAGAACTCCAAGAGCAATGAACGAAGATTGGGTATTAGACATACAAGACCAATGTGAAAAATCTAAAGTGGCATTCTTCTTTAAACAATGGGGCGGCACTAACAAAAAGAAAGCTGGCAGGGAGCTGGCTGGTAACTTTTATAACGAGATGCCAGTCCGCTTAAAGGTTTTATAGAATGTAACGAACAGCAGGTATTCTTTGTGAGTAATTATTAATGAACCGTTTCTACAGCTATGTACTATTCCCCTAATTTTGCCGCTTACAGTTTACAATGGGAATAGCACTACAACTCACAGAATTTATAAAAGGCCACGAAAAGAAAACCCTAAAAAAAGGAACAGATATTTTCCTTAACCAGCATCTTGCAATAAGGTTGGTCGAAAAAAAAGATGGTGATTATACGCTGGAAGTGCCCAGCCAGAGCGATGATTTTATGTACACTGTGCTGCTAAATACAGATGAGGAAACAATATTGGAGGAATGTGATTGCGCCGCTTACGATAACTCCTTTGAATGTAAGCATTGTATTGCTGGTGCATTGTACCTGTTAAACACCGAATTCAATTTTTCAATTCCCCAGTTAAAAGAGCTTTTAAAAATTGATGTCCCTTTTGAAGAAAAGACTTTTATTAAACAAGTAGCCGGAGGTATTGCAACAAAGCAGGCAAAAGTGATTAAGCTACCTGTAAGCAATAATAATGCAGACTGGAAATCATTTATTCAGGCTGGGGAAATTGGATATTATATTTTGCAGAGTTTTTCAGGCTACTACAATACATCCCATGTTGACTTAAAAAAAGTAACCCTGCTTACTTTTGATGAACCAAACAGGCATTGGAAATTTCTATTTAAGGTGAATGAAAGCGAATTGTACCACCCCGAAATTAAATTCGATTCCAGCCAGACATATTCTTACAGGTGTACCTGCACCATCAGCAACCGTTACCGTATGTGCAAGCATGTACGTGCAAGTTTCGATAAACTGCTTGCTGAGAAAGGAAGTACTTACTTTCTCAATTTTAAAAACTGGACTAAACAAAAGAACGAACTCTTAAAGCCTTTTGGAATTTCATTAGATGATGATGAAGCAAAGCTGTTTGAATTTGCAGTTGATTATTACCAAAATCTTCACATAAAAGTACCACGTGGGTTTTACAAGGCAGATGATATTGAAGAACTCAAAAAATTATCAACTGCATTGCGGATTAAAAATGATACAACAGAATATTTGCTGCGGCCATTATCTGCGCCAAATACAATCATTGATTTTGAAATTGGCTATGTACTTAATTTAAAAAGTAAGCGGTTAGGCTTGGGCTTTGAAGTTGAGTTTGCCAAATTATATGACAAAGCAGGAAAAGTCGACATAAAAAAACTATCGCTTAATACCGCAGCAAGCCTGCCATTGTTACGGCAATTATCGGATGAACAATATAATTTAGCACTGCAGATATCCGATAATAAACTGGTATCATTTCTAAAATCAAAGGGCCATTATATCGGAAGTTATGCCAATCCATTTAACCAAATGACGGATGGCGCTACAAAAGATTTACGAACACAGTACATTAATTGCACCGTAAAATTATGGCCGCACATTGTACAAAGTAATAAAGTATTTTTATTGGAAGAGGGGAACTACAGTATCAAAAACTGTAAGCCGGTTGAACTGAGCAATAATAAAGTAATACTTTCTTTTGAAATAGTAACAGATGAAAAATTTATTACCATCTGGCTTATTCCAGTGTTCGAAAATATGGCTTACACTACACAAACCGATAAGGTAATTTCTTTCTTCAATTTTTTGTTTAAACTAAATGGTGTTTTTCATGTTCTAAAAAACACAGAAGATTTACGGGTGCTGGAACAATTTACAAACGGGTTTATAAAAATACCAGTTGGCCAAAAATTACAAGCAATCAAAAGTATCATTGCCCCTTTGCAGGAAAGATATGAAGTACGCCTGCCGCCACAATTTGAAATTGAAACCGTTGAAGCCGATATGCAGCCACAGGTTTTATTAAAAGAATTTAACGAGCAGTTTCTAATGCTGCAGCCGCAGTTTTTGTATGATGGCACTTTGGTAGATTATGATACCAATGCAGACGATATTGTGCTGCAAAAAGAAGACGAAAGTTTACAAATAATAAAAAGGGATACCGGCAAAGAAAAACAGTTTTATGAAACCCTGCGGCCATTGCATGAATCTTTTAATAAACAATATCAAAACGATTTCTTTTTTGTACACTTTAAAGAAGTAATGAAGGGCAACTGGTTTTTAAACACCGTTCGCTACATGCAGGAAAATGGCTTTGTGGTAAAGGGAATGGAAAACCTGAAACGCTTTAGGTACAACACAAACAAACCAAAGTGGGAAATGAAGGCTGGCAGCGGAATTGATTGGTTTGACCTGCAAATAAAAGTAACCTTCGGTGACGAAGAAGTGCCTATTAAAGATATTAGAAAAGCAATCATCAGCAACCAGAATATAGTGGTGCTGGGCGATGGCACTTTTGGCGTATTACCAGATGAATGGCTGCAGCAGTACAGCATGTTATTTAAAATGGCCGAAGCTCAAAAAGATGGAAGCATCCGGTTAAATAAATTACATTTTACATTGATTGACCAGTTGCACAACCAGATAGACGATGACGCCATTTTAGAAGAAATAGCAGTTAAAAAAGAAAAGCTAAAAAACATTGACAACATACAATTAATACAGCACAGTAAAAATATAAAAGCCAAATTAAGGCCGTACCAGCTAAGTGGTTTTCAATGGATGCAAACCCTTGATGAGTTAGGATGGGGAGGCTGCCTGGCCGATGATATGGGCCTTGGCAAAACGTTACAGGCCATTACGTTTTTACAGTTTTTAAAAGAAAAATACAAAGGCAGTACACACCTGGTAGTTTGCCCAACCTCCCTTATTTATAACTGGGAAAACGAGTTGAAAAAATTTGCGCCTAAATTAAAATACCATATTTACTATGGCACCAGCAGGGAGTTCACAGAAAATCATTTTGAAGATTACGATATCATAATTACCAGCTATGGCCTTATCAGAAACGACATGGAGCAAATGCTAAAATTTAACTGGCACTATATTATTTTAGATGAAAGCCAGGCCATAAAAAACCCCGAAGCACAGGTAACAAAAGCAGTTCAATTACTAAAAGCAAAAAACAGGTTTGTCCTTAGTGGCACGCCGGTCCAAAATAACACTTTCGATTTATTTGCACAATTCAATTTCATCAACCCAGGAATATTGGGCAACAAAGAATTTTACAAAACAGAGTTTGCCAACCCCATTGATAAAAATAATGACGCCGAAAAAAGCAAAGCATTGCGGCAATTGATTTATCCATTTTTATTAAGGCGCACCAAAGAACAGGTGGCAAAAGATTTACCCAATAAAACGGAAACTATTTTATGGTGCCAGATGGGTAAGGAGCAACTAGGTGTTTACGACGATTATAAAAATTATTACCGCAAAATGCTGATGAAAAAAATTGCCGAAGAAGGCATGGCAAAAGCCGGTATTTACGTGCTGGAAGGTTTGCTGCGGCTGCGGCAAATATGCGATAGCCCGCAATTGGTAAAAGACGAAGAATTAACAACAAAAAAAAGTATTAAAATAGATGAGTTGGTAAGGGAACTGGAAGAAAATACCGGCACACATAAATTATTAGTGTTTAGCCAGTTTACCGAAATGCTGCATTTAATAAAAGAAGAATTGAACCAAAAGAAAATTGTATTCAGTTACCTGGATGGCAGTACCCCAGCCGTAAAAAGGCAGGAAGCAGTAGATAAGTTTCAGCAGGATGAAAATATAAAAGTATTTTTAATAAGCCTGAAAGCCGGTGGTGTAGGGCTTAACCTTACAGCCGCAGATTATGTGTATATCGTTGATCCATGGTGGAACCCGGCGGTAGAGCAACAAGCCATTGACCGTACACACCGCATCGGGCAAACAAAAAAAATATTTGCGTATAAAATGATTTGTAAAGATACGGTAGAAGAAAAAATAGTACAACTACAGCAACGCAAAAAGCAAATTGCCAATGAACTGGTAACGGAAGATGCCGGTTTTATTAAAAAGTTAAGTAAAGATGATGTAGAATTTTTATTTAGTTAATAATGATTGATGGTGGCTAAATACATATTTTGGGCCAGGCAAATACAGCGGCAATGTGAAACTTCATTGGCGTCGCACACTTTTACATTTTATCTTTATTATACAATAACGCCAACAGCAGGCAATAATTCCAATATATTTTATCCTTGTAAATCAAAAGTATCACTTTTGATTTACAAGGATAATTTTATACCTTAGCAGCATGATACAACGCATATTACAGACTGAAATAACAAAGCTATTAAAGACTTTTCCGGCAGTTTGTATACTAGGCCCACGCCAGGTAGGCAAAACTACATTGGGCAAAACCATTGCGGCTACGTTTAAAAAAACGGCGTTGTATCTTGATCTTGAAAACCCTTTAGACCGGCGCCGCCTCAGCGACCCCTTTACATTTCTTACAGATAACAGCAACCGTTGTGTTATTATTGATGAGGTACAGATAATGCCAAAACTATTTTCTGTACTCCGTTCGGTAATAGACGCAGATAGAAAAAATGGCCGTTTTATTTTACTCGGGAGTGCATCCCCTCAGTTGGTAAAAGGGGTAAGCGAATCATTGGCCGGCAGGATTGCTTACCGGGAATTACCACCCTTGAACATACAGGAACTGCCTGTAAATATTGATAAAAATAGGCACTGGCTAAGAGGGGGGTTTCCACCATCTTTATTAAGCCGCAGCGAAGCAGCTTCTACAGAATGGTTAAACGGATTTATACGCAGCTATGTAGAAAGGGATTTAAGCATTTTGTTCGGCGTAGAATTTACAGCAAGCATTACCGCCAGGTTATTAAGTATGCTGGCACATACCCACGGCCAGTTATGGAATGCCGAAACAATTGCAAGAAGCATCGGTATAACAGCCCCCACAGTAACACGCTATGTAGATTATTTACAAGGGGCGTATCTGGTTCACCGCCTGCAGCCCTTTTATATAAATACCCTGAAGCGTTTGGTAAAGGCCCCTAAAATTTACATAAGAGATAGTGGCTTGCTGCACAACGTAAGCAACATCACCAGCCTGCATACATTACTTGGCCATCCGCTCGCAGGCAACTCCTGGGAAGGTTATGTGATAGAGCAAATATTGCAAATGCTACCTTCGGGTTTACAATTATATTACTACCGCACACAGGCCGGTGCCGAATGTGATATGGTAATAGCAAGAGACGTACACGCCATCGCCAGTATAGAAGTAAAGCTGAACAACGCACCCAGCCTAAGCAAAGGCTACTACCAAAGCATTGAAGATTTAAAAACAAAAAAGAACTACGTTATAGTACCAGATATTGAAACATACAAAACCAATGAAGGTGTAGTAGTCTGCAACCTTAAAGATTTTATACACAATCATCTCTCTAAAATAAAATAATCATCCTTGTAAATCATTTACTTTTTACCCAATCCGCCAAACAAACCACTTAATGCCTTTAACGCGTTCCCTACCACACCTGAATTACTGATAGGTAATTTTAAATAAGTTTGCCCCGTTGCGGTATCTGTTTCTGTAATATTATTTATTAACCTTTGTGTACTCTCCGGATTGCTCAAAATACTCAGTAAGCCTTCTAAAAAACCAGCGCCCTTTTGTACAACATCTTCTTCCGGTGTAGGTGGTATAGCCGTGTTTGTTACTGGCGGTTCCGCATATTCGTTACTATCATTGCTAACTAACTGTGCAGATGTCTCTTCTTCCATTACTTCAACCTCAACTATAGCGCCATCAGGTGTTACAGCCATTTGTCTTTTAATTTCCCTTTCTTCATTTATGGTATAATCCGGTACTGCAACTGTTAACCCAGTTGTAACAGATTCAATAGACTTCATAAACTGTTTAAACTTATCATCACCCATAAAAATATCATTATCACCACCATCTAAAATACCTGCTGCTATTCCCTTTTTAAATTTTAAAACATCCAGCATACGGTGCTCAATACTACCCTGCGAAACAAGGTTTATTATGCTAACATTTTTCTTTTGTCCGAGCCGGTAAATGCGCCCAATTCGTTGCTCTAATACTGCCGGGTTCCAGGGAATATCCAGGTTGATCATGTAAGCAGCCGATTGTAAATTAAGCCCTACACCACCTGCATCAGTCGATAAAAATATCCGGCAGTTTTTATTATTGGTAAAATTCTCATACAGCTTACCCCTGTCTTTACCGGGTATGCCGCCATGCAGGTATTCAAAGCCAATATTTTGTTGTTTTAAACTAATGGCCACCAATCTTGTCATGCGTTCCCATTGACTAAAAATTACTATTTTCTCATCTGGCATAGCCAATATCTCCTCTAAAATATTTTGCAGTTCATCCAATTTTGTCTGGTGGTTTGTTTCCTGGTCAATGATAAAAGTGCTGTCGCTCACCATCCGCATCATGTTTAAAAACTTTAATAAATTTTGCCTGTCTTCTTCACTTAAAAAGTGCATGCGTTTCCATTTGTTTACCAACCTTGCAACTTTGTCTGCATATTCTGTATGTTGTTCCAACTGTTGTGGTGTAAGTGGCACAAAAAGATTTTTATCCATCCGCTTTGGTAAATCTTTCAGCACTTGCGTTTTGGTACGCCGCAACATTACATTCTGTAAAATGGTACCTATATCATTCAAATTTTTATAGCCAATTACTTTATCTGTTCCTTCTTCTGTAATTTGATATTGCGATAAAAAATTATGCAGCGATCCAAGCAGGTAAGGGTTTACTATTTGCATTAAGGAGTACAAGTCTTCAATTTTATTTTCAACCGGTGTGCCTGTAAGCACCAATGCATAAGTAGTTTTAATGCGTTTAATTGCGGCCGATGTTTTCGTTTTCCAGTTTTTTATCCGCTGTGCTTCGTCCAGTATTAACACATCTGCCTGCATTTGGTTTAGGTAAACAAAATCGTTTGAAGCCATTTGATAACTTACAATAACATAGTTTGCAGTATTGTTGCTATATAGTTTTTTTCTTGCTAAAATATTTCCCTCGGCCACACAAATATTTTTGTTGCCCGTAAATTTTTCTATCTCGGTTTTCCATTGGTATTTTAATGAAGTGGGGCAAATAATAAATGCGGTATTGATTTTAAATTGTCTCCTTAAAACTTCTGTACTCACAATTGCCTGCGGTGTTTTACCCAGTCCCATATCATCTGCCAGTATGCATGTGCCCGCTTTTACTACAAATAAAACGCCTTTTTCCTGGTAGCGAAATAATTTTGCCTTGCTGATATCTTTAAATAAAGCGGTTTGTTTTTCCGTCACTATCTGTTGGCGGTGCAGGTTGTTTCGTTCCTGTAAAATATATTCCAATGCATCTGTATAACACCTGAATTCTGGATGGAGTGCATGCGCCTTTTGAAGAAAAATTTCAAACTTTAAAAAAGATGATTGCAATAACACCAGGTTGTTATTAAAAAAGCCAGTCGACAGTTTTTTGTATTCCGTTGTATTCTCAGTGCCAATACGCAGCTTCACTTTTCGTTCACCCCGGTAGTCTAAATAAACAGATGTGTATGGCGGAGTATATGGGATGGCCAATTGCTTTTTTAATGCAGGCTTTGCTTTTACTTTTATCAACACCGCCTCAGTATGTTTGCAGGTACCCAACTGGTTGGTTTTAAAATCGGGACAACTGCAAAAGTTAATGGAATTATCGGCGCTGCGTAATGCTACTTTGTAAGTATTGGATGTTTTAGAGCTATCCACTTTATAATCACCAAAAACAATCCCGTTACTTGTTTTTTGGATATTAAAATTTTCATCTTCTGCAATTTGCCGGCGTAAAATTATTTGCCATTCAACATCGGTCATATCAGCAGGTTTGCGTGTATGCGATACCCTTATTTTTATTGGTGCCCTTCTTTTTGCAGTACTTTTCTTCTTCATTTTTATTTAATTGTGGTGCAATTTAAATTAGTAAAATGTCTTCGCTATTATACTTGAGAAACTTGTGTAAAACTTTGTTTTATAAAAGTCACTATTTATCTAAACCCATTATTAAATGAAAAATTTATAACTGTTCCCTGCTTATTTTTTTGTAAAAAACCGGGGTGGTAAATTATGTAAAAAATACTTTACTTTTCTGCTGAAAGGATTGATTTGAAAAGCTTATAATTCATCCCTTTTTTTATGCTTACAAACATTCATAAAATAAGTTCATACCGGCGCCACAAAAAAATTATAAATCAGCAACAAACACTTTCCGTACATACTTACATATTGAAGCAATGAATTGGTTAAATATAAAAGGGTTTTAAGCCAGTTATTGAACATGTATCATTGCACTTTAAGTTTATCAAAACAAACTGATTACAATTACAGGCCGCGGTAACAACCGGGGGTTTTGTATGCCCATAAAAACGGAAAGATTATAAATAGCCACAGTCTGCAAATCTCAACCGTTTGGGAGCTGTTTTATTTTAAACTATTTTTACCCGAATAAAATATTTTAATGATTACAACAACAGATAAAATAAAAGAACTCTTTGCTGAATTTTCCAAAACTGCCGTCACATCAATAGATAAATTACCGCAGGCAGGCAGTGAGCGCCATTACTTTCGTATCCACACAAATGAAAAAAATTTTATTGCAACTTATGGTGCCAACATAAAAGAAAATGATGCCTTTATATATTTTTCGGAACACTTTAAAAAGAAAGGATTGGCTACTGCACATATATTGTGCATCAATAAAGAAAAAGATCTGTATATACAGGAAGATTTCGGTGATATATCGTTATTGAATAAACTGGAAGAACAGGGATATACAGACAGCACATACAACCTGTATAAAGAAAGCCTGCACCAATTGGCATTGCTGCAGGTAAAGGGCCACGAAGAACTGAATTATAAAAAATGCCTTACCAACAGTTCCTTTGGTAAACAGGCCATCATGGCAGATTTACTTTATTTTAAATATTATTTTCTGGATGCCTTGCGTAAGCCTTACGATAAACAAAAACTGATTGAAGATTTTGAGGCATTGAGTAATTACCTGTCGCACACAGAATATAAATTTTTTACGTTCCGTGATTTTCAGAGCAGGAACATTATGGTAACCCCTCCTTCGGAGGGGCGTGGGGGGGGTGTTCATTTTATAGATTACCAGGGTGGTATGAAAGGGGCGCCGCAATACGACGTAGCATCATTATTATGGCAGGCCAAAGCAAATTTACCCGATGACTGGAAACAAAAATTATTAGACAATTATATTGATTCTTTCGAAAAAATTGTTGATGAAACTATAGACAGGGAGGTGTTTCGAAGCCAGTATAATGGTTATGTATTAATACGTTTGTTACAGGTTTTAGGCGCTTATGGTTTTAGGGGATTGTTTGAACGTAAGGCTCATTTTTTAACAAGTATACCTTTGGCTCTGCAAAATTTAAAATGGTTCATCAATAATCAAAATATAGGTATTGCAGTTCCGGAATTTAAACGTGTATTAGAAATTTGTGTCAGCGATGAAGTGATTGAAGAGTTTACACCTATACAGGCTACGGCCCAAACGCCTTTGTTAGTTGCCATCAATAGTTTTTCCTTTATAAAAACAGGTTATCCGAAAGATGAAACAAAAAATGGTGGTGGCTTTGTTTTTGATATGCGGGGAATATTAAACCCGGGCAGGTTTGATGAGTATAAACATTTATCTGGCCTGGATAAACCAGTAAAAGATTTTTTGGAACAACAAACAAAAATGCCCGATTTTTTAAACAGTGTTTATAGTATTATTGATATTGCTGTTGAAGATTATATTAAACGCGGTTTTGAACACCTCGCAATTAATTTTGGATGTACCGGCGGGCAGCATAGAAGTGTATTTGCTGCAGAAGCCCTTGCCAGGCATTTAAGAAATAAATTTAACGTGAAGATTGAATTGAATCATCAAAACAAAGAAAACTGGAAGACCTTATGAAAGCTATGATTTTTGCAGCAGGCTTAGGTACACGTTTTAAACCATGGACCGATGCACATCCTAAAGCATTGGCTTTGGTAAATGGAAAATCTTTGTTACAAAGAAATATAGAATACCTGCAACAGTATGGTATAATAGATGTAGTAATAAACGTTCATCATTTTGCACAACAGGTTGTTGATGCAATAAAAGAAAATAGTGGCTGGGGCAGTTCAATAATAATTAGTGATGAAACAAGTGAAGTGCTGGAAACAGGCGGGGGCCTGTTAAAAGCAAAAGAACTTTTAGCTGGTGACGGCCCATTTGTTACATTAAATGCAGACATTTTAACTGACCTTAATATTAATGAGCTTATAAATTTTCATAAAAATAAAAAAGCGCTGATCTCCTTCGGAATTACAAACAGAAAATCTTCCCGCAATTTTTTATTTGATGACAATAACCGCTTGTGCGGTTGGCAAAATAACAACACAGGGGAACAACGCATTTCTATTGTCAAAGAGAACTTACAACCAATGGCATACAGTTGTGTGGTGATATTTGAAGAAAATGTTTTTGACCTGATTCCTCAGAAAGGGAAATTCTCATTAGTTGATACTTACCTGAGCCTTGCAAACGAATATCCTATTTATGGCTATGATCATACCGGGGATAAACTGGTAGATGTAGGAAAACCTGAAAGTGTTGCTACAGCAGAGCAACTATTTTTATGATGCCGATTTATCCAAAAAAAATTTAAGCTTTATTAGTTTTTATATTTCAATAACAGGATGTGCCTTATTTATTGAAGCTCTTGTTGTTCTCTTGCATATTGTAACCTGCAATTTTTGCTAATGCAAAACGTCGGTATATTGCCTACCTTTATGCTACAATAATAAATAGCAGTTTTGTTTAAAATATTTTAAACAAGGCTATTTTAAGGGCTTCATTAACTGTATTTAATTTTAATGTAATCAAATGAAAACATTATTTATTATACGCCATGCAAAAAGCAGCTGGGAAATTGCAACCCTTAATGACTTTGACCGTGCGCTTAATGAACGGGGAAAAAAAGATGCACCTATAATGGCGCAACGGCTACTGGATAAAAAAATAACAATTGATTCATTTGTATCAAGCCCTGCTAAAAGAGCAAAAAAAACTGCCGAATTTTTTTGTACTTCCTATAAAAAAAATAAAGAGGATATTATTTTTATTTCCGCCTTGTATCATGCAGAATTAAAAACCTTTTTTGAAGTAGTTGAGCAATTGGATGACGACATTAATAGCGTAGCTATTTTTTCGCATAACCCTGGTATTACTGAATTTGCAAACCAATTAGTGGGTGATGCAAGAATTGACAATATCCCCACCTGTGGCATATTTGCTGTACAAATAAATATTACTAAATGGAAAGATTTTACAAAAACAAAAAAAGATTTATTGTTTTTTGATTACCCGAAAATGGAATAATTTATTGCCTAGTTACCTGGTTGGTTAAATTTTTTCTTTTTTAATCCCTGCTATATAATCAATAAATTGATGAACAGTTTTTTTGTATTGTTCCATATCATATCCTTTGAGTAAAAAAGAAAATTCGTCTAATTTTTTCAGTGCTTCTTCCAATAAAAATTTACCCTGTGTTTCGCTATAAAATAATTTTTTTTTCATTAAATATGCTGCCAGGTATTCCTGTTCTGTTTGCCCGGGAGTAGGTATCAATATTGCCTTTTTTTGCAGCTTTATTAAATCCATTATGGTTGTGTAACCAGATCTGCAAATAACTACTTTTGCTTGCTGAATGGCCAGGTTAAGTTCTGCCGCATTTAGGTGATTTTTGATTTGAATTTTACCAGTACTATTATTTTCGATATGCAAATTTTTATCACCCACTGGCTTACCCCGTACCAACAAAACCTGACCGCTAAACTGGTTTAATTGAACCAACAATAGCTTTTCAAAAATACTTCGGTGAGGTTCCGGGCCAGATAATAAAACAATTAAATCATATTTAATTTCTACTCCCTGGCTTTTTTCAAATCTTGATAAGCACCCTATATATTTAATATTATCAATTCTTTCGGCAGGATGAGATAATGCTCCCGAAATATTATCATCGCCTTTAAAATCGGGTACCCAGCATTCAGTATATTTTTTAATAAATAAATAATGAAGCCTGGCAAGAATATTTTCTGAAAACTTATTTCGGGTTTTAATCAATAATTGATGTGTAATATAAACAGAGGGTATATTGGAATGATACAATCCAAAACGGTTATCTGATATAACTGCATCAATTGCATAATTTTTTACAACCTTTTTTAGCCATACATGTTCTTTATAAATCGAAAATAGTATGCCGGGGGTTTGAATAGCTATTTTTAAGGGTAACCTCTTTTTTTGTTTGGAGTATTCAATTTTATACCCTTCGAGTGGTAAAAATGTTAAATTAGGGAACTCATTTTGCAATAATTGACCAATTTGGCCTTCGGCAGCAATAATCACGGCACAACCTTCAGTCAATAAACACTTTATCAGTGGAATAATCCGGGTTGCGTGGCCAAGACCCCAGTCCAGCGGGGCTATTATAATCTTATAAGGTTTCTCCAAAGTGTTAAATTCAATATTAATTGTTAAAAAAATACAATAAATATCTCTAAAATAAGTTTACTTTTATAAATAATTAATATGAACCGTATAATTAAACTAGGTTTTTTACTTACTTTAGTAACTGTATTTGCCATTTCAGGTTGCACTGCCTCTAAAAAAAGTTGTAGTTGCCCCAGTAAAAAGGGAATGATTGGATACTAGATGATAGTAGTAAAATCTATAAGTCTAAATATCAATGAACAAAATAAACCGCGATTTGCTTGTTTTATTTAATCATGAATTAATGAGCCCACAGGCCATGGAAAACGAAGTGGAATTATTACACGAGCTTTTGTTTTCTGTTGAGCGTTTGGATAACTTAGTTACTGCTCATGAAATAATTGATTTGAATAAATATAAAGTAATCAATAAGCAAATTATTCTCCGCAAAATAATTCAATTGCAAGAGTTAAAACCTTTTGTTTTTTTGAATTGTAAAAACTAAGTCTCGCCAATTTTTTAGGTAAGTTTTATCAGCGAATTTTTTAGCTTTTCAATCATTTCATCAATTTCTTCTTTTTTACAGGTTCCCACACTTAGTCGGTACCATGTACTTTTTGCAGATGCTCCAAATGCAGAAAAGGGTACAATGGCAAGTTTTGCTTCATTTAATAAATATTCTGTTACTTCCGTTTGGTCAGTTAATTTTTTTCCCTCAGCAGTTGTTTTACCAACAAGGTCAATTTGAATAGTTAAATAAATCGCGGCCTGTGGTGATATTGCATCTATTGAAAACCCTTGTGCTTTTAGCTGTTGAAACCCTGCGTAAATTCTTTGCAGGCGCTCTTCGATTTCGCTTTTAAAAATGGCAAAATAATTATCAACTTCCTCTGTCTGTAATAAATATTTAGCAGTGGCTTTTTGCTCTGCCATGGGTGCCCATGAACCCACATGGCTGTTAATAGCTTTCATTTTGTTGATTAAATTGGCGGGGCCCATTGCCCAGCCAACCCTTACCCCAGTTGCAGCAAATGCTTTGCTGATACCATCAATAAAGATGGTGAATTCCTTCATTTTTGGCCTTAGGGAAACCGGGTTGTAATGTGCAGTTTTGCCGTAGGTAAGTGTCCAGTAAATTTGATCGTATAATAAATATAATTTTTTTTCATCGTCATCCCGTTGCTCATTCTCTGCAATTACCAGGTCGCATATATCTTCTAATTCCTCTTTTGTAAACGTAGTGCCTGTTGGGTTTAACGGAGAACATAATGCCAGCAAAGAGGTTCCTTTTAAATAAGGTTTTATTTCTTCTGCCGTTGGCATAAAATTGTTTTCTTTTTTACTTTCAATCAAAACATGTTCGCCTTCTGTGAAATGTACATAGTGATTATTATTCCAGCTTGGGACGGCGTAAACTACTTTTTCTCCCTTATCAACAATGGCACGATAAGCTGCATATATCAACGGCCTTCCGCCAGCGGCTATTAAAATTTCGTCATTGGCAAATGAAAGGCCTTCTCTTTTTTGAATAAATTCTGCCACTGCATTTCTTAATTCCAGAATACCATCTGCGGGTGGGTAAGTTGTATGATTGGTTTTATATGCCTCTACAATTTCATTTTCCAGTTGCTGGGGTATGGGAAAAATAGAACTGTCAAAATCACCAATGGTGAAATTGTATATTTTATTACCCTGTGCCATTTTTGCTTTTATATCTGCACCCAATTTTACAATTTCAGAACCAATAAGGGTTTCAGCAAGTTGGCTCAATTTTGATGAAGGCATATGTAGAAATATTAATAAGAATTATTGTGCAGGGCAAAAGTAAATTTTAAAGAGGGCATAACAAAAACAAATGAAAGAATGGCTGTCATTATACTGCTTTGGATATAAAAAATAGGCGTTTAAAATATTCAAAAACGAGTGGGTTTTATTGTAGCAATGTTTGAAAAACAGCTTCGTTTACTTTAATGGGGTACATTTTTTTCATTTCGGTTATCCATTTTTCTTCCAGGTAATTTTGATAATCATTAATCACTAATCCTCTTGCTTCAATAAAGCTACGCTGCTGATTGGCAGGAAATAAATGCAGCACTTTTACAAAACTGGCGGTATTATCTGTAGTATTTATAACAGGTGAAGAAATAAATCCCTCTGTTATTTTTTTATCCACTGGCAATTGTAATTGTGTCAGCTCATACCTACCTGAATCTGATTGAATTTTTCCATCACTTTTTTCAGCAATTTCTTTCCACCCTTTGCCATTGTTCAACAACTCGATAGCTTTTTTGGCGGCATTAGTATCAGCGCAGTTAAATAATAAAATATTGGCGCTGGAATCCCAACGGTATTTTGTTGCATGTGCATCATAGTATTTCTTTAACCCTATACTGTCATTTGATGCTTTGCTCCAAACCTTTCTTTCCATTATTTCAAATAACATATTGCCTTCTTTAAACTCCTTCATCTGGTAATTAAAATCTTCATTAAATTCACTCAAATGGTTTCGGTAATATTCTAATATTGAAGTTGAAATAAATTTATCCAGTAAGGATGCATTGGTTTCTCCCTTGTATACGTCAGCATTTAATTTATAATCTTTTACAAAGGTTAGCCATTCAGCCACTTTTACTGTTGATTTTGTAAAGGAGAAAATGATTTTATTATTGATGGGATATTTACCCACTTTTTTATTTAAAGCCACACTATCCGCATACCTGAAAAGATCGGCATTTTTTACTGCTGCATTTTTTTTATAGCCGGTTTTTACTGTAATTTCTTTTATAAAGTTTTCTTTTGCTGTATTGATTCTTGGGTCTTTTGCAATTTTTTGTTTTAATTCATAAATAAAAGCTTCGTTGCTTTTATCTGTTTGTACGGGCAGCTGTTGTAGCCGTTTAACAATATGGTATCCGTCGCCTGTATAAATTGGTTTTGATATGTCTCCGTCTTTTTGCAATTCAAATACTTTTGTTTCAAACCCTGTTTCAAACTTCCCAGTACCAAAAGCCGCCATTTCGCCTCCATTAAGTGCTGTAAGCCTGTCTTCACTAAATTGGTTTGCTGTTTTGCCAAAATCGGCACCGGCAATTAAAAGGGTATAAACAGAATCTGCTTTTTTTTCTATTTCCTTTAATTGGGTGGCTGTTGCATCAGGTGGTATAGCAAATAAAATTTGTGCAATTTTCCATTTACCAATACTTTTTCTTTCATCAGCATTTTTAAAAATATGTAATCCACTTTTTGATTGATATATAGCAGTAACGGTTCCTGGCTTTACATTGTATACTAAATTCTCCATCGCATAAGGAAGCGAAAAAACCGTGATATAGCCAAGGTCTTTTGTGGTAACAGGCAAATATTTTTGGCTTATTTGCTGGGCAATATTATTATAATCTGTTTTGCCTTCTTTTAATACTGCCGCAACTTCTTCCATTGCTTTAAATGCTTTGGCCGTATCGCCACCAGTGCTCAATGGTGTATAAAAATGAATTAAATGAATATCTTTTTTACTTCTTTCTATTGCTTCATCAATCAACGCATTTACTCTTTTCTCATCATTCATATACCCTTCTTCTACCTGGCTGCTGAAGCTTTGCATATCAAACTTTAATTGTTTCAAAGTATCCAGCCTTAAGGCATAGGCGGCCTTTACTTTTAATTTAAATTTTGAATATAATTCAAGGTATTCCCGCAAGGCTTTTTCATTATCTGTAACGGGTGTTTTGTTTTTATTATAGGCACGTAAAAACTCCTCTTTTTCAACAGGGGTATTACCATAGGTAAATATTGTTTGAGAAAAAAGCCTTGTTGCACCAAAGGCTAACAAAAGCAGTAAATACATTTTCTTCATTATAAACCTGTTTTCTTTTAATTGCTTTTATTCCATTTTACCTGCAGCAGTTCATCCAGCTGTTGCCAGGTTAATTTTTTTGCAATGATGCTTTTGTTTTTATCCAGCAGGTAAATAGTGGGCGTAAGTGTAACATCGTATAATTGACGATAACCCGGTTTTTGTGCTGCATAGTTGGCTGTTTCTATTTCTTTGGTTTGATAAACGTTTACCCATTCGCCAAGATTGTGTTCCCGTAAATATTTTAACCATTCTGGTTTTAGGTCTTCTTTGCTGTCGGCAGACAAAACCCCGTACATTCTTACATCGTGCGCTTTCCATTTTGCCCTGTAAACAGAATCTATCCTTGGTAATTCTTCTTTACAATGCCCACAGGTAGGGTCCCAAAAAACAACCACTGTATAATTTGCCTCAACCTGGTAGAGTGGTGATGGTTTTCCTGTTGTATCCAACATCTCAAGGTCTGCTGCTTTGGCACCGATAAGATTCGCCATTAACATATAAGCACGGCGGTTAATGGTTTCCATTTGTTTTTCATTTAACCAGTTGCTGATTCCCTTGCTGTGGTATTGCTCAAACAGGTGTACAAATACCGCATCCTGGCCCATGTATTTTGGACTGATATATTCATCCGTAAGCCAGTTTAGCAAAAACTTAAACATTTCAGGGCTGCTGCGTGCAAGCAATAATTGGTAATCTGCTTCCTTAATAATACTGTCTGCATCAGCCACAACCAATTCTGCATAATATTTTTCTAACCTGGGTAAAAAAAAAGAAGTGCGTATTATACGGTCATCCATAAACGTTACCCCATCCCAATAATGTGCCTTGTAATAATAATAGTTTTTTAATGAATCATTATGTGTGATTGGTTTGGTGTTTACTATTGGGGGGTCCTTCATGGCATTTAACAGGGCTGCCATCATAGATGTTGGCTGTGTTTTAATAATGTTCTCCCTGTAATTGTTCAACTCTTTGTTTAGTTTAATATAATTCATTTCATGCAGGGCAGAATCTGCTTTTGTTGTAGAAGTGCTATAGGCCTTTCTTTCAGCATCCAGTAAGGGGGCTTTGGCAGCAATGGTTTTTTGGTATTGTTGCAGCAATATATTGGCAGAAGAGCCAGTTACAACTGTTTTATTTATTAAATCGGCGGTGTCTATTTTTACAGTGATAAACTGTTCCTTGTCTACTAAAAAATCAACACTTTTTGATTTACCCGGCAACACAAGTGCATAAATGCCAGGGGGCAATTTTTTTTTGCCCGTAAAAACGGCAACACCTTTACTATTTACTGCTGCAGAATCTTCCACATTAAGGTTTTTGCCCATGTGGTAAGTTAAGTATGCAATACCCGATGTATACTGGCTTGTTTGTAGTGTTACTTTATAATTTTGAGAATGTGCCTGGTTAAAGCAAAATATTGCTGCCAGGATGATAAGATATCGTTTCATTAAAAATTTTAATAGGTTACAAAAGTATTTAAAATCAATGGTTAATAATCATTGTATACTACATCCGGGAAATAGATTACAAATCGTTAACAAAAAATTGGCTGGCCGGATTATCTTTTACAAAAAGAAAAATCGGGGTTACTTTTGCAACCGTGAAAAGAAAAAAATTTCTATTAGAAAAAATATTGATTACCGGTTATGCTGCTGAAGGCAAATCTGTTGCAAGGCATGATGGTAAAGTATTTTTTATAGAAGGGGCCGTACCCGGGGATGTTGTAGATGTATTTATTTCTACCAATAAAAAAGACTGGGGTGAAGGAAAGGCCACACATATTCACGAATATTCTGCCGAAAGAACAACCCCTTTTTGCCAACACTTTGGATTATGCGGCGGTTGTAAATGGCAAATGTTACCTTACGAAAAGCAACTGATCTACAAACAACAAGAAGTTGCTCAAAATTTAAAGCGAATTGGCAAAGTAGCACTGCCGGATATGATGCCCATTGTTGGTGCTGATGATACCATTCACTACAGAAATAAATTAGAATTTACTTTTAGCAACAAACGATATTTGACATCTGAAGAAATAAAGACGCTGCCCCCACCTCTGCCAGTTGGCGAAGGGATTTTAGAGAATTCAAAATCAGAAATATTATTGAATCTTGCTGGGTCTGATACGGCTCCAACGGAAAAGTTTGGCCAGTCCTGGAGTGATGGTGCACTTGGTTTTCATGTTCCCCGTATTTTTGATAAAATCATTGATATTGATACCTGCTACCTGATGGAGGATATCAATAATACTATACGTAATACCATCAGAAATTTTGCCAGGCAAAATAATTATTCTTATTATGATATCAAGCAGCATATCGGTTGGTTGCGTAATATTATTATCCGTTATTGTACTACCGGGGAGCTGATGGTAAATATTTGTTTAGGGTATGAAGAAAAGGAAGAAACAAAAAAACTGTTAGATTATCTTTTACAACAGGTACCCTCCATAACCACTTTATTGTTTACCATCAATACCAAATGGAACGATAGTATTTATGACCTTTCGCCGCAGGTATATTATGGTAAAGGCTTTGTAACAGAGCTGCTGGGCAAATTTAAATTTAAGATAGGGCCCAAATCTTTTTTTCAAACCAATACAAAACAGGCAGAAAAATTATATACCATCACAAAAAGTTTTGCACAATTAACCGGTAAGGAAATTGTGTACGACCTGTATTGTGGCACCGGAAGTATCGGCATTTTTTTAAGTGAAATGGCCAAAAAAATTATTGGTGTAGAAACGGTTGCTGAAGCGATAGAAGATGCCAAAGAAAATGCTGCCCTAAACAACATTAGTCATGCTGAGTTTTTTGCCGGTGATGTAATAAAGATTTGTAACGATGAATTTTTTGTACAGCACGGCAGGCCCTATGTTATTATAACCGATCCGCCACGGGCAGGCATGCACGAAAAATTAATTATCAAACTGCTTGAAATAGCTGCTCCTAAAATTGTATATGTTAGCTGTAACACCGCAACACAGGCAAGGGACATTGCATTACTGGCAGAAAAATATTCCGTTGAAAAAATACAACC
>JANYGZ010000020.1 GCA_025362235.1 Ferruginibacter sp. | reverse complement strand
CCCACTTTTTTCACATCGATAAAATTAGATCCAACGCTAAAGCTGATGACCTTTTCACCCAGGTAACGCCAGGGGCCCGCATCACCACTATTCACTGGTGGAATGTTTTGACCATTAACAAGCTTAGGATAGAAAGCAACCAGTACTATAAAAATTAATACTGCAATGGAACCATTTTTTTTCATGCGTTTGTTTTTACAGGTGCATACTTTTTATAAACCTTTTCACTAAAATATTGGAAGCATACGCTTTCACTAATACACTAATAATATTATCTTGTTATTTATTGAATTTGTTGTTTCCTTTTGTAATAACAATAATTTTCTGCATTACGGCAAAAAACAATGCAGTAGACCAGCCAAATAAAAGTATGCCATTCATAGCTTCAAAACCACTCATAATCCGCCAAACCGGTGGAAGCGTTATATCACCGTACCCTAATGTTGTGTAGGTAACTGTCGAAAAATAAATGGCTTCTTCCCAATGACTCAATTTATCCAGTTCTGGTATCAACAGGTAAACAAAAGCCCAAATGGCAATCTCTATATAGTGCAGTATCATTAAAAAAACGGCTGTACTGGAAAGTATTTTCATACTTTTAATAAATCCGTAAGACTGGTCTGCTGACTGATGCTTATCTAGTAAATAATTCAGCCCCCATGCAGTGCCGAATCCATGAACAAAGATGGTTGCAGTAATAATTAAAAGGCTTAAAATAATTTGTAGGGTCATATGCTACATGTATTAGGTTTTTTAATAAAGATAAGTTGTATTTAGACTGATCCTACAAGTGGTTGGTAGAACAACAACCACGGCTCAAAAATAGAATCCTGAATTTTGATTTTATTGTTTGGTTATGAAGCTTTGATATATTATTTGTTACATGCCCGCCAGCTTATTGAATGCCCCGGTTACCCTTTGCCCCTCAATTGCATATAATATCAATTGCAATAATTCATTGTAATATCTTACCTGGTTATCGTACAGGTCATTTTCGCCAAGTATCAAATCCTGATTATCTGCCACACCATTTATAAATGCTATATGCAGCAATTCAATATTATTACTGGCCAATTGTAAATTGGCATCTGCATACCGGTATCTTTCCAGGGAATTTTTCATTTGAACATAGGTGGTGTTTTTTTCATTTGCAAATTGTGCATCAAACTGATCAAGGTAATTACGGGATTGCGATGCCTGAATTTTCCTCTGCTCTACCGAGCGTTTTATATCCAGCCCGTTAAAAATAGGAATGCCAACATTCACACCTATATAAGAGTAGGGCTTCCATCTTTCACCCTGGAATATTTTTGTAAAATCATCTGCCGCAGGAGCAGATCCCAGTGATGCATCCAAACTAACATTCGGTACAGCCCGGGCTTTTTCTAATTTTATCGATTCGTCAGCTACAGCAATTTGTGTATTTAATAACTGATTTTCTATCCTCACAGAAGGATTGCTTTGCAATAGTTGCACCATCAATGTATCGGTTTGGCTTACCAGTTGTGGAATAGTGAAATTGCTGCTAAGGATCATGCTGTCCTGTTCAAGATAATTCATCTGAAACTGCAATGATAGCAATGCCTCGCTAAAACCGTTCTTTACATTTACCAATTCGCTTTTCATCCGGTTGGCCGTTACTTCCACCCTGTTCACTTCTATTTTTACCCCGGCACCTTTGTCAAATTTAATACGTGTAAGCTCAAGCAATGTGTCGATACGTTTAATATTTTCTGCAAGAAAACGGGCCTGCACTTCTAACAATTTGCAGGTATTAAACGCTTTATTAATACCCGAAATTAAATCAATTTTAAAACTACCAAGTTGCTGTGTTTGTAACTGTTGGTTTTGTAATGCTATGTTATAGCTGCTGCGGTAAGATGGATTAAAAATGAGCTGGTTTACATTTAAAGCCGGGTACCAGGTATTAGTATAACCAGTATTTACTGACAGTGGCTCACCATCGGGCAATGATGGCGGTGCCCCGGGCGAGCCGCCTTCTATGATCACTTTTCTGTTGGCAATATAATATTGAAATGCAGATAAAAAATTTACCCTCGGCAGGTACGATCCTTTTACCTTTTTAGTGCCGATGTCTGCGATGGAAATATTTTTTACAGAAACCTGTAAAAGAGGATTGTGCTCAAAAGCATAATTGATACATTCAACGAATGTAAAAGTTTTTTGTGCCTTTACATTTATTGTGCCTAGCAACATGCACGCCAGCAGCAAACAACTAAATTTTGCCTGGTTGCAATTTTTCATCTGTATGGTTTTTAAAAGTGATGAAATTAAAAAGCATTTGGTAATTACGCACTACCCAAAGAATAAGAACTACTATAGCAAGGGTAATGGAAATTATACAACCTATAAAAAGTATTTCGCTTAACCCTAAAAAAAATGACTGCAATTTTACCATGCCGGTAATACCATTTATAGCGGCATTGTAAGCCTGGTCCGCATCATAGCCATTGCCCTGGTAAAATGCCTTTAAGCCGTTCAACCTTTCCTGCAACAAGGGATTGCCCGGATCTGTATACCCAATCATCAGGTTAAAATTTCTCACTCTTTCAAGATCTAATAATCTTCCCAAATCTGTAGCGGTAAGTGCAATACCCATTGTGAAGGCTACACTTCTAAAATTAGCAACCTTACCCACCTGGTGTTGTGGTACGCTTTTAACGGCCACCATAATAACAGTGATAGCAATCATTCCGCAACCCGCCATACCTATCAGGGAAGGAGTGATAATTTTATTAAAACTAAACTCAGTATTTAGCCGCGACAAAGTAAAGGCTGTGTATGCAACCGCCAGCAAGCCTGTAATCAACAGCCAATAAGGGTTAAATTTTTTCGCAATGAGTATAAGCGAAATTACAAGTACAATAAAAATAACAAGGCAAAGAAAATTTATAAACTGAAAAACATCACTTAGGGGCATCTGCAAAATGCCGCCTAATAATTTTGCCAACAGGGAAATATTGAAAATAAAAGCTGCACCACTGAGGAAAGAAATAATTAATGCAATTACAAAACCCGGGTATTGTAATAATCTTGTATCGAACAATGGTTTTTTGTGTGTAAAACCCCTGATCAATAAAATGCATGCTGACAGAACAGCTATTATGGCTGAAAGTAATATTTTAAAATTGCTCAATCCCTGGTATTGCTCCCTGAACAAAACCAGGAAAAAAATAGCAATAATTAAAATAGAAAAAGGAATCAAGCTTATCCAATCCTCCTCTATCTCTTCATTTTTTTGTGTAACCGGAACAAAGAAAAAAGAGAAGATGATAATAGTAACCAATGCAGGCACACTAAGGTAATAGGTAAATTGCCAGCCGTAATCTTCCGTAAATAAACTATTAGTAAGTATGCCCAAACACAATCCACCTATACTGGCTGCAACGGTATTTAAGGCGCCTATCATTTTCGCTTTACCCTCGTATGTAGCAAGAAACAATTGGGTTGCTACGGCTATCATAAACCCATTGGCAATACCGGCAGCAATTCTGGATACCAGCAATATATTAAACGCTGTAGCCGTAAAAGAGAATATGGTGGCAATCAATAATAATAGTGCGGCGCCAACAAAAAGAGTGCGATTGCCCAGCCATTTAATAAACACCAGGCCGGCAATACCGGTAATAATTGTTCCTGATTGAAAACCCCTTAATAACCAGGTTGCATCTTTAGCAGTAACACCAAAATAACCCTGCACATAACTGAACGATAAACTTTGCCCAAGAAAATTATAACTTCCTATCAGCAATGTTGTGAAGAAAAAAAAACGAACCCAGCCTTTGTTTATAATGATGTGCATAGAATTGATCATTGGGTTACAACCACACTGAAGCCAGGCCTCAGTAATTTATTTGCACGGGCAGTATCTTCAAACCTGATCTTCACGGGTACACGCTGAATTACTTTTACATAATTACCGGTTGCATTATCGGGTGGAAGTAAAGCAAATTTAGAACCGGTAGCACCACCGATAGATTCAATAATTCCATAAAAAAAATCATCCGGGTAAGTATCGGCGGTTATTTTCACTCTTTTGCCAATTGGGAATGTAGCAATCTGCGTTTCTTTAAAATTAGCGGTAACCCACATATCACCCGACTGAACAATTGAAAATAATTGTGCCCCTTTATGCACCATTTGACCCTTTTGTATTTTCCTTTTAGAAACATGGCCACTAACAGGAGCTATAATAGTAGCGTACTGAATATTCTGGCGTAAAATTTCAATCTCGCTCATTTGCGCAGCAATATTCATTTGGGCAAGTTCCAGTTGTTTTTTTGTGTCTTCGAGCTTTGCAACTGATTGTGTCTGGCGATCGTAGGCACTTACCAAAGCAATAGTATCTTTTTTATAGGTCTCTTCAGAAAACTCAAATTGCTGCATAGAAATAACTCCTTTTTCCTGCAGTATTTTATTACGTTCATAATTACTTTCCGAACTCTCAAGTGAGGCTTTATATGTTCCTATACCCTGGGTAGCAATTTTTTTTTCCAGTCCCGCTACCTGTATACCCACCTGCGATCTTTGCAGATTGGTTTTAGAAATGGCGAGAGCAACTAAAGCCTGTTTCAACTGGAGGTTAAGATCGGTAGTATCAAGTTGTACCAATATATCGTTGGCATGTACGTATTGATCATCATCTACATAAATTGAATCTACAAAACCCTCCGTACGGGCAAGTGCGGGAACAATATTGGCATCCACCTGTGCATCATCAGTGCGGTTCTTATCATCATAATAATTTATGATCAACCAATAAACAATAGCCAGCGTAGCTGCTATCAGTAACAAAATAAAAATATTGCGAATGACGGTTTTCATTTTACCTGGATGAAGTATGAATATCTATCTAAGAAATTATTTTTTGTCTAACGAGTCGGCAATAATGGTTTAAAATTTCTACAAGGTAATAAATTATTATCCACAAATATTTACTCTATAGGTTTTAGGTAATCTATTGTTGTTGGCCTTTCGCTGTTTGTTTATAATGTGATGTCGGGAATGCGGTTGTATCTGGGTAAACATTCAATTGAGGAAATTATATTTTTCAACTCCGTTGGTACAAATAGATATGCAGTAGCCCAAAACTAAGGCTATAACAACTTCACCCAAGTGATAACACTTGCAAAAGAAAAATCAGCAACTGAATTTAGTTAAAAGATATTTTCAACGATTTTTTTGTCTTCTGTCTCATTAGAATTTGGTTCTAAGAGTAATACCCCATGTCATTGGTATACCTAAATGTATTGCGCCAAAATCGTATGCATATTCAATGTATTTCACATCGCCAATATTTCTCATCCAGAAAGATAGCTCGATATTTTTTCTGCTTGCGCCAATACTGGTGTTTACCAGGCTGTAGGGTGATTGTTTAATGGTATTGGAAAGATCAAAATAACGTTCACCTAAATACAACCACTCCGCCCGTACAAACATTTTTACCTGTTGTTTTGCGCATACTAAAAAACTGTATTGAGCTGTTAACATAGAAGTAATATCCGGAGTAAATATTTGTGTTTTACCCCCCAGGTCAACTGTTCCGCCATTTGACGATAATTTTAGTGCCGCGTATTTTGCATTGGTATATCCAAAACTATAATCAATCTGTAGCCCTTTTATTGGTTTATAAAAAAGTTCCAGTTCTGCACCCTTGCTGTTGAGTTCTCCTGTATTTTTTGTTACGGTAATTGCATCAGGTAAAATTAGTGTTGGTACCTGCGCATTATTTACATGGGTATAAAAAGCGGTTACATTTAAAATTAACCTGTAATCTAAAAAATTATTTTTAATGCCTACTTCAAAATTATTACTGTACTCCGGTTCATAAGGATATAAAGGAGGCTGTGAAGGATCTGAAGATAATTGAGTAAGACCACCTGTGCGGAAGCCACGGCTATAATTTGCAAACAGGTTACTGTTAGTTGCAACAGCATATTTTAAACCAAGTTTGGGAGAGAAGGCGTCGAAATTTACAGTAGAAGAAGTATCTGGCCTGGTGACAAATATGTCGCCCGTCTGTGTCTTGTACTGGCCTTCTACATTTAAATATTTGTTTTCATAATCATACCTCAAACCTGCCACCACTGATAATTTTTTTGTGAGCATATAATCTGCCTGTCCGTATAATGCAAAGCCCGTATTCTTACCTTTTGTAGTATTTATAACGGCGGTATTGGGAGTGGCACCGTACCTTGCCGCATCTGCTCCAAACTGCGTAGCCTGTTTGTTAGGACTATATTGATGGAAAAAATAGGCCCCAGCCGTCCAGTTAAATAAAGACGATTTTTTTGCACTGGAATTAAATTTAAATTCCTGTGTAAATACTTTTACATTATTCCAATCATTTCCATAATTATTAGCCACCGTTACTATATCTAAAGGCGAAAAATCCCCGTCAATTGGCGGCTCGTAATACCGGTAATTATTTTGCCAGGCAGTTTGAGAGGTAAAATCAACATTGGTTCCTAAATGATAAATAGATAAGGACGTATTTTTTGTATTATCTGTCATTTGCCCAATGGCATTTTGATTTAACTTATAAGGATGTTTGAATGCTTCCGCCTTGTTTTTTACCAAGGGGAACGCACCGTCGTTTTTATTGTTCTGAATTTTAAAGTTTAATGTCATCAACCAGTTATTACCGGGCAAATACTTTAAATATCCATTTGCGCTAAGCTGATTCTGCTTATCAAAACTTGTATTGTTATACTCATTAAAATAATAACCATCACGTTTATTAAATACACCTGAAGCGCCAAAGAATAATTTATTTTTTACAATCGGTGTGCGTATGGCTGCGCTATATCGTTGCTGATTGTAATTGCCAAAGGTTAGTTCTACAAAACCATTTGTATTGTTGGCGGGTTGTTTGGTAATGATATTGATAACGCCGCCCATTGCGTTTCTTCCATACAATGTCCCCTGTGGGCCACGCAGTATTTCTATCCTTTCGATATCATTTAATTGTGGTATATAGGTATCTAAACTAAATTGATTTACACCATCAACATAAGTAGCTATGGCAGGGTCGTAGGAAGTAGTTGTAATACCCCGTATAGAGATTACATTCCTTTCATCGCCTGAATTACCGGCATATAAATTAGGAACAATGGCTGTTAAATCTTTTGTGTTCCATAACCTGTACTCTTCTGTTTGCTTTGAAGAAATTGATGTTATACTTAATGGTATATTTTGCAATAATTCTTCTTTCTTTTCTGCTGTTACAGTTACTGCTCCCAATTGCACCAGGTTGTTGTTCATTTTAAAACTAAGCGCCTTGTTTTCCTTTCCACTTACTTCAATTTCGTTTGCAATAGTTGCATAACCTACAGAAGATAACTCAATGGTGTATTTTCCGGCTGACACATCCTGGATACTAAAATTACCTGCTTTGTCACTAAATGCATTTATGCCGGTGTTTAATAAATGAATGCTGACATTCGACAAAGGAATCAATTCATTATCCGTTACATTACCTGTTACCGGGGCCTGTCCGTTTACTTTAAAAATTACCAGCAATACTATAAACACGCTACACAATTTCTTTACCATATTTATTTTATTTGATACCTAAAAAACGCTGAAGGGAGCGCTTATATTTTATAGCCCTGTTTAAAAATTTAATTAATTATTTTGCATTGAATTGTACTGACATAACACCCGCTGCCGCTTTTACTGATCCATTATAAACAAAATAAACTGAGTGAAACTTACCATCCGTAACTGCATCAATTGATATATGTGCTACGCCAAATTGCTGCCCTTTTTGTGGTGTTGGCATCGTTCCTTTTCCTAATAATTTTCCATCAGGCGCACCAAGTCTTGCTTCAAAACTATACCCTTCCAACGGAGGTGCCTGCCACCCGCATGTTAAGTTTATTGAATGTACTCCAGTAAAATCAATTTGATCCAAAGCAAACCAACCTCCGCCAGCCGGTAAAATCATTATTGTACTGCCGCCGTATTTCATTGATGTAAAACCTTTTACTTTTTCGTTACCGGTAAAAGAAACCGTATTATTTTGTAAAGACACAGTACTGCTGCCGGTTAAAGCCTTAATATTATTTCCACCCTTATCTGTATAGCTCGCTGATAAAACCAGGGCACTTGCAGGTTTTTGATTAGCCAAAGGAATGATTGTGCCGGTTGCAGGCAATGATTTTTTTATTGCAGCTTTATTTGATAATGTCATTATCCAGGAAATAATTTGTTGCGCATCGCCATGTGATAGGTTAGGATGAGCTGCCATGTTAACTTCACCCCAAACTCCGCCCCCACCTTTAATTATTTTGTCAGTAAGGTAACTGGTTACGTTAGGATCTTTTGCATATTTCTTCGACACCTCTGTAAAGGACGGGCCGATTGATTTTTCAGCTTCTTTATGACAGCTTTTACAATCAAGTGACAGCATCAGGCTTTTGCCACTAATACTAGCCTGCCCTTGCTGGTGACCCATAGTGGTAGATGCCTTATCAAATCCTTCAACATAATCAACCGACACATACAAATTTGCGGGGTCGATGGCTGCGGTATCTGTTTTATCTGTTACCCTTACTGCATATTGCAAAGGAACTCCCGGCATATAAAAAGATTTATTACCACCAGTTAATTCAACAGCAACTAAAGGTGCTTCATTACCGGCATAAATATTAACAGCATCACTTTTAGTAGATGCTCCCTGGTTATCTTTTGCTTCAACCGAAATTTTAAAATCACCTGCTGTTGTATAAGTATATTCCAAATCTGGTGTCTGCGTTTCTTTGGTGGTGCCATTACCCAGGTTCCATATATAAGTTATCTTATCTTTTTCCAGGTCTCTGGCGTTTACTGTTGCTTTAACCGTAAAAGGTAACACACCAGAAGTTTTGTCAACATTAACAGCAGTTATTACAGGAGGCCTGTTGCCGCCATTAAAATCAATACGTGCCAACCCTGCATCAACATTTTTTGTAAACCAGCCATTGCCATATTCCAATAAATACAGTTTTCCATCAGGGCCTACTTCCATATCGATTAAAGAATTAACTTTTATAGAAGGGAAAAATGGTTCCATTTTATCAAAGTCACCATTTGGTAACATGGTTACTGCTTTTATCCAGCCACGTATCCAGTCATAAATTAATAATTTACCATTGTAATAATCGGGCAAACGTGTTTCTTTCGGAAACATATCTGTGTAATACACAGGCCCGGCCATTGCATTTCTTCCGCCTGTACCTACCTGTGGAAAATCTGCAGATGCTCCATAAGGGTACCATATAAATGCTGGCACAGCTGGCGGCAATTCCCTTAAGCCAGTATTATTTTTTGAATCATTAATTGGTTTTGCGGGATCAAAAGCCGGTCCGCTAACACCTGTAGCATAATCATACTGATGATAAGGATAATTATTACCTACAAATAATGGCCAGCCGAAATAACCTGCTTTACGTGCCTGGTTTAATTCATCATATCCACGTGGCCCACGTACAGCAAAACTATCATTTGGTGCATCAGGCCCAACTTCACCCCAATATAAATAACTGTTTTTCTGATCTACAGAAATACGGTAAGGATTGCGGTTTCCCATTACATAAATTTCGGGCCTTGTTTTATCAGTACCTTTCGGAAAAAGGTTTCCTGGGGGTATTTCATACGTTCCATCATCCTTAACCCTTATACGAATGATCTTACCACGCAAATCATTTGTATTGCCGGCAGATCTTCTTGCATCATATTGCTGATGATTGGGCAAATCGTTTAACGGTGCATAACCATTATTTACATATTTAGCTCCTGGCTCATCGAAAGGAGTTGAATTATCACCTGCGGAAAAATATAATAATTTATCTGGGCCAAATGCAATAGAGCCACCGGTATGGCAGCAAATCTCACGCTGAGATTTTACTTCAAGTATCACTTTTTCTGTGACCCTATCAAGTGTATCATTTTTAAAAGTAAACCGTGATAAACGATTCACAGAACTATCTGCCGGGCTATAATAAATGTACACCCAATTATTTTTTGCAAAATCCGGGTCTTTTGACAGGCCAAGCATTCCTTCTTCTGCATTTACCCCTGGTGCAGATGTTTTATAATAGACATTCAAAAACCCAACCTGCTTTACTTTTTTGGTATCATTTTTATACAGCATTATTTCTCCCCGGCGCTGAATAATCATAATATCAAGATTTGGCAGAATGGTCATTTCTGTTGGCTCAAAAAACTCGCCCTGTGACAATTGTGTTTTTGTAAAGCGGTTATCTTCGGGAGGTAATTGTGACTTTACTTTCGAGTAATCCAATTCTTTATTATCACCAATGGCATATTTAATACCACCCAAAATAAGTTTAACATAATTATCTTCTGAAAAAGATTCTTTGGTGTGCCCCATCTCTACATAAAAAGCCCTGCCGCCATCATAGTCATGATACCATGCCATTGGATGGTTATCTCCATTCTTTCCACCATGGTAAGATTTTTCATTAATGGTAATTAACACATGTACATCCTTATTCATTTTTTTAAAACTATAATATTCATCTGTTCTTTTCCATTGTGCCGGAAGATGTTTTGTAGCGGCATTATCTTTATCAATAACATTTAATATGCCTTCCTGCACATTGGGAAAAGTATCGTTAATACCGGGATGATCTAAAAAATAAGCGCCTACTAAACGGCCATACCATCCCCAGTCGTACTCGCAATCAGTTGCTGCATGAATACCCATATAACCGCCGCCTGCCTGTATATACCTTTCAAATGAAGCCTCCTGGTAGCTATTCAGTAGATCTCCTGTAGGACTCAAAAAAACAACCGCAGCATATTTCTTTAAACTATCATCTTCAAACATTGCGGCATTTGTTGTGGTATCAACATCAAAATTATTCAGGTTACCCAATTTTTCAATAGCGGCATTACCCTGGGTAATTGACTCATGATGGTAACCGGCTGTCTTGCTAAAAATCAAAATTCTTGGTTTGCCTTCATGCTTTGAACATGAAAAAGTTAATAGTACAATCGTAAAAAAAATTATGCTTTTGAAAATAGCAAAAGAATACTTCATTGGTGCTTATTTATTGAGTAATTAATATATTTTATTTACCTGCTTTATTATCTTTTTATTTGGCTGTACTTTTTCTCTGAATCCAAATATCGTGTTTGTGAAGCTACTGCAATTAACAAAAAAAGTAGTGCTTGTTTTACAGGCGGTATTTCAACTAAATTTTCAGTACTGAATATGTTCCCTTACTTTTTATTAATCAATTTTTGGTCATTGTAAAAATTGGTGTCAAACATACTACAAATAGCGTTGCCAAATTTATCATTAACAAAATAATCAGTACCATTGCTATTAATTAATTTGCTTATTCAATTTTTTAAATCATTATATGTCATCAAGAAGAAAGTTTTTACACAGTGCTGTAGTTAGCTCAGCCGCTGTTTTAACAGGCGAAAAATTATTTGCCGGTTCCCTGTATACAGGCAACCCGGTTTTAAATGATCCAATAGTAATATCTACCTGGGATTTTGGTAAAGCAGCCAATGCTACCGCATGGGAAATTTTAAATAAAGGAGGAAGAGCGCTTAATGCAGTAGAGGCCGGCGTGATGGTTCCCGAAGCGGATGAGAGTAACCAAAGTGTCGGATATGGCGGGTTACCAGACAGGGATGGCAAAGTAACCCTGGATGCTTGTATAATGGATGAAAATTATAATTGCGGATCGGTGATGTGCCTTGAACATATTGTGCACCCAATATCCGTAGCAAGAATGGTAATGGAAAAAACACCACACATCATTTTAGCAGGTGATGGGGCATTGCAATTTGCACTGGCCAATGGCTTTACAAAACAAAATTTATTAACGCCAAAAAGTGAACATGATTGGAAAGAATGGTTAAAAACTGCTAAATATGAACCCGTAAAAAATATCGAAAACCAGTTGTACGATAAAAAAGAAGGCGCAATGCCTGGTGGGCCCAAAAATCATGATACTATTGGGATGCTTGCCATGGATAAGGCGGGCAATTTTAGCGGAGCCTGTACCACCAGTGGGATGGCTTATAAAATACATGGCCGTGTGGGCGACTCTCCAATTATTGGTGCAGGATTGTATGTAGATAATGAAGTGGGCGGTGCTACTGCTACAGGTGTGGGTGAAGAAGTGATACGCATTGTTGGTGCACACCTGATTGTTGAATTAATGCGGCAGGGATTAAGCCCCGAAGCAGCCTGCAAAGAAGGGGTGGAAAGGATCATCAAACGCAATCCTAAAAAAGCAAAAGAAGTACAGGTTGGCTTTTTGGCTTTAAATAAAAAAGGTGAATTTGGTGCTTATTGTTTACAGAAAGGGTTTACCTATGCTGTTAGAAACAACAGGGAAGAAAAAATTTACACTGCTCCAAGCATCTATTAATTAAAAATTAAGACCAATAATAATATGGCAAGTAAGGCTATCCTGGAAGTTTGTGCATTTAATATACAGAGCGCTATTATAGCTGAAAAAGCGGGCGCTGCAAGAGTGGAACTATGTGATAACCCCGTAGAAGGCGGCACTACTCCAAGTTATGGCACTATAAAACAAACAAGAAAAAGCATTTCTATTTTATTGTACCCCATCATAAGACCAAGATCGGGCAATTATTTATATGATGACAATGAATTGGAAATTATACGTCAGGATATACTGATGTGTAAAGAACTTGGCTGTAACGGCATATCGGTTGGTGTACAAAAAATTGATGGCGAAATAGATATTGCATTATTAAAGCAAATAGTAGAATGGGCCTACCCGATGGGTGTTACGTGTAACCGTGCCTTTGATGCTACACCGGATCCATTTAAAGCATTGGAAGATATCATTATTGCCGGTTGCGAACGGATACTAACATCGGGTCAAAAAACTGCTGCTCCAGATGCCGGTGAAATATTGCAACAGTTGGTTCAACAAGCCGGAGATAGGATCATCATTATGTCTGGAGCCGGTATAAAATCTACCAATATTGAAAAATTGATGCAGCAATCCGGAGCCAAAGAATACCATGGTTCTGCAAGAAAGGCAATTGCCAACCCCATGATGTTTGCCAACCCGCTGGTAACCGATTTTGGTAATGTATATATTGCTGATGAGGAAGAAGTGCGAAAAATAATTTCCTTCATGTAAGATAAAAGCAATCAGTTTGGCATATATTTTTCTATATGAAAATTAATTGTTGTTATTAGAACTGGGCTTGCCAATAACATTCTAACAGTAGGATTTGGTTATTTTTAATATTTTATTTTTTATTGAAATAAGCTGAAGAAAGCAAAGCTTTACATTTTAAGGTCGTTTTTTTGCAAAAAATGTTAATTTGGCATGGTTATAGAGATAATGGGTTCACCCCTAATAAAAATATGTTTAGCTACTAATTGATAGCTATATTTTAAAGTTGTAATTAAATTTTGAATATAAATATAAAACCTAAAACAATGAGTACATCAAATTTCCCAACAGCAACAGTGGATAACCAACCTCCACGCAAAGACAATAAAAACATCATTATCGCCGTACTGGCAATAGCATTGGTGGCTTTAGGCATCTATTCAATGGTTGGCAAAAAAGCTGCTGATACAGTAATTCAGCAAAAGGAAGCTACTATTTCCAAAGATTCAGTTGATATAAGTGAAATCCAAAAAAGTTTTGATGGATCACTTGCTCGGCTTGACTCTATGGGAACTGTAAACACTTCTTTATCAACTAAGCTAACAGAAAGCAATACCCAAATAACTAAGGACAAAGCTCAAATACGCAGTATATTAAACAAAAAAAATGCAACTGCTGCTGAATTAGCAAAAGCAAAAACACTGATAGCTGATTTAAATGGTAAAATAGCCGGCATGGAAGCGGAAGTAACCCGTTTAACTGCAGAAAATAAATCTTTAACTCAGGATAAGGTTGCACTAACAGCAGAGAAAGAAACCTTAACTCAAAACCTTACAACAACTACGGCTGCAAAAGAAGGACTGGAAAAGAAAGTAGATGTTGCTTCTACATTAAATGCTTCTAATATTCAAATTACCCCGCTTAAAGTTAAGGGTAACGGAAAAGAAAAAGAAACAACTACAGCAAAACGCGTAGACAAAATAGTTATATCATTTGATGTTGCCAACCGTATTATCCAGGCAGGTTCTGCAGATCTGTATGTATGTGTTATTGGCCCTGATGGAAAAACTATTTCTGCTGAAAAATTAGGTTCAGGAACGTTTACTACACGTGATGATGGTTCAAAAGAATATACTACTAAAGTGTCTGTTGAATTAGAAACCGGTAAAAAGAAAAATGTTGATTTTGCTTTTAACCCCGGCGATAAATTCCAGGTAGGAAATTATACCATTCAAATTTACCATAATGGTTTTTTAATTGGCGAAGGAACACGTACCTTAAAAAAAGGTGGTTTGTTTAGCTAGTTCTTAAATACAATTTTTGCATTATCCTTTAAATGACTCCGGCAACCTGATTAATTTCAGGTTGCTATTTTTTTGTACATACTTCTCTTTCTTCGTTAAACTTTTGGTTTGTCATTTGTTATCAATTATTATTGATTTTTTAGAATGCTTAAAAAATCAATTCCTGTTTTCTGCAATATTTCTGTACATTGAAAAAAATTAGGACAGAATATGGCTACACAAAGATTTACTGCACTGGATGTTTTTCGTGGTATGACGATTTGTTTTATGATTATCGTAAACACACCCGGAAATGGAAATACCACCTGGTCGCCTTTATTACATGCACATTGGCATGGCTTTACACCTACCGATTTGGTATTCCCTTCCTTCTTATTTGCAGTTGGTAATGCCCTAAGTTTTGTACTGCCGAAGTGGGCCAATCTGCCGACACGTGCTGTTGTATGGAAAATATTAAAACGGACTTTTATTATTTTTTTACTGGGCTATTTAATGTATTGGTTTCCGTTTGTAAAGCAGGTTAACGGCAATATAATATTTGCCCCTTTTAGCGAGACACGTGTTTTTGGAGTGCTGCAACGTATTGGATTGTGTTATGGCATAGCAGCATTATTATTATATTTTTTTAAACCAAAACTAACTGTCCTCATCACTATTTCAATTTTAGCATTGTACTGGATCGTATTGTTATTGTATGGACAGGGCGATCCCTTTAGCCTGGAAGGAAATGCAGGTATATTATTAGATAAATGGTTATTGGGCGACGCTCATTTATACCATGGAGAAGGCGTGGCTTTTGACCCCGAAGGCCTGTTAAGTACTTTACCGGCAGTTGGCAATGTTGTGGGAGGTTTTGTTGTGGGAAGTTTTATTCAAAAGCATGGAAAAACTTACGAAACTTTAACCAAACTATTACTGGCAGGCGCTGGCTTAATGGCAATTGCATGGATATTAAATCACTTTATACCGGTAAATAAAAAACTATGGACCAGTTCATTTGTACTGCTAACAGTTGGGCTTGATTGCATTATTATTGCTGCAATTATTTATATCATCGACTTTTTACACAAAACAAAATGGACCTACTTTTTTGAGGTTTTTGGCCGCAACCCATTATTTATTTACCTGCTTTCTGAACTGGGTGTTATACTGCTGTATGTATTTTCTGTACATCCAAAACAATCAGTGTACAAATGGCTGTATGATACTATTTATGTGCATGCCGGTGATTACCTTGGATCCTTTCTTTTTGCAGTAAGCATTATGCTGGTTTGCTGGCTGGCTGGGTATTTTATGGATAAGCGGAAAATATATGTAAGGGTGTAATTTCGGTTAAATAAGTAAGTAAACCTTATTTTTTCCTTATGCTGTTAAACACCAAATCTTCCAGAAATGAAACCACTTTCAATTCATCTTTAGTTTTACCAAAATCAGTCAATGAAGGAAGATTGTTCATAAAAAAAATCTGAAAATGTGCCATTTCAATAATAGTGCTTGCCAGCGACCTTGGATATTTATATTTCGGGCTACATTCTAAAATAATATCAGCAATGACGCCACAAAGATCTTTGTATGGCTTAAATAATTGCTCCTTATTATCTTCAGTTACATGTTTGGTTAAATAGGCTTTTGAGCCTTCTGATATGATTATCTGGTGCAGCAGGTCCTCATTAATATGCAATGTTTTATCATCATCAACAACTGTAGTAGCCAGCAGTTGAATTACTTTTTTTAGTTTCACGGCAGGGTCTTTAATATTGTTTGTCTTAAAGACTACACAGTATTGCACCCAGCCCCAATACCAGGCGGTAATATAAATCAGCAACCGGTGCTTGTTTTCAAAATAACGGTAAATACCAGCTTCTGTACTCTCTATTTCTTCTGCCAGTTTCTTAAAAGTGAAAGATTCAAACCCATTTTTATGTATTAACTCAACACTGTGCTGAATTATTTTTTTACCCAATTCCGTTTGCTCCGGGTCACGGAGAAACAGCTTTTCATTCATTTTTATTTGTAGTTGTACTTCCATATAAATATTATTTTTACATTCTTTCTTTTTCAAATAGTAATCGTTTGCCTTTTTGAGATTCGTTTAATTTGCCGTTATTATATACTAAATGTCCATTTACAAAAGTATGGGTGATGCTGCTTTGAAATGTTTGCCCTTCAAAGGGAGACCAACCGCATTTATACATCAAATTGCTTTTTGTGACTTGCCAGGGTTTATTGATGTTTATTAAAACTAAATCAGCGAAATAGCCTTCACGGACATAACCTCTCTCTCTTAAACGATAAATTTCAGCAACATTATGACTTGTTTTTTCAACAATTTTTTCTAAACCAATTTCTCCCCGGTGATATAATTCTAACAAAGCAACTAAGGCATGTTGGACTAATGGACCACCGGAATGGGCATTAAAATAATTACCCAATTTTTCATCTTGTGTGTGTGGTGCATGGTCGGTAGCAATAATATCCAATTTATCATTGAGCAAGGACAGTAATAATCCATTTCTGTCTTTCACAGTTTTTATAGATGGATTCCACTTAATTTTTGCACCTAAACCTTCATAATCTTTATCAGAAAACCAAAGATGATGGATACAAGCCTCTGCCGTAATTCTCTTTTTCAAAACAGGTATTTTATTATCAAAAAGATTAGCTTCTGCAAGCGTAGAGATGTGAAACAAATGAAGGCGATTATTGTATTTTTTTGCAATAGCCAATACCCTTTTAGTAGCTTTTAAACAAGCTGCTTCACTTCTTATTTTGGCGTGACAATGAAAAGGAATATCGGCTCCATATTTTTTACGATAGTTCTCCGTATTATTTTTAATAATCCCGTCATCTTCGCTATGCAGGGCAACCAGGTTATTGGTTCTTGAAAAAAATTTTTCTAAAAAATCGGGATAGTTAGCTAATATTCCTTCATCGTTTGTAAAGTAAAGACCGTCATCAGTAATTCCGCAAACATTTTCTGTATTGGTTTTTAGCGCCTCTTCCAAATTGCTTTTGCAAATACCCATAAAAAAAGAATAATTGGCAAGAGATTTTTGAGAAGCAATTCCATATTTTGTTTCTAATAATTCCTGCGTAAGTGTATTTGGTATTGTATTTGGCATATCCATAAAAGAAGTGATTCCACCGGCAACTGCTGCTTTTGATTCTGAAAAAATATCTGCCTTATGTATCAGTCCAGGTTCTCTCAAATGCACTTGGTCGTCAATCATTCCCGGTATCAAAAACAAACCTTCCGCATTAATCTCTAAACAATTTTTGTTAACCCCTAAACTTATTTGACGGGATATTTTTTCTATCCGCTGATTTTTAATTAAAATATCAGCTTCGGAAATATTTCCTTCATTTACGATTTTAGCGTTTCTTATAAGTATCATTTTCAGTTACAAAATCATGTTTTCTCTTTGTGGCAATTTTATCCTTCTTGTTTGCTACAGTAAGGGAGAACCAGTTTTTAATTCATTTTTATTTGTAATTGTAATTGTACTTCCATTTTTAGTTACGGTTTTATTGTGGCATTTGTTGCTTTAAATGCAGATAAAGATAATGTACAATATCCTGCAACACAAAAATAGTTAAAAGTTTTACAATTCTATGATATAGTATTACTATCATTTAAAATAATATTACTATCTTCATTCTATTAAATCAAAAATCAACTTATTATGGAAATGAAAAAAAATATGTTTAAAGAACTGAAAAGCGACCTGCCAGCAAGTATTGTCGTTTTTTTTGTAGCCGTTCCCCTGTGCCTTGGTATTGCTTTGGCTTCTGGTGCGCCTTTATTTGCAGGCATAATAGCTGGCATTATTGGCGGCATTGTAGTAGGTATTGCAAGCGGTTCGCCACTTGGGGTTAGTGGACCTGCCGCCGGATTAGCAGTAATAGTTTTAACCTCTATCGCAACGCTTGGTTCATGGCCGACTTTTTTATTAGCCGTTGTTATCGCCGGTATTCTTCAACTTATCATGGGCTTTGCCAAAGCAGGATTTATCGCTTACTTCTTTCCATCATCCGTTATTAAAGGAATGCTTACGGGTATTGGGTTGTTGATTATCCTTAAACAAATACCCCATGCCATTGGCTATGATAAAGATGCAGAAGGCGATGATGCTTTTTTGCAATTAGGCGGTGAAAATACTTTTTCTGCCATTTCAAAAGCCTTTGAATTGATAACACCCGGCGCTGTACTTATTGCTGCTATCTCATTAGGAATATTAATTTTTTGGGATAAAGTATTGACGAAGAAGCACAAAATATTTCAATTAATACAAGGCCCGTTAGTAGTGGTTATTCTCGGTATTGCGATGAATTATATGTACCAGAACGGGATATTAAATTTCAGTCTGGACAAAGACCAGGTTGTACAGCTTCCGGTGGCACACAGTTTATCGGAGTTTTTCACCCAGTTTACTTTTCCCGATTTTTCGCAAATAACAAATTTTGAAGTTTGGAAAATCGCTATTGTGTTAGCTATTGTAGCCAGCCTTGAAACGCTGCTTTGCGTGGAGGCAACAGATAAAATGGACCCTTATAAAAGAGTTACACCAACCAACAGGGAATTAAAAGCACAGGGTTTAGGTAATGTTGTGTCGGGTCTAATTGGTGGCCTACCCATTACACAGGTTATTGTACGCAGTACTGCTAATATTACGTTTGGTGGCAAAACAAAAATGAGTGCCATACTGCATGGTGTGTTTTTATTAATCAGTGCCATTACTATTGCCGGGTTAATGAATATGATTCCGCTTGCAAGTCTCGCCGCTATACTATTGATGGTAGGTTACAAATTAGCCAAACCTGCCCTCTTTAAACAAATGTATAAGCAAGGATGGGAGCAATTTATCCCCTTTACAGCAACTGTTGTAGCTATCCTCTTAACAGATTTATTGAAAGGTATCACGATAGGCATTTTGTTTGGCATTTTTTACACCCTGCGCCATAGTTACCGCAACTCACATCATTTAAAAGATGTAGTAACTACAGAAGAAGGGAATCAAGTGCATCACCTTGTATTGGCACAAGAGGTTTCATTTTTTAATAAAGCAAGTGTTCTGAACGCATTGCATGTGATTCCGGAAAATTCAAAAGTAATTATAGATTGTACGCACTCAAAATCTATTGCATACGATGTGATAGAAATAATACAGAACTATAAAATAAATGCAAAAGCAAAAAATATAACGGTTGAAACAATCAATTTTATTGAACCTAAATAATTTCATCATCTCCCGATAGCTATCGGGATTAAAACAAAAAAACAATGAAAACATTAACTAAAGAATTACAGGCAGCTATCCCACCGGGACTGGCTATAGAACTTTTAAAAGAGGGCAACAAAAGATTTGTAAACAATCTAAAAGTAAACCGCAACCTGTTGCAACAGGCTAATGAAACATCTGATGGGCAACATCCATTTGCTATTATCCTGAGTTGTATTGATTCCCGAACATCTGCCGAACTAATATTTGACCAGGGGCTAGGTGATGTATTCAGCGTTCGTATTGCCGGTAATATTATCAACGAAGATATTTTGGGTAGTATGGAATTTGGTTGCAAAGTAGCTGGCTCCAAAATAATTGTTGTATTGGGACATACAAAATGCGGCGCAGTTAAAGGAGCCTGCGACCATGTGGAAATGGGCAACCTCACCGCTTTGCTCACCAAAATACGGCCTGCGGTGGATGATGAAAAATCGGTGATAGAAAACCGCAATTCCGGCAACGCTGAATTTGTTGAAAAAGTTTCAACCATCAATGTAAAAAGAACTGTACAGGCTATTATGGAACGCAGCACCATTTTAAAAGAAATGATTGAAACCGGGCAAATTGGAATTGTTGGAGGTACACATGATATTACAACTGGTGAAGTCACTTTTTATCAGGACACTTTAATTATTAACAATCCTGAGTAAGACCATAATCAGGCAGTAATAAAAATCTGCCTGATTTTTTTGGCTTGTTCAATATTGATCAAAGAATTTAATCGAAATATTAGTTATGCCGGTAATCAAAAGCTCTAAAAACATATACCTCTTAGGGATACTTGCTTTTAGCTGGATGTTCTCCCATTCTCAAAACACCCGTATTACCGATAAAAATTCTATTGGCTGGTATGCTTATACAGGCACATTCAACCTAAATAAAAAATGGAGCATCCATACAGAATACCAATGGCGGAGAGATAATATTATTACAAATTGGCAACAAAGCCTTTTGCGTACCGGCATCAATTATAAAGTAAATCAAAAACTTTCGCTAAGGGCAGGTTATGCATGGATAGAAACATTCAACTATGGCGATATCCCCATTAATAGGTTTGGCAAACAATTTACCGAACACAGGGCTTATCAAATGGCAACTGTAAGTGATAAAATGGGCATTGTTGATTTAAGCCATCGCTTTATGCTGGAACAAAGATGGATAGGACGCTATACCAACGCATCCTTACCTAAGGAAGATGAATATTTTTTTGTGAACCGTTTGCGATATATGTACCGTATGCAAATACCATTGAAAGGAAAAACAATTGCAGACAAAACACCTTACGCTGCCATTTATGATGAAATATTTGTTGGCTTTGGCAAAAATGTAAACGAAAATGTGTTTGACCAAAATCGGTTGGGGGTTTTATTAGGCTATCGGTTTTCTTCCAAAGTGCGGATAGAAGGCGGCTTTTTGAGTCAGATAGTTCAGTTGCCCCGTGAAGTAACTGGAAGAAATGTATTTCAATACAATACCGGTGTGATACTTTCTACAATTATCAATGCATACTTATTTAAAAAAGCTGAATAATAAAAACTAAAACTTAAATAATATGAAACTTAAATTTCAATCTCTTGATTTTACTGCATCGCAGGAATTAACAGATTTTTTACAAAGCAAAATTGAAAAACTTGAACACCTGTATGACGAAATTATTTGGAGTGAGGTTTGCCTCAAACTGGATAAGTCTGATACCAGAAAAAATAAAGTGTGTGAAATAAGATTGGCAATTCCCAGCAATGACTTATTGGCAAGTGCCCAATGCAAAACATTTGAAGAAGCTGCCGCTCAATGTGTGGAAGCATTAGAAAAACAAATAAAAAAACGAAAAACAAAAATCATCGGCAAGCGAAAAGATATTGCTGAAATAAAAAAATCTTAAATAAAATTTTAGGGGTGTTAGCCAAGCCCTGTTCGTGAAGCATAATGCCACAAGTAAAGAATACATTGAATAGTAAAAGAGCCTGTCTTGTTCCACGCACGGCAACAGTCTTTTAATTCGGGCAGACAAGACACCTTAGTCAAACTGGCGCAGGACTGTAATAAAGAAATAAAGCTCCACCGCTCTCAAATGCACAAAGCCAAAGCATTAAGTGAGAATTAGGGACGGGCAATGGGCGAAGGTTCCCTGTATCAGGTATTTACTACAATTACGTAATAAAAATAATACCATCCGGCAATACAAAAATAGGTTTAGCTGTTTAGCCTCTGCCAGTGACATCGACCGAAACCGGTAGCGACCAAAGATAGCCATCGGATTTGGTATGCCCCCTGCGCAAAACAAGCAAACATTTCAATAACTTAGTGCCTTATTGCCTTAGTGGCGAAACTATATCATTATGGATTTAACTTTCAACAAAAACGAAGATGCCATGAAACTGGCTTACAGCCATGTAAGGCACCGGTTGGAAACCATCTACGAAGGTGGCGGAAAAAAAGCCATTCAAAAACAGAAAGAAAGAAATAAACTTACCCCAAGAGAAAGAATTAATTACCTCTGTGACAAAGGCAAACCTTTTGTAGAAATTGGTGCTTTTGCCGGTTACGAAATGTACGAAGAACAGGGAGGTTGCCCGGCAGGCGGAACGGTAAGTGGTGTTGGCTATGTGAGCGGGCGGCAATGCATTATTGTTGCCAACGATCAAACTGTAAAAGCAGGGGCATGGTTTCCGATAACCGGGAAAAAGAATTTACGCATGCAGGAAATTGCCATGGAAAACAGGTTGCCGGTTATTTACCTGGTGGATAGTGCCGGTGTATATTTACCCATGCAGGAAGATATTTTTCCTGACAAAGAACACTTTGGCCGCATCTTTAGAAACAATGCTAAAATGAGTGCGATGGGCATTACGCAAATAGCAGCAGTGATGGGAGCTTGTGTAGCTGGAGGCGCTTACCTGCCCATTATGAGCGACGAAACATTAATGGTAGAAGGCAATGGCTCCATCTATTTAGCAGGGCCATATTTGGTAAAGGCGGCTATTGGCGAAGAGGTAGATAATGAAACACTGGGTGGTGCGGTAACCCATACAGAAATAAGTGGTATTGCAGATTATAAATTTAAAACAGAGCAGGAATGCCTTGACCACATAAAAAAAATAATCAGCAAATTGTCTAAGGAAGACAATGCGGGTTTCGACAAGATAGCAGCTGTTGCACCAAAAAATGAGGCCGCCGCAATTTATGGTATTATGAGTGAGGGTAATACAAAACCATACGATATGGTAAAGCTGATTGAATGCATAGCTGATGCAGATAGCTTCGACCAGTTTAAAGAAGACTATGGTAAAACAATTATTTGTGGTTATGGACGCATTGAAGGATGGGCTGTAGGTATTGTTGCCAACCAGCGCCTGATAGTAAAAAATAAAAAAGGCGAAATGCAACTGGGCGGCGTTATTTATAATGATAGTGCAGATAAAGCAGCACGTTTTATTATGAACTGTAATCAAAAAAAAATACCCCTGGTTTTTTTGCAGGATGTAACAGGCTTTATGGTGGGCAGCCGTAGCGAACACTCAGGCATTATTAAAGATGGCGCTAAAATGGTAAATGCTGTGGCCAATTCCGTTGTGCCAAAAATTACTATTATTGTAGGTAATAGTTTTGGTGCCGGTAATTATGCCATGTGTGGTAAAGCATACGACCCCCGTTTTATATATGCATGGCCTACTGCAAAAATTGCTGTAATGGGTGGCGAACAGGCAGCAAAAACTTTATTACAAATACAGGTAGCCTCGTTAAAAGCAAAAGGCAAAACAATTTTACCAAAAGATGAAGAGGCCCTGCTGAATGAAATAACACAACGCTACCAGCAACAGACAACAGCTTATTATGCGGCTGCACGGTTATGGGTAGACGCAATTATTGATCCTGTTGAAACTAGGATGATGATTGCAGAAGGCATTGCAGCAGCTAATCATAATAAACACATAGAAGAGTTTAAAACTGGTGTTTTACAGGTATAAGTTTACCTCTTTCAATAATTAATAATGCAGGTGCAGAAATATATGAGTTGTGTGCAATTCTCCAAAATTTTTACTTTAATTTAAGATTTAAATGATAAACATAAAACACTTTTTCTTTGTAATTTCTCTGCTGCTTTCCAATTTTGTTTTTGGACAATCCAATAAACAATTACATACAATAAAGCCAAATTGGAAATTGGGAGACTTTAAAAAAGTTCATACAGAATCTTATACCAAAATCTTCATTAAAGACAGTCTTTTCAATAATACAGAAGCAACAGCAAACTACAGCATTAAGGTTATTGACACAATTAAAACCTATACCTTATTATACTCTAGTGAACCCAATACGTTAGATGTTAAATCAAACTCTTCTATCTCCACAGTAGATTCTGTTGTAAACATCTTCGCTAAAATGATAAATAATATAGAAAAGGAAACAAAAGCTTTTCAATACGAAATATTAGTTGACAAGAAAACAGGGCAAGCTCTTAAAGTAAAAAACAGCGATGATTTTTTAAAAATGATTGAACATGTAACTTCTACAATGATTGAAGAATTTGGTGAGAAGGCAGGGAAGACAACCACTCAGATTGACAGTTTAAAACAAAAAGTAGTTAGTTATTTTAAATTAAACGAGCCAAAAATATTAGAAACAAAGATTAATGAATTTAACTACATCATGGGAGCATATTCCCTCACATTTCCATATAGCTCCTCAATATCTCAAAAGGCAATGGTACATGACGTAAATGCAATGGGAGAATTTGGCGACATTGAGATGCCTGCTGTCATAACCACAAGTTCAAAGAAAAACGATATTAGTTTGACAATTCAAACTGATACAGATTATGATAAAGACTTTTTGTTAGAGCAAATGAAAAAGAAATATAAGAACATGAAAGACCTCACTGCATCAGATATTTTTTTGAGTGAAAAAGCTGAAGCAACATTTACAACTACGACGAATTGGATTGTTTCACAAAAATCTACTGTTGTTTTTAAAACAAAAGAAGTGAAAGTAATTAATGAAACACAGGTTAGCTTTCAATAGCTCATATTTTTCGACAAATTATTATTTCAATGACCCAACTGACAAATAAACTGCACACGGTCTCGTCCTGAAATAGGTTGGACATCCGATAGATATCGGATTTGAATTGCAAGAATTTTATCTTTATCACTTTATTCTAAATATCAATGCAAAACAAAATACAATTGTATACCGATGGCTCTTCAAGAGGAAACCCCGGCCCGGGCGGCTATGGAGCCGTTTTGCTTTTTGGCAGCCACCGCAAAGAATTATCGCAGGGTTACAGGCTAACAACCAATAACCGTATGGAGCTGCTAGCTGTAATAGCCGGGTTGGAAGCCATCAAAAAAAATGAATTGCCTGTAACCGTTTTTTCCGATAGCCAATATGTGGTAAATGCTGTTGAAAAAGGATGGTTAAAAACCTGGATAAAAACTGATTTTAAGGGTGGCAAAAAAAACAAAGATCTTTGGAAACATTACCATGAGTTGGCAAAAAATTTTAGCGTCAATTTTGTGTGGGTAAAAGGGCATGCTACCAATGCTTTAAATAACCGCTGCGATGAATTAGCCACAGCTGCGGCAGATGGAAAAAACCTGCTGGTGGATGAAGGGTATGAGGAATAGTCAATGGTCAATAGTGACCCGATAGCTATCGGGTGGTGAATGGTCTCGATAGCCGATAGTGAATGGTTTTTTTATTTTTACCATAGCACTGGATTTAAAATATCCTTACACAAAAAAAGCCACTACAATAAATAGTGGCTTTTTTATAAATAGCTTAAAATTAAAGTTGTGTAACTTGCGGTTTGTACATAAAATATTTAGTAAAAATATAATAACCGCCAAACAAAATACCGCTAAAAATTAGTGTTGCATAAAGGCTTCCCTGGTAAAAAGGAATTGCTTCAGAATAACAATGTAATAAACCTGCCATTGTTTTTGGATAAGGCTGGTTAGCAATATCTAACCCACCGCCAATCCAAACAGTAAAATTAGACAGCAGGAAATAAATGGTGGCACCTGCTAAAGAGCCTGCAATAATATGTACCATATTTGTTTTCTTTATTGCAAAACCTACAACTGTTAATAGCGCAAACAATATATAATTTGATACTTGTCCGCTGTAAAACCCTGGCACAGCCGATAGCTTGAACTGAAACAAACCCTGGTAAATAACATCCGAAATCAGCATTGATAGCAACGGTAGCAGAAAAGCGAATTTTTTATCTTTTACAACACTGCCTGCAAACAGCGCCATAGCTATCTGCGGGGCAAAGCCTAATGGCCTTCCGGGGATTATCCTGTATAAAGAAACCATTGAAACAAGCAGTATAAAACTTACTGCAATCGATTTGTCATTTTTCATTTTAGTAATTTAACAGCCGTAAAAATAAGCAATAAAATCGTGAAGGCAATATTTTAGAAAAAAGGGGTGCATTTCAAATTGCCGCTCTTTGTTTAAGAATTAAAGAATCAGTAAATTGCCGTTAAGGCGTTAAGACGTCGAGTTATCAAAGAAATAAAAACGTCTGAACGACTTAACGGCAAAACCAGGTAACCTGCATATGCTGCAACAATTTGAAATGCACACCAAAAAATGGTAACATGCCCCAGTTAATTTATATTTGATAATGGCAAAGCATAACAATACAGGCAGCACAGGTGAAAAAATGGGTGCAGCTTATTTGCAAAATGGCGGTTATGTTATACTGGAGAAAAACTGGCGGTATAGTCACTGCGAGGTAGATATTATTGCTGCCAAAAATGATATCCTGCATTTTATAGAAATAAAAACAAGGCGGTCCAAAAAATTTGGGCTTCCCGAAGAAAAAGTAGGCAGAAAAAAAATGGAAAATCTTATCAAAGCAGCTGAAGAATATCTCTATCTTCAACCGCAATGGAAACGGATTCAATTTAATATTTTATCTATCTCCATGATTACCGGTATGCCTGTGGAATATTTTTTTATTGAGGATGTTTATCTATAGTAAATCCATGCTTTGCCATCTCCTGCATTTTTTCTACCCATTTAAAAGTAGCCGGGCAATACTCAATATTTTGTTTGTGTACATGGAGGTAATCTGTCACTTTCCTTTTTTTTGTAAGATGCGGAAACCCTGAACAATCTGCAGGACGCACAGCGTATATGGAACATTTATTATTAACGGGGTTAATAAACTGGCATGGCTGTTTTTTATTTTGCCAGTCAGCATCCTTTTTTTCAAATACCAGCCATTTTTCTTTAAAGGCATTTGGAGTCATTTCTAAATGCGCAGCAATCCGTTTAATATCTTTTGGTGTAAAAGTGGGCGTCATTTTTTTGCAACAATTACCACAGCTAAGGCAATCAATCTCCTTCCATACTTCTTTATCAGCATGGTCTACTATTTTATTTATTGTTTTAGGGGGATTGTTTTCTAACCGGGTTAAAAACGAACGCATTGATTTTTTATATACCAACACTTTTTTTCTGAATGAGCGAAGATTAACTGTCATTATTGATTTAATATTGCTGAGTTGAACGAAATTAGCGCAAACAATTCAATAAATGCTATTCGGAGTATTCCAAATTATTGCAGCAATAAGTGGTTGGTGTGGACACCAACCACAGCTCAGCCTCGGCCGGTGTCCACACCGGCCGAAACCAACATCTACAATTTGGAATGAACTGGTTTCATTAAGCAAAATCAAAAAAATTAGTCAGCACCAATGATGTGGCAAGCGTATAAAAAAGGATTTAAAGCCTACCTGCAATTGGAGAAATCGCTTAGCGATAATTCTGTGGAAGCTTACCTGCACGATATTGAAAAATTGACTACTTATTTATCTGAGACGGATGAATTAAAAACACCTAAACAGGTTGCACGAAAAGACCTTGAAAAATTTATTCAGTGGATAAGCGAATTAGGAATGACGCCCGGCTCGCAGGCAAGGATCATATCGGGGCTTAAAAGTTTTTTTAAATATTGTTTAATAGAGCAAATTATTACTGTAGATCCGTCCTGCCTGCTGGAATCCCCCAAATTAAAAAGAACACTACCTGATATACTTCACTTTAATGAAATTGAAAAAATAATTGGCCAGCTTGATTTAAGTAAGCCTGAAGGCGGCAGAAACAAAGCCATGCTGGAAACGCTTTACAGTAGCGGATTGCGGGTAAGCGAACTGGTAAACCTTCGCATCAGCTGCCTTTTTTTGGATGTAGGTTTTATAAGGGTAATTGGTAAAGGCGATAAAGAAAGGCTGGTTCCGATAGGCAGCGATGCCATCAAATACATCAACATTTACCGCAATAATATCCGTGTACACATTGGTGTTAAACCGGGAAATGATGATATATTATTTTTAAACCGAAGAGGGAGCAAACTTAGCAGGGTAATGATATTTTTAATTATAAAGGAGCTTGCCCGTAAGGCCGGCATTAATAAAACAATTTCGCCGCATACTTTTCGTCATTCCTTTGCTACACATCTTGTTGAAGGTGGTGCCGATCTTCGTGCGGTACAGGAAATGCTGGGCCATGAAAGTATTACCACCACAGAAATTTATACGCATCTTGACAGGGAATTTTTAAGGAATACTTTGCAACAATTTCATCCGGCGTTTAAATAGTGCTCCTAAAGCTTTTGGCCTTTTGCTTTAAGCTTTCTGCCTTCTATCTTAAAATCAATTCTTTAAAATAGTAAACTCTACCCTCCTGTTCAACTGCCTGTTATCATCGGTATCATTGTCAACAACAGGTTTGGTTTCGCCATAGCCATGAGAAATGATCCTGTAGGAAGGAATACCGGCAGCAAGGATATAATTTACCACTGACCTTGCCCTGTTATCGCTTAATTTAAAATTATACTCGTCGCTACCCCTGCTGTCTGTATGGGCACTCATTTCAATTTCAACAGCCGGGTTTTCATTCAGCATTTTAACAACCCTGTCCAGCTCAACAAATGATTCGGATCGTAGGTCCCATTTATCAAAATCAAAATAAACATTGTTCAACCTTACCACCGACCCAATTTCAATGGGCACCAGGTATAAATCTTTATGTATTTCTTTGTAACCCGCTTTTACCAATGAATCTAAATTGAGGTTTTCCGATATGGCAAAAAAGTGATCCGCCTGTGCCCTTATCAAATAATTTTTATTGTAAGGCAACACCATTTTAAAGCTTCCGTCACTTGGGTTTGATAGCCCGTTACCCGCCACTGTACCATCAGGCAGGGTTTCGTAAATCAGCGTTGAAAAAATGGGCTCGTTTGTTTTTTTATTATACACATTTCCACTAACCAGTATTACCGGGTCGGGCTTTTCCCTCTCCAGTAATTTTATACGCACAATATCACTTTCGCCAAACGACTTGCGCTCTGTACTCATATAAGCATATTCGCCGCCTGCATCCATCGTAAAAAAAGTATCCATATCTTCTGTGTTGATAGGGCTGCCCAGGTTTACAGGGTCGCTCCAGTTTTGCCAGGTATCATCCAGCCTTCTGGTCATCCAAATATCCATACTTCCAAGGCCGCCCGGCCGGTTGCTACTAAAATATAAAGTAACTCCATCAGGCGCCAGGTACGGAGTTGTATGATTAAAATTTTTTAAGTTTATTTTTTTTCCTAAACTCCTGGGTTCTGTCCATGTAGTATCATCTTTCAAAAAGCTTACAAAAAGGCTATTATTTTTTCCGCTCTCTTCGGGGCACATATAAAATAAAAGTACCTGCCCGTTGTTGGCCATACTTGCCCCGTTCTGCCTGCCCTTATCGTACCGTTCGTAATTTTTTATTTTTAATCTTTCCGGTTTGCTCCATAACCCATCCTTTTTAAGATAACACATACTTACTCCATTGCCCGCATAGTATCCATTTACAAAAGCATTCCTTATCAAAATCCTGTTGTTATCCGGCGATATCCAAAACACTGCATTATAATAATAGGTATTTAAAGGATAGCCCAAATGTATTGCCGGGCCCCATTTACCAGCACTGTCTTTTTCTGAAAACCAGATATCCTGCGAATTGGGAATTTCATTGAACTTGGTGTTTTCAGGATGGTTTTGGCAAATAAAAAATAGCTGGTCGCCATCAGCAGAAATAGTTGGCCTTAGTTCTGGTAATATGGTATTGATGTTGGTACCTAAATTTTCAATTTTAAGAATGGTTTCGGCAGTGATGATATTGCTTTTTTGAACCAGCAAATTACCTAAAGAATCGCTGTACAAAGGTTGGGCCTGTACAGATTGTATGCATATAGCTGCGAGTATGTAAACAAATACATTTTTCAAGGTTTAGGATTTTTTTCAATAGAACAACGTAAATAATCGATTTTTTATATATTCTCTTTCATATTTATTTTATTACAAGCATTATAATACAAACCAGGTATTGGCTATGTTATAAAGGGCAGCCACCGCTTATAGTTGTTTTACATTTATTTAATAACTGGTACTTGTTTAAGCAGCAGTTTATTTGGGTAGTTTTTTTGCCCGTAATAGTTATAAGTATACTTATCGGATAATTTAATATTTTTGTATATATATCCCGAACAATGGAAAAAGAAAAATATAAAAATGCAGTAGAAGCATTGAGGAGTTATACAGCAGATTTATGTGCCCTGCCTGAAAAAGATTTTGAGCAGTTGGCCAACACGTTCCATTATAAAAAATATAATAAAGGGGAAGTGGTGTTACAGGAGGGTAAGGTTTGCAGGCATCTCTGGTTTATTGTAAAAGGATGCTTCAGGGTGTTTTCTATAGAAAATGGTGTTGATGTGAATGTGCGTTTTTTCTTTGAGCATACAATTGCGGGTGATTTTATCAGCCTGCGTCACGAGATACCCTCTAATTTTTATATAGTTGCCCTGGAGGAAACAGAAGTGATGTATTCGTATAAACGGGATTACAAGCCTGTAATAACTTTTTCAAAATCATTGATAACCCTTGCTGCAGAATTTTTTGCTCATAATTTGTACCATGAAATTGAGCATGGCAATTCGTTTAAATTAATGAGCCCCGAAGAACGCTATAATAGTTTATTATTAAAAGGGCCCAAGTACTTCGAGCGTATACCGCTTACCTATCTTGCCTCCTATCTTGGAATGAGCCGCAAAACACTTTGCCGTATAAGAAGCCATGCCGGCGAAAAAATGGAGAAATAATTAAAATGAACTATCTTTTAAAGAAACTTCATAAGTTGGACCTATATATTCATTTCTATTAAATAGAAAATGATATCGATTTGAATTCCCGCAAATCCCCTGCTTACCTAAATAGCTACATAACTTTTAAGCCAAATATCGTTCCTTCATTTTGTGTCAATTGTCTCAATAGATTTTTGTATACCGCAATAATTTTGTGGCAAATAAAACGGTATGTTGATTTACGATACTTCCTGTCTCACTTTTAATGAAGCAATTATTGATACGGCTAAAGTAAAGCTGAATTTGTATACGCATGAAACCGGCGAATTAATATTAATGGCTTCGCTTAAACAGCCTCCGGGGAAAGTATTTTTTTCAACGGATGAAATTTACCTGCACTATTTTGTTACAGATAAAATATGCCTTCAATTATTATTTGAAGCGATAGCAGCCAATATGGTAACAGTTTTAGAAGAAGATAAATTTAAATTGTATATGCGCAGCGATGCAGATATACAGTTATGTGAAGGTGAAAAACTGTTTTCTGAATTTAAACAAAGTAATAATTCTGTATTGTCATCAGGCATGCATATTTTAAAATAGTTTCACCGGCTTATTGCCTATGATCTGCCTCAATAAGAAAAAAAGTGGAGCTGCCTGTTAAGTAATTAAGGGGCTCCATTTTTTTATATAGAGAAGCAATAAGCTGCTATCTTGTCTACTCAGGTTTAAATGCCGCATCAGCATACATGGTTTTATTAAATAAATAATATTTTCCGTCTTTATTATTGCGCCAATACCTGTGTCCCTGCAAATCGTAATAATACCTGCCATCAACAGTTTTATGTGCGCTGGCATCATTTACTGTAATTACATTTGGCACAGCCTCTTTTGGCTTACGCTTTACTGGTGTTTTTTTTGTAACTGTGGTATCATTAGTTACAACTGCATGCTCTGTGTTAACGGGATGAACTTTTTTACTGCAGCTAAATAATGCACCCGTTATAATAAATGCCCCAACACATATATATCTTTTTTTCATGCCAATCAATTTTACATACCTATTCAACAATTTTACCAAAATATGTTAAAGCCATGCCATCTGGTAAAAAAGATCTTTCATACGCAAATACATTGAGAAACATTAATAACGAAGAACTAGAAATAACAAGTAGAAATACTTTGCAAACATCTATATAATTAAGCTATTTTATAATTTATAAAGATGTTAATAATAAATAAAAACATGTGGAAAATAAATAGATACTAAGCTGAGTAAAATTACGTTTATTCAATAAGTCAGTACTACTAATATGAAAAAACTTTACAATAACAGTATTGTATTTATTGCCATCCTAACCACAATAATACTCCCCAGTTTTACATACGCCCAGGTATGCGACTCTTTAAAAGCAACTTATATTGCCTACGAATCAAGGTGTGCCGCAACAGGTTCCATTCAAATTAATGCAACGGGCGGAACGGGCAATTATTCATATAAAGCTGTTGGCCCTATAACAATAAATTTTACATCCAGCAATATTATCACTGGCCTTTCTGCAGGCAAATACGTAATTACAGTTTTAGATATTTCTACAAACTGCACTTATAATAAAGACACTGTTAGTATTCTAGGTAATTACTCAACGCCCAATTTTACAATGGTTTCCACAGGTGTAACCTGCATAAATGGAAATAACGGAACCATATCCCTAACTGGGCAAAACTTTGGAAGAGGGCCGTTTACATATACAATTATTGCGCCGTCTCCATCGGGCGTAGGCACCGTTAATGCAACAGGTATGTATACCGGGTTAACAAGTGGTGATTATTTAATTCAATTAGCAGACTCCTGCGGTGGTATTCAAACAAGAAGTATCACTGTTGATAATTATAGCTGGACAATTAATACGCATACAGTTACTAAAATTAGCTGCGACAGTATTAATGTTTCCAATATTATTAAGGATAATAAAAATAACACAACACCCAACGCCGTATTCAATGGTTTTTTATATGGCATATCAATAATACCGGGGGACACAAGCTGGTTTACTACCAATAGTTTTGGTTTTAATATTGGTACAAAACATAAGGCAAATTTATTTGTAAAAGATGGCTGCGGTAATATTAAAACCTATTCATGGAGCGATCCCTCAATACCATCAGTAGCCGGATCAATATCAGCCAGCAACAAAGCATGTTCTACTTTTACTGCTACAGTAACGGGCCAGTCAAATTTAACAACGCCCCAGTATTGTATTTACGATAATGCCAATGTTTTTGTGGCATGTAATACAACCGGTGTATTTAATTTGCTGCCTTATGGAACCTATAGCATTAAAGTAACCAACAATTGCTACGACACTGTTATTTCAAGAAGTATAACCGTAAATAATCCTGTTCCGTCAGTTGCAGCAAATGTAACTATAACTACCATCTGTAAATATTTTACCGCTTCCATTACCGGGCAAACAAATCTTAATAATCCCAATTATTGTCTCTACGATTCAAATGATGTTTTAATAACCTGTAATACTACCGGTGTTTTTGCCAATCAGCCTGCAGGAAAATATTGTATCAAAATAGTCAATAATACAGCCTGCTACGATACTACTATAACCCGTTGTTTTACTGTAAAAACACCTGTACCAGGTGCTAACGGCACAGTAGCAATAAGTAATTTAGCCTGCGCTACATTTACTGCAACCATAAAAGACACCGTTAACTGGAACAGCCCGCAGTTTTGTTTATATACCCCTGCACATGTTTTAATTATTTGCAACAGCACCGGAGTATTTACAAACCTGCTCTACGGTTCTTACTGTATTGATATTGTTAACGGCAGTAATTGCTACGACACCACGATGACGCGTTGCTTTACTGTTATTCAGCCATTACCTTCTGTAGCCAATACTGTTGCAATTAGTAATAAAACCTGTACGGGTTTTACAGCAACTATTACCGGCCAGGCAAACCTAAACAATCCTCAATATTGTTTATACGATAGTTTAAGTGCATTACTCTCCTGTAATAGTACCGGGGTTTTTACAAATGTACCATTTGGTAGTTTTTGTATTGAAATTCAAAATGACCCCAGTTGTTACGATACCCTTATAGACAGATGTTTTAGTGCTTATTTAACCCCAACCAAAATAAGTTTATCATCAACAAAATCATGCACAACTATTGGAAATTCTGATATTAAAGTGACTTTTAATACCGGCAATCCTCCCTACAACGTTTCTTTATTTTCACCCACAGGTGTATTAATGCAAACCATCAGCACCAGTGCTTCAAACTACACTTTTGTAAACGTGCAGGGCCTGGCATCTTCATTAACTTATAAAATTGTTGCAACCGGTTTATGCGGAATTAAAGACTCAAGTTTTATCAGTCCTGCAATAAGCACTTTAAACAGGGTAGCCAGTTTTAATCAAAAATGCCCATCAGCAACATGGACGAATGGATCGGCAGATGTGCTTTTAGACATTACCGGTAACAATTTAGGTGGTACTATTAATACAACAGTAATTTCTAAAAATTATTCTCCCGTTTCAATCAACCCAGTATCCAGCGTAGGGTATACTTATAATTTTACAGACCTTGGGCCGGCCATTTATATTTTTGACACTTATGTAAATAACTGCAGCCGGCATTTTTATGATACCATTACAGTTAACCCATACCTGTACCCAGATCTGTATGGTACAAAAGCTTACCAATGCAGTAACCAGAGCTTTACAGTAAATGGAAGTACCATCAATGGTAAACCACCCTACATGTATGAAATTTTTGGTAGCAGCCCTGCTATACCAAGTATTGTTACTGCACCACAGGCAAGCCCGGTTTTTACCATTAACAATGGATCAAGTTATTCACTGATTCGTTTACGTGTGTTGGATGGTTGCGGTAATGCAAGCCTTTATGATGCAAGTGTACTTCCATTGGCCAATTTTATTGTTTACCCCGAATCGCAGGAATGTTTTAATCAAACACTTACATTAAAAGTAGATTCGATTGGCAATGCAACTTATGAATGGTATAAAAGAATAGACCCTAATGATAGTGTATTGGTCGGCACCAGCCCAACTCTTTTCTTTTCCAATTTGTTGGTTTCTGATACAGGAAGGTATTTTTCTAAAGTAGTAATCAATAGTGGATGTCTTGAAAAGTATGCTAATTACATAATAACCGGTTTTTGCGGAACGGTATTACCTATAAATATTAAATTAAATGGTTCAAAGCAAAATGACGCTAACAAACTTTACTGGAACAAAGGAGCAGAAACCATTAAAGAATATACAGTAGAAAGAATTTCAAAAAACGGGATGAGCTATCAAACAATTGGCAGCATTAAAAATAATGGTAGTGGCTCCTATTCATATGTAGATAATACTCCCCTTTCCGGGAATAATATTTACCGGTTAAAGTTTACAGATGCTGATCATAAAATAAAATACAGCAATACTGTTTCTATAAAAAATTCAAAAGCTGAAATTAGCTTGTACCCTAACCCTGTAGATAACATTTTATATATTTCTGTAGCCAACACATTTCCTAAAGATTACGTCGTTGAAATAAGTAATCTTCGTGGTCAAAAAATTATGTCTAAGAGATTTGACAATATTCAAAATACCATTATTGAATACCCAAGGACATCAGCAATTATACCGGGAGTTTATTCAATATCCATTACAGATTTATTGAATCACGAAAAGGAAACATTTAAGATTATTTATAAGTAGGCGGGTAACAGGCACTGCAAATCTCTTACTTCAATTATGCAGCTAATTGATATTGTTGTTGTTTAGTTTCCTTGTATTTCCTGATCATAGGAGTGTCAACCTTTGAAGTATATTTTTTTACAAAAAGAGTTGTCTGCCAAAATTGCTTCTTAAATAATTCCTGCGGATGAGAAAGAATAATATCAGGAAATATATTATACCAACGATACCCTTGTGCATAAAAATGCTGATGGCACAATTTGCCAAATCCAAGTTCTTCAGCAGCAGCAAACACTGCATCTCTCTGGCAACGGGATTTTATAAAGGGCCTTATCAGCCTTGGCTGAAAACCATAATAATAAAACTTGTCCCGCAGCATTTTATAATTTTGATACCTCGACCATGCATCTAATTGTGAAAAAAAAGCACTGATAAATGGAAGTAAAAAAATCATTTTAAAAATGTCACTACCATGGTACAACCATGCCCCTACATTAAGGAGATTATACATTTCAAAAAGTAGCGCAATCTCAAAAATGCAAAATAGGTGCAGCAGCCTCCCTACTTTCAGATAACTTATTAAGCGATGCATTTACCAGTAAAAGTTTTATTTAGTTTAAAAAATACAGGTAACTGAAGATACATAAATTCTATAAGTTTTTTTCCGCCGGTTTTATTGAAGCAAGAATTCCGCAATAGCCCAATCAGCTCAGACAAAAGCATAGCCTGTTTTGAAACAGTACAACAGCGGGCATGCAATTTTCAGGTTACTCCTACTTTACCTGCACCTAATAAAAAAAATATACTTTCTTTTAAACCCGTTACTCCTGCGTCTTGTATCATTTACCTCTATAAATGCATTGGAAAATATACTACCACGCAAAATAAAACCAGCTATAATTTAAATCAGGTACTCAATTTTTTTACGTACTTAGTAAGAATAATAATTTGTGCATCGTTTACATTGCCTTCAATTTGTTGGGCATTATCTTCCACCAAACGGATTTTACGAACTACGGTTCCAACCTTTGCACTAAATGTTGCGCCATTCACATCAAGGGTTTTAACCAATACCACATTATCTTCAAAGTGTATTACCGTACCTAAACAATCAACATATTTTACTACCCCTCACGGATTTTTATCATCAACCGGCTTTTATTCAATAACCAAAAATTGAGCTGCTAAATTACTGCTGTTGGTTTTTTATTTTCAGTATTTAGTAAATATTCCAACAAATCTCTTAATTTCATCCTTGCCAAAACACATCTACTTTATGCGGAATTTATTGCTTGCCCTATTATTTGTTGCCCCTTTTTTTTGTTTTGCCCAATTAAATGTTTCTGTACTTACACAGCATAATAACGTTAACCGTACTGGGTGGAACGACCAAGAAACGATACTGAACCATCAACAGGTTGCATCTGCCAAATTTGGCTGTATCGGAACATTCGGTATAGATGATGAGGTATATGCACAGCCATTGATAGCAAATAATATTACCATTGGCAATTATACCGGCAATGTATTATACACTGCAACCGTTAACAATTCTGTGTACGCATTTAATGCAAATGATGTTTCAGAAGCAGCTGCATTGTGGCAGGTAAACCTGAACCCATCCGGGCAAAGAACACCCGATATTTTCGATTTAAAAGATAATACTTATGGTACTCCCTGCGGTGGTAACTACCGTGATTTTTCTGGCCATGTTGGGCTTGTTGGAACACCTGTGATTGATACTGCATCCAAAACACTTTATGTAGTTAACAAAACAATTGATGCCAATGGGAAATTTTATGCTTATTTAAATGCACTTGATTTACAAACAGGGCAGCACAGGCCCGGAAGCCCAAAGCTTATTAGTGCTGAAGTAGATGGTACTGGTGATGGAAGTGTAAATGGCAAAATAAAATATGATGCCAAATACCAGAACCAGCGGCCAGCCTTGCTTTTGCTGAACCATATCGTGTATGTTGCCAGCGCTTCGCATTGCGATTGGGGGCCTTACCATGGCTGGGTATTGGGCTTTGATGCTGCTACACTTAGCCTTACCTATACCTACAATACAACACCAAAAGGATGGGCAGGCGGCATCTGGATGGCAGGCCAGGGCCCATCGGTTGGTGCTGATGGAAATATTTATGTAGTAACAGGTAATGGTACTACCAGTGCCGATAACACAGACTTAACCGGCGGCAGAAGTGAAAGCCTTATTAAACTTTCGCCACAGCTTGTATTGCTTGATTGGTTTACCCCTTCTAATTATAAGCTTCTCGATCAGCAGGATCTTGATTATGGATGCGATGGTACTTTAATTATTCCCAATTCAAGCCTTACCATCTCCGGTTCTAAAGAAGGCATTTCTTATGTAGTTGACTATAATAATATGGGGCGATTCAATGCCGCCAACAGCCAGGTAAAAGATACCCTTGAATTTAATCCTAACAGGCAGGGCTATGTGCATGTGCATGGGTCGCCTGTATATTCAAAACTAAACACAGGCGAATTTGTATATGCCTGGGCAGAAACTTTTAAACTGCGCCAATTTACATTTGACAGAAACAGCGGAATTTTTTTGGATGATTTTAAACAGGGAACCCGTAACCTGGATAATGGGATGCCTGGTGCCATGCTTTCCATTTCATCCAATGCTGCGGATACTTCATCAGCAATTGTATGGGCATGTTTCCCTTCCTCTGGCAATGCAAATAACCAGGTAAGGCCGGGTACCATTGCCGCTTATAGTGCCAATGATGTTTCAACAGGTGAACTATGGAACAGCAGCCAAAATAAAAATGATGCAGTTGGTAAATTTGCAAAATTTAATTCCCCCACTATTGCAAACGGAAAAGTATTTGTACCTACTTTTTCAAAAGCCATAAAAGTATACGGCCTTTATTGCAATGGCGCTTTAACCAATATACAATATGCCAATGGGAATGGGTTAAAAGGAGAATATTTCTCTAATAGTACCGCTGCTGAAGATTTCCCAGCAGCAGCTTCCCTGGTACAGCTCGATAATACTATTAATTTTAACTGGGGCAATGGCAGCCCGGCACCCGCAGTCAGCAATGATGATTTTAAAGTAAGGTGGGCAGGAAAATTGAAGCCACTTACTGACGATACTTACACCATTTATGTTACTGCCAGTGACGGCGTAAGGTTATGGGTAAATAATGCATTGCTGATAGATAGCTGGACAGACAAAACCATCACCACACATACGGCCACTATTGCTTTACAAAAAGCAACCAGCTATGATATCCGGTTAGAATATTATTCCAATACCAACCCCGCAGCCTGCATTTTGCAATGGAGTGCCACAGGTATCTGCAAACAAATTATACCAGCCTCTCAATTATTTGCAATAGCTGCAACATGTAGTAGTGATGGTACTGGCCTTATAGCTGAATACTTCAGTAATACACAACCAACAGCCGCTTTTCCTGCTACAGCTACTGTAACAAAAACAGAGCCCCTCATTGATTTTGACTGGGGTGCTGCAAGTCCCGCAGGCATAAGTAACGATTTATTTAAAGCAAGGTTTACCGGCTATGTACAAAGCCTTGATTCTGGCTCCTATACTTTTTATGTAACGGCCGATGATGGCATCAGGCTTTGGGTAAACAACCAGTTGCTGGTAGACAAATGGATTGACCAGGGCGCTACAGAATACAATGCCACCATCACTTTGCCAAAATGCACAAAGAACAGCATACGGATAGAGTATTATGAAAACAGCGGCAATGCTGTTTGTAAATTAGAATGGAGTGGCCCTTTATTAAGCAGGCAGGCAGTACCTACTGCTCAATTGTTTACTGTTGCAGATGTTACCCCCATTACTAAGGAGTTTATAATTTATCCTAACCCAAGCAGTACACAAAGCATAACCGTTGCATTAGATAAACCTTTGCAACAAGGCGCTAAAGTATCGGTGTATAATATGCTTGGGCAATTGGTAAAAAGCAATACCATTTCAGTTGCCGCAGGCGACACAAAATTTACATTACCCCTTAATATTGCAAGCGGTGTTTACCTGCTGCAACTGGTAAGTGATGATAAAATTTATACGGCTAAATTTATTGTATTATAAGTCTGCAATGCAAATAAGTAATTACAGGGAGTTCAAATTCCACGTTGGCCTTACAATCCAGTCCGTTTGTTTTTTTGTGAAAATTTTTTATTTTTTCAGCCTCGCCCGGCGTCTCCACCCGCCGAAATGGGGTGCAGCAATTTGAAATGCACCCATTTGCTAATCGCTTATTAGGCCGCCACCGATGGTGAAGCCAGCTTTTATGGAGAAGTAAGAATTTTTTACGTTGGACGGTGGCACATAAGTATTGCTCACTACATTATATTCAAGGCCTAAGCGAAAATGTTTATAGGCAAATCCACCCCTCACCATTCCTCCAAATTTAATACCGGCGTCTGTAACTTTGTATACGTTACCATCGCTGCTTACTCTATAATCTGATGGAGTAAAAACACCCATCCCTAATCCGGCAAAAGGTCTGAAATCGGCATTGCTAAAATAATAATCACTGGTAGCCAGGTAAGAACCTGTAGCTTTTACTTTAACCGTATTATTAATGTCATTGTAGTTGGTTCCATTGCTGATGCCCACTCCTTCTATTCTTACTCCAACACTTAATTGATTTAACACTGAATATTTAGGTTCAATAGCTAAAACAATACCTCCTTTTAAATCAGCGTTGGACGGTATTACATAACCAATGGCTACATCTACTTTAAAGGGTTTGTAAAGGCGGGTAGAATTATCATTTTGAGCAAAGGAAGTAATAGTATAAAGAAATAATACTATAGTAAAAAACAAGGTTTTCATATTGAGTTGGTGTAGGTTTTATTTGAAACGAAAATAAAACTACAATATTGAGAGGTAATTAAAAAAAATATCGGTGTCCCCACCGGCCGAAACCGACAGCAGTAATTTTAAATACACTCATCTATATTATAAAGCCACTTATTTTAACACTGGCAAAATAAGTTTTGATGCATTTTGTGCATCGTGGTAAATTTTTATATCGCTCTTTATAAAATCTTTATCGCTGCAATGATAGATATCAATAAACTGCTGAGGGTTTCTGTCAACCAATGGAAACCAGCTGCTCTGCACCTGCACCATCAGGCGGTGGCCCTTTTTAAAACTATGCGCAATGGAGGGCAGTTCAAATTTTACTTCTTCCACTTTATTTGGTGTAAATGCAGATGGTTTTTCGTAACTGTTACGGTAACGGCCGCGGAATATTTCGGCCCTTACCAGCATTTGGTAACCACCCATCGGGTACTTTTTTGATGCATCTTCTTCTGCATAAATATTCACATCATTAAAGCCAAAATTGTCCGGAAACACATCAATTATTTTTACTACAAAATCTGCATCAGTAGTACTGATACTGGTCATCAGGTCGGCAATTATGCTGCCGGTTACAGTTATATCTTCTTTTAAATTACCTGTTTCAAAAACCAGCACATCGGGCCTGCGGGCGGCAAAACGCTGGTCATCGTCCATATAAGTTCTTGTTCTGTTAAAATGTACATCTTCTGTATAAGGCACCGGCTTTGCAGGGTCGCTGGTATATTGATCAAAACTATTTGCTGCAGCAGGTTTTGCCCAGTCGAGCTTACCATTTTCCTGCAGGTACATCGTTTTATCTTCTTTAGTTGCAGGTGGCCATTGGCTGAATGTTTTCCATTCATTGGCGCCGGAAATAAAAATATTTGCTTCAGCAATTTTTGATATATCACCCTTCCCTTTCAAAAAATAATTAAAGAATGGGATCTCTATATTTTGCTGATACCATTCAGCCGTGTTACTTCCAAATTGTACATTACCCAGGTGGGTGCCATCGTTGCTTGCCCACTGCCCATGATACCATGGCCCTTCTACAATTTTATTAAAAGCCTTGCCCGGGTTATTTTGTTCGGCTGCTTTGTAGGCATTCCATGCACCCCAGCAATCTTCTGCATCAAACAGGCCGCCCACCCAAAGCATGGCGGGCTGTAAATTTTTAGTTGCATTACGGGCATCCCTTGCCTTCCACCAGTCATCATAATTTGGGTGGGCCATTAATTGTTTCCAAAATGCAATACTATCACCCAGATATTTTGTAAGGTTTTGTACACTTCCTGCCTGCAGGTAAAATTTATAATTATCATGTATGGTATAATCAAATTCAATGGGCTCAACAGTAGTCGGTTTGGGGTGTGGTTTGCCAAAGACAGAATAAAATGCAAAGGCATCCGATTGAAAAAAAGCACCATTGTGGTGAAAGTCGTCGCCCAAAAACCAGTTGGTAACAGGCGCTTGCGGGCTCACCGCTTTTAATGCGGCGTGATTGCTGGCAGCAGCCATGGTGCTGTAAAAACCGGGGTACGAAATACCTTCAATACCCACATTGCCATTATTGCCCGGAATGTTTTTTATAAGCCAGTCAATGGCATCATACGTGTCGCTGGCCTCATCAATTTCTTTGCCTTTTTTGTTGGCATTAAACGGCCTTACGTCCATAAACTCCCCTTCGCTCATCCAGCGCCCACGCACATCCTGTATTACTATAATGTACCCTTCCCTGAAATATTTTTTTTGAAACACATACCAAAATGGCCTGAAAATATTTTCGCCATAAGGCGCACAGGAATAAGGTGTACGTGTCATCAGTATCGGGTGCTTCTCACTGTTATCTTTCGGTATATAGACAGCCGTGAAAAGTTTTATACCATCCCGCATGGGGATCGTTATTTCTTTTTTTGTATAATTATTTACTATCCACGCAGAGTCTTCGTTTTGGGCTATTGCATTGTATGAAATAATTACAAGCAGAAATAAGCATATTTTTTTCATAACGATTAATTTATTGGTTATAAAAATAAGCTCAAAATTTTATAGAGCGGAAATTTTTTTTAGCATCACTATGGATTATGTAACTGGCCATAGCAACATTATGTAGACCGTACATGAATTATAAAAGATTTTTGTCCGGGCTGAGAAGCTATGTTGACCATCGTTGCGTCGTCAATCCCGACAGTATATCTTTTCGGGACGCACTCTTCTACCACATGGCCCCGGTGAGCCTTTTACTATATTCTTAAAAATGCTGTTCCTTTTAAATACAGCAAATATTTGGCTATATTTAAGAATGGAAAAAATAAGCCTGCAGGTTTTTATACACCGTAACCAGGAATGTATAGGAATTTTTTTTGCCAAAAATGATTTGCTGAATATTGCCGTAAAAAAAATACCTGGAATAAAATGGAGCCAAACGCATAAATGCTGGTGGCTGCCACTTAGTAAAGAAAATTATGCTGTTATTATAAAGGCAACCGGCAGCAAAACAAATATAGAAACGGGCGCACTTAAAAAGTACCTTGAAAAGAAAAATAAAATAACAGCAAGTAAAACTCCTGCAAAGGAAAACGCCAGTAAGCCGACAACTATTTTGCCCACAGGATCGGGTTTGGCAATATTGGGGCAGACAGTTGTCAACTTCAACATTTTATCGCTGTCAACTTCGGCTCGGGCCCGACGAATTTCCATTTAGCTTTTTTGTTGTTAACTTTTACTGTTGTATTTTTATTCAGCAGCGGCTCGGGGCTAAAGGACGTTTTTCAAATATCACCACATCGCCAAGCCGCCGGCGTTGTGTGCAATGCCCACGAGCACTCTACGAACTTGAAGCGTCTGAAATTATTAGTATCTTTGAAAGTACAAATTAAAGGAATAATGAAGCAGCGGTTTTACTTTGACACATCTGTTTTTGGGGGCGTTTTTGATAAAGAGTTTGACGAGGCGACATTACAGTTATTTGAACGAGTAAAGTTGGGAGAGATTATTTGTGTCTATTCTGATTTAACAGAAAGCGAATTACTTGATTCTCCGGAAAGAGTTAGAAACTACTTCAAAGACTTACCAAATGCAAATCTATAACGAGTAATAGTAAATGATGAAATATTAACACTTGCATCGAAATATATTAGTGAAAAAGTAGTTGGGAAAACAAGCCTTGATGACTGTGTTCATATTGCAACAGCAACAATAAACAAAGTAGATATTTTAGTAAGTTGGAATTTTAAGCATATTGTAAATGTTTACAGAATTAGGGGATATAATTCAATTAATATTCGGTCAAATTATCAGTCATTAGAAATACGGTCACCAAAAGAAATTATTGAATATGAAGACTAAAACTAAAATAGCAGAAAAAGAGTTTGACACAGTCAAAACATTTAGAGCCATTAAAGAAATAATTTCTTTGGAAATGGCAAATATGAATTTTGAGCAAATCAAAGAATATTTAAAATCCCGAAGTTTACCAACTCCAAAAAAATAGGCACAGCACACAGGCGGTTGCCAAAATGGGGGCGGACGGAAGTTATCTTCATCTTTTTGTAATTCTATTGTGCTTCATATCGGGCTGGACATTTACTATTTAGCTTTTGTTTGTTATCTTCTTCCCCATATTCCGGAGCAGAATTAAATTCTTTGGCTAACGGTAGGAAATCCTTAAATTTATAAAAATGCTCTTTGTAAGGCCGTCGTAAAAATTGGAGGTTCAAAACCCCGGTTGTAATTCTGGTTGAAATATTATCTTCATTAAATTGGAGAATTGATAAATTCATTGGTGGCAATTTTATTGACCCCGTTCAGAATAATTTTTAAATTTATTCAATATTTCATCAGAGCATTTTTATTTATTGACAATATAATTAGGACTTTGATTAGTACATGGTTTAGCGAAGCTTTGTAACCAATATTACAAATAGAGATTAAACAGCCCTTAAACCCCGAAAAACGTTAGTCAGAATTATGAATAAAATCTTTTCTCTCTTAATTTGTACTTTCTGTAGTTTGACTGCGTTAGCACAAGACACTTTATCTGCGATACTTAAAAGTTTGACAGACGATAAAAAGTATGATAGAATAATTGATAATTATGCAGCGACACCAAAAGATTATTCAGCAAAATCTTTATACTATATCGGACTTGCATATTATATGAAGGAAGACGACAATAATTGTATCAAGTTTATGAACCTTTCCATTGACAAAGATTCAAAAGACCCAAAACCTTACTACATTAAGGCTTCGACTTTGAACTACATGAAAAATTTTGAATACGCAGTAAAGACTTTTCAATCAGCAATCGAACTAAATCCAAACGACTGTGAATATTATAGTGGACTTGGTGACTCATACTATAATTTAGAGAAAAAAGACTTGGCGGTTGAAGCTTACAAGAAAGCAACTCAACAAAAAGAGCCAAGTGACAGGCCTTTCTCTATGATTGCTCAAATCTATTCAGAACAAAAGAAAAATGATAAATCATTGGAGGCGTTTTACATTGCCAAATCCAAAATTTCAAAAAAATCTGATTCATATATAAATGCACTTTTCAACATCGGCCTTTTTGAATCAATGAATAGAAATTATGACAAAGCTGAAGTCGCTTATGTTGAACTTATTGATTTATCACCTATTGATTATCATTCATACGCAAAACTGATTCAAGTTTACTACGCCAAAAAGGAATACGAAAAAGCAAAACCGTACAAGGAAAAATTATATGCAGCTTATAAAAAAGGAGTTTTAAAAGATAACCTTAAAGATATGTTTTGCTTTGACCAGTTTAAATGGAACGATAAATTAATTCAGGCATATGAAAGATTTGAAGAAAGTTCAAAAGATATTTATAATAAACACTTATTTTATATAGTCAATTCAGACGATAAAGTTGAGTTTAGAATTCAAACTGAATATTCACCCATTTCAGTTGAGCAAGGTGGTTCTAAATATTTGCTGTGTATGACAAAGGGGAAAACACATTCAACTTTCAACATAGGGTTTAACGACAATTTTAGATACGAAAATTTAAAGAAAAGTGTCATTGACATTCTTGAAGACAAAGTAAAACCAAGTGCAACTTCAAGACCAAACGAATGACCAAAACAGCCGCTAACAAAGGTCACTGTTGCACAACCATAATTTAAAAAAATACAGCTGTAATTTTTCTTCACAAGTATTTAGAAGCTTTTACAAAAATGCTGTTTTAGTTTTTTATAAAACATATTTGCAGGCACAAAAATTTTAAATATTTTCCCTTCCAATCTTCATTTGTTCCTTTTTTAACAACAACTCCTACACTATTTATAACAGCAAATACTTCAATTTTTTGAGCTCTTCCAAACACCCTCTTGGGGGATTTAGGGGGCTGCCTACTCTGTTTTTAAACTAGTTACAGGGTTTGTTAATGCGGACTTGATACTTTGATAGCTTACTGTGAGCAAGGCAATAAAAATGGTAAGCAGGCCTGCCAATGCAAACATCCACCACTCTACTGTAACCTTATAAGCAAAGCCCCGAAGCCACTGGTTCATGGCCCACAATGCTATCGGAAATGCAATTAGCATAGCAATAGCAACAGGTTTTAAAAAATTGGTTGACAGCAGTGAGACAATGCTGAACACCGATGCGCCCAATACTTTACGCACACCAATTTCTTTAATGCGCTGTTCGGCAGTAAACATGGCCAATCCAAATAAACCCAGGCACGAAATGAATATAGCCAATACAGCAAAATAATTAGCCAATTCACTTACTACCTGTTCACTTTTGTACAGCCTTGTAAACTCTTCATCAGAAAACTTATATGTAAAAGGAAACTTTGGATTTAATGATTTGCATACTTTTTCAAGACCCGTAATTACCTCTTTAGTTTTGCCTGCCTTTGTACGAACCAGTATTGTACCCGATTGCCGATCTTCATCCAGGCGGACTATAAATGGTTCAATAGTTTCGTGCATAGAAGCAAAATGGAAATCTTTTATAACGCCGATGATCTTGCCTTCATGGTTTCCCCACCACAATTGTTTGCCAATTGGATCTTTGTAGCCCATTTTTTGAATGGCCGTTTCATTGACGATATAACCTGTAGAATCAGTACCAAAATCTTTCGAAAAATCACGGCCTTCCGCCAGTTGAAGGCTCATGGTTTTCACAAAATCGTACCCAACAGTTGAATTTACAAACGATGCTACTAAAGTGGGATCTTTACCTACCCATTTAATATCGCCGGTATGATTTCCTATGGTAGTGGGTGCCTGCCTCATTTTGGAAACGCTAAGAATGCCGGGAACATTTGCTGCTTGATCTTTAAACACCGCATACTTTTGAGACAACTCTCCTTCCAGTGGAACGTATAAAAGATTTTCCCGGTCGTAACCGATATTTTTTGTTTGAATATAACTTACCTGTTTGTATACAACGATCATCCCAATCATAAATACAATGGAAAGTGCAAATTGAAATACTACCAGCCCTTTGCGGAAAAATGTGGTGCCCCAGCTAAATTGCAAACGGCCTTTTAAAATTTTCACTGGCTTTAGTGATGACATAAAAAGTGCCGGGTAACTTCCGGCTATTATGCCTGTTATTGCAAACAGGCAAAACAGCGTTAGCCAAAAACCAGGCTGTGCAAAGGGCAATGCCAACTGTTTTCCCGTAAGGGAATTAAAAGATGGTAAAAATAACAGCACAACAATAACAGCAATTATAACAGCAATAAAAGCAAGCAACAATGCTTCACCAATAAATTGAAGGATTAATGTGGTGCGGCTTGCACCAACTACTTTGCGAACACCTACTTCTCTTGCACGTTTAGTAGATCGGGCCGTGGAAAGGTTCATAAAATTAATACAGGCAATAAGCAGTATAAAAATGACCACTATCGTAAACAGGTTTACATATTCAATACGGCCACCATCAGCATATCCATTTTTAAAGGTAGAATGAAGATATTTTTCGGGGTACGGCTGTAAGCCTAATTCAATATTAAATCCTTTACTTTTTTCTTTATACCTGTAAACAAAATCTTTGATCTTCGCTTCCGTTTTAATTGGGTCTGCATCCTTACGAAGTTGTACAAAAGTTGGGCCATCGGTATTGCCCCAGTTATGGATCCAGTCATCATTTTCTTTTTTAAATGCCTGCCAGCTTCTGAGAAAATCAAATTGTTGCGAAGAGTTAGCGGGAAGATTTTCAAACACTGCGGTTACAGGAAAATTTTCACTATTCTCGTATCTTATGATTTTACCAATTGCTTTCTCAGCGCTTCCAAAAAAATGCTCCGCCATTTTACGGGAAATGGCAATACCGTCTACGGAGTTTAAAGCAGTTTGTGGCGTTCCCTGTAATAGCGGGTAACTAAACATGGTAAAAAAATCATTCCCTGCAAACGATCCTTCCATTTTGCTGATTTTATCACCTGCTTCAAAAGTATTTGTAGTATTCCATTCAAGACTGCTGGCATATTGCACTTCAGGAACTACTCTTTTTAATTCTTCGGCCAGTAAACCCTGGGTTGGGTAATTCCCCTCAACCTTGCCATCGAAATAATTGCGTTCATACACCTGGTACAAAAACTTACCGTTTTTATGAAACCCATCTACCGCTTTTTCATCCTGCACCCAAAGCATTATCAACAGGCTGCAGGCCAGCCCCAGTGCAAGGCCCAGTATATTAATGGCCGTAAATGTTTTGTTCCTAAACATGTTCCGCCATACGGTTTTAAAATAATTTTTAAACATAAAGCCCCCTCCCTACTCCCCAGAGGGGGAGTGATTTTAGTCCCTAAAAATTACAGGTCATATAATTTTTCAGGCGGTGATAAATAATTTTTAGCCTCTCTTCCCTTCCTCCTCTCCCGAAGAGAGGAGGTGGTACGTTGTTTCATTACTAAACATTTATTCTTCCATTTCGAGCCTCATCCCTCATTCCCTTCTCCTGAAGAGAAGGGACGGTACTTCATCTCATCACCAAACATTTCACCTTCCACTTCAACTTTATTTTTCTATCCGATAGCTATCGGATCATCTATAACACAATCGGCATTCGCTTGAAATTTTTGAACTCTTGGTTTGTCCCTCCCCTCCAGGGTTCTCTGCAAGAGAACGAACGTAGTTCAAGGAGGGGCTGTTTACTCCGTCCTTAAACTCTTTACCGGGTTTGCAAGTGCTGCTTTGATGGCAGTATAGCTTACCGTGATCCATGCAATAACCAATGAACCTATTATGGTGATGATAAAGAAACATGCTCCTATTGGTATGCGAAATATATATTGCTGTAACCACTGGTGCATAAAATACCATGCAATTGGTGCAGCAATTAAAAATGCTATAGTAATAAGTATGGTAAACTCTTTTGACAACATAATCACTATATCACGAACCGGTGCGCCCAATACTTTGCGTATACCAATCTCTTTTTTTCGTTGTACGGCCATAAATGAAATGAGGCCATATAAACCAAGACATGAAATGAAAATGGCAATACCGGAAAATATTTTATACAATATTGACAATTGATTTTCCTGCTGGTAGTAATCTGCTATTGCCTGGTCAACAAAACCATACTCAAAAACAAAATCAGGATAATATTTATTCCAGGTATTTTGTATCGCTGCTATCACTGGTTTTGCCTGGGCCATATTTATTTGAATATTTGCCAGGCCATATCCATCTTTCATTGTTGTCATTACTATAGGATCAATGGCATTTCGCAATGAGTTGTTATGAAAATCTTTTACAACACCTACAATAGGGAAAGTTCTGCCGCTTACAATGACCATTTTGCCGATAGCTTTTTGAGGATCCTGTATACCCAGGTTTTTTACCACTGTTTCATTTACCACATATTCACGTACTGTATCTGATGGAAAATAAACACGGCCTGCAGCTAACTTCAAATTGTATAAACGAAAGAAGGCGGTATCGGCCGGCCTCATGGTAACAATCATATTAGGGTTTGTTTTACTGGTGTTATCTGCTGTGCCCAGGTCTGTTGCCCAGCTTCCTTCTCCTGTAGATGGTGAAAACATACTAAAACTTACATCTTTAACACCGGTAATATTCTTCAAGTCATTATTAAAGGCATTTACTTTAGTACGGCTCAGGCTATCGCCGGGAACACTTGCATTGATAATGGCTTCTTTATTAAAACCCATATCCGTATTACGGAAGTATTCCATCTGCGATGCAACTACTAATGTGCCGATGATGAGGGTTTGTGCAATCACAAACTGAAATACAACTAAACCTCTTCTTAGTGAAACTCCTTTGCTGCCTGTTGCTACAGCGCTCTTTAAAACATTGATGGATTTAAAACCAGATAAAACCAACGCCGGATAAAAGCCTGATAAAAATGTAACCCCCAGCAATGCAGCAAATATGGATAATAAAAATCCGGGGCTGTATAAAACAGATAATGAGATATGGATATTGAGCAGGTTATTTACAGAAGGTACACATAAAAGAACCACTATTAATGCCCCAAACAATGCAAGCAATGTTGTAATGCCTGTTTCGCCTAAAAACTGTAATATCAATTGCCCCCGGCTGCTGCCTAATACTTTTCTTACACCAACTTCACGTGATCTGTTGATAGCCTGAGCCGTTGTAATGTTTATAAAGTTTACGCAGGCAATCACCAACAGAAACAAACCAATAATGCTTAAAGCCAGAATAAGGTTTTTACTAAATGTGGTATTATTAAAGTTGCCATAACGTTCATCAGAATGTATTTCATTCAAAGGCTGAGCCGAAAGAAAATATCCCGGATTTACGGGCTTTATATGTTTGTTTGTAAACTGGTCAAGCATTTTATTAAACTGGTCAACGGAGGCATTTTTATTTAACTGCACAAAACAATAATTCTCGTCAGAAATACCGCCCCAGTCATTATTACGATCACCCTGCATCAATGTAGCATATGATACAACAACACTTAGCGGGAAATCAGAATTAGCAGGAGGGTTTTCCAGTATGCCTGTTACCTTCATTGTTTTTCCATAAAACTTCAAAGACTTACCCATAGCAGATTGCCGGGTTCCAAAGTATTTTGCAGCAACATCTTTAGTAAGCATCAACGTATTCACATCACTTAACGCTGTTTTTATATTACCTTCTGCCATTTTAAAATCAAACATTGCAAAGAAATTTGGCTCAGTAATAAATACATGCGGCTCTTTAAATTTCCTTTGTACAGAGCCGTCTGTTGCAGGAACAATTATCTGCACATTATCATCGCCTAAAACAGCGCCGGCATTTTTCAGTTGCGGAAAATCGGTGCGTAAAGCCTGTGTTACCGGAAAAGGAATGCCGGCCCTGTATTCCCTATTTTCGCTTTGCCTGCCAATACGCACCACACGGTATAGCTCGTTTTTATTTGCATGAAAATCATCAAAGCTTTCTTGATACTGTACCACAAGGAAGATGAGTAAAAAAGCAGCGAAGCCAACAACAAGACCGGCAATATTTATAAATGAATTACTCTTATGCTTTCTAAGATTTCTAATGGCAGTTTTGATATATGTTTTAAACATGACTTTATGTTTTAAGTTGTACGTTTTATGTTACTAGTTTCTTCAGGATAATCATTCTGTTCTCAAACTCTTTACAGGGTTTGCTATCGCGGCTTTTATTGCCTGGAAACTAATTGTAATTATGGTGATTACAATAGCCGTAACGGCGGCCAGTATAAACACTAATGGGCCAATGGCAATTCTATATTGATATTTTAACAACCAGCCTTGCAAAAAGTAAAAAGCAACAGGCGAAGCAATTACACAACTGATGAGCACCAATAAAATAAAATCTTTTGAAAGCAGCAACCACACCTGCGAAACAGAAGCTCCCAATACTTTTCTTATACCTATTTCTTTGGTTCTTTGTTCTGCTATATAAGCTGCAAGTCCAAATAACCCAAGGCATGAAATGAGGATAGCAAGGCCGGCAAATATTCCCGCCAGTTTCCCTATCAATACTTCCAGGTTAAACTTAGCAGCATAATCAGCATCTGCAAACTGGTAATCGTAGGGAAAAGATTGGTTATACTTATTAAATAAAGTGCTGAGTTCTGTAATGGCGTCCTGCGTTTTTATATTTGGTGCAAGGCGATACATTAAATTACCCTGCGAATTTGCATCATACAAAAACATGGTTGGATCAGCAGGAGTAAAAGGCGAAAGCATCAGCGCATCTTTTGCCACACCGGCAATTCTAAATTGTTTTCCCTGCCAGCTTATCGTTTTATTCAACGGTTCCTTTATACGCATTTGCTTTATGGCAGCTTCATTTAATATTACATTTAGCGTATCTGCTGCATTATCAAATTCTCTCCCCTGCTGCATAGTCATCCCCAGGGTTTTAAAATAATCTTTCGACACAATTATTGTTCCCATCTCAATTGTTTCACCTGCATTTTTACCAGGCCAGTTATCTACATCAGAGTGCCAGTAAATATTTGTGGCAGGGCTGGAAGCCGTTGTTACGCTGCTTACAATACCTTTTGCAAGCATGTCGTTTTTCAAGGCGGTGTAATTATGCTCAAGGTCGCTGTTCATGTCTGTCATCATCAGCCTGTTAAGATCGTAACCGGAAGGCCTGTTTTTTGCATGTTGTATTTGCTGGTAAATAATAACCGTACTGATAATTAAAGCTATGGAGCAGCTGAACTGTAATACCACCAATACTTTTCGTGGCAGAGCAGCGGCTTTACCCATATGCAATGCACCCTTTAAAACTTTTACCGGCTGAAAAGATGATAAATAAAATGCAGGCCTGCTACCTGCCAACAATGCCGTAATGCAAACACAACAAAATAACAGTATCCAGAAAATGCCGCTTGTAAAAGGAATGCTTAGTTGCCCGCCGGTGAGCGCATTAAAAGAAGGCAGCAATAATTGAACAAAAACAATAGAAAATAAAAATGAAATAAATGTAAGCAAAAATGATTCGGTAAGAAACTGCAGTATAAGATCTTTTCTTTGCGACCCAATAGCTTTTCTTACCCCTACTTCTCTCGCCCTCTTTTCTGACCTTGCTGTAGTAAGATTGATAAAATTGATACAGGCAATCAACAATACCAATATGCCAACAATAGTAAATATTTTTACATATTCCAGGAAGCCTGCCGTTTCTTTTCCATTTACATAATTTGAATATAAATGCCAGTTTTTTAATGGCTGCAAAATTACAAATGAATTCATGGCATTTATATTGCCTTTTTCTACATGCTCAATGTCTCTTACTTTTTTTACCACCTGTGCATACGAAGTACCTGCTTTTAATTTTACAAAAAGCTGGTAAGAATTATTGCCAAAACTACCGGTGCGGTTTTCTTTTATATAAGGATTTGTTTGTTCAACATAAGTAAAAGGAACCAGGTAATTAAATTTCAGCGACGAATTAGCGGGCAGGTCTTTTACTATTCCGGTTACTTTTAAATCATCTTTATTATCAAAACGCACCGTTTTATTAATAGGGTCTTCTGTACCAAACAATGTTGTAGCAGTGGACTGGGTTAATACAATAGAATATGGATCTTTAAATACATTGTCTACATTTCCCTTAAGCAACGAATACTGAAATATTTTTAAAAAATCTATGCCTGTTTGCCCACCCCGCAAATAAAATTTCTTCTCTCCAACCTTTAAACCGTGGGAGCCCATCCAGTCACTTTCAGCTACATATTCAATTTCAGGAATGTCATTACGCAGCGCATCTGCCAGCCTGAGTGAGGTTGTTGGAAACGTTAACGTATCACCGTTACTGTCAAAATTTCTTTGCACACGGTATACCTGTCCGTATTCGGGTAAAAATTTATCGTAAGTATATTCGCTGTACACCCACAAACCAATAAGTAATGCAACGGCCATACCAGCGGCTAAACCTAAAATATTTATAGCAGTATAACCCTTATTTTTTTTAAGGTTTCGCCATGCGGTTTTTAAATAATTTTTAAACATTTTTTTCAATTATTAATTATGAGTTATGAATTATAGGTTTCTATCTTTTGATTCATCATTTATAATTTCTTATTCCGTTCTCAAACTCTTCACCGGGTTTGCCACCGCTGCTTTTATTG